>JAZRJU010000018.1:0-105653 GCA_045645965.1 Bacteroidaceae bacterium
TGTAATAGTTGAAGATTAGTATAAACTAAAATTATGACTAACATAAAGTAGAGTCAACCTAAAGTAACATTAAGTTTAAGCAAAGTCAACCTTTATTACAAGTAAGACAACTAGTAGTCAACCAAAAGCGTTAAACTACAAAGAGGTGTTAGTACTCCCACGAGAGTACTGGAGTCCTCATAGTAAGAGTACTGCAGTCCTTCTACTAAGAGTACTCGAGTCCTCCTACTATGAGGACTGCCGTAGATATGTGAGACGGTATCTTCGGAGTCTGTAGGAAAGGTGCGGTTGCCTTAGAACTCCAGCACTTTGGCAAATCTGTGCCATCCGAAGGTGTTCAGGTAGGCTTTCTTTGCTCCGCGGGGGACGTAGAGTATGCAGTCGGGGCTGATGTTGTTGAATGTGCTGCTGTCTATGACAAAAAGGCTGTCGGCAGGAATGTTCTATGTGAGCGGACGCAGCACGCTGCGTCCCTACAAGCGAGCGGTGGAGGCAAAGTAGTATATTTGTAGGTAAAAAGTCTTGTAACCGTATGGGTATTTCAGAAAATAATAGTATTCTTTGCCCGATTGCAGGATGCCAGGACAGGATTGTATTACCAAAGTCCGGGTTATGTCTATTCGTTCTTAAATAGCGAACTGAGTCTTTGTGACTATAGGAAATAATGTTATGACGTAATTTTGAACTCAGCCTTAAGTTCGTCTACAAGATACTCATCGCTCATGCAGTGCATGTCGGCAATACCTTCGCTGATGAGTTCGTATGTTTTAGAGTCATAAAACATTCCCAATGCTTTTTCGTAAGAGAATCCCGTTTCGTCGGCAAACATCTTCACGATACGGGCATATTTTTGCTGAAGTATTATCTTATTGGCCTGCATGGTTCAGAGTTTTATTGATTCCACGAAATGAAGATGCTTGTCTAAAACCTCTTGGTTAGTGATGCAAACTTGGTGATTAGGACGTTTGAAACGCAGTTGGTCAAGCGCTTGCTCAAAGGTGTACACACCAGAGAAGTAGAGGTCGATAGTATTGAAAACCTGGTCATCGGCAATACCTCCTTCTATAATATCATATACGGCGTGAGGTTGCCCTTTACGGCAGGTGGTGACAAAGTCAAGCCATTTGCTATCGTAAGCGTCAAAGATTATGTGCGAAACTTCTGACAGATCTTCGTCGAGTTCGTAAATATTGAGAAAAGCCTCTTCGCCTTTTCTTAGGAAACGCTGCCCGTAGTTAACCGCCTGTTCGCGCAGTGGAGTCAGGTAAAAGCCTCGGCCAAAGTCAAGGTGTTCACGAGAATGACTTAAGTCGGGTGTGCGTACCTCTGTATTTGACGTATGGTATAAACGTTTCATGCCAGAACTCCTTTCTTTTTCATGTAACCCACCAAGTCTTCGATGATATATTCCTTGGAGAATGTGTGCAATACATCATAGCATGGTACGATATAGTCTGATATGATGCCTGCACTCTGCAGTTTGTGGTAAACATCGCGTGCGTTCATATTCAGATGGTCTGCGATGCTTCCAATGCAGAAGATTGTAAAGTTCAGTGATTGTGGATTCATATTAGACAAGGATTAGGTATGGTTTCATATGCAAATATACTGCTTTTATTTTGTATTTACGTTATGTGAACGCATTTATCGCTTCATTATATCATATTAATAGTCCTTAGTTTTGCATAATCTTGCAACGAAAGCCGTTTATGCGTCTATTTTGCATAAAGTTGTGGTATTTGTGGTGTCATAATGTCGCTGATGCTGCTATTTTTTTATAACTTTGCACGCATATTTGATTAAAAGGGCATAAAGTGATGCCCAATGATATGGAAAAGCAAGACAAAAAGGCCAGACTGCAGGTTATTCGCACTATAGTAGGCAATTGCCCCATAGAGAACCAGGAGGAACTTGCGGTGGAACTGGAAAAGGCCGGATTCTCCACTACACAGACCATGCTGAGCCGCGACCTGAAGCAGTTGCGCATCTCCAAGGTTCGCACCCGTTCGGGCAAGAGCGTGTATGCCCTGCCCGGTGTGGTGTACTTTGATCCCGTAAAGACACGTGAGGAACTCAACGCCACGAAGTGGTCCCTGCAGTTCAGCGGCAACATAGCGGTGCTGCACACTCCGCCAGGGCATGCCTCGCTGGTGGCGTACGAGATAGACGAGATGAAGTCGCCCCTGCTCCTGGGCACCGTGGCCGGAGATGATACGGTGATGATAGTGATGGCCGAGGAGGCAAGCCGTGAAATGGTGAACGAGCAGCTTACGGAGGCAGTACCACAATTGAAGAAACGCAGGTAAGGAACACACAAACAAGATGGAAGAAAAGAAAGATATACGCACATTCGAGAACAGCAACATAAAGATAGTCGTTGCAGATGCCAGTCACGAGAAGTACGTGGACGAGATTCTGCAGACAATCCGCGATGCTGCACGCAAGCGTGGTACCGGTATTGCCGAGCGTACCCACGAATACCTTGCCACCAAGATAAAGGAGAGCAAGGCCATTCTGGCTTTGGACGGTGACCGCTTTGCCGGTTTCAGTTATATAGAGACATGGGGCAACAAGCACTATGTTACCACCTCGGGCCTCATAGTCCATCCCGACTATCAGGGACTGGGTGTGGCACGCCATATCAAGGACTATACTTTCACCCTGGCACGTCTGCGCTGGCCTCATGCCAAGATATTCTCCCTGACCAGCGGCGATGCTGTGATGAAGATGAATACTGCCTTGGGTTATGTGCCCGTTAGTTTCAACCAGTTGACCGACGATGAGGCTTTCTGGCGTGGATGCCAGGGCTGCATCAATCACGACATCCTGGAACTGAAGCAGCGCAAGTTCTGCGTGTGCACCGGTATGCTCTGGGACCCCGAGAAGCATCATGGCGAGCCCACAAGCCTGGAGGTTATTAAGGATGTGATGAAGGCACTGGTGCTGAGGGGGATTGAGTAAAACGGAAAGGTGAAAACGGAAAGGTGAAGGCTGCGAGTAAGCGAGAGCAGAGGCAAAGTTCATTTTGATTATGCTGAGCGTGAGCAGGTTCAAGACGACGGAGTCGGATTAAAACGGAGAACGGAAAGGTATAATCCACCCCCTCCGCTTCGCTCGTCTCTTCGAGCACCGACGTTAAACTGGGGAGTTTAACCCTCATAAGGCACAAAATGATATTGAGTCATTTTTCTAAAGGCCTTATTCGCCCTGTCTCAGGGGGACAGTCAGTTACAACTGAGGGATAGTTGGGAAAACGGTGAGCGGATGAGCGGTTAGAGACATTGGAAACGGGAAGAAACACCTAAGATTAAAAGAAATTATTAACAAAACCCTCGTAAATCCTATATACTCCCATCCATACAGGGAGGGGATGGGGGAGGGTCCAAACAACATACAACATGGAAAAGAAGAAAGTAGTGGTTGCCTTCAGTGGCGGCCTTGATACCAGTTACACCGTGATGTACCTGGCTAAGGAGAAGGGCTATGAGGTGTATGCCGCATGTGCCAATACCGGTGGTTTCAGTGCCGAGCAACTGAAGGCCAACGAGGAGAATGCCTACAAGCTGGGCGCCAAGGAGTACGTTACCCTGGATGTTACCCAGGAGTACTACGAGAAGTCGCTGAAGTACATGGTCTTCGGCAATGTGCTGCGCAACAACTGCTATCCTATCAGCGTGTCCAGCGAGCGCATCTTCCAGGCTATGGCCATTGCACGCTATGCCCGTGAGATTGGCGCCAGCGCCATTGCTCACGGTTCTACCGGTGCCGGCAACGACCAGATTCGCTTCGACATGACCTTCCTGGTTATGGCTCCCGGTGTTGAGATTATTACCCTGACCCGCGATGGCAACCTGACTCGTCAGGAGGAGGTTGACTACCTGAACCAGAACGGCTATTTTGCCGACTTTACCAAGTTGAAGTATTCATACAACGTAGGCATCTGGGGTACCAGCATCTGTGGCGGTGAGATTCTCGACAGCACACAGGGTCTTCCCGAGAGCGCATACCTGAAGCACCCCACCAAGGAAGGTACAGAACTGCTGAAGCTTGGTTTCGAGAAGGGCGAACTCGTTTCTGTCAACGGCACACGCTACGAGGACAAGATTCAGGCCATCCAGGCAGTTGAGGAGATAGGTGCATCCTACGCTATCGGTCGCGACTGTCATGTGGGCGACACCATCATTGGCATCAAGGGCCGTGTAGGTTTCGAGGCAGCAGCCCCCATGCTCATCATCGGTGCACACCGTTTCCTGGAGAAGTACACCCTGAGCAAGTGGCAGCAGTACTGGAAGGAACAGGTGGCTAACTGGTATGGCATGTTCCTGCACGAGAGCCAGTATCTGGAACCCGTTATGCCCGATATCGAGGCTATGCTCATCAGCAGCCAGCGCAATGTTACCGGTGAGGTAACCCTGGAACTCCGTCCCTACAGTTTCCAGACCATGGGTGTGGATTCTCCCAACGACCTCGTGAAGAATAAGCTTGGCGAGTATGGCGAGACCGCAAAGGCATGGAGCAGCGACGATGCCAAGGGATTCATCAAGGTAAGTTCTACTGCTCTGCGTGCTTACTATCTGGCACATCCCGAGGAGGAGAGATAAGGACCCACCCCCATCCCCTCCCTCTATGGAGGGGAGTATTTACTTTCAAGAAATAAAAATCATGTCTGAACCCAAGAAGATGGAGCGTCCACGTACTGGACGCATGTTGGCTGGAGTATGTGCAGCCATAGCAAATTATGTTAATATGGATGCAACAGTTGTGCGTATCATTTACCTGCTGCTGACCCTGTTTACCGCATTTTGCGGATTGATAGTGTACTTTATCCTCATGTTGGTCATACCAGAGGCGAAGAGCACCTTCAATATAAATAACAAGAAAGAATAACATTTAAACAGACAGTAATATAATATGGATAAGAAGTTTGCTTTGTCTGCAACAGACAAGAAGATAGCAGGTGTATGCGGTGGTATTGCCGAGTATTTCGGTATTGACACATTGTTGGTACGCAGTGTTTTTGTAGTATTTGCTGTGTGTGGTAGCGTAAGTTTTTGGATTTACCTTCTGTTGTGGTTGTTGGCTCCCAAGAGCAAATAATATATGGTTAGAGTAGGCATACTTGGAGCAGCAGGTTACACTGGCGGTGAACTTATCCGCGTGCTCCTCAATCATCCCGAGGCAGAGATAGTCTTTGCCAATAGCGAATCCAATGCCGGCAATCCTGTGTGTGATGTGCACGAGGGTTTGTCTGGCGAGACCGACCTATGCTTTACCAGCGAGATGCCCTGGGAGCAGGTCGACGTGGTGTTCTTCTGTTTTGGTCATGGCAAGAGCCGTGCCTTCCTGCAGGAGCATGACATCCCTGCACATGTGCGCATCATAGACCTGGCACAGGACTTCCGCATTGCCGGCGACCACGACTATGTCTACGGTTTGCCCGAGACACATCGCGAGCAGACCCGCAACTGCATGCACCTTGCCAATCCCGGTTGCTTTGCCACCTGCATACAGTTGGCTCTGCTTCCCGCACTGAAGGCAGGACTGCTGAGCGGAGACATCCACGTGAACGGCATAACAGGTTCCACCGGTGCTGGTCAGAAGCCCGGTGCAACCACACATTTCAGTTGGCGCAACGACAACATCTCCGTATACAAGACCTTCAATCACCAGCACCTTCTGGAGATAAACCAGACCGTGCAGGAACTTCATCCCGGTTATGACGGCCGTGTGCTCTTCATCCCCCAGCGTGGCTGCTTTGCCCGTGGCATATATGTTACCGCCTATGCCAAGTGCGATGCTCCCCTCGAGGAGGTACAGAAACTGTATGCCGACTACTACCAGGATGCCGCCTTTACACATTTCGTGGTGAAGTCGCCCGATATGAAGCAGGTGGTAAACACCAACAAGGCCGTGGTCTATGTAGAGAAGTACGAGGACCAGTTGCTCATGATCTGCTGCATAGACAACCTGCTGAAGGGCGCTGTGGGTCAGGCAGTGCAGAATATGAACCTGATGTTCGGCCTTGACGAGAAAGCAGGCCTGAACCTGAAGGCGAGTGCGTTCTAGGGGACCCACCCCCAACCCCTCCACAAGGGAGGGGAGTGGTAACAGACATTAATACGAAGACTCGGCATGAAGAGTCTATCTAAATAAAAAAACGGACACGTCATGCAGTGTCCCTACCTTCCCAGAACATTATACTCCCCTCCCTTGTGGAGGGGCAATGGGGAGGGTCTTCTTAATACTATGGAACTATTCGACGTTTATCCCCTTTTTGACATAACCATAGACCGTGGCGAGGGATGCCACGTATGGGACGAAGAGGGAACAGAATATCTCGACCTCTATGGCGGTCATGCCGTCATTAGCATAGGTCATGCACATCCCCACTATGTCGAGGCCATTGCCTCGCAGGTTGCACGCTTGGGCTTCTATAGCAACTCAGTGCAGAACCCCTTGCAGAAGGAACTTGCCCTCACCCTGGGCAAGGTGTCTGGTTACGAGGACTATCAGTTGTTCCTCATCAACTCCGGTGCCGAGGCCAACGAGAACGCCTTGAAGCTCGCGTCCTTCCACAATGGCCGCACCCGTGTGCTTTCTGCCGAGAAGGCCTTCCATGGCCGCACCTCTCTGGCGGTAGAGGCTACTGCCAATCCCAAGATCATTGCACCCATCAATGCCAACGGTCATGTCACCTATCTTCCCATCAACGAGATAGAACCCTGGCGTGCCGAGATAGAGAAGAACGATGTCTGTGCCGTTATCATCGAGTGCATACAGGGCGTTGGCGGCATACGCATGGTCGAGGCAGACTTCCTGAAGGAACTGCAGGCTCTGTGCGAGGCGCACAACACCGTACTCATCTGCGACGAGATACAGTGCGGCTACGGCCGTTCGGGCAAGTTCTTTGCCCACCAGCATCTGGGCGTCCGTCCCGACATGATTACCGTGGCCAAGGGCATCTGCAACGGCTTCCCCATGGGTGGCGTGCTCATTTCGCCCAAGTTCACTCCCATCTACGGGCAGTTGGGCACTACCTTCGGAGGCAACCACCTGGGTTGTGCCGGAGCCTTGGCAGTGCTGGACGTTATAGAGAGCGAAAACCTCGTGGAGAATGCTGCCCAGGTGGGCGACTATATCATGGAACAGTTACGCTCCATGAACCTGCCCCACGTTGTTGACGTGCGTGGCCGTGGTCTGATGATAGGCATAGAACTGGACATCCCCTACAAGGAACCTCGTACCCGCCTTATCAAGGAGGAGCACATCTTCACCGGTTGCTCCGGTACCAACGTCATCCGTCTGCTTCCACCCCTGTGCCTCACCATCGGCGAGGCCGACCAGTTCCTGGAAGCATTCCGCCGAGTATTATCGTAAATTATGAAGATAGCAGTAATAGGTTCTGGCAATATGGGCGGTGCCCTGGTGCACGGATGGTGCAAGGCAGGACTTGCCTCGCAGCTCACCATCACCGCACGCAGTCAGTGCACCCTTGACCGCTTCCTTGGCCTCTACCCCCAACTCACCGCCACTACCGACAATGTTCAGGCTGTCACCGGTGCCGACATCGTTTTCATAGCCGTAAAGCCATGGCTTGTTGACGAGGTTATGGACCAGATAAAGTTGCCCCTACGCGCTTCCAATGCCCTTGTGGTCAGTGTTGCCGCCGGTGTGCGCAATGCCCGCATCAATGTGTATGCCATGCCCAATATTGCCGTGGAATATGGTGCCGGCATGACCTTCATAGAGGAACTGGACCGTCCCTCCGTGCTGATAGACGAGGTAGTGCGCCTCTTCTCCCTTGTGGGCAAGGTGCAGACCGTGCCGCACAAGCAGATGGATGCCGGTATGCAGGTGTCAGGTTGTGGCATAGCCTATGTGATGCGCTATGTGCGTGCCATGATGGAAGGTGGAGTGCAGTTGGGCTTCCGTCCCGATGAGGCTCGTCAGGCAGTGCTCCAGACCATGAAGGGAGCAGTGGCACTGTTAGAAGAGAGCGGTCGCCATCCCGAGGAGGCTATCGATGCCGTAACCACTCCGGGCGGATACACCATACGCGGACTTAATGCCATGGAGGAGGCTGGTTTCACTGCCTCCGTTCTGGCAGGACTGAAAGCAAACGAGAAATGAAGAGAGTAGCAGTAAAGATAGGTAGTGCGGTGCTTACCCGCAAGGACGGCACGCTGGACGTGACACGTCTGTCCTCCCTGGTAGACCAGGTGGCAGAACTGCGACATCGTGGCATTGAGGTTATCCTCATCTCCTCCGGTGCCGTGGCATCGGGTAGGGGAGAACTGCACCTCAGTCAGCAGAGCACCCTGGAGATGGACTCAGTGGAGCAGCGTCAGTTGTTCTCTGCCGTGGGTCAGGCAAAACTCATCAACCGCTACTACGACTTCCTTCGCGAGCACCACATCCCAGTGGGACAGGTGCTGACGCAGAAGACCGACTTCGACTCCGACGAGCACCGCGAGAACATGCGCCGTTGCATGGAGGTGATGCTTTCGCACGGTGTTCTGCCTGTTGTTAACGAGAACGACACAGTGTGCATCACCGAGTTGATGTTCACCGACAACGATGAACTCTCCGGCCTCATAGCCCGTCTGATGGGAGCCGACACCCTCATCCTGCTCAGCAATGTGGACGGACTGTACAACGGCCGTCCAGGCGATGAAGGTGTCAGTCTCATCCCCGTAGTGGATGCCGGTCGTGATGTCAGCGAATACATACAGACAGAGAAGTCTGGCGCTGGCCGTGGCGGCATGCAGAGCAAGTGCAAGACCGCTATCGAGGTGGCTACCTCTGGCATAGATGTGCTCCTTGCTCGGGGAACCAGAGAAAACATACTGGTAGACCTCGTGGACAATGTCCCTGCAGTGCCGCACACACACTTTAGAGCGGTGAGCGGTGAGCAGTGAACGGTGAGTGGTTAGCGGTTAGCGGTTAGCGGTGTTTTATCCACCCCCTCCGCGCTCGTCCCACCTGTCTCAGGGGGACAGTCAGTTACTACTGGCTAACGCTATCACCCACTTTCTCCCCCTGAGACAGGGGCGAGTACCCCGTAGGGGGGAGGGGGTGGATAGAACCCTCTGCGCTCTCTTGTCGTAACGAAGTTTGCGACTCCTCCAGCGCAAGCGTGAAATAGGAATGGAAATAAAAACTCTGCGCTCTTTGCGCTCTTTGCGTGAAAAACAAAATCGCTCTTATCTTTTATCTCACGCAGAAACGGAAAGGGGGAAACGGAAAACTATGCACCCCCTCCGCTTCGCTCGTCTCTTCGAGCCCCGACGTTAAACTGGGGAGTTTAACCCTCAGTGCGACGCTGGGCAAAGTGAACGGAGCATCTATTGCATCTATATAATATAATGTATATGGAATCAGAATACATAAAACTGGCGTCGCGCCAACTTGCCGCACTGAGCACAGAGGCGGTTAATGCCCTGCTCGTGGACATGGCAGATGCCATGGAACGCAGTGCCGATGCCATCCTGGTGGCCAACGCTCACGATCTGGAGCGTATGGACCCTGCCGACCCTCGCTACGACCGCTTGCGCCTCACCCCCAAGCGCATAGCAGGCATAGCATCGGACTGCCGCAATGTGGCATCCTTGCCATCGCCTCTGGGCCGTGTACTGAGTCACAAGGTGCTGGAGAACGGACTGGACATCAGCCGTGTCAGCGTGCCCTTTGGCGTTATCGGCGTTATCTACGAGGCTCGTCCCAATGTTACCCTCGATGTTACGGCCCTCTGCCTGAAGGCAGGTTCTGCCGTCATCCTGAAGGGAGGTTCCGATGCCGAGGAGAGCAACAAGGCCATTTGTGCCGTAATACATAATGTCCTCTTCGAGCACGGGCTGGACCCTGCCACCGTTACCCTGTTGCCTGCCACGCGCGAGGCAACGGCTGAACTCCTTTCTGCCGAGGGACTGGTGGACCTGATTATTCCCCGTGGTTCTGCCGGACTGATACGCTATGTGCGCGAGAACTCCAAGGTGCCTGTCATAGAGACTGGTGCCGGTGTGGTACACTGCTATGTCGACAAGGATGCCGACATGGACAAGGCAAAACTCATCGTCCATAACGCCAAGTGCCGCCGAGTGAGCGTGTGCAACGCACTGGACTGTCTGCTTGTGCACAAGGACATGGAACCTCGCCTTGCTGAGTTGCTTGCCACCATGCAGGGACAGGTGCAGTTCCACTATGGCGAATATGGCCGCGAATGGCTTTCGCACGATTTGAGCATACGCATCGTAAGCGGACTGGACGAGGCTCTCTCGCATATCCGCCAGCATGGGTCGGGGCATAGCGAGAGTATCGTTACGGAGAACTGGCATACCGCTGACCGCTTCCTCCGCGAGGTGGATGCCGCCTGTGTCTACCACAATGCACCTACTTCCTTCACCGACGGAGCACAGTTCGGACTCGGTGCCGAGATAGGCATCTCCACACAGAAACTTCATGCCCGCGGCCCTATGGCACTGGAAGAGATAACCACCAGCAAGTATATAATAAGGGGTAACGGACAGACAAGAAATTAAACGGAAAACGGAAAACGGAAATCGGAAAACGGTGAGCGTGGAGCGGATGAGCGGTAAGCGGAAAAGTTAACACCCAACAGTAGGGACGCAGCGTGCTGCGTCCGCAAGACAACAGGAAGAGATAATTCAGACGCTAAAACCTCCTTACTAGCAAAACACTCTGCCTTTAACCAATTCGGACGCTGCACGCAGCGTCCCTACCTTTCCCGCTCACCACTCACCGCTCATCCGCTCACCGCTCACCCCTCATCCGCTCATCCGCTCACCGCTCATCCGTTAAAACATAGCATATGAAAACTTTTCTCAATGTACAAGACCTTGGCGACCTGAAGCAGGCTTTGGCCGAGGCACGCGAAATTAAGCAGGACCGTTTCAAGTATGTGGAACTTGGCCGCAACAAGACCGCCCTGCTTGTATTCTTCAACAACAGTTTGCGCACACGTCTCTCCACACAGAAGGCTGCACAGAATCTGGGCATGAATGTCATCGTCCTGGATGTGAATGCCGGAGCATGGAAACTGGAGACCGAGCGTGGTGTCATTATGGATGGCGACAAGAGCGAGCATCTTCTGGAGGCCATTCCCGTGATGAGCAGTTACTGCGACATCATCGGCATCCGCTCCTTTGCTGGTCTCACCGACCGCGAGTATGACTATGCCGAGACCGTCTACAACCAGTTTGTGAAGTACTCTGGCAAGCCCGTCTTTGCCATGGAGACAGCCACCGTGCATCCCCTGCAGGCCTTTGCCGACCTCTTCACCATCGAGGAGCACAAGCAGACGGCACGTCCCAAGGTGGTGCTCACCTGGGCTCCCCATCCCCGTGCTCTGCCACAGGCAGTGCCCAACAGCTTTGCCGAGTGGATGAATGCTGCCGATGTGGACTTCGTCATCACACACCCCGAGGGCTACGAACTGGATCCTGCCTTTGCCGGCAATGCTCGTGTGGAGTACGACCAGATGAAGGCTTTCGAGGGCGCCGACTTCGTCTATGCCAAGAACTGGTCATGCCCTGGTGTTACTCGTCCCGAGGACTATGGCAAGATACTGACCGACTATCACGACATGCTCGACTGGACCGTGTCCGACCGTCAGATGGCAGTTACCAACAATGCCCATTTCATGCACTGTCTTCCTGTGCGTCGCGGCATGATTGTTACCGACGAGGTAATCGAGGCCCCCACCTCTCTCGTCATCCCCGAAGCCGCCAACCGCGAGATTTCTGCCACCGTGGTGCTCAAGCGCATGTTGGAGAGCATTTGATCCAACCAGTTATAACAATCATAACAAAACAACCGATGCCCGTTTTTTTGTGGTGTCGGTTGTTCTGTTTTTGATATGCAAGGCACTTTTGAACTTAACCAGCTGTGCATGTTGTTGTCTTCTTTGCAAATCCTGTTTCTATAGCCAACTTTTGCTACGGCATATTGTTCTGTAAAATGTTTTGCTATCACTTCTGTTTGCGTTTTTCTTATCGTTGTGTAAAATAACGATCTTACAATCTCAAGAATCTATAAAAATGCAGTAATGCGGTGTGCGCCTTGACAAGTTATTGATAAACCACTTCTTGTGCTGAGTTTTTTCATGTTTGGCACGATATTTTTATATGTTAATGTATTATAAATGGATTTAATTATCTATATTTGCGATGTCTTTGCCATCGCTGGAAGCCCCGAGGGGCAGAGGCGGGCTTGACACATGTACATAAAAAGGCGTAACTGAACGCTTTGGATTTGACGCGTTAGAACTTCGCAACTTCAAATGATTAGTCAAAAACAAAGCAACGGGAACGTCTCATGGGATGTTTATATACAGCCCTCATTGGCTATTCGCCCTTTCTGGTGATAGCCCTATGAGTGGATTTTATATACTCATCGGCGTGGGGCTTTCAGCGTTGCTCGTTTCGACTAATCGGGCAATGCGAAGGCCTTAACGCGTGGAACGAGCATCAGGACTGGCTCCACGCTTTTTTGTATCCATGTCGTAACCCAGTAAAGTCTGTAAATATCCTCCACGGAGCCACGAGGCGACACAACTTTCGTTGTGGTGCAAGTGATGTGTATATGTAGTGATGAGAAAAACTATTTTTAACCTTTAAATATTAATCAATTAACCAATTAAAACTATGAAGAAGTCTTTTATTTTCAAGGCAGTGATGCTTATTGCATTGATGTGTGTGCCCTTCGCATTGACTTCATGCGAGGAAGAGGTTGTTTCTGAAGCAAATGTTTACACAACGGGATTTGAGAAAGAGAGCGGGAATCTTTTTGAAATGGCAGCTATTGAGGCACTCTACTGGGAAGAGCTCGCCTCTTTGGGTATTAATAGTTCTCCGTTTACCATGGAAGGTGAGGTGTCAGAATGCGATAGCAAAATTAAGGCCGCATGTTTGAGGGCAGAAGAAAAGCTCAATACAATAGTAATTGAGGGAACATATATATGGAGAGTAACTCGTGGATCAAAATCAACGGTAATTTATAGAAAAGCGATAAACTGACACGACTATTTATGACACGATCATTTATGTTACTAAAATTTAAACATAACAATACTATGAAGAAATCAACTATTATTTTTAAGAGTGTGTTGGCTGCATTTGCGTTCTTTACATCTGCTGCATTGGTGTCTTGCGAGAAGGAAGTGAATACTACAGAGCCCGAACCAGATGTAAAGAACCCCGCTGCAGTAACCTTTGGATATTATAATGAGGAAACACAAGACATGTTGGAGTACTGCAACATTGTTATGGAGTATACAGATGTAAATGGTACAAAGGTGGATACTATCACTGCAACAGAATGGACCAAGATATTTACTACCCAACTACCATGCACTTATACATTTAAGAAAACATATACTTTAAGGGCAGATAAGAATATGGCATCTGCAGAGAAAATAGAATATAAAAGGAATTCCTATGGATATGTATATAAATTATTGAGTGCAAATGGAGATTCAATAGGAGATGCTAAAGAAATCTCACACTTAAAGAAACCTAACTTTGGTACAGCCAGCAAGGTTGCAGAATCCATTTCTACTGGTTATTTTAATACAGTGCATGAATTTGTCTTTGACTCAGACGGTGAATTGAAATTAGACGGTAAAGAATCAGAATAATTCATAGACATGGTTCATATGTCTGCTATATCAAGCCCCCAAGTGTAATTATATTTAAATAAGAGGTAAACAGATTATCTTTCATCATCATTTGACTTGCGGGCACCACAATCCAAACATCCACAAAAAAACAAAATTCAGAAATGAAAAAGTCATTAATTTTCAAGAGTGCGCTGGCTGCAATTGTGTTATTTGCATCTGCTGCATTGATGTCTTGTGAGAAGGAAGTAGAAACTCCCAATCCAGATACAGATGCAAAAAAGCCTGTAGCAGTATCATTTAGGTATACTGATATTGAGTCTGAAGACATGCTGGAATACTGCAATATTATTATGGAGTACACAGACGCAAATGGTACAAAAGTGGATACTGTCACAACAACGGATTGGACAAAGGTGTTAACCGCTCCACTTCCATGCTCTTTAACATTTAAGAAATCTTATACATTGAAGGAAGATAAGGATATGACGTCTGTAGAGAAAATAAAAATAATTTTCAAGACTTGTAAATATCATTATAATCTTCTTGATGTAAATGGAGAGATAATAGATGGTAAAGTAGACACTAAAGGCCAAGGTGACATGACGCCATCAAGCAGCAATGCTGCAGCAATGGTTTCCGCAGGTCGTTTAGATGCTGTGCATACATTTACATTTGATGAAAATGGTATATTGGTATACTAATATGCAGATATAAGATATTCTGTAACAATCAGATTATTTAGAAATCAGTTATCCCCTACCATGTATTTGATGTGTAATATGCATATATATACATGGTAGGGATTTTTCTTACAATTAACTACAACGAAAAATGAGACAGAGCAATTTTTTTTCAATACTGGTGCTGTGGTTATGTATACCATTATGCACATTTGCCCAGGCAGATAGAAATACAATATATAAAGTTGCTTTTGGTGAAATAGAATACACGCCAAAGCAGGAAAAGGTATCAGTCGGTTCTGTACTTGGGACTATTGGTCAGGCATTGGCCATGGGTTCTGTGACTACGCATAGAGACAAATATGCAGCTTCCGTCCGAGCATGTGTTCTGTCTGGTTTAGGCAAGGTAAGGAGATTCCATGCCATTGAAGGAGAGTTCAAGGATGGGGAGATTGATGAGGATACACCGGCGTTTTGTGTCAGCGGCACAATAAACAGCATAAGTACCACAACAGAACTTTTTACCCCATTGGACAAGAAAACCATACCATACAATGTGTATAAGGCACAGATAGAGGTGACTGTTCATGTAAAGGATGTACACGATGGTCATATCGTAGATAGTCATACCTTTTACATTACCAATCATGACTTGAATTGGGTGAAATCGGAGGACAAGGCCATCAACGAAGCATTGATACTGCTTTCATCAAGGGTGGCACGTCATTATAACAAGCTCTATCCCCTGAATGCTTCCATCATAGAGGCAGGACTGGCAAAGAAGGACAAGCAGAAAGAGGTGTACATTGACATAGGTTCTGCTAATTCAGCAAGAGTGGATATGCGTTTTACCGTATATTCCGTAAAAACTATTGGTGGAAGGTATGCCAAGAGAGAGTTGGGCGTAATCAAGATTGTTGAAGTAATGGGCGACGACATCAGCCTCTGTAAGGTCAAGAGTGGCGGTAAGAACATCAAGGCCTCACTGGAAGAAGGCGAGACAGTCGTGGTTATGAGTTATGAGTAATCTCCCTGAAAATAGAATATGTAACAGGTATTCATCATTTACCATACTAAAATGAAAAGAATCCTTTTAATGTGCATTGCAGCATACAGCCTGTTGGGTAATGCACAAACTCAAATTAAGTTTGAGAATGAGTATTTTGCTGATTCGATAATAGCCGGTAATCCAAAGCTTACTTTTGAGAGGTTGATACCTTATGCTCCCAATCAGGAGATAGAGGAACGCCATCGCAAGGCAGGGTTGCATTTATGGTATCTCGTTGAGGCCCCGGTGGAAAAGTTTGAAGGGAAAAAGGGCATAAAGCATGTTAGTGACACAAAATTAATTGAAATGCCTGAAGTTCCCATCATACCTGTGGAATCTCCCGTCATTACAAGTAAGAGTACACGCTCTGTTTCCATGAATGACCCTCTTTATGAAAAGCAATGGCACTATTATGATTCATGTCCTGGTAGCATAAGACTTGAGAAGGCATGGGAAATAGAACAGGGAAAGCGAAATGTGGTAGTTGCCGTGATGGACTCGTGGATAGACTATACCCATCCAGACCTCGCTCCAAATATGTGGGTGAATGCGATTGAGGCCAATGGCCAGCCTGGAGTAGATGATGACGGCAATGGGTATGTTGATGATATTCACGGGTTAAACCTTTCTGGTCAACAACCATTCGATAACCATGGCACACATGTGGCAGGAACGATAGCAGCAGTCAACAATAATGGAATAGGTGTGTGCGGTGTTGCCGGAGGTGATGGAGAAGATACTGGTGTTAGGATAATGAGTATTGGGCTTGCTCTTCAAACGAACCCTGATAAAGAGATAGCGCGAGGATATGTATATGCTGCAGACAATGGCGCAGTAATATCATCTAACAGTTGGGGAGACCGAGAAGCACCTGTAATTCGTGAAGCAATCGTGTATTTCATGGAAAATGCTGGTCAATATGAGCAAAGTCCGATGAATGGAGGATTGGTCGTTTTTGCAGCAGGAAATGATAATAAGGAAACTCCAAATTATCCTTTTGGCGATCCTGAACTGCCAAAAGAAAATTTGATAACCGTTGCCTCGGTGGCAAGTACAGGCATGCGTTCCACATTTTCTAACTACGGTAGTTGGATTGATATTTCTGCACCTGGTGGAGAGAAAGTCAATAAGGAAAATGGTGTTTATAGTACTATTACTAACAACGGGTATGGATTTATGAATGGAACTTCCATGGCTTGCCCACATGTTTCTGGTGTTGCGGCACTGGTTGTATCCAAATTCGCCTCGCCATCACTTACACCAGTTGAGGTTAAAAGGAGGTTACTTCGCTCTTCCGCAGAGGTTGACAAGTATCAGGCAGGTTATCCTTATAGGAGTAAACTTGGTGCTGGTATTCTGGATGCTTATGCTGCGCTGAGCGACGATACGGGAATAGCCCCCGATTGTCCTACTGACTTTAAAGTCACTTCCGTCAATGACTCTTGTGCGGTTTTCACATGGAAGGTGCCTGCAGATGCAAAAGGAAATCAGGTTGCCTATTGCTCTGTCTATGCAGATGATACAACGGAACCATTGTTTACGGTAAAGACTTCTGCTTCAAAAGATTTTTGTGTAGTGGAGAAACACATGAACTTTGAGTCATACACAATAGAGGCTGTTGATGTTTTTGGCAAAAAATCTCAGCGCTCCGCTTCTGTTAATATGGAGGAAGCAGATGGCGCACAGATATATAACCCATTAAACACTTCTAATATAATCACTCATCGTCCATGTTCGGTATATAAGCACTCACTACCAATTTGCGAGGTGATTTTGCCCAGCATTAATGTGGAAACTGTTAGCTTAGAGGATCCTAACGGAATAGTTGCTCATAAGTATGATAAAGGTTCAGGAAACCTCCGCCTGACCTTTAATGTGGAACAATCCACACCATTAGGAACATATCCGCTTACGATTAACTACTCTGCACCTGGCGCTTCTGCTTCGTCAAAACAACTACAATTATCATATTCTGTCAATGAGGTAATTACAGAATCCGGACCTATAGCAAAAGATAGCGTGAAAATGAATTTATACACATCGGAGATAGAGGGTAGTTTTGAATTGAACCTCCGTGATTATGTTTATGATCCAGCAGGATTGGAATTTGTTATTCCAGATACATGCTACGAAGTAGATGACTTTGATTATTGGTTAAACGTTAAAGTTGAAAATGATAAATTAAAAGTAGAATATGTTTTTAACGTTAATATGTTTCTCGATGATGATTATGAATATAAATTTGATATTTCTTTTAAGGCAAGAAACTCATATCAGTACGAATACAAGGTCCTGTTTACCTTACACTATATCGACCCAACAAATATTACAGAGGAAAAGGTAAGTGAATCTGAGAGAATAGTGATATACAATCTTAACGGTCAGCGCTTACCCCAGAAGCAATGTGAACTAATGCCTGGTGTATATATTGTCAACGGAGCAAAAAAAATAGTCCCATGAAGAAGATTCTTTTAATGTGCATTGCAGCATACAGCCTGTTTGGTAATGCACAAACTCAAATTAAGTTTGAGAGTGAGTATTTTGCTGATTCAATAATAGCTGGTAATCCTAAGCTTACTTTTGAGAGGTTGATACCTTATGCTCCCAATCAGGAGATAGAGGAACGCCATCGCAAGGCAGGTTTGCATTTATGGTATCTGGTTGAGGCCCCAGTGGAAGAGTTTGAGGGGAAAAAGGGCATTAAACATGTTAGGGCCACAAAGTTAATTGAAATGCCTGAAGTTCCGACAATATCAGTGGAATCTCCCGTCATTACAAGTAAGAGTACACGCTCTGTTTCCATGAATGACCCACTTTATGAAAAGCAATGGCATTACCATGATTCATGTCCTGGCGCTATAAGGTTGGACAAGGCATGGGAAATAGAACAGGGCAAGCGAAATGTAATCGTTGCAGTGATGGACTCGTGGATAGAGCATACACATCCAGACCTTGCTCCAAACATGTGGGTTAATGAGAAGGAGGCTAATGGCCAGCCAGGAGTAGATGATGATGGCAACGGATATGTTGACGATATTCATGGAATAAATCTTTCTGGTTCTGACAAATTTGGTGATCATGGCACTCACGTGGCAGGAACGATAGCAGCAGTAAACAATAACGGAATAGGTGTGTGCGGTATTGCCGGAGGCGATGGAGTATATACTGGTGTAAAGGTAATGGGCATTGGTTTGTATACTGATGGTTCTAATATGCTGGACTATGAGAATGCGCGAGGATATGTATATGCTGCAGATAATGGTGCAGTAATATCATCTAATAGTTGGGGTACTAAAGAGGAAACACCCTCAATTTATTCCGAGGCAATAGCGTATTTCATGGAGAATGCAGGCCAATATGAGCAAAGTCCGATGAAGGGAGGATTGGTTGTTTTTGCAGCAGGTAATGATAATAAAGAAACTCCGAATTATCCTTTTGGCGATTCAGAACTGCCAAAAGAAAATTTGATAACTGTTGCCTCGGTAGCAAGTACGGGAATGCGTTCAACATTCTCGAACTACGGTAGTTGGATTGACATTTCTGCTCCAGGTGGAGAATTAGTCAATAAGGAAAAGGGTGTTTATAGCACTCTGCCTAACAATAAGTATGGTTTCAATATAGGAACCTCTATGGCATGCCCACATGTTTCCGGTGTAGCTGCACTGGTTGTATCCAAATTTGCCTCGCCATCACTTACTCCTGTTGATGTTAAAAGGAGGCTACTTCGCTCCTCCGCCGTGGTCGACAAGTATCAAGCAGGTTATCCTTATATGAATAAGCTTGGTGCTGGTATTCTTGATGCTTATGCAGCGTTGAGCGACGATACGGGAATAGCCCCCGAGTGTCCTACTGATTTTAAAGTCACTTCCGTTAACGATTCGTGTGCGGTATTCACATGGAAGGTGCCTACAGATGCAAAAGGAAATCAGGTTGCCTATTGCTCTGTCTATGCAGATAATGCGAGGGAACCATTGTTTACGGTAAAGACTTCTGCTTCAACAGACTTTTGTGTTGTGGAGAAACACATGAAATCAGGATCATACATAATAGAGGCTGTTGATGTTTTTGGCAATAAATCTCAGCGCTCCGCATTCGTTAGTATGGAGGTAGCTGATGGCGCACAGATTTATAACCCATTAAACACCTCTAATATAATCACTCATCGTCCGTGTTCGGTATATGAACACTCACTACCAATTTGCGAGGTGAGTTTGCCCTGCATCAATGTGGAAACTGTTAGCATAGAGGATCCTAACGGAATAGTTGCTCATAAGTATGATAAAGATTCTGGAAACCTCCACCTGACCCTTAATGTGGAACAATCCACACCATTAGGAACATATCCGCTTACAATTAACTACTATGGTCCTGGCGCTTCTGCTTCGTCCAAACAACTACAATTGTCATATACTATCAATGGGATAATTGCAAAATCTAAACCTATGCCGAAGGATGCCAATAACATGAAACTATACACAACGGAGATGGAGGGTTGTATTGAATCAGAGCTTCGCGATTATTTTTATGACCCGGCAGGATTGGATTTCGTGATTCTTGATACATGTTATGAAGATGAAAAAGAATATATAGGGGAATGGAAAGTTGATATTCGGAATGGAAAATTAAGATTAGAATATAGATTTGAAGATGAATTTGGTTACACTGGTCAATCGCTTAAATTTTCTGTTAAGGTAAGAAACTCCTATCAGTATGAAAGCGAGTTCTTGTTTGAGTTACACTGTGTAGACCCAACAAATATCACAGAGGAAAAGGTAAGTGAATCTGAGAGAATAGTGATATACAATCTTAACGGTCAGCGCTTACCCCAGAAGGCTAAGGAACTAATGCCAGGTGTATATATTGTCAACGGGAAAAAGAAATATAGGTGTCCGATAAAATTATTTTAATCTTTTAACCTAAAACCTATAACAAATTATTTATGAAAACAAATTTTCAAGATTTCATTAGAAGAAATGCGCTGCTTACATTATTAGGCAGCAGTCTATTGCTTTTTTCTGCCTGTAACGAAGTTGATGATGTTGGTGACGATGTCATTACTGAAGAAACCGAGGCTGGCGGTACATGCGATCTGGACGACAAGAAACTTCTTATACCTACAACATGTCTTCCAGGTAACGACTCCCCTCTATTGCAGAAAATAAAGAGAAGAACAAATAATAATGTTAATATTGAAGAAGCGTTACTGATACTCGTTGATGGAAATAATTTTATCAGCAACGATGATATTATCAAGAAGGCATATAATAGAGGTGCTACCATTGCGGTTATTGAACCTAATCTTGCAGAGCTTAAACAATGGAAAGAAGACAATAGTCTTGGTTTCATCTGTCATGAGAAAGAGGGTTTGCTAGTGTATGCGTTCAATAATGAATATGAATTCTATACCATGGACGATCCTTCTGTAAATACCGATGATATACACCACAAACTTTCAAATAGTTTCATCAACTGGGCCAATAGTAAAGCTTCTATAACAAATCATCCCACTACACGTTCCAACACAGAAGACATTAGAGCTTTTTATAGTAGCCAAAGCATTACACATACATATTCTATTTGTGTTGACCAGGAAATTGCAAATGTAATCTTATCTGACCCAGACCGTTTGACAAAGTCTTCTACAGTTGATGTCTCATACAACATCTACCCAATGCATGCTTTCAGCACAACAACATCGCCTGGTGATTATTATCTTGTTGAAGCAAGCATAGTAGCGCACAATGGCAATATGTATAATGGCAAATGGACAAGCAGACATGGCGGAGTATATGCACGCCTTTGCGGCTACTACATGAGTAAACTTGAGTTCGAGACAACTTTTCTTGATGAGAAGGGAAATGAATTTGCAAATGTAAAGTTCCCAGCTGGACAAACTCCGCATCCTGGTACTACTGTTGGCTCTACAAGTTATACCGATGGTTTCTCTTGGGCTATAAATGGCAATATTTCTGGTGGTAGTAATGATGGTTTGATATTAACCGGCGATTTGGGATTTGAAGTTGGTTGGAACAACTCCGAAACACGCGATTGTCAGGATGTGGAGATCGCACTAAATTCTACCCCCTCAAACATAAGTTACAAATACGAAATTAATAATCTTCCAACTACTGCTGGTCTGACAGTTGATCCAAAAATTCCTAAAGTGGCTGTTAATGATATGGATATGTATGCATCATGGGTATGGTATGTGCCAAGTGCCAAAGACTACTCTGAAGAGACATACCAACTGCGAATGACAGTTGTACCATACTACACTGCTTATCATTGGTACAGCACCAGGGCCGACTTTGATACTAAAGGTCCTTATGCTGCTATAAGTGAAGGCAAGCGTACCGAAACACGAGCATTGTTTGCACCTTGTCGCATTCCAACCGGTCTGTTGACCATAACCAACACCTCTCGTGAACGTCAGTATGTTGGTAACATACAGATTTGGAAAAAGGGTTCTACATCTTCAGAACCCGAGTACACCATTAACCAAACTATCGCCTCTAATGCTATTGGGTCAACTGGCACTGGTACTGAAGCATCCATTATTCTTCCTGTAGGTGAGTACACTATTAAGTGCGAGATGTATAACAAGCAGGATGGTGGCGAAAAGTATGATATAAGATATCTGGAGTCTGATGGTTATACTACTATTACAATTGGCGAAACAAACATTCTTAATCCTTCTGCCGACCTGGTAATGTCTAAGCAATAACCATAACCGAATACAACTTTTTTACGAGGAGCGTATCTATATAATCTAATCCTCCTCAAGAAACTCTCATAGAGGGTGTGTCAAATCAACATGATAAGGCACACCCTCATTGTTTGTATTTATTTCAGAGCCCAATTGCATATGCCTGACTATCTATTAGAACAGTTAGGTGGTGCAATTATAGCAACCCCACGGAAGATAGAAGAATAGTATGACCAGCATCTTAGAACAACGGTAATACAAAGAAAGAATTGCACATGGGAGGTTGCAAATACCTAAAGTAAAAAAATATTAGTGCGAAAAATAACTGACAACGCTATCTTGTCTTACTCCATCCTCTCATCTCTTTATTCGACGATCGGAGTGGGATAAGAACCTGCAGAAGGCCGTTTTACTCCACCACGAACTTCTTGCCTTCCACTATATTGATGCCATGTTGGGGAGAGTTCAAGCGTTGTCCTGCCATGTTGTATATGGGGTGCTGTCCCTTGTCATGTGCTCCGGCAAGGGTGTTCTGTATGCCGGTGGAAACGGGCAGACAGATTTTGAACCCATCAACGTCTGGCATGCTGCACTCCATCCAGCACTGGTTGGCGGCAATGTCGGCAGTGCCGTTGAAGGTTTCAAGGGCTGGTGTGCCGTCCTGCACGGCGAGCAGATATTTTGTTGCATCTCCGTTCTGGCAGAGTTTCTCTGTCACGTAGTTGCCCTTGAGCAAGGACTGCTCGTGCGCACCCTTGGCATTGCTGTCCTTCATGGTGATGGTGAGGGTGTAGTAACCCTGCTCTCCGTTGATTATGGCAGGAGTGCCTCCTTTCAGAGTTTCACCCGAAACGGCTATCGGTGTCAGGGTGCAGGTATAGGTGCTGTTCTCGGCATTGAATTCTATCCCTTCGTTGGTGAGGTCATAGGCACAGGCTCCTTCGGGTATGATTACGTTGAAAGGCAGGCAGATACCTGCTATGTTTTCCGCAGGAATGGTAAAGGGAAAGGAGGTCAGTTCCTCTACGGCGTATGAGGCAAGTCCTGCTTTGTCCGCCTTGTCATTGCCAGCCACGCCATGCTCCGTGTATATGTTGACATAGTTTATGTCACTGCTGGTGCTACGTATCTTATATATGTCTTCCGTAGAGGTCTCTTCAATCAGGTATATGCCAGCCTCGGCTTCCTTGTCGGAGAACATGATGTGCCCCCATTGCGAGAGGCGTGGCTCGCACAGGAACTTGCCCTGCATGGATATGGTGTGCCCAAGTCCGGAAGGACGTACGATGGCCACCTCGTCGCCCTCGGCTGTGCTCGTGTAGTGGTCGGGGGAGATTATTTTGAACCCCTCGCTGTTGTGTCGGTCGTGCGTGGTGTTATAGCCGATGAAGACAGGTTTGCCGTTGTATTTTATGTGGTATGCACCGTGAAATATGGAATTGCTTGAGGAGGACAGGCGTATTCTTTCCAGTTCCGCGCTGATGCTGTCGCACACGGACTTGTATTCGGTGGCCTTGTTTACGGCCTCGTCATACTCGCCGTTCACTCTCTGGAACAGTTGTGGCGAGGTGGAATAGCCCGTCTCTATCTTCGGTCCCCAAGGTATCATTGTGGCGCCACCCTTTGGCTCAATGTACTTCCACTGGGGGGTGCGGATAGTCAGGGTGTGGTTCTGTGCCATGCCTATGGCATAATCGCGTCCGTCGCCCTCTGCACCAAACCATGTCGCTTCCTGCCCGGGCTGGCCGTCGGGCGACAGGGCCTTGCCCTTGCCAACGCCCACAACACTTGCCATCACGTCCAGAAAATCAATCTGCGAGAGCAAGGCATCCCTTGTTCCTGCCTGCTGTATTTCTGCAGGCCAGTGCACTATGAAGGGTACGCGTGTGCCTCCCTCGAAGGCGCTGTATTTGCCGCCGCGCAGACCGCCAGTGGGAGAGTGCTCGCCCACGAGTTCCTCGGCCTGGTCCTGATAACCGTCGTCCAGCACGGGACCGTTGTCGCTTGTAAGTATGATGATGGTGTTTTCCAGCAATCCCTGTTCCTCCAGTGTGCGCACTATTTCGCCCACGCTCCAGTCAAACTGCACTATGGCATCGCCACGCAATCCCATCTCGCTGCTGCCACGGAATCGGGGGTGTGGGAAACGGGGCACATGCACATCGTTGGTGGCAAAGTACATGAAGAAAGGTTTTTCCGTGTTCTTCTTTATAAAATCCACGGCATGAGTGGTGATGCTGTCGGCAATGTTTTCGTCCTTCCACAGAGCCTTGCCGCCACCCTTCATGTAGCCAATGCGCCCGATACCGTTAACAATGGAGTAGTCATGTCCGTGCGAACTCTTCAGGTTGTAGAGCAGTTCCGGGTTGTCGCGCCCCGTGGGTTCGCCATCGAAGTTCTTATTGTAGTTCACATATATGGGAGCCGTGGGGTCGTAGTTTGCCACTGTGCTGTTCTCAATGAACACACAAGGCACACGGTCGGCAGTAGCAGCCATGATGTACGAGTAGTCAAACCCTATGTCGGGCAGGGCAGGGGAGATGGGCTTGTTCCAGTCCTGCTTGCCCGTCTGTGCTCCCAGTCCCAAGTGCCATTTGCCAAAGGCTGCCGTGGTGTAGCCGGCATCCTTGAACACGTCAGCCACGGTGTATTGGTCGGGCGAGATGATCATTGCCGCGTCGCCTGCTGCCACATCGGTTCCCTGCTTGCGGAACGGATACTGTCCGGTCAGCAGGGCATAGCGCGAGGGAGTACTTGTGGATGCCACGGCATGGGCGTTGGTAAATCGCAGGCCGTTCTGCGCCAGTTTGTCCACGTTGGGTGTCTTCACCCCCTTGGCGCCATAGCACCCGAGGTCGCCAAAGCCCAGGTCGTCGGCATATATCATCACCACGTTGGGACGTGCCTGGGGTGAGTTGGATTGATAGCCAGGATTTTGTGTTGCCTCCTGGGCAAAGAGGGCGCCAGGCAGTGTGGCAAGGGGAAGTAATGCTTTGTTTAGGTTTCTCATAGGTGGGCAAAGTGTTAATTGTTAGAGTCGTAAAGGTAGGGACGCATGCGTCCGAATTGGCAAAAGATGGAGTGTTTCGCGAGTGGGGAGGTTCAGCATCCAGATTATCTTAAAACGCTGTTTGCGGACGCTGCACGCAGCGTCCCTACTGTTGGGTGTTTACGTTTTTTCGCCCACCACTCATCCGCTCCACGCTCACCGTTTAATCAACTCGAAGCACGGAGACACGGAGGATTAGAGATTTTGGGAGATTCGTTTTCTTAGGAATAAAGCAAACATGTTTGTTTTCTTCCCAAGAGAACTAATCAGGTGACACAGTCCCTGGGTGCATCGCACCTTGAAATCTCTAAGACGGACTTTCTGTTCAATCTCGTTTAATCCGTTGATATAATAACTAAATCTGTGATAATCCCGTCAAATCGGTGTCATCTGTGGGCGACATTGTCATCGTCTTCGTCCTCTTTTTCGTCTTCGTCATCGTCTTCGTTTCGTTTTCCGTTCTCTAACGGTTTTTCACTACAAAATTACGAATAAATGCTTAAAGTGCAATGCGCACGAGGTTAAATATATATAACACGCCTTGCCTGTCCCCTTGTTTTTGCCATAATATGCACGCTTTCCTTTGCGCCTTTGCATATTATTTATAACTTTGTCCCCTGTTAATGCGATAACAACACAATAATTTATAATCCTAAACAAACAACCAGAATGAAGAAGTTTTATCTCCTCCTCGTTGCCATGCTTTGCGGCGTGGTAGCGACCAGGGCGCAGGAAGTGAACACCTCGTGGACAGTGGGCACCGGCGCAAACGACAAGGCCACCATCACATGGATTGGCTTCACCGTCCCCGAAGTGAATGACGAAGGCGATGCTGTTACCGAGGTGCCCTTGCACAACATCCACCTGTGTACCAACAAGAACGGCAGTGCCGAGAAGACCGCCTACATGGTTATCTCCTCCACCAAGGACATCAATGGCAAGGTGGGCATTTCCACCAACAAGCCAGAGCCGCAGAACAATGCTTTCGTTGAATACCTGTTTGAGGATATAACCCTTCAGGCAGGAAGCACCTACTACATGTTCTTCTCCACCTCCAACACCAATGTGGCATCCTGCGGCCAGCGCATTGCCATTTCCAATGCAAACGGCAACTACGAACCTAAGGTCTATGCTGGTGGCGAGAAGACCTGGCTCCCATATTTCAAGGTGAATGTGCCTGATGCCAACGCCCTGCCTCCCATCTTTTCCGAGGCCTATGGCGAGAAGTGGCTCCGCCTGAGCAACTGCAACAATGCCAGCTATGCCTGGAGTGCCCCCTCTGCCAGCAAGGCAGGTACAGCACAGATGGACATGAGCCAGGAGAACCAGTTGTTCTGTTTTGTGGGCAACAACACCGATGGCTTCGTTATCTATAGCAAGACTCTGGGCGAGCAGTACAAACTCACCGCCAGCACCTCTCCTGGCAATGGTACCGCAGCATCATGGACAACAGGCGAGGCAGCCAAGTGGTTCCTGGATATGAGCCAGAACCAGGCAGAGACCAAGCCCGGCATAGGTATCACCACCAACGTGGCAGGCGGATTCTCGCTGAACATGTATGGCGGCAACGGTGGCGACCTGAAGTTCTACGGCATCACCGATGCAGGTTCGCGCTGGAGCATCAGCCGCATCAGCCCCGACCCCGTGAACATTGCCTTTGCCGTAACCGGCGAGACCAAGTATCCCGAGACCAATACCCGCATTGGCGAGTTCCGCATGACCTACGGCAGTACCACCTCTACCACCACCGTTACCAAGGAACTGGACGGACAGAAGAAGAAAATGTACCTGCCCTATGGCCAGAAGGTGAGCATGAGCACATGGACCTACCACGGTTGGAACGGCAGTGTGGAAGAGACCGAGGAAGGTACTACTGTTACCTTCGCTGGCGATATGGAGAGCGAGTATCAGTACCTCTGGTATCACAACAATCCCCCATACCGTATTCCCGCCATTGCCAAGCGCAAGGACGGTAAACTGCTGGCCATCAACGACTATCGTCCCTGTGGCGGCGATATAGGTTTCGGCCGTGTGGATCTGGTTCAGCGCATCGGTTCTCCCGACGGCACAAAGTGGGAGAAGGGCACCACCATCATTACTGGTAACGAAAGAGACTCATGGAACGGCAACGACGGCTTTGGCGATCCTGCCATCTGTATCGACCGCGAGACGGGTCGCGTGCTGCTGATGGCTGTGACAGGTCATACCGTATGCGGCAGTGCTACACGCCAAAACCCCAACCGTATGGCACGCTTCTACAGCGAGGACGGTGGCGAAACCTACCATAGCGTGGTTGAAGGCCGCGACTCCATCTACGACGACATCACCGAGGAGTTCTATAGCCTTTGGGACACCGAGGCATACAAGGCAGGCGACAAGACCAGCATTGACCAGTACACAGCACAGAGTTTCTTCATAGGTTCCGGCCGCATCTTCCAGAGTTCCAAGATCAAGGTGGGCGAGTACTACCGTATCTATGCCGCCCTGTGGAGCAAGGATATGCACAACCGTGTGGCATATTCCGACGACTTCGGCATGACATGGCACATTCTGGGCACCCGTCAGGACATGCCCTTCCCCAACTTTGGCAATGCCAACGAACCCAAGTGCGAGGAACTGCCCAACGGCGACGTCATCATGTCTGCCCGCAAGCCCAATGGCCGTTACTATAATATCTTCACCTATTCCGACATAGAGAAGGGCCAGGGCTCATGGGGCACCGGCACCAACAGCAACATCTCTGCTCCCAGCGACTGGAACGGTACCAATGGTGAGATTACCACCTATCAGGTGGAGGATGTGGATGGCAACCTCTGCAACATAGCGCTCCAGTCTCTGCCCCTTGGCCTGAATGAATATCCCGGCGATGTGCGCCGCAACGTAGGTTTCTACTACAAGGACATCACCAGTCCCACCAGTTACCAGAAGGCAGGCAAGAACGACGTGGCAACCTTTGCCAATGGTTGGCAGAAGGGCATGGTGGTGAGCACCACACAGACAGGTTCTGCCTACAGCACCTTCACCTTGCAGGACGACGGCCGCATAGGCTTCTTCTACGAGGAGACCCCCGGCGGCTACTCCATGGTGTACGTATCGCTGAGCATATCTGAGATAACCAACGGCAAGTATGTACGCATCGTTGGCGATGCACAGCCCACCGATGCCACCCCAGTGGAGATTACCTATGCCTACACAAATGGCCAGACCGTATGGTACGAGCAGAAGGAGGTTGCCTATGTGGGCGATGCTTTCCCTGCCATTCAGGAACCTGCATATGTTAGCGCAACAGGTCTGCCCGAGCGCAAGGTAGCTGCCGAGGATGCAGGCAAGACATTCCCCATTGCTTGTACGCTGAATGAGGACATCCCCTTCCTTCCCTCAGTATCTTTCGATGAAGGTGTGTGGTACTCCCTCACCATCCGCAGTAACAAGTACCCTTACTACGATGCTACAGCAAAGCAGTTCCCCTGTACTACCACCAAGCCCAGCGGCGACAAGACCCTGTTTGCCTTTGTAGGCAACCCTTATATTGGTTACAAGATCCAGAACCTTGCTTTTGGCAAGGAGAAGGCCGTGGGTGGTGACGTTGCCAACAATGCCCATGTATCGCCTGTAGACTTTGAGTCTGCCCCCACTTTTGTGTTGGAGAACAACAGCGGTGTTCTGGTGTTGCGCAACACAGCCAATAGCCTTGGCTACCTGAACGATGTCAACAGCAAGTTGGGCTATTGGGTAACATCCCAGGCCGCCACTGATGGCGGTTCTTCTCTCACCTTCACGCTGGAGCAGAACAATGCTACCGGCATCGTGGAAACGGAAAACGGAAATCTGGAAACGAAAATCTATGACCTGAGTGGACGCCGCCTCACTGCACCTCAAAAGGGTGTCAACATCGTGAACGGCAAAAAGGTTGTGGTTAAGTGAAGACAGTGGCAAAGTTTAAATATATCAAGCACATTTCGGGCGGTCAGAATAGCATCTGACCGCCCGAAATGTGTATTACCCCTTCCTCTTAGGTGTAGGCATTTTCGTTCTTGATATTGTGGTGTTTTTGTCCTCGGTATCTGTTCATTTTACCGCTAATAGCGGTTCGCCGAACGGCTGGTAGCGGTAAAATGAACGGCTGATAACGGTTCGGCGAACGGCTGATAGTGACACTTGCCTGTCCTCAGGAGGAGCGATTTGGGTCTTTTGCACGACAGTGTTTTTGTGTCGTTGCTTTTCGTTATTTGTCTGCATTTTGTAATCGCTTGGTTGCACAGACCTTTAGGGGAGTGAGCAGAAAAGGAAGGCAAAATAGCGCCAAGAGTTAATAAATGTTAACGGGGGGGGGTAATACACCATATATATGTATAGGTAAAAATATTAAATTTGTAAATTTGCAAGGATATCGCAGCGGTCCTTGCCTTTACTTGCGGTTTGACCGTTTTTGCAAGTCTAATAAATTGAGAATAAATCTGTAGGAGTAAGTCGTGCTAAGATCATTGCTTTTTTGCCTGCTGACAGTTGTTGCCTTATGCTGCCCGTTCCATGCGTATGCAGAGACGGACAGTGTGAACAGCGACCGCTATGCCCTTTACTATTATCACGACCGCATAGACCTTCAGGAGGACTATCTGGACAATGCCATGCAGATGGCACGAATCAGGGACATGCTTCTGCACTCTCCCCACATCGACAGCATAGCGATATATGCCTACTCCTCTCCCGAGGGTTCTCCGAAGTGGAACAACTGGCTGGCTGTAAAGCGTGCCGAGGCGGCAAAGGCCTTTATACTATCCCACCTGTCCAACGACAGCATCCTGCTGCCAGAGAATATCATACTGCACCCGATGGGTGAGAACTGGGAAGGCCTGTATGAAGAACTTTATGCCAACTATCATCTATTGAACAGGGATGCTGTGCTGAGGATAATGAGGTCAAAGGTAAATACGGAGACGAAGAAGTGGAGGCTGCAGAATCTGGATGGCGGTTACACCTACACCTGGATCATCCGCAACCACATGCCCAGGCTGCGTGTGGCAACATGGATATGTGTCTACGTGCAGAAACCGGACTTCGTGGCGCCTGTCATCGAGGACTACAAGCCCGACTTGGGCACTATCAGCATAGACACCCTTCCCTTGCCGGAGTTGCTTCCCATGCCAGTGATGGAGAAGAGAAAGTCCACTATGTTTGCGCTGAAGACCAATCTGCTGTATGATGCCCTTAGCCTGGTGAACTACTCGGTGGAAGTGCCCATTGGCAAGCATTTCTCTGCTTTGCTGTATCACCAGGTGCCATGGTGGACCTGGGGACAGAACAACCATGAATATTGCATCAGATTCATGAGTCTTGGAACAGAAGCCAAGTGGTGGTTTTGGCGTGGTGTGGAGTCTACTAATAGACGAGACAAGCTTACTGGTCATTATCTCGGAGTCTATGCAGAGTCGGGCAAGTGGGACTTCCAGTGGAAGCGTTCCATCTGCACACAGGGTGAGCATTGGAGTGTGGGTTTGAGCTATGGTTATGCCATGCCTATAGGCAAATATTTCAACCTCGAGTTCTCGTTGTCTGTTGGCTATGCATCAATACCTTATCGTGGATATATACCAAACGAGGACTATAGCGTACTATGGCGCGATGCCAGCAGACAAGGCCGTTGGAACTATTTTGGTCCCACTAAGGCACAGGTATCCTTGGTGGTGCCCATCACCATGAGGTCGTGGAAGAAAGGAGGCGGAAAATGAGGATACATACTACCTTGCGCAGATGTATTTTGCTTCTGTCTGCCATATTCTCCTTGCTTTTGACCACTGGGTGCGAGCATCGCCAATTGTCGGATCCAGCCAACAAGCACTTTATGCGTGTCTATCTGGATGAGAATATCAAGAATGTGACGCATGGTTTCTATAACGACGCTCATAGCGAATACGAGATAGAGTATTCCACTCCCAGGGTTCTTAGGGTGGCCTTGTATGATCCTGCTACAGGGAAACAAACGGCTTTGGGCTATTTGCAGAAGACTGGTAGTGACGAGAGAGGCAACTATGTGGAGGGGTATATATCTGCCAGTGAAGGAGAGTACAATATGCTCATAAGCAAGTTTGACTGCATATCCACACATTTGCGAGACGAAAACGTGTATGATCAGGTTCAGGTATATACCAATCCTATATCCCAATCAATCATGAATGCATTGCATTCTACAAGAGACCCGTTTGAACCGCATAACAATATAGTCTACGAACCCGACCATTTCTTCCTGGAGTCGGTGGAGAGAATAGCACTCAAGAATAATGTGCAGCCTGATACGCTCTATAATGCAGAGGGAGACCATTTCACGGCGGAGAGCATAGTCTACACCTATTATTTGCAGGTCAATGTGAAAGGAGCAAGTCGCATATCTTCTGCTTCTGGCTATCTGTCGGGATTTGCCGGTTCGGTAAATCTTTGTGACCAATCTTTAAACATGAACGACAAGGTCAGCATATATTTCCAACTCAAATCCAATCATGTTTCATCCCGTTCGGACATTACTCAGGCTTATGCAGTGTTTAATACCTTCGGCAAGTTGCCAGACGCAGAGGGTGTGCTAACTGCCGTGTTTGAGTTCAAGGCAGCCGATGGTTCTGTACATGTGGAAAAGATGGTCATAACACATCTGTTCGAAACAGAAATGGCCAAGAATAACCAGTGGATAATCATTGATGATGTAATAGAGATAGAGGGTGCTTCAAGCGACGGAGGACTGGACCCCAATGTAGGAAACTGGGACAATATCTATGGAGAAATAACCATATAGCCGCATAGGACAGTGTAATCGTTTTATGATGTAAAAAATACAAGAATATAATTAATGTTTTATTAACAAAAAAACAAAAAAGAACATGATGAAAAAAATGTTTTTTGCAACTTTAGCATGTGTAGCACTTGCAAGTTGTGTTAGTGAGACTAACAGGGTTCCCGAGGCTAATAGGGGGCAGCGTCTTTCCTTTGGTGCGCCCGTGCTGAGCACACAGACCAGAAACTACGAGGGTGAGATAACGGGCACTGATTATCCAGAGACCGAGCGTTTCGTGGTATATGCTGTGGAGCATGTGGGTGATTTCGCTGGCTGGGAAGGTGCCAATATTGTCAAGGATGGTTCAGGCAATGGCTATTTCCCAACCACTGGTGAAATCGTAACTAAGGGAGATGATAACCATTGGTACACCACCAATTCTTACTATCTTCCTTCTGTTCCTGGCAACAAGCTTTCGTTTGCAGCAGTTTCTCCTGCAAGAGTTGCTTACGATGGAGTAACACCAAGAGCTAACGTAAGTTATGACAAAACCGGTTTGACCATCGTAGATTGGGTGATGCCCAGTGAGAATCCATATGACTTGATGTATTCTTCCCGTACCCTCGATGTAACAGAGGCGGAGGTTAGTATCAATTTCAAGCATGCTTTGTCTTCTATTCGCTTCCAGTTTGTAAAGCCTACAGTGGCAGATGGTGGTGCATATCAGGTGATTATTAAGAAACTGGCAGTCAAGGCCGCTGGTCTGAAGAACAAGGGCACATTCACAAATGGTATTGAAGTTGCCAACAAGGAAGGTGCTCCTTCATGGACTTTGGATCCAACACCAGTGTCAGTATCTGGTGATGAGTATGTACTCTTCCAGGGTGATGACTATGAGGTGCAGACCAGTCTGGCCGAAATAGGTGGCGTTGAAAGTTTTATGCCCCTTCCACAGAATGTCACTAGTAATATGAAGGTTGCCGTTACATACCAAATCACACAGATTGAAGGTGGCGCTCCAGAGGCTGAGGTAACAGCTGAAATCCCCTTTACAGACTTCATCTATGATACCGACAAGCATACAACTGAATGGAAGATGGGCAACCGCTATATCTACCAAATCAGTTTTGGAGCTATGACCAAGATCTTCTTCCATCCCACAGTTACCGATTGGGTGACAACAGGTAATGCTGGTGTATATGTAATCAAGTAATCTGGCAGAAGCGGACAAATATTCTTAGAATAATGCGTTTGGGTAATTATCTTATATTACTATTCACATTGTTAATGTTAACAGAATGTGCTCGGGAGGCGGAACCGTTTCCCGAGCCACAACCTGGTTCTGAATATCCTATCAGTTGGTCTGTACCAACAATGAGCGGTACTGATACCCGTGCACTCGTGGACAACGACAAACTGCAAACATCATGCACCCCAGATGCTGACGGCGCACATCAAAGCATTGGAGTTTGGGGTCAGGCCCGAGTTATACTTGGCAATGAATCATTCATCTATGACGATTTTGTTGCCACACCACTTTTTTATGCCCCAAGGGCAGAAGGCACCAATCCGCATAGCGATTGGAACTATGAGGGAGAATTGCGATACTGGAGATCGCATGCTGTCTATGCCATCCGCGCATGTTATCCGCTTGACTTGATGACAAGTCTGATGACAAGAATGGAGGCAACACAGTTTCAGGGTGGTCCATTGAACACATCTGTGCTTCAGGAAGATATATTGGTTGCTGCCAGCGAGGTAGACACCAGAATGGCAGACTGGACCAAGCCTGTCGAACTGAAACTGGATCATATCTTTTCGGCTCTGAAATTCAAAGTGAGGGCTGTTGAGGGCTTTGTGCCTGCGGCAGGAGAGGCCATCACCTCGTGTTGGTTGCAGAATAAAACCAACGACAAGGACCTTTTCTCCCTGTCGGGATATTTTGTACATTCTGGCAACTTCCAGCCCAAGACAGAATGGACTCTATCGGAATCCTCCATGTCGCCTATGTATGTGTGGAATCATACAGGTATTTCCTTTGCAAGCGAAAACACTCTGTATAGTCCCAATGGCGGACTTACTGGAAACGAATATACCAGGAATGATGGCTGGATCTTGGTTGTGCCTCAGCAGGTGAAGGAAAACTCGCTGAGCTTTTGCTACACCATGAAGAACAGTCCCGGCCAGACATTTTCTGTCGACATACCTGCAATAACCTACCTCCCCGGCAAGCAATATGTTTATGTGCTTGAGATAAGAGGTTCTGAGGTGAACGTGGATTTGACCATAGCCGACTGGAACTACAAGGAGTCCAGTTACGACATAATAATGTAGAGAAAATAAACAGAGCATGAGAAATCGTGTGACAATATATATGATGCTGTGCATTGTCTTGCTCGTGACAATGTCTTGCCACCAAGTGGAGTGTGAAAGCACAGGCGAGGGCACGTGTCTGACTTTGTCAGTGAGAACTTCGCTGGCAGTATCGCGTGGTGTGGAAGACCTGAACGACGATGGTACAGTGTCCGAACTGGAATCTTTTGTGGATGGCAGAAAGATGTACCGCCTGGGAGTCTTCCTGGTGGAGAATGGTGCCACCGTGGCATCTACGGTATTAGAGGCAGATGACGAACGTTTTTCTGCTAACAACACCGCAGCAATGGTGAAGTTTGAGAATCTGGACTATAGCAAGACCTACCAGTTGTATGCTATTGCCAACTACGGCAACTATGGCTCCATACAGGGAAATGCAAGCGGCATTACGGCCGATAACATAACAGCCTCGCACAGTGTAATAGCATCTACTGGCAATATGTGCGATGCACAGAAACCTTGTCCATTGACATTGAAGCAGGAGCTGAAACTGAATCCTGGTGTGAATAATATATCTGGACAGCTTACTAGAACAAACGCTCGTTTGCGCATTAGCGTGCGCAACCAAAGTGACACAAAAGATTTGACCGTATCAAAGTTGGAATTCCCTGCAAGGTTCACACAACCCAGTGTGGCGTTTTTTGACAGAGGAGGGGTGGCCAGCGTCTGTCCTCAACCCACTGCTTCGTCTGCTATCATTCCTTTTGCACAGGGTATGGTCATCCCACGAATAGATGCTTCTGCCTCTTCAAACGAGAAAACCATATACGATGCCTATTTGCTGGAGAGTACTGATGGAGAATATGAGTACACCATTGGGTTGCAGTATGAAGGAGTGGGAGGAGCGTCTGGATATAAGGTAGAGGGTGATGCCTTTTCTGTTAAAGAGTCTATTGAGGATGGAAGTTTGTATGTGATGCTTTTCACTTATCCTAGTACCTATTACTTATATGCGGATGGAGATGTTGTTAGGGCAAATGTTGATTACGAGATAGATGGTAAAATAGACCCAAGGTATGTGTGGAGATTCAAGAAGGTTTCAGGGATGGATGATACTTATACTATAGAATCTTTAGGTCCGTCAGGAGGATTTATGGAGGCATCAACATTTGCATACTATAGTAATCTTCAGATGACAGATACTCCCGCTGCGACGGACTACTTTATAATAAGCAACACTACAAATTCTTATCATGGAGATAATATGCAAGCAAAAGCTCCGACAGGTTATTGCATATATGTAAATGGTGCGTATGTATTGGGAAGTTCTTCAAATTGGGGCTGCAACTTCCGTCTTCTCAAAGTAAAGGAACAATCCGTTACAGGCTCCTTCACTCATGAGGAAACTATCCCTATAAAAGTCTTGGATGGTACTGGTCATAATCTGCCAATAGAGACAATAAATCGTAACGACTTTATAGACATCTTGGTGAATGTGAGTTACAACGATAAAACAGGTGAAGTGCTGTTTGATGTCGCAAACTGGAATCAGGTCAGTGGAGATGTTACATTTGATTAGCTCGTAAGGAGAGAATATATATATTATAATGAAATACTGGATACATAATATATTCACAGCGGTGTGCATTGTACTCATGCTTGTGTCGTGCCAAGAAGACCTTCTGCCGGGACAAAGCATAGTAGGCGACAAGGTTGATGTGGTATTGAGGTTTGGAGCAACGGACCATAGCCAGATAGAGGTGAAGACACGCTCAACCTACGATCCTCACTACGAGTCGATGGTGCGCAATGTCTATGCCTTCATCTTTGCCAATGACCAGAAGGTTTATGGCAGATTTTTCTCTGCTGAAGACCTGGACAATATTTCTGCCAAGGAGTATTGGACTGTGCAGAACATGACTGCTGGCAACTCCTCTGTGCAGACCAAGGGTGAACTGCATATAAGCGTACCTTCAGTTTCGAATGATGCCGAGATAGTGCTCGTGGCTAATATCGACCTCGACTTTATGAATCTTTCGCAAGACAGGTTAGGCTTGGTGCGCACAAAGATGGATTTGCAGAATATGCTGGTGTCGTTGAATCAGGTGATTCCCGACCGCAATGCGGGATTCTTCATGATGACAGGAAGCAAGCAAGGGGTGAGCATTTCTTCCACAGGGCAAGTGAGTATCCCTGGCGACAAAATAACATTGGAACGACTGGATGCCAAGGTGAATGTGAATGTGAGAATAAATCCCACACAGATAAACGGAAACCAAAGGGTGGAGAGTTTCACTCCGGAGTCGTGGAGTGTGGTGAACTTACCCCAAATGGCACACCTGATTCCTAATGATGGGGTGCTTGAACTCACAGAGGAATCGTTCTTCAATATCGATCCACGAAACTTCGAGACTTCAGAAAATGAAATGATTGGAGGCTATGCTACGGGGGCGGTGTTGCATGGTTTTTCGTTCTATATGCTGGAGAACAAACGCTCGGCACAGAAGAAGAAGAGTGTGGAGGGAAACTATCATAACCGCGATCGTCGAATCAAAAATCTGGACAATCCCTATGACGAAAGTTATGGTACATACAACACCGAGAATGGCATGTGGGAGTATGCTCCTGAACAGTCCACGTATATCAAGGTGAAGGGAGAGTTGAAACTCATTGTGGATCCTGGTTTGCCTACGGAGCATAATGTGGTGGCAGATGTTACCTATGTGGTACATCTTGGCGATTTTGCTTCCGACAAGGACAATTATGACATCTTGCGTAATACGCACTACACCTATACCATCAATATCAATGGTGTGAACAATATAGAGGTGGAGGTGGAAACATCCAACGACAATCTCAAGGGCATAATAGAAAATCAGCCTGGAGCCATGGGTCATCTATACGACGCAGAGACCAATATCTATACTCTTGATGCCCATTATGCGCAGATGGTGTTTACCATACGTGGTGTGGATGTCAATGTGGACAGCATCACATGGTATATTCGTACTCCTTTTGGCCGTGAGGGTGTGCCTCAGAAGGATGCTCTTGGCAATGAAATCTATAGTGGGATGGATTACAAATGGGTGGAGTTCTTGCTCAACGACAAAGAGGATGGAAGCAACCTATACAAGAGCAACAACATGAAGTATCCAGCCAACAAGGAGGATTTGATGTCTGTCATAGACATGATTGCTTTGGTAAAGAAAGAAACTGTGGCTTGGCGACGTGGAGAAGAGAGTTTGTACGATGACAATGGCGAACTTAGGTTCACTGTTTTCGTGGACGAATATTACTATGACCAGAACCCTATGAACCCCAATGATGAGGATGTATTGTGGAAGAAGTTTGTGAACCAACCACCTCGTCTGTTGCATATCCTGCGCAACAACAATACAAGTGCCGATGGAGAGAGCTCTGTGACCAGAAGTATGCTCACTATCCGTCAGAATGCCATACAGACACCATACAATCTCAGTTTGTCGCACACAAGTCTCACAGAGGCTTGGGGATGCGAAATCACCGACGAGATGAAAAACCAGGCGTGGTTCTTCCATCCCAATGAGAGGATGAAACTATATGACGAGCAGGCCAATCCGTACAATACTCCACATGTGGCATACAATACTTCACAGGACGACGGACTTTACAATACCGCTTGTTTGTTAAATCTTGTTCAGGGTAGTAATTATGTCATGTCGGTGAATACATCATTGAGATGGGACACTTTTTTGGACTATAGTCAGTCAGAACTTCAACTTAAGCCCGACTACAAGGCAGGTCTGTATTCAGTGCTGCTTCGCAATAGAGATACAGACGGAGATGGAATAATAGATCCAGAAGAATTGCGGTGGTATATAGCATCTGTTGGTCAACTGTGCTGTCTGTTTATTGGTGACCAGGGGCTTAGCACTGATGCACAATTGTACCCCATTGAGACCAGTTTGGAACCTAATATACCCATTGCTAGCGGTCCGTTTGCTGGTGTTTATCCGTGGCGTCTGCATGTGGTGAGCAGTACTGCATGGCAAAGTAGTGCTGGTGGCCAGCCTACTGTGGTTTGGGCAGAAGAAGGCGCTTCTACTGGTCAGTACCAACAGCACTGGAGCAAGGCAGGATTGTCGCCCATTAAGTGTGTGCGTAATCTAGGTATGAAAGATGCTACTTCTGGTGCTATTGTCAGTCCTGGAGCTAATTATCCCAAAGATCCCCTTGTTGTGGCCACTCCACATTGGAATGAAAGCACTGTGACACATTATACCTTTGACTTGCGCAACATGAACAAACAATCGCAACGCGAATATTATACAACACACGAACTTGTACCATCCGACGAGTATGCTCCCATGTCGCGAGTATATGAGGCATTTGAAACGGGGCCTGTAGAAAATTTCCCGTATGTCTCTCATCCATACAACGAGCTCAAGAATATGCTTGCTTCTGGCGGTTCACCCTCTCCGGCTGGCTATAGGGTGCCCAATATACGCGAAGCGGTGATTATGCACCTGTATGGTAACGGACTTTGGTGGGCAGAAGGAAATGAATTGCTTGTTAGTAGTTATTATTCTTTTGGCGAACATGGATATGGTTATGATGTTGGATGCTATTCATGGAATGTGGCTTCTTGGAGTATCTCTCTGGCTGGCACACCTTCTAAAATCCGTTTTGTCCGAGATATAAAACTATAATTTACGAGATAATCACGCACACATTTACATAAAACGAGTCCCTTTGCAAAACATCTGAATGCAAAGGGACTTGTTGGTGTTTAGGGTAATATAAAGGCAGTATAGAACCTATGTTATTTATTTCTTTGCATCAAGTCGCTTCGTTTCGTATAATATTCTGCCAGCATCCTGCCAGTCCGCCTTACGTTCTCCATGGCTGTGCCGTGTTGCATGGCCTGTGCTTCGGGCAGGTTGTCGGGATTGATGGAAAGGATTTCCTTGAAGCCGCTGTCCAGTAGTTCCTTGCACCATTGTATGCATCCCCCGATGGCAATGGTGGGGATGCTCTGGAGAGTTGCTCTTTTCAGCACTCCGCCAGGTGCTTTACCCATGAGGGTCTGGCGGTCTATACGCCCTTCGCCTGTGACTACAAGGTCGCTGCCATTGATGATGTCGTCGAAATGTAAAGCATCAAGAACAAAGTCGATGCCTTTTGCAAGACGTGCATTGAGCATGGCCATCATGCCTGCCCCCATGCCGCCTGCAGCTCCTGCTCCGGGAACATGTGATATGTCCTTGCCGGTGAAGCGGTGTATCGCTTCGGCATAGTTGCGCAATCCCTTGTCCAGGCGTTCTACCGTCTCCGCATTGGCCCCTTTCTGTGGCGCGAAGACGTGTGCGGCACCTTTGGGACCGTAGAGCGGATTGTCTACATCGCATGCTACGGTAAACTGGCATTCGCTTAGTTGTGGCAGTGCCTTTGAACTGTCTATCCTGTGGATATGCCCAAGGATTTCGCCTCCACCGGTCAGTTCTCCTCCCTCCTTGTCAAGAAAACGGAAACCAAGGGTGCGGAGCATGCCCGTACCGCCGTCGTTGGTGGCGCTACCACCTATGCCGATGAGAAACTTTCTGCATCCCTGGTTTATGGCATTGGCAATGAGTTGGCCGGTCCCGTAGGTAGTGGCTTTCATTGGGTTGCGCTCATCGGGGCTAAGCAGTGGCAGACCGCTTGCCGAGGCCATTTCTATTATTGCCGTACCTTCGTGCCTGATTATGCCATAGCGTGCCTTGATGAGGCGCCCGAGCGGGTCGGATACCATCGTCTCGCACCATTCTCCCTTCAAGGTCCTGACAAGTGCTTCGGCGGTTCCCTCTCCACCATCGGCTATGCACACCTTGTTTACAGTGCAGTGTGGCAGTGCACTGAGTAATCCTTCGTGAAAGGCGTCTGCCACCTCGTCGGAGGTAAGCGAACCTTTGAACGAGTCGAATGCGAGGGTTATGGTCATGCGTTGTCCTAACATAAGAAGAGGTCATCCATAGTTATGCTGTTTTGGACCGTTTGAGAATATGAATTTTCCGTTAAACCATAGGTAGTAATCATGGTAAGGTGGATGGCTTTTTTGCAACGAGTGCCTATACGGAATAATTCCAAAGTATGTGCTGCAGGCATATCCGCTCGTAGGCTAAACCAGACCAGGTGTTATACAGTGGAGAGTTGAGCGAGGATGACCAGAAATGCTCGTCGTTATGCTTGTTTTTGATGTGACAAAAATAATAAAAAAGTACATATAACAAGCGGAATCTCGTTTGTTTTTGCACATTCCGCTCGTTATCTGCTTTTTTTGAAGGTATGTAGGGGGCAGTCTATGTACTCTTTTTGAAGAAAGGTTGAAATTAAATTGCAATTCGCTTTGTTATTATCGTACATTGTATTACCCTTGACCTGGCGGTCGAAGGTACTCTCGTTGACCTTCGGTCTTCCTCCTTGTTGCTCGGCAATGTAGGGACGCTGCGTGCAGCGTCCGTTTTTGTTTGTTGTTCTCGGACGCTGCACGCTGCGTCCCTACCATGTTTCTGCTCTCGCTTAATCGTTTCTTTGGAAAATCTCTCGCTTATTCGTACCCTTGACCTTCGGTCGAAGGTACTGCCGTTCGGATTTTCTCAAATAAATTTGGAAAATCCCTCACTTATTCGTACCTTTGTCAGCGTCATCAGGGGTGCATGGCTGATATTGGCCTTGCTGAGAATATACCCTCAAATGATCTGAACCGGGTAGTGCCGGCGTAGAGAGTATGAACGGTTGGTTCCCTTATAATATAATAAGGTATAGGGAACGGGCCAATTTTCCAACCAGTAATTCGTAACGGTGATTACGAACGACGAAGAGAAAGGATTCCTATGAAAGGAAAGTTTCTTGCCGTGCTTGCCTTGGCAGGTGTGGCGGGCATGAGCAGTGCCCAGGAGAGTGAGAGGGATTCTGCACGTGTGGCAGAGTTGAGTGAGGTGGTTGTGGCGGCGGTTAGTGCCCCCAAAGGTGCGCCCTTTGCCGTGAGCAGAATCAGCAAGAAGGAGTTGCAGGATTTTTCCACTAGTGGACAGGAACTGCCATATCTGTTTGCACGCACCCCGGGTGTGGTGGCATGGAGCGAGAACGGACTGGGCACGGGTACGGTGTACATGCGTATGCGAGGAAGTGCCGGCAGCCGTGTGAACGTTACCATAGACGGCATTTCGCTCAATTCGCCCGAGGACCAGTGCGTGTTTTGGGCAAACATGAACTCGTATGCCTCACTGCTGGGCAGTGTGCAGATTCAGCGTGGTGTGGGCAGCAGCAGTAATGGTGACGGTGCCTTCGGAGGCAGCATTGCCATGCAGACCAAGTTGCCACAGATGGACCCCATGCTGGAGGTGACGGGCAGCTATGGCAGTTACAACACATGGCGTGCCGGTGGCCAGTTCTCCACGGGCCTATTGGGCAAGCATTGGGTGGTGGACGGTGCCTATCATCAGACACAGACCGACGGTTACCTGCATGGCACGCATGGCAAGAGCGGCAGCTATACCGCCGGTGTGGCATGGCTGAGCGAGGACAGCCGCCTGGTGCTGAAATACAGGAACCTGGGCAACTTTGAAAGTACCGGTCAGGCATGGAACGGTGTGACGGCAGGCAACGATGACTACAGCCTGAATGCCTACGGTGGGGTGAAGACCTATGAAGACCTCTACCGCATGGGACTGGGACGGTTCAATAGCCTGTATGAGCGTTTCATAGAGGACTGGGACGACCCCACGGCATGGAAGACAGAGCGCTATGCCAAGGTGGACGGCAGCCTGTGGGACCGCACCACTGACAACTTCTGGCAGAACCACAACATACTCTCCATGGCTTGGCGCATCAACGACCGCTGGAGCACTACGGCTGCCTTGCGCTATACCTATGGCTATGGTTATTATGACGAGTTCCGCTATCAGAACAAGGGTGCAAGTAAGTTCGGACTGAACTATGTGCCCAAGGACGGTAGCAACAGATCGGACTTCGTGCGCCAGAAGGGTTTGACACAGCACACCTATGGTTTGCATCTGAGTGCCAATTACAAGGATCGTCGTTGGGATGTGATAACAGGTCTCTCGGCACAGGGCTTCACGGGCAACCATTTCGGTTACCTTACATACATCAGCGACGAGGACCTTCGTAAGCACTATATCCCCACACCAGGCGGCAAGTATCAGTATTACGACAGTGATGCATGGAAGACCGACCTCTCCGTCTTTGCCAAGGCCACCTGTCACCTCAGCGACCAGTGGGATGCCTTTGCCGATGTGCAGTACCGCCATGTGGGCTTTCGTACCGACGGATACAACGACAAGTTCCAGAAAGATGCCAACGGCATGTATCAGCCCCAGCCGCTCAATGTGGATGTTACATACAATTTCCTCAACCCCAAGGCTGGCTTTGCCTGGCATAAGGGCGGACATCGTGCCTATGCCAGTTATGCCATGAGTTCCAGAGAACCAGAGCGCAACAATTTCACCGACAACGGGCAGAGTGGCGCACCGCGTGCCGAACGTCTGCACGATGTGGAGGTGGGATACTCCTACGATGCCAAGAACTGGTATGTCAGTGCAGGCCTATACTATATGGCCTACAAGGACCAGTTGGTGCAGACAGGCGAACTGAGCGACATAGGCGAGGCACTGACCACAAACATCGAGGACTCCTACCGTATGGGACTGGAACTGAGTGCAGGCTATTCGCCATGGAAATGGCTGTCGCTGGATGTGAACGGTGCCTTCAGCCGCAACAGGATACTTGCCTTCGACGAGCATGTAAGCTATGACTGGGACGAGTCCTTCCAGGTGAAGCACTACGACAACTCCACTCTGGCATTCTCGCCCTCGGTGGTGCTCAATGGTATGGCAACCTTCCGCTGGCAGGGGCTGAAGGCCGTATGGCACACCAACTTCGTCAGCCGTCAGTATCTGGACAATACCCAGTGCCTGGACCGCTCCCTGCCTCGATACAGCACCACGGCCGTGCGTCTGAGTTATACCCTCAACCCCAAGAGGAACAATGCCCGTCTGAAGCAGGTGGTATTCGGTCTGGACCTGAACAACATCTTCGACCGCCATTTCGCACAAAGCGGATGGGTGTATAGCAGTGTTGTCCCCTCCTACGGCTTCACCGAAGACAACCGCTACTACCAGATTGGTTACACCCCCTCGGCAGGATTCAATATGATGGGGCATGTGACACTTTCATTCTAAATGTTAGCGGACCCCTCCCCAACCCTCCCGCAAGGGGAGGGAGTGGTTACTTTTGGCTATTGATTTAGGTTCGTAGGGACTCGGCATGACGAGTCCGAAACATAGAATAATATCAAGTGACACGTCATGCCGTGTTCACAACAATACAAATCTCTCCCCAATAGCAGTACATCCTACTCCCCTCCCTTGTGGAGGGGCTGGGGGTGGGTCCTCCGCTTAATCCATTATGGTTGCATACTTAGATTTCTTTGTTTCCCTCCTGGGAATTCTTTATCTCTGGTGGGAGTACCGTGCCCACTGGATGGTGTGGGTGGCTGGCATCATCATGCCAACTATCGACGTGTATCTGTATTATGAGGTAGGTCTGTATGGCGACATGACCATCTCCGTCTATTACCTGCTGGCAGCCTTCTATGGCCTGCTCCTGTGGACAATGCCCGGCTATGGCAAGCGAGTGAAAACCTCCAGTGGCAAGGAGGTCCTTGCCATCACCTCCATGCCCCTGCGTGTTGCCGTGTGGCTCGGTGTGGCTTTCCTGCTTATATGGGGCAGTACGTGGTGGTTCTTGGACAACTACACCAACTCTACCGTGCCGGTACAGGATGCCCTTACCAATGCCATCTCCATAGTGGCCATGTGGGCCATGGCAAAGAAGTATCTGCAACAGTGGTGGTTGTGGTTCGTGGTGAACATCATCGACGTCTACCTGCTCGCCTATAAGGGACTCCCCTTCAAGGCAGGTATCCACGTGGCCTACACCGTCTTTGCCGTCCTCGGCTATCTCCGCTGGCGCAAGATGATGAAGGAAGCATTTTGATGCTTATTTGACCTTTCCCTATGTTAGTTGGACTATAAATGTATAGGGATAATTGTATCAATACTTCGGTGAATTTACCGAAGTATTGATTTATATTTACATTTCTTGCATCTTTTGGGAAAATAAAAAACGGGAAAATTCAAAAATAAAAATAGAAAACGGAGTCCAGCGGAACTTTACCTGTGCAGATGACACTAAATTGAAATAAAATATGTATATTCGCATCGTGAATCAATATATGGAGAACCAAAATATGCCAGGGAGAGCATTGAAACTGATATTTGAATGGCTGGAACTGCATCGTGAAGAATTGCTGGAAAATTGGAAACGTGCACAGATAGGAAGCGCATTGGCCAAGATAGAACCTCTAAAATAAGTCTATATGTTTTTGGAAGTCGTGAAAGCAGAATACGTGGATGGTTACCGCATTAAATTGTGGTTTAACAACCAGGTGGTTAAAGTGATAGATCTTGCTAATTCGCTCAATGGCGAGGTCTTTAATTCGCTTAAAGATGTGGAATGTTTTAAGCGTTTCTCTGTCAAGTTCAATACCATAGAATGGGAAAACGGAGCAGACTTTGCTCCGGAATATCTATATGAACGTGGTACGGTAGTATGAAATATTATAAATGACCAAACTAAATATGAAGAAATTTTGTCTTATTCTCCTGTGTTTGTTCTCCGTGCTCTTGTCTGTGGAGGCAAAGCAGTTTGTAAACATCACTCCTATGCCCAAGAAGATGGTGGTGGGCGAGGGGACGTACCGTTTGCCCAAGTCCTATACCGTGGACGTGGCTTTCCTGGCAGACAGCCTGCAGAGCGAGGCAACGAGGTTTGTGGACGTTATCCGCAAGACAACAGGCTGCAAGGGCAAGTTGGTGAAGAGCCAGAAGGCCAATATCAGCATGCAGTTGGACAAGACCATAGCCTACGAGGGTTATCGTCTGAACGTTGGCGAGCGTGGCATCAGAGTAAGCGCCTCCAGCGCCCGTGGCTTTTTCTATGCTTTCCAGACGCTGAAGAAGATGATGCCTGCCAATGTGATGGCAGGTATGAGCGCGGATGAGGCCCAGAAGGCAGTCCCCCATTTCCGTGCCGAGGCATGCCCCGAGATAGCCTATGTGGACATAGACGACGAACCCCGATTCTGGTATCGTGGCTTCATGCTTGACTGCGGCCGCCATTTCTTCACCGTGGACGAGATAAAGCACATACTGGACGGTATGGCAATATACAAGTACAACTACTTCCACTGGCACCTGACCGAGGACCAGGGCTGGCGCTTCGAGGTGAAGAAGTATCCCCGACTCACTGAGGTTGGTTCCGTGGCAAGCGATTGCCGCATGACCGACATGGAGAAGGGGCACTACTGGTTGGGCAAGCCCTATGGTCCCTACTTCTACACCCAGGAGGATTGTCGCGAGATAGTGGAGTATGCACGCAACCTGCATATCGAGGTTATCCCCGAGATAGACATGCCCGGACACATCATGGCTGCCTTGGCGGCTTATCCCGAATTCAGCTGCAACCCCGAGGGCGAGCACAAGGTGCAGACCTACCAGGGTGGTGTGTGGACAGATGTCTTGAACGTGGGCGACCCCAAGGCGGTACAGTTTGCACGTGATGTGCTGACCGAGGTGATGGATGTGTTCCCCGGACAGTATGTGCACATCGGTGGTGACGAGTGCCCCACCAATGCTTGGGAGAGCAACGCGCAGTGCCAGGAGCATCTTGCCAGCCTCATCAAGGAAGGTAAGGTGAAGGACCTGGAGAAGCATCGTTTCCGCCCCTTGCAGAGTTATTTCATCACACAGATGAACGACCACATCAAGGCTCGCGGCAAGAAGATGATTTTGTGGAACGAGAGCGTTACCGCTGGTGGTGCCGACCTTGACCTGATAAAGAGCACAGGTGCAACCATATTCAGTTGGAATCCCTGCCAGCAGGGTGCTGCCATTGCCGCATCACTTGGTCTTGATGCTGTTATAACGGAGTGGGGACCTGGCTGCTACTATATCAACCGCAAGCAGCATGATGGCGAGGGCGAACCCGTGGCGGCAGGAACAGGACGCAAGAGCGACCAGTTGCCAGCAGTTTATGCCTACAAGCCCGTGCCCGACAAGGTGATGGACCCCAACGTGAAGAAACACTATGCCGGTGTGCAGGCAACATTCTGGACAGAGCATGTTTCCGACATAAACTATTTCAACTACCTGGCATACCCCCGTCTGCTGGCCGTAGCCGAGGCTGCATGGAGTCCAGAGGAGAAGAAGGACTTTGAAGACTTCCGTACACGTTTCACCGCCGACACCATGCTGTTCGACCTGACAGGCCGTCTGTATGGCAAACATTTCATAGCAAAGTGAATCGAACGGAAAGGTGAAAACGGAAATCGGAAAACTATCACTGCGATAGTCAGACTGTCCCCCTGAGACAGGGCGGACGAGCGCGTAGCGCGGAGGGGGTGGATTAGAACATAAGACTGAAAAGTGAACACAGAAAATCAGAAGATAGCAGTACTGATAAGCGGAGGTGTGGACAGCGGAGTGGTGACACACCTGCTGGTGGAGCAGGGGTACAAGCCCGACCTATACTATATAAAGATTGGTATGGAGGGCGAGGACTCTTCCTGCACTGCCGAGGAGGATATAGAACTCTGCATGGCTACGGCACGCCGATACAACCTGAAACTGGAGGTGATAGATCTGCAGAAGGAGTATTGGGAGCGTGTAGTGGGCTATGCCATAGAGCGTGTGAAGATGGGCTTGACCCCCAATCCCGATGTGATGTGCAACCGATTGATAAAGTTCGGTGCCTTTGAAGAGAGGGTAGGGCACAAGTACGACAAGATAGCAACTGGTCACTACGGGCGTATCATAGAGAAGGATGGCAAGTACTGGCTGGGCGTTGCCAAGGACCCCGTGAAGGACCAGACCGATTTCCTGGCACAACTCTCTGGCGTAGAGATAAGTCGCATGATTCTGCCTCTTGGCGACCTGATGAAGGAGGATGTGCGACGCATAGCCAACGAGGCACGTCTGCCTCAGGCCAAGCGCAAGGATAGTCAGGGCATCTGCTTCCTGGGCAAGATAAACTATAACGACTTCCTTCGCAAGTTCCTTGGCGAACAGGAAGGCAAGGTGATAGACATAGAGACAAACCGCATAGTGGGCACGCACAAGGGCTTCTGGTTCCATACCATAGGTCAGCGCAAGGGTTTGGGACTGAGCGGAGGACCATGGTTTGTGGTAAAGAAGAACGTCAGGAAGAATGTGGTCTTTGTAGCTCACGGATGGGACACACAGTTGCAATACGGACATGTTTTCCGTCTGGCCGACTTTCATGCCATCACGGAACCTCTGCCAATCAATGAAGGCGATGCCCCTATGGAAATATCCTTCAAGGTTCGCCATGTGGACCACTTTATGGATGGCACCATAGAGCGCGATGCCGAGGGCTATATAGTCCGTTCGCCAGACCCCATCCAGGGTATAGCCCCCGGTCAGTTCGGTTGTATCTATGACCGCGAAAAGACCATCTGCTGGGGTAGTGGGGAGATAAGCGTTTAGTAAAGTGACTGACCCCTCCCCAGCCCTCCCACAAGGGGAGGGAGTAGTAACAACAATTTGTACAAGAGCATTTATATTTTAATATCATAAAAAATCAAATCCCCTGATAACAGTACTTCCTGCTCCCCTCCCTTGTGGAGGGGTAAGGGGGAGGGTCTGCAGGACTTGAGACCTATGCAAGCAATAATATTAGCCGCCGGAATGGGCAAGCGCCTGGGCGAATTTACAAAGGAGAACACCAAATGCATGGTGGAGGTTAACGGTACCAGACTGATAGACCGTGTGCTTGGACAACTGTCAAAACTCGCTCTCAACCGAGTGGTGATAGTAGTTGGCTACGAGGGACAGAAACTGATGGACTACGTGGGCAACGAATACAATGGCATGCCCATAGAGTATGTCAATAATCCCATCTACGACAAGACCAACAACATCTATTCTCTGGCACTTGCCAAGGAACAGATGCAGGAGGATGATACTTTGCTCATAGAGAGCGACCTCATCTTCGACGACAGCCTTTTCTCCCTGATTCTGGACAATCCTTTCCCCAACCTTGCCCTTGTGGCGAAGTACGAGACATGGATGGACGGTACCATGGTGTGCATAGACGATGAGAACAATATCGTGAACTTTGTTCCCAAGGCCGCCTTCCGTTACGAAGAGGTAGACCAGTATTACAAGACCATCAACATATACAAGTTCTCCAAAGAGTTCAGCAAGACAAAGTACGTTCCCTTCCTTGAGGCCTATTCCAAGGCCGTGGGCAACAACGAGTATTACGAGAACGTCCTGCGCATCATCACCTTCCTCAGCAACAAGGACCTGAAGGCCCTGCCCATAACCGACGAGAAGTGGTACGAGATAGATGACAAGCAGGACCTGGACATTGCCGAGGCTCTCTTTGCTGAGGAGAAGGACATTATGCGCAAGTACTACGGCCGTTTCGGCGGCTACTGGCGCTTCCCCAAGATGTTGGATTTCTGTTATCTGGTAAACCCCTACTTCCGTTCGTCCAAGATTATAGACGAGATGCAGGCCAACTTCCGCACGCTCATTGCCGAATACCCTTCGGGCATGAAGGTGAACACACTGCTGGCGAGCAAATGCTGGGGCGTGAAGGAGGACTATATAGTTCCGGGCAATGGTGCTGCCGAACTGATAAAGGCATTGATGGAACTGCTGCCTGGTACGCTTGGCATCACACGTCCCACGTTCGAGGAGTATCCTAACCGTCGTGAGGCAGATACGCTCGTCACCTTCGTTCCGCAGAACAACGAGTTCCGCTACTCCGCACAAGATCTTATGGATTTCTTCGGCAAGAATCCTGCCGACAATATTCTGCTTATCAATCCGGACAACCCCTCGGGCAACTTCATTCCCGTGGAGGACATCTGCATGCTGGCGGATTGGTGCGAAAAGCGTGGGGTGAGGCTCATTGTGGACGAGAGTTTTGTGGACTTCAGCGAGGGCTGGGAGCAGAACAGTCTTTTGTCAGACAAGATACTGGAGACCTATCCCCACATGCTGGTGATGAAGTCCATAAGCAAGAGTTATGGTGTGCCTGGCATTCGCTTGGGTATCCTCTGTTCTGCCGATGTGGAGATTATTTCCAGGATAAAGAAGATGGTAAGCATCTGGAACCTCAACTCCTTCTGCGAGTTCTTCATGCAGATATACACCAAGTACGAGAAGGACTACAAGAAGGCGTGCGACCGCTTTATAGAGGAGCGTAATAACTTTGAGGCCAAGTTGCGTACCATTCCTTTCATACGTGTAATACCCTCTCAGGCCAACTACTTCCTTGTGGAGGTACTGCCTCCCTTTACGGCTAAGACTCTTGTTCTGCGTATGCTGAAGGAGCACAACATCCTCATGCGTGACTGCTCAGGCAAGGGCGGTTTTGATGGCAAGCAGTACATGCGCATCGCTGTCCGCAATCACGAGGATAATACGAGACTAATTGATGCACTTCGCAAGGTAGGGGAGAGCAAGTGATGAAGGAAACTATCTGTATCTGTGGCGGAGGCTCCTTGGGACATGTAGTAGCAGGTTATCTGGCAGCAAGGAAGAATGTGCGTGTCAATGTATTGACACAAAGGCCATCTTCTTGGAAATCTACTCTACGGATATCCACACCCAATGGTGAGGTGTTGGAGGGACATTTGCATCTTATTACTGATGACCCTGCTCTTGCCCTGAAGGAAAGTACCATAGTTCTCCTTTGTCTGCCAGGATTTGCTATCCGTCAGCAATTGGAGAGAATAAGGCCTTACGTCAGCGAACGTACGTATGTTGGTTCTGTGTTCTCCTCTACGGGTTTCTTCTTTCATGCCATGGAGGTTCTGGACGGGAACGTTCCCCTTTGGGGATTTCAGAGAGTTCCTTTCATAGCACGCACAACACATTATGGCGAGAGTGCCAACCTGTTGGGATACAAGAATGTGCATAACATTGCCGTAGAACGAAGCAATGACAAGGAGGCATTTAGAGCAAAGATAGAATCACTCTTTGATGCGCCTGTCCATCTGTTGGGCAACTATTACGAAGCCAGTCTTACGAACAGTAACCCATTGCTACATACTTCTCGTCTTTACACCATGTTTGGCGGAGACAACGAGGGCAAGGTGTTCTCCAGGATGATACTCTTTTATGAAGAATGGACAAGGGAGGCAGCCCAGCTGCTCATAGACATGGACGAGGAGTTCTTCCGTCTCCTGGACATTTTGCCCGTAAGCAAGGGTTACCTCCCGAGAATTCTGGATTACTACGAGAGTCATGATGCGGAGTCCTTGGCCCGTAAACTCTCCTCAATCCAAGGTTTCAAAGGTATCACCTCTCCAATGGTTCAGACGGAAGAGGAGTGGATTCCCGATTTCCAAAGCCGTTATTTTACCGAGGACTTCCCCTATGGCCTGCACAACATATGGAAACTGGCACACGAAAAGGGCGTGCCTGTTCCTAATATAGATAAGGTATATGAATGGGGAATGGGAAAGATTAAAACTTAGAACTGAAAAACGGAAAGGTTGAAATGAGAAAGGGGGCACGACGTGCCCCTATTATTTTTCGGTTGTAACTATCCCCTTCCGAACAGATACTTCCTGAACAATGGACTTATGCGCAGGATGTTGCTTGTGATGATGCAGAAGGCAATGACAATAAGTGCAATGAGAACGGACAGGGTGGTGTCTATGGCGAAGTTGTGCTTGTTGAGCTTGAAGAATGCACCTACGGCGGGGAGGTCGGGCAGGAAGAGAAAGTGCAGAAGATAGATGTCCAGAGTGCGTCTGCCGATATATTGCAACGTGCTGCCAAAGAAAGTCATCTTGGAGAAGTATGGTGCATAGTGGCGGAAGTACATGAAGGTGATGGTGAGCAGGATGAACTTTGCCAGAGTGGACGGCAGATTTGCCCATGCCATGCGCAAGGTGTGCCACTTCAGCACGTCCATGGTGCAGAACACTACCAGCGTTACGATTACCGGGAAGAACCATTTGGAATCCATGATGCGCTGGGCAACATTCCAATAACGTCTGACTATATTGCCAAAGAGGAAGAACGGCATGTACTTCATCAGTTGTATCAGGGATGTGTCGTCAAGCAGGGTGGTGGGTTCCTTCAACCTGTATCCGTCCGCCCACCAGTAAAGTTTTGGCAAGTAGCATGTCTCGTATGCTGCCAGGGAGAGGAGGAAGAATAGTGTTATCGGTATCCATGATTTGCACCTTATCTTTGACTCCAGATAGCAGAAGACATAGTATAGTACAAACATATACAGCAGCACCAGCGTGAACCAGTATCCACCCTTGGTAGGTGAGTGGAGGTTGGACTCTATGGCAGGCCAGAACTTGGGATAAAGGGCTACGCACGAAAACAGGAAGAATACTACGGTGGGCAATATCTGTATGCGTATCTTCTTGCCAAGCATTGAAATGAAGGTCTTGAAGTCCCACACCAACGAAGCCTTGTATGCCAGGAATCCGCTCACAAAAAAGAACAAAGGCATGCGGAAGAGCATTAGAAAGGAGAGCGACGACGAGTGCTTGATGGACTGGTCGAATCCTATCTGTGCCACATGGTATGCCACCACTAATATCATGGTGAATCCACGCATGGCATCAAGCCATTCCATGCGTTCCTTGCGCTTCGTAGTTTCTGCGTTTATGCTGTCCATGATTGCCAGTTGTTTGGTATATGCTGTGTAGATATTGGCGATATGCTTGTGCAAAAATAGCAAATTTTATTTTGTTGTTCACTGAATTATGCCTATTTTTGCATTAAAATATTCCAAGGATGATATCACAGGCTCAACACGAATCCCTGAGGGCGAAGTATAGTCCGGATGGTTCTCTTTTGCGTCGCCAGCAGGAGAGGATGCTGGAAATATTGTGCGAAATAGACAGGATATGCAAGAAGCATGGTATAAGTTATTGGCTGAGCAGCGGTACGCTGATTGGTGCCGCGCGCCATGGTGGCTTTATTCCATGGGACGATGATCTGGACATAGAGATGATGCGTGAGGACTATGACCGTCTGATGAAGGTCTTGCCTGGCGAACTGCCTTCAACAATGGCTTTGCAGACGCATGAGACGGACCCCACGTACTTCTTCTATTATGCAAAGATTCGTGACCGCCGTTCTGTCCTGGCGGAAGGAAACAAATATGACCGTATGTGGAAGGAACAGGGTATATACATTGATATCTTCCCTTTGGAGCGCCAACCGCTCAGTATCCATAAGGTAAGTGAGAATACCGTGGGGCACATGTACAAGATATGGCGTACATGCACGGATGATAAGGTTGGGATAAGGAAGGTGATGAAGTGGTTCCATTTCAACCGCCGTTTCGTGTTTCCTGTGCTTCGGGCGTTGTGCCGCATGTCAGGGACGGATGTCATAACCAGCGCTATGGGCATACCTTACCATAACCCTCGATATGCCAAGGATATCTTTCCTTTGTCAACACTGAAGTTTGAGGGGATAGACTTCCCTGTTCCCCATAACTACGACCACATGCTGCGCCTTATGTATGGCGATTACATGAAACTTCCTCCAGAGGAAAGCATCACCACACATTGCGCACGTTTGGAGTTCCTGGATTAGTTGGAAAATGTCCAGGACTTTATGCCCTTGAAAGTGTGTACGGATACGGTAATCGTGTCCGTATTTTCGTATTGTGGCAATTGGGATGTGCGTATGGAACAGTAATGTGTCTGTGAATAGGATGTGGGATCGTTGCCTTGGTTGTGATGCAGGGACAAGTGGTAGTGGGTATGTGCCCTTCCTTTCTCACCTGCCTCCTCGATAAAATCTATAGCATAGCCCCATGTGTGCCTGCCTCCCTGGGTCTTGGCGGTAAGTTGCATGTTTATGTACCTTCCTCCCATCCACATGCTCTCTATGCCTGTAGGATCGTGTCGCAGAGTTGCGGTGCTATCAGCTAAAACTTGTGCGCCGGTAAGGGTGTGGATTTGGGCGTGAGGTTCAGTGGAACAGCCGTTGGAGACGAAACCGGCTACTGCCCTGTAGGTGGTGTCGGGGCGGTGTGGCTGGATATTGGTGTTTGTTATGGAATAGCAGATGCCATCATCTGTGGTCATGTCTATGAACATGCCGTCGGCATCGGTACGGATGTCGGCAAACTCAGTAACAAGATCTGGATATGGCTCCGCTTCCTCCGTGCAGGAAACAATGAGCAATGCCGCCATAAGCAGCATTGCTCTTAATGTTATCTTGAATGATTCGTGTGTTGACAATGCGTGTCTCATGACTTTTTAGCCTGCTTTTTGTTTGCCACAGGATTGGCATACATGGTGAGGATACGCTCGCGCAGGAAGGGTATGTCGGGGTTGGGGAGCTTGATCTTAGCAATCTGACCGTTGATATAATCCTCGAACACCTTCTTGTCGTGCTGGCTGTATCTGTTTTTGAAGCAATCGCTGCCATGCAACTCATCGTATGCAATGAAATTGCCGGGATAAAGCATGTAACCGGAGTGTATTGCCTTGTCCAGGCGTAGTGCTATCTCCTTAAAGATTTCTGTCTTAGGCATATCCTTGAGTTCGTCTATCCATTCGTTGACAGGAGTACCAGTACGGTAGTGCACGTGTCCCTTGAATCCGAAGATGCCAATCTTCATGTTGTCCAGGTCGTCCTGCTTGCTCTTTTTCCACGAAGGGTCGTCGCGCTTCTGCTGGAATTCCTGGGCCTTGAGATAATCGCAGGGGTCGTACTCGTAACTGATGGTCAAGGGCACGATATTCAGTTCCTTCAGCCTTTCCACAATGGTACCTTCGCCACCATAGGCAAGCATCTTCAGCACCGAGTCCTGGGTGTGGTCGCTGCTGTCCTTAGCACGGCCTTCGCGCTGGGCAATCCAGATGTTTTCCTTCTTTTCGGTGATGGCATAGTGCATGTATCGGCTCATAAGTATGCTGCTCTCCATCATCTCCTTGGCCTTGAGACTGCGGCGCACGGTGAAGGCCTTGTTCATGCGCACAAGGGTCTTTATCCATGGGTATATGAGCAGGTTGTCGCCGATGGCTATTTCGCATGTTGTGGGGAAACCTGCCTCGTGAAGCATGAGGTCCAGTATGGCACTGTCCAGTACGATGTCCCTGTGGTTGGAGATAAAGAGCTGGTTGTCGCGGTTGGAGATAGTGTCGTGGTTGAAGGTGTAGCCTCGTGCATACTTCTTGAGTACGTGGCGTACAATGTGCTTCATGAAACGCAGTTGGAAATCGAGCGGAGTCTTCACGCCAATGAACATCATTCTGAACAGGCCATTGCGCACTCCCTTGGGCAGCCAAGGTGCAAGTCCCTGCATCATCTTGTTGAAATGGCGGTCGCCAAGCAACTGGTTTAAAGCTTCCTTCATCTCCCCTTTTTCATAGGGGCGTATCTCATCAAATTCGTGTATATCCATGGTTTTCATGAAAGGTTAGGACCCCTCCCCAACCCTCCCGCAAGGGGAGGGAGTATGATGTGCTGGAGGGTGAGGGTTATGTGTTTAATTTATCTGCCTTCGATTATCTCTGTCATTACGTCCTTGATGTCCAGACCAGCCGCACGTATCTGCTGGGGTATGAAACTGGTGGCGGTCATGCCCGGGGTGGTGTTTATTTCCAGGAGGTTTATCTTCTCGCCCTCGGTGATGATGTAGTCTATGCGTATGATGCCATAGCACCCAAGGATGTCGTAGATGGTAGAGGTGAGTGTCTGCACACGCTGGGTAAGGCGGTCGGAAATGCGTGCCGGAGTGATTTCCTCCACCTGTCCGTTATATTTGGCGTCGTAGTCAAAGAACTCGTTGGTGGTTACCACCTCGGTGATGGGCAGTACGTGGCTGGAGGTGCGTGTCTTGTAGCATCCGCAGGTTATCTCTGTGCCGCCCATGAAGGCTTCCACCATCACATCTTCGCCCTCCTTCAGTGCCAGTTCTATGGCAGGACGCAGAGCCTCGGGGGTCTTCACCTTGGTTGTGCCGAAGGAACTGCCTCCGCGTGCAGGTTTTACGAAGCAAGGCAGGCCGATACGGTCAAGAATGTCTGCGTCGCTGACTTCGTTTTCCTGACCTATTCGTATGATGAGGCTGTCTGCCACGCTTACGCCCAGGGAGCGCATGTAGTTGTTCAGCACAAACTTGTCGAAGGTGAGTGCCTCCACCAGCACTCCGCTTGTGGAGTAGGGCATGCCTATGAGATCGAAATACCCCTGCAGAACACCGTTCTCGCCCGGAGCGCCGTGTATGGTGATGTAGCAGAAGTCGGGACGAACCGTCTCTCCCTTTTCGTTCAGGAAGGTAAATTCGTTGCGATCCACCTTGCTGCGGCTTCCGTCTGGCAGAATTGCTTCCCAAAGGCCAGACATGAGTTCTACCTTATATACTATGTACTTGTCCTTGTCTATGAATGACTCTATGCCGGCGGCACTGCGCATGCTCACGTCGTGCTCGGAACTGTCGCCGCCACAGATTATTGCTATTGTTTTCATTTATGTATTGTGTCTTATGTTGTCAGTAGTAATAGGAGTATTCGGAATAATCGGAGTAATCGGAATGTTCTGAATAATTTGAGTTCTCGGAAAACCGCTCATCGCTCATCGCTAGCCGCTTTCTTCCTCCATTTGTCTATCAGCGCCAGCATGTCGGGTGAAAGCTCGCTTTGGAAATCCATCTCCTCGCCAGTGGTGGGGTGCTGGAATCCGAGTGTCTTGGCATGCAGGGCCTGACGGGGGCATAGTTCCATGCAATTGCGTATGAATGCCTTGTAGGATGAGGTCTGCTCGCCTCGCAGAATCTGGTCGCCACCATAACGCTCGTCGGCAAAGAGCGGGTGTCCAGTATGCTTCATGTGGGCACGTATCTGATGTGTACGGCCGGTTTCCAGACGGCACTCCACCAGCGTTACGGGACCGAAGCGCTCCAACACTCGCCAGTGGGTGACGGCATGTTTGCCGATGTCGCTGTCCTCGGGAAATACAGCCATGCGCAAGCGGTCCTTTGGGTCTCGGCCGATGTTGCCTGTGATAGTTCCCTCGTCCTGTCCGAATGGACCCCATACGAGAGCGTTGTACAGACGTCGTGTGGTGTGGTAGAAAAACTGCTTGCAGAGCGAAGTCTTTGCCTCGGGGGTCTTTGCCACCACCAGCAGACCGCTTGTGTCCTTATCTATGCGGTGTACAAGCCCTACCTCCGGGTCGTTGGGGTCGTATCGAGGATCGTCCTTCAGATGCCATGCCAGAGCATTTACCAGAGTGCCGCTGAAGTTTCCGCATCCGGGGTGCACCACCATGCCGGCGGGTTTGTTGATGAGCAGAAGCTGGTCGTCCTCATACACCACATCCAGGGGAATGTCCTCGGGTATAATCTCCCAGTCGCGCTTAGGGCGGTCAAGCATCAGGGTGATGATGTCGCCGGCCTTTACCTTGTAGTTGCTCTTTACTGGTTTGCCGTTGGCCATTATGTAACCAGCCTCGGCTGCCTTCTGTATGCGGTTGCGGCTTGTGTCGCGCAGATGGTCCATCAGGAACTTGTCCACGCGAACGGAGTTCTGCCCGCTATCAGCAACCACACGGCGATGCTCGTAGAGCTCTGTCTGACCGTCCTCGTCCTCGATGTTCTCAAGGTTCTCCAGGTCTTCAAAATACTGTTCCTCGCTTGTCATTTTGCCTTGGCTTAAAGTTCAAATTCCACTTCCTCGCCATCGGCTGCTGCCAGGCTGTCCTCTGCCCATTTCTCATCCTCTGTCAGGCTATTGCCCACAACAAGCACTATAGGGGCCTCGGCCGGCACTCTTTCGCCGGCACGCACTTCCTTGCCACGGCACTTGACTCCAAGAACCCAGTCCTTGTCGCCTTCCGCGTATTCCTTGGGGCCTATTTTGAATCCCATGGTGCGCAACCTTATCTCTGCCTCGTAGACATCGCAGTTGTCTGCTATGTCGGGCATTGTCAGGGTAGGACCGCTGGTGGAGTTTATCGTCAGGTATATTTTGCGGCCAGCCTTAACCTCGGCGCCTGCAATAGGTTGCTGCATCAGCACGCTGCCCGGAGCCAGATTGCGGTTATATCCAGAGTCGGACACTACGGCCTTCAGCTCAAACTGTTCAAGCATCAGTACTGCGTCCTCGTGCTGTATGCGTGTCACGTTGGGAACAGTTATTATTTCCCCATGCCGTGTGTACACTTTTGTTCCGTACCAGAATCCTGTTATCACAAGTGCCACGAACAGGCACATGGCCAGAAGGTTGCCCCATACGACGGGACTGAATATCTTCTTCAAACTCATGTTGCGTCGGATGTATAATATTGTTTGCTACGCAAATTTACGAATAAGTAGTAATATCTCCAAATAAAGCCGTATAAAAAAGAAGAAGAAGCAAGGAATGTTCCTCACTTCTTCTCTTATGTGAAAGCAAAAACTATTGCTTACTTGCCATGCTTCTCGTCAGAAACGGTCAGCTTCTTGCGACCCTTAGCGCGGCGGCTTGCCAATACACGACGACCATTGGCAGTGGTCATTCTCTGACGGAAACCATGCTTGTTTGCACGGCGGCGGTTAGAGGGTTGGAATGTTCTTTTCATAGCTATGTTTTGTTTTTATCTGTTTTCACACCATGGGTTTCGGGGTGCAAAATTACATACTTTTTTGTAAATGACCAAACCTTTCTGACTTTTTTCTTGTTTTTTGCTTAAAATGTTGTACCTTTGCACGTGAAATAGTGACACTACCATAGTGTAGATACGCAAAGAAATATTCATAACAATTAAACGTCAAATATATGATTAACTCACAAGACATTAAGAAGGGTACTTGCATCCGCATGGATGGCAAGCTGTATTTCTGTATCGATTTCCTGCACCGCAAGCCCGGTAAGGGTAACACCATCATGAGCGTTACATTGAAGGATGTAGTGAATGGTGGCGTATTGGAGCGTCGTTTCAACATCGGTGAAAAACTGGAGGATGTACGCGTAGAGCGCCGTCCCTACCAGTATCTCTATGCTGAAGGCGAGGATTTCGTTTTCATGAACAACGAGACCTACGAGCAGGTAAACATTCCCGCTGACCAGATTACTGGTGTGAAGTACATGAAGGAAGGCCAGAACGTGGAGGTAGTTACCGACGCAAGCACTGAGACCATCCTGTATGCAGAGTTGCCTGCAAAGGTTCATCTGGCCATCGAGTGGACAGAACCTGGTTTGAAGGGTGACACCGCTACCAACACACTGAAGCCCGCAAAACTGGAGACTGGTGCTGATATCCGTGTTCCCCTGTTTATCAACGAGGGCGAAATCGTCGAGGTTGATACCCGCGACGGCAGCTACTTGGGCCGCGTTAAGGCATAATGACAAACCTTCCTTATATAACCCGGACCCATTTTTGAGGTTCGGGTTAATAGGATGGGAGAGAATGAACCTTTTCAATAAGCCGGATTGCCAAAGTCAAATCAAGTTTATGCTTTGTCAAGGCGAGAAAAGGAGCATGAAATGAACCTTAAATACATGAAATACTCCCTTATCATTCCCGTCTATAATCGTCCCGACGAGGTAGACGAACTGCTTGCCAGCCTGGAGGTGCAGACACTAAAGGACTTTGAGGTGGTGGTGGTCGAAGATGGCTCCACAGTACCTTGTCAGAATGTTGTCAACGAGCACGCCTCCAGGCTGGCATTGCGTTATTTCCAGAAGGAAAACAGCGGACCTGGCCAGTCGCGCAATTATGGAGCAGCACGTTCGCAGGGCGAATACCTCATCGTGCTTGACAGTGATTGTGTCTTGCCTCCAGGGTATCTGCAGGCTGTGGACGATGAACTTGCCCGCAAGCCATGCGATGCTTTTGGCGGTCCTGACCGTGCACATGATAGTTTCACTCCTGTGCAGAAGGCTATCAACTACTCCATGACCTCCTTCTTTACCACAGGAGGCATACGCGGAGGCAAGAAGAAACTGGACAAGTTCTATCCGCGCTCCTTCAATATGGGCATACGTGCCGAATTGTACCAGCGCCTGGGAGGTTTCTCTGCCATGCGCTTTGGCGAGGACATAGACTTTAGCATCCGTATCTTCAAGAGCGGAGCATCTTGCCGTCTGTTTCCCGAGGCTTGGGTATGGCACAAGCGCCGCACCGACATGAAGAAGTTTTTCAAACAGGTGCACAATAGCGGTATTGCACGCATAAACCTGCTGAAGCGTCATCCTGGAAGCATGAAACTGGTGCATCTGCTGCCTGCCATTTTTACAGCAGGCATGGCATGTCTGCTTCTGCTTTTCGTTGCTGGGCTTCTGCTGACAGGTGCAAACCTTTATGGCATTCATTGCGCATCTGATGCAGATACGGGCAACGACATGCTCCATGTAGGCGTGCTGCTCGGGTATGCAGCCATTGCCTGCTCGCTTATACCTCCAGTGCTGTATTCCTTATTGATATTCTTTGATTCGCTGATGCAGAACAAGTCTGTAGAGGTTGCCTTGCTAAGTATAAAGGCCTCATTCATACAGCTGCTTGGCTATGGCACAGGGTTTATACGTGCATGGTGGTTGCGTTGTGTGTGTGGGCGTAACGAGGAACTGCAGGCTTTTAAGAATAATTTCTATCAGTAGGCCCATCTGCTGTAGATAGAGGAATAAGGTGACATGAAGATAAAGGACTGGTCAAACGACGAAAGGCCGCGCGAGCGTGTCATGGCCTTGGGGCCCGAGGCGGTTAGCAATGCCGAACTTCTGGCCATACTTATCGGCAGTGGCACACCGGAGGTTACCAGCGTTGATCTCATGCGCAAGGTACTCAGTGAGCATGGCGACAGTCTCCGTGCCCTTGGTACACTCTCCCGTCAGGAGCTGGAAAAGTATAACGGCATAGGTCCGGCCAAGGCTGTAGCCATACAGGCAGCGATGGAATTGGGCAAGCGCCTTCTTCTTGAAACGAAGGGGCCCAAGGCAAAGTTCACTTCTTCTGCCGACGCCCACGACTATTTCCGTGTTAAGATGAGCGACATGCCACACGAGGAGTGTCATCTCCTCTTGCTGAATGTTAAGAATCAGTTCATGGGGCATCATGTCGTAAGTCGTGGCGGCATATCGGAATCCTCTGTGGATGTTCGTCTGGTTCTGCGGCATGCTCTCATAGCAGGTGCCCCCAACCTTATCCTTGCACACAATCATCCAAGTGGCAATCCCATGCCAAGCCGCCAGGACGATGACCTGACCATGCGCCTGCAAAAGGCGTGCCAAACCATGAGCCTCCGTCTGCTTGACCATATAATAATAGGAGATGATTCATATTATTCCTATGCTGATGAGGGTAGGGTGAACGGATGAGCGGTGAGCGGATTAGTGGTGAGCGGATGAGCGGATGAGCGGTGAGCGGGAAATTTAATACTTAGAGGATTCCGAGTTTTCAGAGGACTCCGACCATCGGCCAGCAAGATGCCAGCCTTAAATAAAACAGTACAAAACATAATGGATAACAACAATATACAAGATACCTTGTCCGTCGAAGAAAGAGCAGTTGAATTGCTGAAGACCGTCTTCGATCCAGAGATTCCTGTCAATGTCTACGACCTTGGACTGATTTATCGAATAGAGGTGAAGACAGAGGAAAAGGCTCTGGAAGTGGATATGACCCTGACTGCGCCAAACTGCCCTGCTGCCGACTTCATTGTGGAGGACGTGCGCCAGAAGTTGGAATGCATAGGAGATTTGGACCGAGTGGACGTGAATCTCGTCTTTGAACCAGAATGGACAAAGGACATGATGACCGAAGAGGCCAAGATGGAACTGGGCTTCCTGTAGTGCGCAGCTAATATAATAAGGAACGAAACTCCCAATGAAGAAGATATATTTCCTCAGCGATGCCCATTTGGGAAGTCGCGCTATGACAAACAATCGCGAGCGTGAAAGAAAACTATGTGCATTTCTTGACTCTGTTCGTCATGATGCATCTGCTATATATTTGCTGGGAGATATCTTTGATTTCTGGTTTGAGTATCATAATGTCATTCCAAAGGGCTACACACGTTTTCTTGGCAAACTTTCCGAACTCGCTGATGCTGGCATAGAAATACATTACTTTACTGGCAATCACGACATGTGGGCTTTCAACTATCTTCACGAAGAGTGCGGTGTGATTCTGCATACCGCCCCTACGGAAATCATATTGCCCTCTGTCTCGGACAATAATGTTTATGCTTATGTGGGGCACGGAGATGGTTTGGGTGACCCAAGTCGAGGGTTCCGTTTCATCCGTGCTATTTTCCATTCTTCTTTATGCCAGTGGCTCTTTCGCAATATATTTCCTGCCGACCTTGGAATGGAGTTCGGCCTCCGTTGGGCTAAGTCCAGTCGCCTGAAGCATAGCAGGAATACCATTGCAGAGAACGGTGACACACTTTTTGTTTCCGAAAGTGGTGAGGTTTGCAACGCATTGGGCGACGTGCTTTCTCATAACACAGAAACGGAAGAGCCATTCCAGGGTGAAGGCAAAGAACCCCTGGTAATCTTTTCCAAACAGTATATTAAGGAGCACCCCGGCACATCCTTTCTGATCTTTGGTCACCGTCATATAGAGTTCGACCTCATGCTTTCACGCCAATGCCGTCTTCTAATCCTTGGCGAATGGCTTAGGAAGTGTACCTATGCAGTGTGGGACGGAGAAACTATGCTGTTGGATAATTACGAGGATTAGGGATTGCCTAACGAAAAAGATAAACGAATTTATAGATGCTACCTAAATAGAAGAACAATTAATGATAGAATATCTTAGAGGAAAACTGGCAGAACTGGAGCCGACAATGGCTACAGTGGATTGCATGGGGGTGGGCTATGGTGTGAACATCACGCTGAACACCTACGCATCCATCCAGGGGAAGGAGGATGTGAAACTGTGGATATACGAGTCCATACGCGAGGATGCATACCAGCTGTGGGGATTCTCCTCCAAGGTGGAACGCGAGGTTTTCCTGCTGCTGATCACTGTAAGCGGAATAGGTGCCAACACCGCCCGCATGATACTCTCTGCACTGACCCCGAAGGAACTATGCAGTATAATTTCAGGCGGCAACGCCAAGATGCTTACCCAGGTGAAGGGCATTGGACCGAAGGCTGCACAGCGCATCATCGTGGACTTGGGCGACAAGATAATGGCGCTGGCAGACGACACGCTGCAGACTGATTCGCAAGGCATGAGCAAGGGAGCAGCGATAATGAACAGCGAGGTTGCCGACGAGGCCACTCAGGCACTTACCATGCTGGGATTCAGTCCTGCACCTACAAGCAAGGTGGTGCACAAGATACTATCCGAGGAACCGGATGCACCCGTGGAAAAGGTCATCAAATTGGCGTTAAAAATGCTCTGAGGCACAATAAACCAGGCATGGACCTCGTTTTAATAGCGTGAAGAGACGGAACAGAATCATACTGATGATGCTGGTGATAGGCATAATACTGCCTTTCACCGGTATTTTTGTGCCTTCGCGCGTACCTTTTTTTATTACGCGCGCCCATGCACACAAGGCTTCCGTACTGCAGCAAGACGACGAGCAGAAAGGCGACACCGTAAAAAGAAAGAAGCCACGCTACTCAGTCCGCCGCACCACCACCGAAACCACCGAAGACGTAAAGCACCGTTCCTCCGACCTTCAGGATCCCGACAACCTGAAGACCGAAGTGACCTACGATGAAAAGGACGGGACATACCAGGTGGGTACAGTCCTGGTGGGCAAGGATGAAAAGGGCAAGGACAAGCAGACGAAGAAAAAAGAGACCACTTCCAACAAGTCCGCCACATCCAAGAGCGGTGACGACAAGAATGCCACAAACGTGAAGCTGGGCAGTTTCCTGCCTGCCAACGCAGACGGCCTGACACTGGGCATTGCTACCAGTTACCTTACCCCACCTGTGCTGATGACTGCCAAGGAATACATGGACTGGAGCCTGCGCCAGAGTATGGCACAGTACTACAGGCAGCGCAACCAGGAACTCTTCCAGACACAGGGCAACAACAAGTTCGATTTCACCGACATGCGCTTCTCGCTGGGTCCTGCAGAAAAGATATTCGGTCCCGGTGGTGTGCAGATCAAGACACAGGGTTCGGCTGAACTGAAGATAGGCGGCAACATGAAGTCTACGGACAACCCCACTCTTGCTGCCAGCCGACGCAGTTCCTTCGGCCTGGACTTCGACATGAAGATAAACATGACCGTAAATGCCAAGGTGGGCGACAAGGTGGACATGCGCTTGAACTACGACTCGGACGCCACCTTCGACTACGACCAGCAGAACCTGAAACTTAAATACGACGGCAAGGAGGATGAGATAATCAAACTGGTGGAAGCCGGCAACGTCTCCATGCCTTCCAACATGGGGCTTGTGCCGGGTGTGAGCAGCCTGTTCGGTCTGCGCACCGACGTGCAGTTCGGCAAACTGAAACTGCAGACGGTCTTCGGACAGAAGAAGTCGGCCAGCAAGAGTGTCTCTGGCAGCGGAGGTTCCAATACCACTTCCTACGAGATTGAAGTTACGGACTATGAGGAGAACCGCCACTTCTATCTGGCACACCATTTCCGCAATACCTACGACAAGAACATGCGCACCTTGCCCACCATAGCCAGCGGTGTTACCATCAAGCGAATAGAGGTGTGGGTGACCAACAAGACAGGCACCACCACCAACACCCGCAACATAATAGCCCTTGCCGACCTGGGCGAACCGCAGAACATACGCGGTCCCTGGCAGAGCAACGGAGGCACAGTCCCCCACAATCGTGCCAACGAGGAGTATGCCACCCTTATATCAAATCCCGGAGTGCGCGACATAAGCCAGGCGGGCAATATCCTGGATGGGGAGTTCGGACTGAAGGGTTCCTTCGATTACGACAAACTGCAGTCAGCCAAACTGCTCTCCCCCAGCGAGTATCATCTGAACGCCGAACTGGGTACGCTGACACTGAACACTGCCCTGCAACCAGACGACATTCTGGCTGTGGCCTACGAATACACCTATGGTGCACAGACCTATCAGGTGGGCGAGTTCTCCAGCGACCTCACCAGCACCGAACAGGCTCTCTTGCTGAAGATGCTGAAGGGCAGTACCAGCAGTCCCTCGTTGCCTACATGGAAACTGATGATGCGCAACGTCTATCCTCTGGGAGCAAGCACGTTGCAGAAGGAGAAGTTCCGTCTGGACATCAAGTACCAGTCGGACTCGAGCGGTGTGTACCTCAACTACCTGCCCGAGGAGGCACTGAAGGGCACCATCCTGCTCCGCGCCATGAACCTGGACCGACTGGATGCCAATAACAAGCCACAGCCCAACGGACAGTTCGACTTCATCGACGGCTACACCATCTATAAGGGACGCATAATCTTCCCCGTGGCAGAACCCTTCGGCGAGCATCTGCGCCAGTGGATAGAGGCACGCGGCGGCAGGGAGATGGCAGACAAGTACGTATTCCAGGAACTATACGACACAACCAAGACCGCCGCCAAACAGATGGCAGAGAAGAACAAGTTCCTGCTCACTGGTCAGTACAAGGGTTCGGCTGCCAACGAGATAGACCTCGGTTCGGGAAGCATTGCGCCAGGTTCGGTGGTAGTGACGGCAGGAGGTGTCACACTGGTGGAGAATACAGACTATATCGTTGACTACAACAACGGCCGCGTCACCATCATCAACCAGAGCATCATAGATGCCGGCACACCCATCAATGCCTCGGTGGAGAGCAACGAGACCTTCGGTATGCAGCGCAAGACCTTCATAGGCCTTAATGCCGACTACGAGGTGAACAGGAACCTGACCATAGGCGGCACGTTCCAATACCTGAGCGAACAGCCGCTGACCACCAAGGTGAGCATGGGCAACGAGGCACTGAACAATATCCTCTGGGGCATGCACCTTTCCTGGAAGCACAAGGCGCAGTGGCTTACCAACTGGATAGGCGCCATCCCCTTCATCGATGCCGTGCAGCCCAGCCAGATAAGCCTGGATGCCGAAGTGGCGCAACTGGTTGCCGGACAGAGCAGCACAGCACAGGGCGGAGCATCGTATCTGGACGACTTTGAGGACACGAAACGCAAGACCTCGCTCATACAACCCACCTATTGGCAGATAGCATCTGTGCCCAGTCCGTCAAGGAACAGCATGCTTGCCGGACGCTTCAACGAGAGCCGCCTAAGCAACGATGTGGCATACGGCTATAACCGTGCCCTGCTGGCATGGTACTGCGTGGACCCCATCTTCACCAACAGAAGTTCCACGCTCACCCCCAGCCACATCAAGAGCGACCTGAACCAGCTGTCCAACCACTACGTCCGTGCTATCTACGAACTGGAACTGTATCCCAACAAGTCGCAGACGTCCTACAACAGCAACTCCACGCTGAGCGTACTGAACATGGCGTTCTATCCACAGGAGCGCGGTCCCTACAACCTCACCACCGAGGTTGATGCACAGGGCAACCTGCTCACCCCCGAAAAGCGCTGGGGCGGCATGATGCGCAAGATGGACAATACCGACTTCGAGGCACAGAACATCGAGTACATCGAGTTCTGGCTGATGGACCCGTTCTTCTACGAGAAACGCGACGGCACCACAAAGAAGAAACTGGGCGGCGACCTGTATTTCAACCTCGGCGAGATAAGCGAGGACATCCTCAAGGACGGCAAGAAGGCATACGAGAGCGGACTGCCCATAGACGGAAACATGAACTATGTGGAGGAGACCACATGGGGCTATGTGCCCAAGACCAACAGCATAACATACGCCTTCAACAACGAAGGCGGTTCGCGTGTGAAGCAGGACCTGGGTCTGAACGGTCTGAACGACGAGCAGGAACAGTCCTATGGTGCCTACATGAACTTCTGGAACGAACTGAACGGCGGTGCTCTGGCACATCTGCCCGACACCGTGCGCCAGCAGCTGCTTGCCGACCCTGCCAACGACAACTACCACTACTTCCGTGGTTCGGACTACGACCGCGACAAGGTGCCGGTGCTCAACAGATACAAGCGCATCAACATGCCCCAGGGCAACTCGCCCGACAGCGAGAACTCGCCCGAGACCTACGAAACGGCGTGGAAGAACACTCCCGATATTGAGGACATCAACACGGACTACACTCTGGGCGAAAGCGAGAAATACTGGCAGTACCACCTGCCCATCACTCCCGAGAACCTGCGCCCAGGCGGCAAGTATGTCTCCGACACACGTACCGCCACCGTGACTCTGCGCAACGGCGAGATAGAGAACATAGACTGGTATCTCATACGCATCCCCCTGCAGGATTCCGACCGCGAGAGCATAGGCGGCATCTCGGACTTCTCCAACATACGCTTCATGCGCATGTTCATGACCAACTTCACCGACGAGGTGATACTGCGTTTCGGCACCTTCGACCTTGTGCACGGCGACTGGCGCACCTACGAGAACACCCTCTATGCCGGCAATGTGGCAAGCAGCGCCAATACGGACTTCACCATAACTGCGGTAAACATCGAGGAGAACAACGACCGTGTGCCAGTCAACTACGTGGTGCCTCCCGGCATATCCCGTGTCACGGATGCCGCCAGCGGCACGCTCATGGAGAGCAACGAGCAGGCTCTGGCACTGACGGTGAAGAACCTCGGTCCCAACGATGCACGTGCCGTGTACAAGAGCGTGAAGTACGACATGCGCAAGTACAAGCATCTGCAGCTCTTTGCTCATGCCAACCAACTGGAAGCATCCGATCCCGACATGACTCCCCTGCAGAACGGACAGGTGAGCGTATTCCTGCGCCTGGGTTCGGACTACCGCAACAACTACTACGAATACGAAATCCCGCTGGAACTTACCCCCATAAAGAGCAGTGGCAAGTACAGCAATAACTCCTATGAAGACCGAGTGGCTGTGTGGCCGGAGTCGAATATGTTCGATTTCAACCTGGACATGCTTGTCGACCTTAAGCGCCAGCGCAACAAGAACGGTGTCTCCTACAGCCAGCTATATACCGGCTACGACCCAGAGAAACCCAGCAACCGCATTGCAGTCATCGGCAACCCGTCGCTTGGCGAGGTGAAGACTATTATGATAGGTATACGCAACCATGCCGATGCCAACCGCAGCGTGGAGGTGTGGGTCAACGAACTGCGTCTGCAGGAGTATACCAACGAAGGCGGTTGGGCGGCACAGGGCAACCTTAACATCCAGCTGTCCGACATAGGTTCGTTCTCAGCCACAGGCAAGATGGTGACGGCTGGCTTCGGAGGCATAGAGCAGACTGTGGCTGAACGTAGCGACAAGGACGACTACCAGTACCAGTTTACAACCAGTGCCGACCTTGGCCGCCTCCTGCCCGAAAAGGCGAAGGTTTCCGTGCCTGTGTACTATAGCTACAGCAAGCACATTGTCAAGCCCAAGTATAATCCGCTCGACACCGACATGCTTCTGTCCGAGGCGCTTGATGCAACCCAGACCCAGGAGGAGAAGGACTCTATCATCTCCCTCACCTCCACCATTTCTGCCAACCGCAACTTCTCCATTAGCGGGGCCAAGGTGAACATCGCCAGCAAGAAGCATCCCATGCCCTATGACCCTGCCAACTTCAGTTTCTCCTATGCCAGTTCGCACAGCGAGAACAGGGGCGAGACCACCGTCTACGAGTACAACGATTCGTGGAAGGCTTCCATGTCCTACGCCTGGTCGCCCAACTGGAAAAACTGGGAACCGTTCAAGAAATGGAACACCAAGAACAAGTGGGCACAGATCATCAAGGACCAGAACATCGCCTTTGCGCCACAGAGCCTGACGTTCAATACCGACCTTGGCCGCACATACTACGAACTGCAGGAGCGCGACCTGGAGAATATAGGCAATTCACAGGCTCTGCCCGTAACGTGGAGCAGTTCCTATCTGTGGAACCGCAACTTCTCCCTGCGCTGGGACATTTTCAAGGCTCTGCACTTCTCCTTCCAGAGCGCCACACATGCCGAGGTGGAACAGCCCAATGTGGTTATAAACAAAGACCTCTACCCCGACGAGTACCAGGCATGGAAGGATAGCGTGAACATGAGTCTGGCAGGGTTTGGCCGTCCTCTGGACTATAATCAGAGCGCCACCATGTCCTACAAGCTGCCCATCAACAAACTGCCTGCCTTTGACTGGATAACGGCAGATGCCAGCTACAACAGCCAATACTCCTGGAAACGCGGTGCCGAACTGGAGGACGGCAGCAGTCTGGGACATAGCATCAATACACAGCGCAGCATCAATGCCAACGGCAAACTGGCACTGGAGACCCTCTACAACAAGTCGCCCTTCCTGAAGGAGGTGAACCGCATATTCTCTGCTTCCAATGCCAAGTCGGAGGCCAACAAGAAGCGTAACGACAAGAAGCGCGAGAAGGAGAAGGAGCAGCGCGAGAAGGACAAGCTGGAGGAGGCACGCCTGAAGGCGGAGGAAGAGTCTAAGAAGACTGGCGAGAGCGTGGACAGCATCCTGGCACGCACCATGGGCAAGGGTACACAGACCAATGCAAAGGGAACTTCAGCGCAGAAGGACAGGAAAAAGCGCACACAGGGTTATGCACGCGAAATAGTGCTTGCTCCAGACAGCAATATGACCATCACCCACAACCAGAAGTCAAAGCGCCTGGAGGTACGCATCCAGGACAGCAAGGGCCATGATTATAAGGTTAAGTACAAGAAACTGGACGAGAACAAGATTGTGCTCATGACCGACACTGCAGACACTGCCAAGGTACGCATAAACGTAATTGCCAAACCCAAACTGAGCGAACAGAAGTGGTACAAATGGGCACAGGCAGGAGCACGCTTTGCCATGATGGTGAGGAATGTGTCCATCTCCTACCGCAACACCTACAACCTGTCCATGTCTGGCTTCATGCCCGAGGTGGGCGACATGTTTGGCCAGCGCATGACCTCGGCTCACGGGTTTGCACCTGGCGTGGGATTCGGTTTCGGACTTGTGTCGGACGACTATATCGAGACTGCCAAGGAGCGCGGATGGCTCCTCTGTGCCGACAGTCTGTCCACCCCTGCCACGTCCTCCACCACCGAGGACCTGCAGATAAAGGCCAGCCTCGAACCGTTCACCGACATGAAGATAGACCTGAACATGTCGCGCACCATGAATCGTTCAAAGAGCATACAGTACATGTATCAGGGTTCACCCACCACACAGACGGGTTCGTTCAACATGACCATCGTGTCGCTCAGTTCGGCTTTCTCTGGCAGCGGCAATGCTTCAAACGGATACTACAGTTCCACCTTCGAGAAGTTCCGCTCCATGCTCCCCGTCTACCAGCAGCGCGTGGAGGCACAGTACATCGGAGGCAAGGACCCCATGGGAGTTCCCTACCTTGGCAGCGCCGGCGACCCGGCAAAGGGCAATGTCACACCTGCAAACATGTACGGAGCGGACGTAATGATTCCTGCCTTCCTGGCGGCATACACTGGTGGCGGCACAACACGCGAGCTGAACATCTTCCCCTCTCTTGCCAGGATGTTGCCCAACTGGACCCTGACCTACAAGGGACTTTCCAACCTGCCCTTCATTAGGGACTACTTCAAGAGCGTCACCGTGTCGCACGGCTACAAGAGCGTTTATGCCGTGGGTTCCTACAACTCCTACGCCTCATGGATGGAGTTCATGAACGGCACCGACCTGGGTTTCACACAGAGCCAGGCCACCGGGGCATACTCGCCCAGCAGCTGCTACGACATCAGCACAGTGAGCATTAACGAGAGTTTCGCCCCGCTCATCGGTTTTAACTTCACGTTCCACAACAACATGACCCTCAAGGCAGAATACCGCACCACACGCGTCATGAGCCTGTCCATCACCAGTGCACAGCTCACCGAAACCGGTTCGCGTGACTTTGTCCTCGGTTGGGGATACAAGATCAACGACTTCCGTCTGGGCAGCATCTTCGGCAGCAAGCGTGCCAGCCAGAAGGCTATGAAGTCTACTGCCAAGAACCGTTCGCTGAAGAACCGAGACACCGGCAGCGACGGTCGCGAGAATATAAAGAACAGCAGCAAGAGCAACTTTGCACATGCCCTATCCCTGCGTTTCGACTTCTCCATCCGCAATCAGGATGCCATTCGGCGCGACATCCAGACCGGTCTGTCCGAGGCCACTTCTGGCAACAAGGCAGTGAAGGCGTCCTTCCGTGCAGACTACACCATGAGCCGCTACGTGACAATGACGCTCTTCTACGACCGCCAGCGTACCGTACCCCTGCTCTCCTCTTCGGCATACCCCACCGTCACCCAGGACTTCGGCCTGAGCATGAAGTTCGCCCTGACGAGATAGATACAGCCACCCTAACCCATCCACAAGGGCGGGGAGTAGTTACAACAGCATATAAAGAGAAATAAACATACACTAATTCCTTGACTACCACCTCCAATACATTATACTCCCCTCTCTTGTAGAGGGGTTGGGGGAGAGTCCTTAAACCAAATAACAATATGAACTACATTCTACCCATTATCCTACTCATCGTGTCCAACATCTTCATGACTCTTGCGTGGTACGGACACCTGAAACTGCAGGACATGCACATCCTGCACGGCAACACACCTCTTTACATCATCATCCTCATTTCATGGGGTCTGGCACTGATGGAATACTGCTTCATGATTCCTGCCAACCACTACGGCTTTAAGGGAAACGGCGGTCCTTTCACCCTGTTCCAACTGAAGATCATCCAGGAGGTCATAACCCTATTGGTATTCACCATCTACACCGTTACCTGCTTCCGTGGCGAAACCCTGCACTGGAACCACCTCGCCGCCTTCGTGTGTATGATAATGGCTGTGTACTTCGTGTTCCTGAAGTAGCACCCACACTCGCTCCTCGTCATATAGAAAAATAGATACCGCTACTGAGAGCACCATATGGTTCTCAGTAGCGGTAAATTTTTGTTGTAGTATCGTTTAGCTATCCTCGCCCCTCCTCCCTTCCTTCCCCCCTAAACACCGCGCTAGCCAACTGTCCCCCTGAGACAGGGATGACGAGCGAAGCGGAGGGGGTGGATATGACAAACGGAAAGGTGAAAACGAAGACGAGAACGAAACCCTTTTATCCACCCTCTCCCCCTGCGGGTACTCTCCCTGTCTCAGGGAGAGAGTCGGCTGGCGCGGTGAGATGTTTAATATAAGCCATAACCACATACACACGCAACAACCTCCTCCCAAAGGGAAGATACTTGGACACGGCATTCCGTTCCTGATAGGTTTAATAACGCCTCAATTCGTCTTCGTTGAAATGGAAGGGACCTATCCAGAAGACGGTGTCGTCCTCGTCGAAGAAGAACCAGGGGTTGCAGATGGGGTTGAGGTTGCGCACGATGTGCTGATCACGGGCAGGTGTGTTGCCCTCTACGCACATTACGGCAACTTTACCCGACTTGCTCCTTGCCACATCGGCAACGATGACGGCATGTCCGTATTTCCTTCCTGGTCGGGCAGGGTAGACGAAGACATCGCCTGGCTGTACGTCCTTTATGGCACGCGGCTTGGTTTCGTGGTAGAGCGAGTAGGTGCTGCACACTCCGTAGATGCCACGCATGTATTTCTCGAAGGCTTTGCGCGAGGAACCGCCAGTGTACTGTACCTTGTTGCGGTTGACATCGCGGAAACGTATCTCGCTATAGCGCCCTTTCTTCCAAAGGTATTCGGCACGCAGACGCATGGTCACATCGGCACATTGCTCGTAGTTGCTCAGTAGGGGTTGGTCGATGACACCTGTGCCAAGGAACTGGAAGTTGGCCTGACCGCCAGTGTATAGCATTATCTTTGCCCCTTTTTCCTTCAGGGGCATGTTGCGCAGGTATTCGGCATAGCTGCTCGCAGGTGCCTCCACACGATGGTAACCGAAAGGTGCAGGAATCTCTCCTATCGTGCGAGCATTCCACGGATTGCTGGTCTTGCTGGTGTAATATGCCCAGATACCGCCAATGGCAAGGATGACTACGAGGGCGAGAATGATAGAGATAAATGTCTTTTTCATACCTTTGCTTGTATTTAGGTGTTGTTTGTCTTGTTTTTCTAATGCAAAGATATGGATACGAAATCGCATAGAAAAGAAAACAAGGGTGCGTTGTATGAACACCCTTGTTTGTTGTATGAATCTCATCTCTCACCGTTTCTTAAACACCACCCATGGCACTATGCCCTTGCCTTTATGGCCATCGGGGTGTTTATGCTTGTCACCGATGTCGTGGACGGTGCCATCTGCGGTACGGTAGAAGCAATAGTCGGTACCGCCGGTAATGTATATGGCATCAATGAAACCATATTCGCGCAAGGCATCGGCAAAGTCCCACATGGTTTCCTTTCCCTTGCTCTCTACATAAAAGAGTTTCTTGCCTATGCGTGCCAGTGCCCTGCGCTCCACCTTGCCATGAAGGTAGAACCTGCCGGGTAGCACACCATCTGAAACAAGTATGAACTGACGGAAGAAACTGCCCTTCTGCTCTATGCAGTAGTCCTTCACCTTTTCGTCTCGTGCAATACCGATGACGATGTTGTCATTTGCCATGGCGCAATAGCCCAGACGGCTGTTGTCGGATTGCAGTTCCTTGCCGTTCTGTACCAGGCTGCCCAGATAGCGGTTGATCTCGGGATCGTAGGATGTCTGGTCGCAACATCTGCTATAGAGATATACGTCGGTATCGTCTACGGCAGGTTCCGTGAATGTGATTTCCGCCTTTAGTCCGATTAGTTGGTACATGTTTATGGCCACACCAAGGATGGAGTCGCTGGTTTTTATCACCTCGGGCATTTCATCGATGGACGGTAACTCGGCAAGTTTGCCAATATTCTCCTTGGATGTGACAGACACAGGCACACCGATATTTATGTATCTGCGGTAATAGCGATAGCCGAATGCCGCCATCATGCATATTGCTGCGGTGAGCAGTACACTGACCACAGCCACTGGCCATTTGCTGTGCCGGTGCGAGGAGGAAGGCTGGCTTGTTTCCTCTTCTTCATCGCTTTCAATACTGATGACGGGTGTTTCCACATTGTCCAGCTCAACGGACACATCGTCGTTATCCTCTATGACAACAACAATTCTCTCGTCTTTTTCTTCTTTCAGTTCTTTCATGACTTGTCCCCCTCTTCTTCAATAGTGCTCTTTAGTTCCTTCAGTGCCTCTCTGGATGCCTTCAGTTTGAAGTCGACCTGCAGGTGGCTGTTGCTGAGGAGCAGTTCCTGTGTGGTGATGTTGATGACATAGATGTAGTTCCTGTTCACAATCAGACTCTTTCCCACTCTGACGAAAATGTTGCTTTTGAGTTTCTGGAAGGTCTCGTCTATGACATGCAGTTTGAAGGTAACCTTATGCGGTTTGCCGTTGAAGAGATACAGGTCGGAGTAGTTGCCGTCTGCTTTCACAAAGGCAATGTCCTCGGTCTTAACCTTTATCAGTTCTGTAGATGTGGATATTTTAAGCCATTCCATTTGTTGAATATTATTAGAGAATACAGAAACGATGACGAAAACAAACCGTTAATCGTTAAACGCTCATCCGCTCATCCGCTCATCCGCTCCCCGTTAATCGCTCCCCGTTAATCTCCTCGCCCTTGCCCTGTCAGGCTTGCCGGTAGGAGTGAAGGGGAGCGATGCTACTTTGATAACACGTTTGGGCAGCCAGTATTTGGCAGATGGTGTGTGGCCGGGCAGGTGCAGTCGGATGGTATCGGTGTTGATATCTGCGGTGGTTAGGTAGACCAGTGCCTGTCCCAAGGCGGTGTCGTCCTGATATGTCACCATCACATCGTCATGGCCTATTGAGTGCAGCCATGCTTCCACCTCCTCAATCTGTATCTTTATGCCACCAGAGCAGATGGTGTTGTCGCGTCGGCCGATAATCTGGAAACTCTTGTAGTCGGTAAAGCGCGCTATGTCGTTGGTGAATAGCCTTTCCGGACACAGATGCGGTGCATCGATGATGAGGCAACCATCCTGGTCCTGGCTGAGTGTGATGCCAGGCAGGGGAGTGTAGCATTCCTCGGTTATGCGCCTTAGGGCTATGTGGCTGAGGGTCTCGGTCATCCCGTAACTGCTCCACACGTTGATGGGCAATGTGCGCAGTTCCTGTTCAAGCGCTTGCGAGATAGCTCCTCCACCGATGATGAGGTGGCGTATGCGGCACAATGCTTCCCGTTCTTCTGGCACCTGGAGCGTGTTCCATACCTGCAGGGGTACCATGGCGGCAAAGTCAATGCTGGGCGGATTTCCTATGGCTACCATGTTGGCGCTGCTGAGCGGATGACTGTTGGGCTCTACGGAGAGCAGTTCCAACCCACGCTCAAGGGCACGCACCACCATCATCTTGCCGGCAATGAAATCCAGAGGCATGCATAGCAGGGCGGTATCTCCTTGGTGGAGGTTAAGAAAGTCGCATGTCATTCGTGCGCTTGCACGCATGCGTACCTTTTCTGTATATATACGCTTGGGCACACCCGTGCTACCGCTTGTCTTCACCTCCATGCAAGGCGAGGCATCGTTCCAGTGGGCAAGAAACTCCTCCAGTGTCATACTTCCTCTACCAGTGCTCGCCACATCTTGGAACCACGCAGTTCCAAGTCCATTTCTATGTTGTCGGTATACAAAAGTCCTGTGCCCAGGCCTTGGGGGAAGGTGATGTGCGGACCGTAGACACGGGCGGCAAGCAGTGCCACGTTGCGAAGGCCTATGTTGCTCTCCAGGGCACTTGTCATCCACGAACCTATACCGCGCTTGTTTGCCTCGCTGACCCATTCGATGGAACCCGTCATACCACCGTGAAGGGTAGGCTTAATGACAATGTATTGCGGACGGATGGTGTCCAGGAGCAGACGCTTTTCCTCTAAGGAGTTCACACCAATCAGTTCTTCGTCCAAGGCAATAGGCAAATGCTTCTCGCCCTGTTCCCTTGCCTCGTCCTGCAGGCGGCACAAGTGTGCCATCTCCTTCCATTGGTAGGGGGCGATGGGTTGCTCTATGGAATGTATGTCGTATTGTGCAAGTTGCTTTATTTTCTGCTCAGCATCTTCTGCGGTCCATGCACCATTGGCATCAACACGAAGTTCCAGCGTGTCCTTGCTAAAGCGTGAGCGGATGGTTTGTATGAGTCTGAGTTCTTCATTCCACTCTATAGCACCAATCTTCAGTTTTATGCAACGGAAGCCCTGGCGAAGTTTCTGCTTCACCTGAGTGAGCATGTCGTCGTAGTCTGCCATCCACACGAGTCCGTTCATGGGAATGCCCACCTCGGAGCGTGCAAATGGGGTATCGTATAGCAGAGGGTTCTGCTGATAGTCGTACATGGCAGACTCCAGGGCAAAGAGCAGGGCGGGGTAGGGACGCAAGGTTTCTGCGTAGTTGTCGCTTGCCAAAGCCTGTTCTATAAGTCGTGCCACATCCGACATTCGGGTATAGGCATCGCGGTCGGAACTGAGGTCGGGCAACGGTGCGCACTCGCCCAGTCCTATTCGCTTGCCCTCCTCATCCCTGATGGTGATGATGATGGCATCGTGTGTCAGATACTCGCCACGGCTGGTGCGTGCCGGTTTGCGGAAGTGCAAGGTACGGTGTGAAAGGCTGATGTTCATGATATGAGACCCTCCCCCAGCCCCTCCCAGGGGAGGGGAGTATAATGTGTTGGAGGATATGGGCCAGTTTATTTCTGGGTTGTGGGCTATGAGTTGTTGGTTATGATAGTCTGTAGTAACTACTCCGTCCGCGCGTCGCACTGGGGAGTGCTCCCCTCACAAGGCACAGATGGACATTCAGTCCATCTTCTAAAGACCTTGTTCGCCACAAGGGAGGGGTTGGGGGAGGGTCCTACGGTATATACGTGTCTCCCCACTCGGGCTTGCGCTTTTCAAGGAAGGCCTTGCCGCCCTCTTGAGCCTCGTCGCAGAAGTAGTAGAGCATGGTGGCATCGCCTGCAAGTTCCTGTATGCCAGCCTGTCCGTCCAGTTCGGCATTGAGACCGCGCTTTATCATGCGCAGTGCTATGGGCGAGTGCTGCATCATCTGCTGGCACCACTCGATGGTGGTGTCTTCCAGTTGGTCGTGGGGAACAACCTTGTTGACCAGTCCCATGTCCAAAGCCTCCTGGGCGGTGTAGAGTTTGCAGAGGAACCATATCTCGCGAGCCTTCTTTTGACCTACTATGCGTGCCAGGTAGGACGAACCGAAACCGGCATCGAAACTGCCCACCTTGGGACCCGTCTGTCCGAACTTGGCATTGTCGGCAGCAATGGTGAGGTCGCAGACAACGTGGAGCACATGTCCGCCACCCACGGCAAAGCCATTTACCATGGCAATGACGGGCTTGGGTATGGAGCGTATCTGCTTCTGCACATCAAGGACAGACAGGTGAGGTACACCGTCCTCGCCGATATATCCGCCACGGCCCTTCACGTTCATGTCGCCACCGGCACAGAAGGCATTGGTGCGCATCCACTCTTCATCGGTCTGTCCCTCTTTGCGAGGAGAGTCGGCACCGGTAAGGATGACCACTCTGACGGTGCTCGAATCGCGACAATAGCGCATGGCATCGCTCAGTTCCCAGGTGGTGAGCGGAGTGAAGGCGTTTCTAACGTGCGGTCGGTTTATGGTAATGCGTGCTATACCCTGCCATTCGTGCAGGAGTATCTCGCGGTATTCTTTAACTACTTTCCAGTCTCTCATATATAGGAGCGTTTAATGTTTAACATTGAAAGTTTAACGTTTAACGTTTAACGTTTAACTCAGGGTGGGTTTTCACCTTTGACTTTAGCCCCTGCGGGCGTCGACCTTTGGTTCCGTTTTCCGTTTTCCTTTATCTCTAATATCGTGGTTTCCTCTGAACTGATGAACTCCTGTAAATTCTCCTCCCCTTCGAGGTATTTGATATTGTGAAGCATGGCTACATGCTTGGCACTGAGGTTATGCTCTCCCATAATGGCCTGCCGACTTGTGTCGGGGGCATCTGGTACGGGTAGGGTATTAAAAATTCCACCATGTCCGTCGTTGAACACGAGGATGTGCAGGTTCTGCGGAAGTGGTGATGCCCAGAAAGCATTCTGGTCGTAGAAGAACGACAGGTCGCCCACCACAGCAAAGACCTTTTGCCATTGAGGTGCCGCCATGGCTATGCCCACGGTTGTGGATAGCGAGCCTTCTATGCCGTTGATGCCACGATTGCAGAAGATGTAGGGACGGCGTGAAGTGTGCTTTTCCTTGTCGAAATATTCCTTCAGTCTGGCATGCTGGGCAAGTCGGATGGTACTGCTATTGGCAAGGTGAACCAGCGATGTGTGGGGGATGTTGTCGAAAAGTTCCTGTATCAGTGCCGTGCGTTTGTTGTTGGCTGACTTTTTCTCTTTTAGGGGAAGTTCCATCTTCTGACTCTTCCTGTTGACATCGCGGAAGATGATGTTTAGGGCTTTGGTATAGTCGGATTTGATGACTGCTGTCTGGCATCCGAACAGGTCGGCCACGGCACCATCGTGACTGATGTGCCAATGCTCCTTGGGCTTGTTCTTGCGGAAGAACTCTTTCAACTCCTTGTTGACTATGTGTCCGCCAAGGGTAAGCACTCGTTCCACTGGTTTCATCCTGCTCCAGTCTATGTCGGAGGCATTGGTGTACAGGTCTGCTTCCTGATTGCAAAGGTTCTCTCCTATGACGGTGATGTGTTTCCTGGTTAGTAAGAGTATGTTGGGGTGCAGCCTGTCCATGGGGGTGGCTTGTCCAAGAATGAGCACCGAGTTGCTCCAATCCTCTGCAGGGACATCTTTTTCCAGTCCCCACGGGTCTTGTAGCGGTAGCAGTGTTTCTCTGAACTCAATCTTTCTTGCCCGGGGCAGTGTGTCTGCCGTAAAGTCGTAGATAGGCTCGCTCAGTGGAATATTGATATGCACGGGACCGTATGGAAGCTTGTATTGTGCCTCGAGCACGGCCTCGTTCACCAGCCTGTTGGCATACCAAGTATCGGTTTCGGGCAGGCTTGCGCTCATCTTCACCATCTTGCCGAGGGCACCCTCCTGGGGCATTGTCTGTCCGTCCATCTGTCCTATCCAAGCTTGCGGTCGGTCGGCAGAAACGAATATGACGGGTACATGCTGATAGAAGGCTTCGCATGCCGAAGGGTAGAGGTTGGCCAAAGCCGAACCGCTGGTAACAACGACAACCGCAGGCTTGCCAGTAGCCAGTGCCAGTCCCAATGCCATGAAACCGGCACACCGTTCATCAGTGGCACGGTGCGTGCGAAACTCTTTGATTTGGCATATAGTATGCACAATAGGCGCGTTTCTACTACCAGGGCATAGCACGAAGTCTTTGATGCCGTGCTCTTTGAGTACGGCCAGAGTCTCGAGTATGATTTTGTTGGAACTTAGCATATCTTAGTTTATGACAGGGCTGCAAGCAGAGTGTCCATCTTTCTCTTTATCTCGTCTTTCTCCTCGGAGAAGAAGCTGTTTCGGGTCAGTCCGCCTCCGGCAAAGAACAGGGCCTTGCCACCGGGACGGATCTGTGCACAGCGTATGTTCACGAAGATATTGGTTTCCGCCCTCAGGTTCAAGGGACCGAGGTAACCGCCATAGTACATGCGTTTGTTGCGCTCAAAAAGGCGTATGAAGTTCCATGCCTCCATCTTGGGCAGTCCGCACAGGGCTGGGGTAGGGTGCAGCAGTTGCAGTATTTTAAGGGGTGATGTCGGTTTGTTGAGGTGGAAGGTGTAGTCGGTGCGAAGGTGGTAGAGATGTCCTGCCTTGGAGGTGTAGGGACCTTGACGTGTGATGCGTGCTCCGAGACTTTGCAACTGACCTTCTATGTAGTCCGATACGATGCGCTGCTCGTGTATGTTCTTTGTGTTCCAGTCGCCATGCTCCCAGGTTCGTGTGCCTGCCAGTGCCATGGTGTGCCACTTCATGCCATAGCCTTCAAGCAGCAGTTCCGGGGTGCAGCCGAACCATCTGCCGCCATGGCGGGTGTAGACAAGGTACACCATGGAGTTGGGGAAGCGCTCTGCTGCGCGCACGAAAAGTTCGTCCTCGTGTCCGGCTCCCTCCCAGTCTTTCAACTGAGAGAAGGAGAGCACCAGTTTCTGGTAGTTCTCCCTGTCCAATTGGTATTTGAAGGAGCGGAAGGCCACCTTGTATCCGTCGCTTTCCTCTATATCTGCCGTCCTGTCTTCCAATTCTATGGATGAAAGGGAGACGCGTCTGTGCTTGCCCAGTTCTCGTGTTTCCAGGTCTATCAGTTCCCAACCGCTCACTGCCACATCGGGGCTGATGAGCAGTGTGGGTATCTTGGCAGTTTCTACGAATGGCGCAAAGATAAAGCCCGATGGTTCATTGCCCAGTAGCAGTGCACTGGAATTGTCGTTGACAGCTCCGCTGTGCGTAGGTTCCAACGCTTGTGCCTCGCCACTTGTCTGCAACACCAGATGAGGCTCCTTATCACCAGGAAACCTGTATAAAGCAAAATCTAGACCGCTATCCAGCAGCCTTCTGACGCATTCTTCCTTCACCAATTGTATATATAATAATGTAAGACTGGCAGGGGACTTATGCCCACATTTCTCTACAAAAGTATACATAATTTTTGAAATTATGTCCTGAATTGCCCAATTATTTGGTCTTTTTGCCTTAATTAAAGGTGTATTGAGCAGGATAGTTTTGCAATTGGTTCGCTCAATAAAGTGTAGGCTCTTGTAGGCACTTTGATAGTACAATGATGTGAAAAGCAAAAAAAAGTAACAAAATGCACGTAATATTGTTTATTTTTGTAACTTTGTCCACAAAATAATAAAATATATCAACACATGAGCGACAGATTGTTTATTTTTGACACCACTTTGAGAGATGGCGAACAGGTGCCTGGTTGCCAGCTTAACACCGTCGAGAAGATTCAGGTTGCCCGTCAGTTGGAGGCTCTTGGCGTAGACGTTATTGAGGCAGGCTTCCCTGTTTCAAGTCCCGGAGACTTCAACTCAGTAATAGAAATCAGCAAGGCAGTGACATGGCCCACCATCTGTGCACTGACTCGTGCCGTGGAGAAAGATATCGATGTGGCTGCCGAGGCGCTGAAGTATGCCAAGCGCGGACGAATACATACAGGTATAGGTACAAGCCCTTCGCATATCAAGTACAAGTTCAACAGTACACCGGAGGAAATCATAGAGCGTGCCGTGGCAGCCGTGAAGTATGCCAAGCGCTATGTTGAGGATGTGGAGTTCTATGCTGAAGATGCTGGCCGTACCGACAATGAGTATCTGGCACGTGTCATTGAGGCAGTGTGCAAGGCTGGTGCTACCGTGTGCAACATCCCCGATACCACTGGCTTCCGCACCCCTTACGAGTATGGCGAGAAGATAAAGTACCTTTACGAGCATGTAGATGCTTTTGCGGCAGGCAAGGCAATACTCTCCACACATTGCCACAACGACCTTGGCATGGCAACGGCAAACACCGTGGCAGGCGTGCTGAATGGTGCCCGTCAGGTGGAGGTGACCATAAACGGTATTGGTGAACGTGCCGGCAATACCAGTCTGGAGGAGGTGGCGATGATCTTTAAGACACATCCCGACCTTGGCATTCAGACAAACATCAACACCACCAAGATTTATCCCACCAGCCGTATGGTGAGCAGTCTGATGAACATGCCGGTGCAGCCCAACAAGGCCGTGGTGGGAAAGAATGCCTTTGCCCATAGCAGCGGCATACATCAGGATGGCGTGCTGAAGAACGTCAGCACCTACGAAATTATGGACCCCAAGGAGGTGGGTATAGACGACAATGCTATCGTGCTTACAGCCCGTAGCGGTCGTGCCGCCCTGCGCCATCGCCTCAGTGTGAATGGTGTGGAACTGGAAGGCGAGAAACTGGATGCCATCTATCAGGAGTTCCTGAAACTTGCCGACAAGAAGAAGGAAGTCACAGACGACGACATTCTTGTCCTGGCAGGTGCCGACCGTTCTGCTTCGCATAACATCAAACTTGATTACCTTCAGGTTACTACAGGCAAGGGAGTTAAGAGCGTGGCAAGCGTTGGTTTGCTCATCGGCAAGGAGCAATTTGAGGCAGCCGCCAGCGGTAACGGTCCTGTAGATGCCGCCATCCGTGCCGTGAAGACCATTATCAAGCGCGAGATGATCCTGAAGGAGTTCACCATCCAGGCCATCAGCAAGGGATCAGACGACATGGGTAAGGTGCACATGCAGGTAGAGCACGACGGCCGTGTCTACTACGGCTTCGGTGCCAATACAGATATAGTAACCGCTTCGGTGGAGGCGTATATTGACTGTATAAATAAGTTCAAGTAAAAGACCCACCCCGGCCCTGGACCCACCCCCAGCCCCTCCACAAGGGAGGGGAGTAGATAGTACTGAGAAGAAAGAAGGGCAGGTCAGCAAAGAAGACAAATCCTTACCATGCGTGATTATAAAACGGCATCTCCGGACAGGTATCATCTGTTGAAAGATTTTGCACGTGAGAACAGGAAGAACCCAACATTGGCCGAGCAGGTGATGTGGGAGCATATTAGAGCACGGCAGACAGGGAGAAAAGTTTTTCGTCAGTATGTTATAGGGGATTATATCGTTGACTTTCTTTTTCCGGAAATCAATCTTGTCGTTGAAGTGGATGGGGCCTATCATTCCGAACGCGAACAGATAGAGGATGATGAGCGTAGGGAAAGGGATTTAAACAAAATGAATTACAATGTCATTCGTTTTTCCAACGAAGAGATATTGTACGACATAGAAAAGGTAATAGAAAGAATATTAAGAGAATTAGAATATTATGAGTGATATAGTATCTACTCCCCTCCCTTGTGGAGGGGTTGGGGGTGGGTCCGTCTGCCTCTTCGACAAAATCTGGAACGCCCACGTCGTTCAGCAGGTGGAGGATGGTCCCACACAATTGTATATAGACAGACTGTATTGCCACGAGGTGACAACACCACAGGCTTTTGATACATTGAGAGACAAGAACATCCGTGTGTTCCGTCCCGAGCAGGTGGTGGCAATGCCCGACCACAACACTCCCAGCGACCAGCAGGAGCGAATAGACGATCCTATCGGACGCAAGCAGGTGGAGACCTTGGCAAAGAACTGTGCCGAGTTTGGCATACGCCACTTTGCCATGGGAACAAAGGACAATGGTATCATCCACGTTGTTGGTCCCGAGAAGGCTCTTTCATTGCCTGGTATGACCATCGTTTGTGGTGACTCGCACACTTCTACACATGGTGCTGTAGGCGCTATTGCCATGGGTATCGGTACGAGCGAGGTGGCACAGGTGTTGGCTTCTCAGACAATCCTTCAGAGCAAACCCAAGACCATGCGCATAAATATTGAGGGTACATTGCCCGAAGGTACTACGCCCAAGGACGTTGCTCTCTATATCATGGCCCAGTTGACAACATCTGGTGCTACAGGTTATGCCGTGGAGTATGCTGGCTCTACCGTACGCAACATGAGCATGGAGGGACGCCTGACTTTGTCCAACCTCTCCATAGAGATGGGTAGCCGTGCCGGTCTGATTGCTCCCGACGAGACAACTTTCGCTTATCTTAAAGATCGCGAGTATGCCCCCAAGGGCGAGGCTTGGGACAAGGCTGTGGAGGAATGGAAGAAACTCTATTCCGACGAGGATGCTGTCTTTGATAAGGAAGTGACATATCGTGCCGAGGATATTGCTCCCCGCATTACATACGGTACAAATCCAGGTGCTGGTATTGCCATCGACGAGTGTATCCCAGCATTGGAGGATATTGCCGAGGAGCAGCGTCAGCAGTTCCTCAGCATGCTTGAATACATGCAGTTCGAACCAGGTCAGAAACTTGAGGGTACTCCTGTTGATTATTGCTTCCTTGGCGCTTGTACCAATGGTCGTATTGAGGACTTCCGTGCCTTTGCCTCTGTTGTCAAGGGCAAGAAGAAGGCCGAGAATGTTGTTGCTTGGCTTGTGCCAGGTTCGTGGCTTGTGCGTCAGCAGATTATTGACGAGGGTATAGACAAGATCCTTGAGGAGGCAGGCTTTGAACTTCGTCTGCCCAGCTGCTCTTCTTGCTTGGCTATGAATCCCGATAAGGTTCCCGCAGGCAAGTTGTCCATCTCCACCAGCAACCGTAACTTTGTGGGCCGTCAGGGTCCCGGCGCACGCACCATTCTGGCAAGTCCCCTTGCTGTAGCCGCTTCGGCTATCACAGGTGTAGTAACTGATCCAAGGAAGTTGTAGCAGCAGACCCTCCCCTCACCCTCCCTAGGGAGGGAGGTGTTACTTCTGTAATCAACAAGCGAAGGTGGATAAATACCTTGCTGAATACTATAATAAAGTTCAACTAAAAAAGACTTACCCCTACTGTTATATAAAACATTATACTCCCCTCCCTTGTGGAGGGGTAAGGGGGAGGGTCCTTATCAATATGAAACAGAAATTCAATATAATACAGTCAACCTGTATCCCCATTCAGATTGACAACTGTAATACAGACCTTATTATCCCAGCACGCTATCTGGCAAGCACCACACGCGACCCAAAGTTCTTTGGCGACGCCTTCATGCACGACTTGCGCTTTGATGCTGAGGGCAATGCTGTGGCAGACTTCGTGATGAACAAGGCAGAGTATAGCGAGGAGCCCAAGAAGGGTGTCCACGAAATCATTATTGGTGGTCAGAACTGGGGCTCTGGCTCCAGTCGCGAGCATGCAGCATGGGCCATTGCCGGCTATGGAGTGCGTGTGGTTATCAGTAGTTCCTTTGCCGACATTCACCGCAACAATCTTCTCAACTGCTTCGTGCTGCCTGTAATCGTGAGCAAGGAGTTCCATCAGGAACTTTTTGAGACTGTGCTTGCCAACCCACAGGCCGAGGTTAAGGTGGATGTCCCAAACCAGACGGTGACAAACATGGCAACTGGCCATTCGGAGTCGTTTGAAATCAATGGCTACAAGAAATACTGTCTGATGAATGCCCTTGACGATATTGATTTCCTCTTGGAGAACAAGGATAAGATAGAGGCTTGGGAGGAAAAGAACCCATAACGGACCCTCCCCCAACCCCTCCACAAGGGAGGGGAGTGGTTACAATTGTGATATCCTTCTGCTACGGAGGTGCCATTTATGAATACAACCAATAAAGACTTGCATCAAACAAATCATCTTACTCCCCTCCCTTGCGGAGGGGCTGGGGGAGGGTCTGCATTTTCCCATACCATAGAGATCATGGACACCACTCTGCGTGATGGAGAGCAGACGAGTGGTGTCTCCTTCATGCCGCATGAGAAGCTGATGATAGCCCGTGCCTTGCTGGAAAAAGTGGGGGTTGACCGTATAGAGGTTGCTTCTGCCCGTGTCAGCGAGGGTGAAAAGCAGGCTGTGGCCAGTATCTGCAAGTGGGCAGAGCGTGCAGGAAAGATAGACCGTGTAGAGGTACTTGGCTTTTGCGACGGCAAGACATCGGTGGACTGGTTGCTGAGTACCGGTTGCCGTCATCTTAACCTTTTGTGCAAGGGTTCGCGCAGACATTGCGAGGGCCAGTTGCGCAAGACCGTAGAGGAGCACATCAGCGATATACGCAATGTGGTAGCATACGCCACCGAAAAGGGAGTCAACGTGAACGTGTACCTTGAGGACTGGTCCAACGGCATCAAGGACTCTGCCGACTATGTCTTTGCCCTGATGGACGGTTTGCAGAACACTCCCATTGAGCGCTTCATGTTGCCCGACACCCTGGGCGTGCTCAATCCCATGCAGGTGAGCCTGTACGTCAGCCAGATGGTGGCACGCTATCCAGAGGCGCATTTCGATTTCCATGCACACAACGACTATGACCTGGCCGTTGCCAATGTTCTGGCCGCTGCCACCGCCGGATGCAAGGGCATCCATACGGCGGTGAACGGTCTTGGCGAGCGTGCTGGCAATGCTCCCTTGGCAAGCGTGCAGGCTGTGCTTGCCGACCAGGCAACGCTTGATACGCATATTAACGAGGAGCAGCTTGGCGAGGTGTCGCATCTTGTGGAGACATGTTCCGGCATCATCGTTCCGCCCAACAAGCCCATTGTTGGCGAGAATGTCTTCACCCAGGTGGCTGGCGTGCATGCCGATGGCGACAACAAGGCAGGCCTTTACATGAACGACCTTTTGCCCGAGCGCTTTGCCCGCAAGCGTGAATATGCTCTTGGCAAGACTTCCGGCAAGGCAAACATCCTCAAGAACCTTGAAGAACTTGGTCTTGAACTTAGCAACGAAGAAACCAAACTCGTTACGGACCGCATCATAGAACTTGGCGACAAAAAGGAGATAGTTACCCAGGAGGACCTCCCCTTCATCATCTCTGATGTCGTGCGCCATGGTGTTGCCGAGGAGGATGTGAAACTCTTGTCCTACGTGGTAACAACGGCATATGGCCTGAAGCCCATGGCAAGCCTGCGCCTGGAGATTCATGGCAAGACCTACGAGGAGCAGGCCACTGGCGATGGTCAGTTCGATGCCTTTGTGCGTGCCATCCGTCATATATATCGCGAGAAACTTGGGCGCGAATTCCCCTGGCTGGTCAACTATACCGTTGGCATTCCTCCCGGCGGACGTACCGATGCCCTGGTGCAGACCGTCATCACATGGGACTGGCAGGACAAGGTGCTGCGCACCCGTGGACTGGATGCCGACCAGATGGGCGCCGCCATCAAGGCAGTAATAAAGATGCTGAATTTGATAGAGAAGGATTATTGACAAGAGAAAGACCCCTCCCCAGCCCAGCGGACCCAGCGGACCCTCCCCCAACCCCTCCACAAGGGAGGGGAGTAGTTACAACCGACAATAAATATTAAGCATTAATAAATATATTAACCCTTTAATAAAATCCCCAATTCCCCAGTGCTATATACTCCCTCCCCTTGTGGGAGGGTAAGGGGAGGGGTCTGATAAATATGAAACTCAAAATTGCTGTCCTTCCGGGCGACGGAATAGGTCCGGAGATTATGGAGCAGGGCGTGGCCGTGTGCAGCGCCGTGGCTCAGAAGTTTGGTCACGAGGTAAGTTACGAAACCGCCCTCTGTGGCGCTCATGCCATTGACGAGGTGGGCGATCCTTTCCCCGAGGAGACCTTCCAGATATGCGAACAGGCCGATGCTGTGCTCTTTGCCAGCGTGGGTGACCCCAAGTTTGACAACGACCCCACCGCCAAGGTGCGCCCCGAGCAGGGTTTGCTGGCCATGCGCAAGAAGTTGGGCCTGTATGCCAACATCCGCCCCGTGGAGACCTTCGAGTGCCTGATTCACAAGTCACCCTTGAAGGACGAGATTGTGCGTGGTGCCGACTTTATCTGCATCCGCGAACTTACCGGCGGTATGTATTTCGGTAAGAAGCAGGAACCCACCATCAATGCCGATGGCGTGGAGGAGGCACTGGACACCAACTACTACACCCGTCCCGAGGTGGAGCGCATCCTGCACGTGGGCTATCAGTATGCACGTCAGCGCCGCAAGCACCTCACCGTGGTGGACAAGGCCAATGTACTGGCTTCCAGCCGTCTGTGGCGCAAGGTGGCACAGGAGATTGCACCCCAGTATCCCGACGTGGAGACCGACTTCATGTACGTGGACAATGCCGCCATGCGCATGATTCAGGACCCCAAGTTCTTCGATGTTATGGTAACAGAGAATACCTTTGGCGACATACTTACCGACGAAGGTTCCGTTATCACCGGTTCCATGGGCCTGCTCCCCAGCGCCAGCACAGGCAGCAGCACTCCCGTCTTTGAACCTATCCACGGTTCATGGCCCCAGGGCAAGGGATTGAACATAGCCAACCCTCTGGCGCAGATTCTCTCCGTGGCCATGCTCTATGAGTACTTCGACCTGAAGGAGGAAGGCGCCCTCATCCGCGAAGCCGTCAATGCCAGCCTGGCAGAGAACGTCCGCACCCCCGAAATCCAGGTGGAAGGCGCTCCACGCTACGGTACTCGCGAGGTAGGCCAGTGGATAGTGGACTATATCGCCAAGAAGTAAACTGCCGTTGCTCGTTGTGCTCGGGTTTTTCCGAAGCAACGAAACTAAAATGAAAATTAAAGGCCATCCCGCCTGTTCTGCATGCAATCCTTGTGGTTGGTAGCAGAGCAGGCGGGATGCTTGTGTATTGTTGTGGTTGTTTTCCTGATAGACAAGGGGTAGTCCTCATAGTAGGAGTACTGCAGTCCTCATAGTAGGAGTACTCCGGTCCTTATAGTAGGAGTACTCCAGTCCTCATAGTAGGAGGACTCGGCTTACAGCACTTCGGGCAGTTGGAACAGTCGTGTGCCGTTGCTTCCCTTTATCAGTATGGTGCGGGACGATACTGGGGAAGAGGTGAGGCGTTCTTTTGCCTCCTCCACGTTGGCGAAGATGGTGTGGGCTGTCAGGAGTGCCGAGCAATCTGTAGTCATGAACTCCTGTCCCACGAGCCATATCTCGTGGAGGTCCATTGTGGCAAGGCGGTCCACAACCTTCTGGTGCTCGGTGGCGCTGTCTGCCCCCAGTTCGCGCATCTCGCCCAGGATAGCCATCTTGTTCTCCGCCTGCATCTGGCGGAAGTTTTCCAGGGCTGCCGCCATGCTGGTGGGATTGGCATTGTAGGCATCTATGATGAGGCTGTTGTGCTCCGTCTTGCGGAACTCGCTACGGTTGTTCGTAGGCACGTATTCCTCCAGAGCCTTGTCTATGAGGGCAGGTTCCACGCCGAAATGCAGGCCTGCGGTTATGGCAGACAGAACGTTGGCAAGGTTGTAGGAGCCGATGAGGTTTGTCTGCACCGTGTGCCACTGCTCCTCTGCCGGGCAGTACCAGCGCACGCAGAGCATGGGGTTGCACTCTGCCACCTCGCCCTGCACGTAAGGCACGGTTTCAATGCCGCGTTCCGTTGCCATGGCGCTCAGGTCGGCATCCTCGGTATTGAGAAAGACAAAGCATCCGCGTCTGTGCAGGTCGTCGTAGAGTTCTCCCTTTGTGTGCTTCACGCCCTCGAAGGAGCCGAAACCCTCCAGGTGTGCGCGGCCCACGTTGGTTATCAGGCCGCAATCGGCCTGCACCATCTGGCACAGGAAGGCTATCTCGCCGGGATGGTTGGCGCCCGTCTCGATAACGGCTATCTCGTGCTCGGGGCGAAGGCGCAGCAGGGTGCGCGGCACACCGATGTGGTTGTTCAGGTTGCCCTGGGTGAAGAGCGTGCTGTACTTTGCGGAAAGCACGGCCGAGAGCAGTTCCTTGGTGGTGGTCTTGCCGTTGGTACCTGTTATCTGCACCACGGGTATTCCCGATTGCTGGCGGTGGTGTGCCGCCAGGGTCTGCAAGGTGGCCAGGACATCGTCCACCAGGATGAAGCGTGTGTCGCCCTCGGGGACAACATCCTTGCGGTCTACAACCGCCACGGCACAGCCCTTCTCCAGGGCGGAGGCAGCATAGAGGTTGCCGTCGAAGTTGTCTCCCTTCAGTGCGAAAAACATGCTCCCCTCGGGGCAGTTGCGGCTGTCTGTCGTAACATCGGGATGTTGCAGAAAGACCTCGTATAGTTGTTCTATGCTTGTCATTGGTTTTGATAAATGGACATTACAAATGCAAAGTTACGAAAATTCCCCAAATAAAACTCTGCATTATTTTGTAAATCGCTCACTTATTCGTAACTCTGACCTATGGTCTTAGTTACTTTCGTTCGGATTTCCAAAATTAAAGTCCGCTTTATTTTGTAAATCGCTCACTTATTCGTAACTTTGAAACGCATAAAGGAGTACACGTGTAAATACCAATGAGAAGAAGTAGCGTTTCTGCAACCATAAATGTCGGAGGTCGTCTTGTTTCGCTCGACGAACCTCAGGTCATGGGCATACTGAATGTTACTCCCGACTCCTTCTTTGCCACGAGCCGTTGCCGTAGCGAGGAGGAGATCCGTCAGCGTGTGTGCCAGATCCGTCAGGAAGGTGCCACGATGGTGGACATAGGTGCGTACAGCAGCCGTCCAGGTGCCGAGAATGTTTCCAAAGATGAGGAACTGCGCCGCCTCTTGCCTGCCATAGATATAGTGCGCGAGGAGTGGCCCGAGGCCATCATCAGCGTGGACACGTTCCGTGCCGAGGTGGCACGCCGTGCTGTGGAAGCAGGCGCAGATATCATCAACGACATTTCCGGTGGCGAGATGGACTCGGAGATGTTCTCTGCGGTGGCGGACATGCATGTGCCCTACATACTGATGCACATGCAGGGCACGCCACGGGACATGCAGAAGGCACCGCACTACGACAACCTCATGTGCGAGGTGTTCCGCTCGCTGGGCGAGCGTGTGGAACTGCTGCACGAGATGGGCGTGTCCGACGTGATACTGGACCCAGGCTTCGGGTTTGGCAAGACCATGGAGCAGAACTACGAGATGATGGCACGTCTGGGCGAGTTCCGCCTGCTGGATTGCCCCATTCTGGCGGGAGTAAGCCGCAAGAGCATGGTGTACCGCCTGCTGGACACTACCCCCGAGGAATCCCTCAACGGAACCACCGTGCTGAATACTATCGCCCTTATGAACGGAGCCTCCATACTGCGTGTACACGATGTGAAAGAGTCAGTAGAGGCAGTTAAAATATACCGGCAATGTTTGATTTCGGAATAAAGGATCTTATTGATATTTTCCTTGTAGCCATAGTGCTGTTCTTCGGCTACAAGTTGATGAAGAAGTCGCGCTCTGTGAATATCTTCTATGGTGTGCTCGTCTTCATCAGCATCTGGATTCTGGTCAGCAAGGTCTTGGAGATGAAGTTGCTGGGCAGCATACTGAACCAGCTGGTCAGTGTGGGTGCCATAGCCATCATTATCCTTTTTCAGGAGGAAATCAGACATCTGTTCTTTAGCATAGGAACCCACGAGAGGGTAAGCCGCTTGCTTCAGTTCTTCAAGCCCAAAAACACAAATGCTTTCTCCGAGGATTGCCGTTACGACCGCGACACCATAATGCCCATACTGATGGCTTGCCTGAATATGAGCAAGCAGAAGACCGGTGCGCTCATAGTGCTGCAGAATGACCTGCCTTTGGGCGACTTCATCCGCACCGGCGAGCGTATAGAGGCAAAGATTTCCCAGCGCCTCATAGAGAATATCTTCTTCAAGAACTCTCCCCTGCACGACGGTGCCATGATAATATCCGGCGGACAGATAACGGCGGCATCTTGTATCCTGCCCATCAGTCACGACCTGGATATACCCAAGGAGTTCGGCCTCAGACACCGCGCTGCCAGAGGAATAAGCAAGGAAACCGATGCCCTGGCTATAGTGGTGAGCGAGGAAACGGGCGGCATCACAGCCTCGTACAACAACGAATACCTGCCCCACATGGATGCCGAGCGTCTGGAGCGAGTGCTCATGAAGGGAAGGTTTTGAGAGAAACGGAAAACGGAAAGGTGAAAACGGAAAACTGCGAGAGCAGAAGCATGGTAGGGACGCTGCGCAGCGTCCGAGAACGATAACAAGGCGTCCGAGAACCACCTCGTCAGAGTATGCTGGCGGATGCTGCGCGCAGCGTCCCTACAAGTGGGAGAAAGCCCCCAGAGTGGAGTGGTTGAAATCCGCAATGCCAACATAACACAACAGAAAAAGCTCTAAACACCAAACACTAAACTCTAAACACCAAACACTAAACACTAAACATTAAACAATATACGATTATGTCACAGTTAATGCAACAAATCATTGCTCGTGCCCAGCAGAACAAGCAGCGCATCGTGCTGCCCGAGAGCCTGGAAGAGCGTACACTTACTGCTGCCGACATGTCTCTGCGCGACGCTCTGGCAGAAATCATCCTTATCGGCAATCCCGACGAGATCTTCGCCCTGGGCGAGAAACTCGGTTTGAAGAATTTGGACAAGGCCATCATCATTGACCCTGCCACCAGCGAGAAGACCGAGGAATATGCACAACTCTTGTTTGAGTTGCGCCAGAAGAAGGGCATGACCATAGAGAAAGCACGCCAGCTGGTACTGGACCCCCTCTATTTCGGTTGCCTTATCATCAAGAGCGGCGATGCCGACGGCCAGATCTCAGGCGCCCTGAGCACAACTGGCGACACCCTGCGTCCCGCCCTGCAGATTATCAAGTGCTCTCCCGGCATTTCTTGCGTGAGCGGTGCTATGCTCATGATTACCGACAAGCCCGAGTACGGTGAGAACGGTGTGCTGGTAATCGGCGACGTTGCCGTTACTCCCGTTCCCGACGCCAACCAGTTGGCACAGATTGCCGTATGCACCGCCCAGACCGCCAAGAGCGTTGCCGGTTTTGCTGATCCCCGCGTGGCTATGCTCAGCTTCAGCACCAAGGGAAGTGCAAAGCACGAGGTGGTGGACAAGGTAATCGAAGCTACACGCATCGCTCACGAGATGGAACCCGAACTGAAACTCGACGGTGAGTTGCAGGCAGATGCAGCGCTGGTTGCTTCCGTAGGCGAGAAGAAGTGCCCCGGCAGTCCCATCGCTGGTCATGCCAACGTGCTTATTGCACCCTCTCTGGAGGTTGGCAACATCGGCTACAAGCTGGTTCAGCGCCTGGCTGGTGCCGATGCCATCGGTCCCATCCTGCAGGGTATTGCACGTCCTGTAAACGACCTGTCACGTGGTTGCTCTGTAGACGACATCTACAAGATGGTTGCCATCACCGCTTGTCAGGCAATGGATGCCAAGTAAGGAAATAAGAATACAATCAGAATAATTTAGATAAAAGAAGGAAATGAAGATTCTTGTATTGAACTGTGGTAGTTCATCAATCAAGTATGCGCTCTACAACATGACCGACCAGAGCGTGATAACAAGTGGCGGTATTGAGAAGATTGGTTTGCCCGATAGCTGCATCATCGTAAAGCTCAACGGCGAGAAGCACAAGATGGAGCGCCCCATAGAGGAGCACACCGCTGGTGTACAGTGGATTTTCGAGGTTCTCACCACTGGCGACTATGCTGTGCTCAATAGCCTGGAGGAACTGGATGCTGTAGGTCACCGCATGGTGCATGGCGGCGAGAAGTTCAACAAGTCCGTTGTCCTCACCCCCGAGGTTATGGAGGCATTCACTGCCTGCAACGACTTGGCTCCCTTGCACAACCCTGCCAACATCAAGGGTGTGAACGCCGTTAGCGCACTTCTGCCCAACATCACCCAGGTGGGTGTGTTCGACACTGCTTTCCATCAGACAATGCCCGACTATGCCTATATGTACGCTCTTCCCTACGAACTGTACGAGAAGTATGGCGTGCGCCGCTATGGTTTCCACGGAACCAGCCACCGCTATGTATCTCAGCGCGTATGCGAGTTCCTGGGATGCAGCCCCGAGGGTAAGAAGATTATCACCTGCCACATTGGCAACGGTGCCTCTATCGCCGCCGTAAAGGATGGCAAGTGTGTGGACACCAGCATGGGCCTTACTCCTCTGGAGGGTCTGGTAATGGGTACACGTAGCGGCGACGTTGATGCCGGTGCTGTTACCTTCATCATGGACAAGTTGGGTCTGGACACCAAGGGCATTTCCGACCTGTTGAACAAGAAGTCGGGTCTGGCCGGTATCAGTTGCCTTTCCAGCGACTATCGCGACGTGGTAGGTGCTATTTCTGAGGGTAACGACAAGTGCCGCCTGGCAAAGGAGATGTACATGTACCGCATCAAGAAGTACATCGGCCAGTATGCTGCCGCTATGGGCGGTGTGGACATCATCCTGTTCACCGGCGGTGCTGGCGAGAACCAGAGCGATGTTCGCGAACTCACCACTTCTGGCCTGGAGTTCATGGGTGTGAAGATGGACGAGGCCAAGAACAAGGCCTGCCGTGCCACCGAGGCTATCCTCTCTGCCGACGACTCTAAGGTTACTGTATGCTGTATCCCCACCGACGAAGAGCTGATGATTGCCCTGGATACCCAGGAGCTTTGCAAATAATACACTAATACAAAGACCGAGCAGAGAATCCGACAATAGTCAGGTATCCTTGCTCGGTCTTTCTTTTTATTGCATCTATACCTTATATATAATATAATAAAGGAACATCCATGAACTACATTATAGAGAACGATTACTTGCGTGTTACCGTCAGGTCTCTGGGTGCCGAGGTTATCAGCGTTGTCAATAAGGAAACCGGTGAGGAACTCTGGTGGAATGCCGATCCTGCATTCTGGGCTGGTTATTCTCCAACACTGTTCCCTGCATGTGGCGGCCTGTGGAACGGTGAGTACAAGTACAAGAGTAATACATACAAGATGGTAAAGCACGGCTTTGTGCGCACCATGGAATTTGCTCCCGTTGCCGAACCCGAATACGGACGCATCAGCCTGAGCGTTCAGGAGACAGAGGAAACAAGGGAACAATATCCCTTTGCCTTCACCCTGACCATCACCTATGCTCTCGAGGGCAAGACCCTGACATGCAATGCCAGCGTTGCCAACCCATCGGACACCGAGGTGCTGCACTACCAGATTGGCGGTCATCCTGCCGTCATGCTTCCCGACTACGATAAGGATGCAGAGGTTATCGGATACATGCGCCCCGAACCCAACGAAGGTCTCAGCGTGGTGCGTGCCAGCGAACAGGGTTGCTTTGGCGGTGACAGATATGCCGTGCCTCAGACCGAGGAGGGACTTATCCCCATCAGTGTGGATACATTCCGCAACGAGGCCCTAATCTTCGACAAGTGGCAGGTAAATGCCATGACTCTGCTACGTACTGACAAGCAGACCGAGATTTGCCGCCTTTCGCATGGCGCTCCTGTCCTGCTTGTATGGCAGATGACAGACCTGCTCTGCCCCTATGTCTGTGTGGAACCATGGTACGGTATGCCAGACCGAATCGGCTATAGCGTAGATCTGGACATACGTCCCTACAGCCAGCATGCCATGCCTGGAGAGGTGTCAATGCACAACCTGTGGGACATAGAGTTCTGCCTGTAAAACTATAAATCCGTATGATAACATTCCTGATATGCCTGACGGCTCTTGTCGTTGCATACTTTACCTATGGCAGGTATCTTGAGAAGGTTTGCGAGATAGATTCAAGCAATCCTGTCCCCTCCAAGACTCATTACGATGGGGTGGACTATCTGCCCTTGCCCAGATGGAGGATATTCCTCATCCAGTTGCTCAATATCGCCGGTCTTGGACCTATCTTCGGTGCCTTGCTTGGTGCTGCCTATGGTCCAGTGGCCTTTCTGTGGATAACCCTTGGCGGCATTTTCATCGGTGCCATGCACGACTTCGTGGCAGGTGTCATTTCCTTGAAGAATGCCGGATTGAGCCTGCCAGAGATTATAGGCAAGTATATGGGCGAAGGGACCAGGAAGTTCATGCGTATAGCCGCATTGCTTCTAATGGTGCTTGTCGGAGCCGTTTTCATGTCGCAACCGGCAGAACTGATAGCGGCCAACATTTCCATGCCCGCCTTGGAATCGGCCATGTCTGCAACAATGTCGTGGGAGGTGTTTGTGGTGATAATCCTGATTCTCATCTACTACATCCTTGCCACCATAATGCCCATAGACAAGATTATCGGACGCATATATCCGGTCTTCGGCCTGGCGGTACTGGTAATGGCATTGGGCATTCTGGGTGTCCTGCTTTTCAATACGGACAAGTACGTCATTCCCGAACTTACCTCTCTGCAGAACTGCATTGCCAATGCCAAGGACTTTCCCATCGTCCCCATGCTGTTCACAACCATTGCATGTGGTGCCATATCCGGATTCCATGCTACGCAGTCGCCCATGATGGCACGATGCATGACCAACGAGAAGCAGAGCCGTTCAGTGTTTTATGGGGCTATGATAGCAGAGAGTATCATTGCTCTCATCTGGGCAGCCATAGCAATGGCATTCTGGGGTGGGGCTGAAGGACTGAACAATGCCATTGCCCAGTACGGAGGCAGTGCCGCCAAGATGGTGAATACCATTTCGGTGGAGACTCTGGGCACTTTTGTTGCTCCCTTCGTGGTTGTGGGAGTGGTGGCATGTGCCATCACCTCAGGTGACACGGCATTCCGCTCGGCACGACTCATCGCTGCCGATATGCTGAACATTTCACAGACGGGGCTGACCAATCGCGTTCTGGTATCCCTGCCCTTGTTCCTGTTGGGATTGTTCATTATCTTTGCCCTGCCTTTCCAGACCATCTGGAGCTACTTTGCATGGATGAACCAGACGCTGGCAGCAATCACGCTGTGGTGCATCACATTGTATCTGTCCAAGCATGGCAAACCTGTAATGATAGGTCTTCTGCCTGCCCTGTTCATGACTTACATATGTTCGTCCTACATCTTTGTTTCTCCCATGATGGCTGGTCTTGAAAACAGGGTGCTGGCGTATGTGCTGGGTGGTGTGCTTACCGCGGCTATAGGCATGTCAATCCTGTTTCAGTTCAAGAAGGGGGACAGATAGTCATATCTGCGAGAATACTAACATCGTATATAAACCAAAATAGTTATATATTATGAGAAAATCAATCATTTCAATCGTTCTTGCCACCATACTGGCAGCTTGTGGTTCTCAGCCCAAGCAGGAACTTTACGAGAAGCATGTGGCATTCCCTGCCGATGCAACACCAGAGCAGAAGATAGACATGGTGTCACGTCTCGTGCCCACTCCCCAGCAGTTGGAATGGCAGCAGATGGAGTTTACTGCCTTCCTGCATTTCGGTATGAACACCTTCACCGGAAACGAGTGGGGCAATGGTAAGGACAGCCCAGAACTGTTCAATCCCACCGAGTTGGATTGCGAGCAGTGGGTGAAGGCACTGAAGGAGGGTGGTTTCAAGATGGCGCTTCTTACTGCCAAGCACCACGATGGTTTCTGCCTGTGGCCAACCGCAACCACCGAGTATTCTGTCAAGAACTCTCCCTGGAAGGACGGTAAGGGCGACGTGGTTCGCGAACTCCGCAATGCCTGCGAGAAATACGGCATGAAGTTTGGTGTCTACCTGTCTCCATGGGACAGAAATGCGGAGTCGTATGGCGATTCTCCTGCTTACAACAAGTTCTTCATAGCACAGCTTACCGAACTGCTCAGCAACTATGGCGAGGTGCACGAGGTGTGGTTTGACGGTGCTTGCGCCGAGGGACCCAATGGCAAGAAGCAGGAGTATGACTGGACGGCAATACTTGCAACCATTCGCGAACTCCAGCCAAAGGCCGTAACCGCCATTATGGGCGATGACGTGCGTTGGGTAGGTAATGAAGGTGGTCTTGGCAGAGAAACTGAGTGGAGCGCTTCGGTATTTGCCCCCGGTTCGTATACACACAAGAAGGCTGCCAACGATTCCTTGGGATTGAACGAGATGTCTAAGGACTTGGGCAGCCGTGAACTCGTTGCCAAAGCACAGGAGGCCTACTGGTATCCTTCCGAGGTGGATGTGTCCATCCGTCCGGGTTGGTTCTATCACGACTATCAGGACAGTCAGGTGCGTTCTCTGGCCAATCTGGTCAACATCTACTATCGTTCTGTAGGTTGCAACTCAGTGCTCCTGCTTAATATTCCTCCCGACAGACGCGGCTTGCTTCACGAGGTGGATGTGCAGCGCATAAAGGAACTGTCTGACTATATCTCCAAGACCTTTGCAGAGAACCAGGTTGTAAACGGCAACTCTCTGTGGAAGGCCGAGGCTGGTGCTACAATGGAATACACCCTCAAGCCTGGTGCCATGGTAAATACTTTCCTGATTCAGGAAGATATCGCACAGGGTCAGCGCGTGGAGGATTTCCTTGTGGAGACCTATAGCAATGGCGCATGGCAGTATGCTGCTGAGGGAACCACCATTGGTTACAAACGTCTGCTTCGCTTCTCTGACTGTCAGCCCGAGAAGATTCGTGTTACCATACGTGGAACACGTGCCACAGCCAATATTTCCAATGTAGGTCTTTACTATGCCGAACCTTTGGTCGAGCAGAATGCGAGGGTACTGCTAAGTCATGTCAATACAGCAGAATGGAAGGCAGTTGGTGCCGATGCAGCCATGGCTTTTGACGGCAATCGCGAGACGGCCTGGACATCTGAAGGTCTCTCTGCTTTGGTGGTGGATATGGGCAAGGAAGAGGCTGTAAAGGGCTTCTGCTATGCTCCCGTTGCTGGTGACGACCTGAGCGGTACTATCTACAAGTACAACTTCTACGTCAGCAACGATGGCGAGAACTGGACAAAGTGCGATGCCAGCGGCGAGTTTAGCAACATCATGCACAACCCTGTTCCCTACTATGTCCGCTTCGGCAAGGTCTACAATGCACGTTATTTCAAACTGGAACCTGTAAGTGAAATCAATTCCGCACAGAAGACCTCTATCGGTGACGTGGGTGTTCTGTTGAAGTGATTTTGTTCTGTTAACCCGATACAAACTAATAATCCGAGGATGTGCCAATGGCGTATCCTCGGATTAGTTTGTATGTACAGAGGCGAGGGATGAACCTTCCTTATGCCAGAAGTTCTTTGGCTCTGTTCAATGCTTCGTCTATGTTGTTGCAGAAGTTCTTGCTGCCCAGCACCTTGTGGAATTTGGCCTTCAGCAACTGCTTCTGCACCTTGGGGGTGATGCCGGAGAGGATAACCTCGGTTCCCTTCTCGTGATTCATTTCCACAAGGGTGGTGAGGTTGTGGATGCCGGTGGAGTCAATGAAGGGCACACGGCGCATGCGGATAATCTGCACCTTGGGACGGTGACCGGCCTTGAGTACGGATTCCAGTTCTTCGAACTTGTTGGCAATGCCGAAGAAGTAGGGGCCGTTTATCTCATATACGGCGCAACCCTCGGGAATGCTGAGGCGCTCGTCGGTGTCCTCGCTGGGATGGATTTCGTTTTCGATAACGGAGATTTCGGTGGTCTCCATCACACGCTTGATGAACAGCACACACGCAATTACCAGGCCTATCTCAATGGCAATGGTGAGGTCGAAGATGACGGTGAGGAAGAAGGTAACGAGCAGTACGGTAACATCGCTCTTGGGGTCCTTCATCAGTCTCTTGATAGTGCGCCATTCGCTCATGTTGTAGCTGACAATCAGCAATACAGCAGCCAGCGTAGCCATGGGGATGAACTTGGCATAGGGCATCAGCACCAACAGGATGAGTACCAGCACTATGGCATGGATGATGCCGGCAATGGGGGTGCGGCCGCCGTTGTTGATATTGGTCATCGTGCGGGCTATGGCGCCAGTGGCAGGAATACCGCCAAACAAGGGGGTAACCACGTTTGCCACACCCTGAGCCACCAATTCGGTGTTGGAGTCGTGGCGGTCGCCAATGGCTCCGTCGGCAACAGCAGCACTGAGCAGACTCTCTATGGCACCCAATATGGCAATGGTGAAGGCCACGGGAAGAAGGTTCTGCAGGGTGTCAAAGGTGAAACTGGGAACTACCATGTCGGGCAACTGTGCCTGAATGTCAAAGCGGTCGCCAATGGTGTCTATGCCTTCCATACCGAACTGGCTCTTGAGCACGAGTACAGCCAGTGTACCAACTAAAATACCATACAATGAACCTGGAATCTTGTTCAGCACAGGCACACGCTTCAATGCCATGGGAGAGAAGATGATGACAAGCAATGAACCTATGGCAACAATGAAGTTCCAGAGGTTGAAGGTGCTGATATTCTTGGCATAGCATATCCACTTGCCGATAAAGTCGCCGGGGGTCTTCAAAGGAACGGTTATTGCCTCACCGCTTTCTGATACAGCCTGTTGTGTCAATCCCAGGACATCGCCAACCTGTGTGGTGAAGATGGTTACGGCAATACCTGCGGTGAATCCGATGATAATGGGGTAGGGAATGAACTTGATGACGGCACCCAGTTTGAACACACCTAAGGCTATGAGTATCACACCTGCCATCATAGTGGCTATTAGCAGGCCTTGCAAACCGTAGGCAGGGTCGCTGACAATGCCGTAGATGATAACGATAAACGCGCCGGTGGGACCGCCTATCTGCACCTTGCTGCCACCAAGGGCGGAGATGATGAAACCAGCCACGATGGCGGTAATGATGCCCTTTTCGGGTGTTACGCCGCTGGCAATACCGAATGCAATGGCCAGGGGCAGGGCCACGATGCCGACGATGATACCGGCCATCAGGTCCTTCATGAAACTTTCCTTGTTGTAGCCTTTCAACGAGTCAAGCAGACGTGGCTTCAAGACGAAACTCTTCATAATCTTTGTGTCTTTTCGAGTTGGGGTTGTACGTAGACTCTTTGTAAATCGTAATAATTGTTATAAATCGCTTACAAAGTTACGAATAATTAACGTACTGGTTTTATCTTTGGTTTATTTTTGTTAACTTTGCCCCGCTAATTATTAACATAAATCAATTCATCAAGGCAAAAACAAGTATAAATAATAATAAACAACTAAAAACTTTTATCTATGTTCGAAGGACATCCTAAAGGGCTTTGGGCCCTATCTCTTGCCAATACAGGTGAGCGTTTCGGCTACTACACGATGTTGGCGGTGTTCCTGTTCTTTTTGCAGGACAATTTTGGTTTTTCAATGGCCGAGTCAAGCTCAGTTCAAGCTGTCTTCTTGGGTTTTGTGTATTTCGTACCTCTCTTCGGTGGTATGCTTGCTGATGCTTTTGGCTATGGAAAGATGGTTACCATGGGTATTATAATAATGTTCCTTGGTTATCTTTTACTTTCTCTTCCTCTTGGTGCAGATTTTGTGGCTCTTGCAACAATGTATTCTGCTTTGGCATTTATCTGCGTAGGTACAGGCTTGTTCAAGGGTAACCTTCAGGTTTTGGTAGGAAACTTGTATGATGATCCAAAGTATGCAGCAAAACGCGACGAGGGTTTCAGTATTTTCTACATGGCTATCAACCTTGGTTCTATGTTTGCTGCTGTTTCTGCACTCTCGGTGATGGATTATGTGCGTAAATCCTATGGCATTTCAATGGCAGATTCATATCATTATGCTTTTGCTGTTGCATGTGTATCGTTGATTATTTCAATTATTATTTACTGTTTAACCCGTAGCACTTTTGCACATGCAGACCGTGCTAAGGCAGTCGCTAATGGCAATACCCAAGTAGTGGAAGAGGAACTTACACCTGCTCAAACCAAGGAGCGTATTGTATGTTTGTGCTTGGTTTTTGCTGTGGTTATCTTTTTCTGGATGGCTTTCCATCAGAATGGTATCACCATGAATCAGTTTGCTCGTGAGTACACGGCCAAGGAAGAGACTGGTTTCATGAGTCTGTTCCTGAGCAAGTCTCTCAGCTTCATTGATATGAGAAGTATCTGGAACTTGGTGTTGTGTATATTTACTGTTTATGGTGTTCTTAATATATTCCAATCAAAGACAGTCAAGGGTAAAGGTATTGCAGTTGCTCTAACCCTGGCTTCTGTAGGTGTCTTGGCGTACAGAGCCATGAATGTAACTGGTTCTGTGGAGGTTGAAGCCCCCATTTTCCAACAGTTTAATCCTTGTTTCGTGGTAGCCCTTACTCCTATTGTTGTACTTATCTTCTCTAAGTTGGCACAGAAGGGCAAGGAGCCCACATCTCCTACAAAGATTGGTATGGGAATGCTTGTTGCTGCATCTGCTTTTGTTATACTTCTGGTTGGTTCATGGAACCTTCCTAATGCAGAGGTACAAAAGGCGGCTTTGGAGGCAGGTACAGCTTCTTTGGTATCTCCCAATTGGCTTATCAGTACTTATCTGGTTCTTACCATTGCAGAATTGTTGCTTTCCCCCATCGGTATCTCATTCGTGAGCAAGGTTGCTCCTCCCAAGCTGAAGGGTACTATGATGGGTGGTTGGTTTGTGGCCACAGCTGTTGGTAACATGCTCATTATGGTTCCTGGTTTGATGTGGGGTATGGACCTCTCTATCATTTGGGGCGTACTTATCTGTATCTGTTTGGCTTCTGCTCTCTTCATTTTTTCTATCCTAAAGAAACTGAACAAGGTTAGCTAATACTCATAACAATGAGCATCTCGGTGCTTCATAGAAGCCTCCGAGTGTTAAAATAATGTTAAACGGGCACATTCCTTTGGGGATGTGCCCGTATTACTTTACCTTTGCAGTGTACTATTAAACTATGACACTATGATAACCATTGAGAACCTTACCTTTGCCTATGGGAAGAAGACTCCTGTGTTGCAGGACTTCTCGCTTGATTTCCAACAAGGTAATATCTATGGATTGCTTGGCAAGAACGGTACAGGCAAGAGCACCTTGCTTTACCTGATTATGGGATTGTTGCATGCCCAGAAGGGCGAAGTGCTGGTGGATGGCATGTCTGGCAAGGACAGAAACCCTGAGTTGATGAGGGAGATGTTCCTCCTGCCCGAGGAGTATGACCTGCCTGCCGTACACCTTTCTGCCTACGTTAGCGCCATTGCACCGTTTTATCCCAAATTCAGCATGGAGCTGATGGAGAAGTGCCTTGCCTGTTTTGAAATGACGTCCGACGTGAACCTCGGTGCGCTTTCCATGGGACAGAAGAAGAAGGTGTACATGTGTATTGCCTTGGCGGCAAATACACCTTATTTATTTATGGACGAACCCACCAACGGCCTTGACATACTTTCCAAGAGCCAGTTCCGCAAGGCTATCGTAACGGCCATGTCGCCCGAGAAGACCATCATCGTGAGCACGCACCAGGTGCACGATGTGGAGCGTGTGCTGGATCATGTGGTCATCATCGACCGCAACAGGGTATTGCTCAACCAGTCCCTTGTGGAGAATGAGGAACCCGTGAATTTGGAGAAATTGTTCGTTGATACATTAACCCATAACTCTTTGCAACAATGAAAAACTTCGATATAAGACGTTTTTGTGCCGTGGCACGCTGGGACCTAACCATCAACCGTGCCTTTTACAACAAGATGGCTATGGCAATAGCGGCATGCTCTATTCTGCCGGTGCTGTTTTATCATGCGATAGAGATGCTGGATAAGGCTACGGATTCCGATGGAGTGGGCAAACCCTATTCTTCGTTCTTGGTTGACTTGGAATTTATGTCTGTATTCATAGCCGTCTTTTCCGGCATTGCTTTAACGGTTGTCCTCGGTTTTATGTTTCATAATCTCAGGAACCGTCAGGGCAGGATTGCAGAACTCACTCTGCCTGCCTCCAATATTGAACGTTTCCTGTGGCATGCCTTCGTGGTGCTGGTGGGTGCGGATGTGTGGTTCTTGATGTCGGTGGGACTGGCCGAGATATTGAATGCCATACTTGTGGCGGTAACATTCAATTTTGGCGATTATGAATACGTGTCCCTGACCGCAAAGGTGTGCAATAATTTTTATAAGACTTTGCCAACAGCCATGGTCTTTGACGAGAGTTTCCATCTTGGTGCTTATGTGGCAATAATACTATCTTCGCTATTGAGCATATCCGTATACCCGCTTATCAATGCGTGGAAGTACCGACATAACATTGCCTATACCGTTTTGTTCTACATCCTGGCATCGTTGCTGATGATTGTACTCATATCGGCATATGCTGTCTGCTTATGGGACGCGGCAGATTTCCTCTACATAATCAGTTTCTTTGAGAACGTTCCATCCTGGTGTCTCCTTCTTGTCCTTGATGTGTTTCTTGCCGGTCTTTTGTTCCTCATGTGGCGTTGTACCTATCGTCTGTATTGCAAGGCACAGATTACCACCCGTCGCAACCCCTAATACCTGTGCTTATGGAATTCAAGAATCAGAAACCGATATATCTGCAGATTGCTGACTATATCTGCGACAAGATACTCCTTGGCGAGTATGGTGAGGACGAGCGTCTACCCTCGGTGCGCGAGTTTGCGGCAGAGGTGGAGGTAAATGTGAATACGGTCACCCGCACCTTTGAATACCTGCAACAGAACGAGGTGGTGGCTTCCCGTCGCGGACTTGGCGTATATGTCATGCCTGGGGCACGCGAAAGGGTTTATGCCATGCGCCGTACAGAGTTCTTCAAGGAGCAGTTGCCTGAGGTCTTTGCCCTTATGGACACTCTTGGTATCTCCATGGAGGAGGTGGCAACACAATACGACGCATCAAGGCACGCAACGTGAGGCGTTGCCAATAGGAATATATTTCATTATCAAACACAAAACAATATGATTATCACAACAACACCCAACATTGAGGGTAAACAAGTCGTACGCTATCTTGGCGTAGTGACAGGAGAAACAATTTTCGGCATGAACATGGTTCGCGATTTCTTTGCATCCATCCGCGACATCGTAGGTGGACGTGCCAAGTCCTATGAAGAGGTACTAAGCCGTGCTAAGAATGAGGCTTTGGCCGAAATGGAGGAACGTGCCAAGGCTCTCGGCGCCAATGCCGTGCTCAGCGTGTCGCTGGATTACGAAGCCATTGGAGGAAGCGGCTCCATGCTCATGGTCACCTGTAGCGGTACTGCCGTGTGTGTGGAATAGGGCTCCTTTGACATGGAATCGATACTTATTCTATCAGCTGGTTACGCCTTTATGAAATAATAGTTACATTATGATTAAATCTGCATCAGAAATCCGTTCTGCTGTCCGTGCAACACTGAGAGGTCATTGGGCAGAGGGAGCATTGTTCACATTAATTTATTGGTTTATCTCGTCATTTTTCTCCCGAATTTGTTTTAGGCACTTGGATGCAATATGGCTGGGAGCCAGTTCTCTCGCCTCTTCTCTGCTCCTGCCTTTGGGGTGGGGATTCTGTATCATATTCCTGCTGAACCGTCGTGGTGTAGAAGATTCCTTTAACATCGGGCACCTGTTTGATGGGTATAAAGACTTTAAACGTATTTTTCCAGCCTTGTTTGTGAAGGAACTTTATGTCATATTGTGGGCATTGCTTGGTGCTATTGTCTATTTTGTGATTCTTTGGTTTGTTCTTAGATATGGTATGGCTTGCATCTCATCACCAAATCCGTCTTGTGTATGGGAAGGTGATGGGGGGTATCCACCAGGTGAAGATTTGATAGAGTGGGTGATTATACTCATTCCTGCTCTTATTCCTGCGTTTGTTAAGTCTTTATCATACTCCATGACACCCTTTATCTTGTATGATAAAAAGGAAATGGGAACTAAGGCGATAGATCTCAGTATGAAGATGATGAAAGGTCACAAGATGGAACTCTTCATTCTCTATCTCACCTTCATCGGTTGGGGCATTCTGTGTATCTTCACTATAGGCATCGGCTATTTCTGGCTTGTTCCATACATTAACGCCTCTCTTGCCGGGTTCTACGAAGAGGTTAAGGCGGATTACGAGCAGAGTGCCTGCGATAGTGGAGCGTATCCAAAATTATTTTATTGAAGGTTGCGTCTTTTTTGAAATATTTGTTACCTTTGCATTGAAGTATTTAATAACAAACAAAAAACAAACAAATAACAATACATCATTATGATTAAATCAGCATCAGAAATTCGTTCGGCAGCTCGTGCTGCTCTGAGCGGTCATTGGGCAGAGGCAGCCATGCTAACCTTTGTTTACTGTATCGTAGCATGGGCATTCTCTGCACTTGTAGGTGGACTTGAGTATGTTCAGCAAGGTTTGGGCACAGTTGCAACCCTGCTTATGCTTCCCTTGAGTTGGGGCTACACCGTCACTTTCCTGTCAAATGCGCGTGGAGAGAACGACCCTTTCAATGTTTCACGTATTTTCGATGGATACAAGGACTTTGGCCGTATCTTCATCACCATTCTGTTAATGCAGGTATACACACTCCTTTGGACTCTGTTGTTCATCATCCCCGGCATCATCAAGAGTTTGTCTTATGCTATGACTCCCTTCGTCCTGCGTGACAATCCCGAAATGAAGAACAACGAGGCTATCGAACTCAGCATGAAGATGATGAATGGCCATAAGGGAGATCTCTTTTGGCTATATCTCACCTTCATCGGTTGGGGTATACTGTGTATCTTTACATTTGGTATAGGATACTTCTGGTTTGCTCCTTATGTCCAGGCATCTACGGCGCAGTTCTATGAGGACGTAAAAGCCGACTACGAACAGAAGAGAGAGCGTTGATATCCAATAAAGCACTGCCACGCTTTTCGTGCAGGCTTCTTGCAAGCATATTACCGGCCTTCGCATTGCTTCATATGCTAATGCGGAGGCCGGATTGTGTATAGTTCTGTTTGTTTCCATCAAACTCCTATGTAAACTTCATTAAGTTCCCTTGATATTGATGCTTTGCTTCTCATGCGCGTATATTTATATATAAGGTATACTTTGTTGCTTCTCATCAAAAATGTCCCATTTACACCCATTCTTTGTTATTTCCTTAAAAAATCTTTCGTGTTTCTTTGCCGGTTTGCGGAAAAGTTCTACCTTTGCACTCGCAAAACGGGAACAACTCCTACAGACCGGCGGAGTTGGTTTTCCTACGCAATAAAAGAAAGCGTTCTTTGAAAGATTTTCGTAGACAGAAAT
>JAZRJU010000019.1:0-52495 GCA_045645965.1 Bacteroidaceae bacterium
CCGTCAAAAAGTCAAACGATGATAGTCGGCGTATAGGTCTGTTTTCCTCTTCTGCCAATATCTGCTCACGACGAAGGAGAAGAGTTCGTCCCCATCTATCAGGAAGAGCATCGGCAAAGCAACCGAAAATATCTTTATTCGGCTGGGTATATTGTATCCCAGGATAGTTGTTAAGGTCTTCGCTGAGGGTAATGGCATTGTACTTCTTTATCCAGCTATCGGCAAACTTGAAACTATAACTATCCGAGCCACGAAGTGATTCGTAGCCAAGTTCTCCCATCAACTCAGTTTCCTTGAGCCAATCAAAATCGGCATATACATACAACCTCTTCATAGCACATTACTCCTTTTTAGATGCCCTTTCACGCTGTGGCAAATTCATATCTTGCAACGCCCTACCAAGTTCGTCATCTTTCGCCAATGAGAGAATGTCATCATCAAGTTGTAGGGCATATAACACACGCAGATAGATGCCAATTGCCACCGTTGGCGCACCTTTCTCTATGCGTGACACCGTAAGAGGTGAACAAGTAGCACGCTCCGCCACCTGTGCGACGCTCAAATTGCGACGCAAGCGGGCAAGCTTTATTTGCTCACCAACAACCTGCATCTTCTGCTCTAACTTTCGGGGTAATTTAGTCCCCATCGTACTCTTTGCCATAACTGTAACATATCATATAATATGCAAAGATAATACTTTTTATTTATTTTATGATAGGTTGAGTGTAAATTTGCGCGTTTGATTATTTTTTAGTCGCATGTCTTATTCAGAAAAGTGAGACATGTCCCACATTTTTGAGGAATCAAATATATCCGCAATTGAACTGTAAAGAAATTCTTGATAGTTTAACCTACTATAAACAGGTTTCACGGCTTGGAAACTTGCATGGTGACTTGCATAGTCACTTGCATGGTAGTATCATTTAATTAGCTTGTACACAACTTATATACGAACTTGTACACTCACGCATCAACTGGGTTCCGACTGGGTGCCATCTTAGTGCCTTCATGAGCAGTTCATGAGCGCTAAACTTATAAAATGGAGATGTCGTTTATTGTAAAGCAACAGTTTAAGGGGGGATAATGAAGTTTTATTATCTGCCTTGTTCTGCATTATTGAAAAGAACGCTTAATTCTGTGTGCAAAGGTAATCAAAATTTTATAATCATTAATTATAAACACCACTATTTTTGCAAAGGCTTGTATCCAGATAGTTTCCAATGTCTCCAAAATAGAGCATAAGGGCAAAGTTTTTTTTCACTACACTTTTCCCAAGGAGCTACATTACACAAAGCATTGGGCGAAGATTTTTGAGAATTAGTACACCAATCATACATAGAACATTCAACTTTGCCTATTTCAAATAGAGTCTCTATTTCTCGTAACGCTCTAAAATATTCGACATCCATATCTAAGGGACAGTCATGTGATAGAATCTTGAAGTAATGTCCAAGACTATTGACCATGAGAGGAGTGCCAACATCATGAACAGCCTTGCCCCAACATCCATTTGTTGCTAAATCTGCATGATTAGCCATCTTAAGCAAAAAATATGGATCATTTTCTCTCCAATCAAGTGCAAAACGAACAATGTTATCAACCCACTTATAGTATGATTCCAGCATTGGCATATTCTGAAGATAACCTTTTAATTGCGTTTGAACTCGCATTAACATTATTTTATATTGTTCTAGAAATGATGTACGTTCTAAAGTGCCAAGATGAACTGTTTCTTGTGAATAGAAATAATCATAAATTGATTCTGGCGTATCAAAGACAATCCTTTTCTCTGCAACACCTTCCATAAAATTAACAAAACACACACCAGGATTTGAGCATTGTAAACTCATATCACAAAGTGCTAAAACTTTAAGTTTATCTCTCGCGAATTCAGGTGAATAAAATTCAGCAACTTTTTCTGCCGCAGTATATGGGAAATCTGGTGATTTTTCATAACCTTTTGGAGAGCAACAGCGTTCCATTAAATACGCCATATTTTCCATTATAGCCATTGCACCAAATATCATAATGTTATCTTCAGTACATAATATCCTATTAGGGATGGCATTAAAATAAACATTTGGCAATAATTTATCAGAACTTTTTATTATGTTAGATATTTTTAATACATCTATTTCCGAAGTGTCACCAAGTGTCAATTTGGAGATTTGCCTATTTAAAAGAACATTATCATTATTATCCTTTATTTCAAAGGGAACTAAAAAACTAGTCGAACCTTGGTTGTAAATTCTGTTTACTACGCTATGCAGATACTCACTATGAGTATAAATTGCTGACAAACCGTAGAATGTCGTAAAATCCTGTAGAAAATGGATATATTCATGAAATAGAATAGTCATATCCCTTATAGGTAATTGATTAATGGTAAGATCATCAATATTTGTATCTATATGCATTTCAAAAAAAGAAGGTATATAGTAACCTAATGTTTTGCTACATAAACGTGTCATATTATTAAATTTTAGAAATTACACAATGAACCGTGCCAAGCTGTTGGGATAACAACTCTTCAATAGTGGGTCAAATCCTTCTTCATATTCGATGTGGTTAATATCAATCAAAGCATCTAACTATCGCTGAATATGCTCTTAAAATAATCATCAAAGTGAGTTTTTAGTAATTCATAAAAATTGGTTAGACAATTATATTTCCCAAACAAGATTGTCATATCATTCAGTCCGCCTCCTCTGAAACAAGAGAACTCACGGCCATTAAACATCACAGATTCTTTTCTAAAGAAATCTGTTGCTGAAGATAAATTATTCTCTTTTATTATTCTTGACTCACTAATATCTTCAATTATAATATTTTTTTCATTAGACGGCAGAATGCTTCTGAAATAATGAATGTGAAAAATAAATTTATGTTCTGGATCAGAGTAGTCTACTAATACAGAAATAAGATTGCCTCCATAAAATGCATCAAGTTTATCAGCTAACAAAGGAAACTCCGATTGTATAAAACTTTGATATGCACGTATTGTATTTAAAATAACTATTCGCGATTTTTCTAACGCTGTTGTTGGAGAGTAAAAATCATATACCATTCCAGTATTTCCATAAGAACCTTTTGGAGGATAGGGATATGGTATAGTCGTATACCCAATTTCGGACAAAAGCTTAATAGCATTATATACAGTGTTTACATATATAGATTTTCCTCCTGACACTAAGTGTACTGGCATTTTATCAATATATGGGTATTTTGATTGAAAGTGTTGAATCAACGAGTATACATTCAAATCAGAATACTTTTTTAAATGTATGTGTCTCCAATTTGCTTCGATAAACTCATGAATATATTCTATCAAAAAGGTCTCATCTGATGGGATAATCCTCTGATTTTTGATAAAATCTTCTACATGTTTTTTAATGATAGAAAGAGGATATAACCTAGGATTTTCTTTAAGCTTATTTTCAGTACAAGAGAATGAAGCATAATCATGCTTGTTTCTTATTTCGAAAATTGAGCATTGGGGCATTTGAACTATCGGTACGACAAGTTCTCCCAGATTAATATTATAAAGAGAATATTCTAATGAATTATCTGTGTATGTATATATTGCAATACCTCGTTTCCATACATTAGGAAACAGCACACTTTTAATGTATCTAAAATCGGACTCTAATAGCCCGTTATACACATCTATAAAGTGTTGAATCTCTGTAATATCACAAGACCTTAAATCGGTTGCCATTTTAGGCATATTTTGCAAAAATGACTTCAATTCGCTATTCTCCTCTAAGATAGCTTCACTATTAGTTAAACAATATACACGGCTACTGCAGATACTTCCCCAATCTTCTAATACTGTGTCAATATTATCTTTGTGCAGTTCCTCGTTCTGGGTGAAATGTAGTGTAATGGTCTCTTGTTGCTCTTTATCTCGATTCTCATTTAAAAGTTTTGGCGAAATATGCTTATATAACACTTTCTCCTGAGAATGGTCTACTGCCAAAAGAAAGACATTGTCAGTTGTTGTTTCAGCATATGCAAATAAAGATGTAGGACAAGGAAACTTGTTTTGTCCCTCATCTCTTTGCGATACAGTCTTTACCTGAACGGTAATTTTGCCATTGATTCTATTTGATGAATCAAGCAATTCAATATAGCCATCAATATTGGATTGAGTAGTCCCTTTATCAATATTATTCTTGGTTCTACCAAGTAAAAGAGTCTGTATAAACAATACAGAACGTTCTTCTTTTACACCATTTGCATCTATAGAAACTTTGGCTTTGAATGACATAATCTACACTATAACTTAATACTTGAGAACTGACATTATGAGAACAAAGTTAATTATAATTTTTCTAATCTTTCATTCCCAATAAGAAAAACAGTATCTTTGTGAGAGCGGAACGATAATTTTAATAGTGAAATGGATATGAACAACATGCAAAAGACACCAGAACAGCAGATTGATGAGGCGGTAGAGAATTTGAAAGCTTTGTTTCTTCCGCAGGCGAGGAATAAACAAGAGGCAGATGAAATTAAGCGTCGATTGGATTCTTTAGGACATGAAGCAAAAGCCGTTTCGGCAATTGTTAATGACCGAGACATTTACAAAGCCGCTATCCATAAAATTTTATCACAAATGAGATAATATATCAATAGCCTGCGGGAGTGCAGGCTATTGTTGTGTTTAGATGCTTTGTTCTATGATTTTTATTTCAGTATCAGTTAGTCCATACATACCATAAACGATTTCGTCTATCTGACATTCTATATACTTTCGTTCTATTAAATCATTATTGCTAATAAGTATTGATACTAGATTTTCTATATCTCTTATTGCTTTGATATTTATGTTTTGTGGAAATGGCAAGACATTCAAAGCATAAATCCTAAATTGAGCCATTGTGCGACCCTTTTGTCCATATAATCCATTTTGGTATAGGAAAGATAGTAATTTGGAATTTAAAAGTCCCATCCAAAATAGCATAGAATATCCAACTTTATCTTTTAGGATGTATACGTTCTGATGTGCAACTGCAAATTCCTCTGAATGTGGTAAAGAAACGCAGATCGTATCTCCTGTTTTTCTCAATATTGCTCTAGCCCCCTGATGTAAATTATTTTTTGCGGTATATAATGAAGGTATATATCCTACTTCAACAAATCCATTTCGTTGCATTTCACTGTCAATTAATACAGGAAGATAACCTTTTTGTCTATTGTAAGTTAGAATTGATTTGTCTATTTGTATATCATGTTCACCTTCGACAAAAGCGACATAGTTACATATGTTGTGATATTCTAATGAATTGTATATTTTTTCTGCAATACTATGCTTATATGCACCCAATTCATTATTAATTACTCCCACTAATCGTTTATGTTCAGAGATTAATATTCTAATATCAGTTCTGTTTTTCTGTGATAATATAGGTCTAATATCCGATATCGTTGCAAATGTACTATTGGAGTTGTCTTTTTGAATAATTGATATGGCAGATGATACAGTAGGTGCATTAAATACAGAAAAACCTAGATCTGCAAAAAGTTCTATTTTATGCTTAAACAATTGTATTCTTAAATCTTTGTATTTTGGCATATTGAGGAATGTGTCAGGAGTTATATAGGCTATAATCCCGTTTTCACTACATATGTTTAATGCTAGTTTAAAAAACCATTTATAAAAATCTCTGCATCCATTTGAAACATCAAAATATACTTTTATGTATTCATTAATAAGTTTTTGAAGTTCTTGTGCTTCGATCCATTTTCCTTCTGATTCTAACCGTTTTATAGGAGAGCCCTTTCCACTTAAAAACATATACGGCGGATTCCCAATCACAATATCAAATCCATTCTTATTATCACGGTTGAACACATCGCTGAACCAGGTGTGCCAAAGGAAAAAATTATTATTCTCGGCAAGCTTGATAGTTTTGAGTTTGGCAAGGATTTCAGGGTTGTATGCTTGTGCCTCCAACTGCTTGTTGATGGTATCGGAAATCTCTTGTTGTAACTTAACCTTTCTGTCGTGGTCGCTGCAAGAGTAGTATGACGATAGCAGGTGTGAAACGGTCTTCTGCAAACGATTCTTCTCGTCATCGAAAAGAGAAAATTCTCCCTTATCTTTCTTATATTCCTTTTCGTATGTCAGTTTGCACAAGTCCACTCCCATAAAACTCTCGATAAGCGAGTTGCCTTGCATAATCTTATAGTCGAGGTTCGGCAATGGCGATGGTGTTTCCTCATCTACCACAATAGAGAGCCAAAAACGCAGACGGGCAATATCAACAGCACCTTTCTCAATGTCCACACCGTAGATATTGTTCTGGATAATGCTTTTCTTGATTTCAGCTCGGTCATAATGCTCGCCACTCAACACCTCACGGCAATGCAGGAGTTCGTTGAGCAAGCCCATAGGGAATGCTCCCGAACCGATGGCTGGGTCGCATATCTTAACCTCTTCAAGTGCAACGAGCAGTTTAGGTTTCTTATTCTCTGGAATATCTGCAACACCCTCTTCGGGAGAAAGTACGAACTGGCGAATCTTATCCTTTGCAATGCTTGTATTGGTTTCTAGATAGGCGATAAGTGATTCCTGGCACATATAGCGTACAATCTCTTTTGGAGTGTAGAAGGCACCTTTGTCCTTGTTGTCTTCAAGCAGGTTCTCAAAGATTTTACCTAACATTTCTGGGTCGACACCCACTTCGGCATCGTTGGGGTCGTTCTCGTCAATGGTAAAGTTGTATTCGCTGAAGAATTGGAACAGGCGTTTGAAATATTCGGCAGGGAAACGGCTTTCTGGTTTGTCTTCCTCATCACACTCAAACAAGCCACCATTTAGATATGGAATATCCTTCCATTCTTTAAGCAGTAATATATCCCAGCCGTTATCAGAAAACTGGGCCTCACGCTCGGCAGGTTTGGTGTTCAATATACCAAAGAACAAAGGTTCGAGTACAGAGTCAAGATAGTCATTCTGGTATGCTGACCTCTTGAACATGTTCTGCATATAGTTGAGGTCGCCACACATCCACCCCTTGCGTTGCAAAAAGTGCAGGAACGTGATTCGTCCCATCATCTTCTTGATATAGTCGCGGATTTTCTTTTCGTCATGGTCAAATGCCAGCATTAAAGCGGCATTGGGTTTGCAAAGCACCTTCTCTTCCCACTTGCTGCCTACCTTGACGATGCGCTTTCCTGTAATATATTGGATGAAATCGGCATACTGCTCACGGTACTTATCGAAGAACTCATCGGAAAGGGCTTCAACGGAGAAGGCTGTTTTAAGGTTCTCAAATGAAATACCTTTCTTCATCAGGATGTTGAAACGCTCGATAGGTGTTCTGTACAACAAATCTGGACATCCAAACACATAGGTATATCGTTTTGGCGATGTAGCCTCTTCCTTGATATCGCAAATAAACGACAAACGCCAATGGTCACCACTATCAAACACCACCAATGCTGCATCAAACTGGTATTTGAGGAATGGCCTTACCAGATTGCGTAGGCCTACACGCTTGTTGGCAACAGAACCTGTTTTTATCCTGTAATGAAACAAACCTATGCGGTAACTGTCTGTTGTATCAATGCTTCCCAGATAGAAACCCTCCTCATATGTATTTTCATTGAGTCTCTCCGGTCTCTCCTTTAACTCGCTTGCATTAAAGAAATACTGCAGAAAACTATACCACTGTGCCAAATTGAATGATGACTGGAACAGGTTTCTCAAACTATCGGGTGAATATGTGCCTACCATAGCAATATAAGGTTAAATGAAAGATTCAGAGATTATAATTTGAGGATCGGAAATATCTTGGGCATCGTGGCGTTGCTCCTTGTTCATAGTCTGATATTCGCCAAGCAAATCCGAGATTTTATTTTGCAGGATATACTCGTGCTGCTTCATCTTTGCACGGTCATTTTTATACAAGCGCGACTGTAGTTTCAGTTCACGAGGCAGTTGGGCATAGATGCCCTCATTGATATATCCCATCAGAACATCGCATTGTCTTTTAAGTACGTTATCGGTGGTTATCTGCTTGACGGTGCGCAGAAACTTGTTGGCCTCTAATGAAGTCTTGTCAATATCGGTACGGTTGACAGATGAAGTGTCTGCCGCCTCAACAAACTCCGTGGTGTATTTCTCCAAGGCGCTATTGACGTGTTTATAATGCTGCGCATTGTCTGTGAATGGAGCCGGCAGTTCCTCGGGCTTGGCCTTTAGGTATTTTACTGCCGTAAGAAAGTCAACCACCTCAATACCCGTAGGGGTGGCTAAGTAAAATTCTGTCTTTACATTGGAAGATACAAATATCACCGACTTGCCACTATGCTTGCCAGTATTGCGCATTACACGGCTTTTCATTGGAAGGGACTTTATCTTATGATACAACTCGCGATTGTTTTGATAAAGTTCACGCACCTCGCGCAAAAGGGTTATTTTCTTGTCAATGATATCCCTCACATTGCTGTCGAACATTTGGAACTCCTTTACAATCTCCTCCTTTGAATATATCTGTGCATCTTCACCGAATGCAGAGTGGAAACCTTGCAACTTGACAAGCGCATTCTTGTAAAGCTGTATCTCCTTGTCTCCCTGTTGCGAGGGATAGAACATATAGTTGTAGATATTAGGTGCAACGGAACCTATGCGGTTTACACGGCCGATACGTTGCATCAGTCGGGTGGCATTCCACGGAGAATCGTAGTTGACTATCACATTAGAGCGATGAAGGTTCACACCCTCTGCCAGGACATCGGAGGTAATGATGATGTTGTATTCCATTGAATCGCTCTTGTAATTGGCATCGAAATTCTCCCTGATTGTCTGTGCCAATCTGTTGCGATTGGAGGCAGTCACCATCAGGACATCAGTACGCCCTATCTCGTTTGTCAATCTATCGTAGAGATAGTCCAGCGTGTCCACGCTCTCGGAGAAGAGAACCAGTTTGCCAGATGGGTTTATCTCCTTGTCAAAGAACTTATGTCGAAGATTCTCTTTGAACTTGTCGAATTTAGGGTCATCATGCTCCTGCTCCCAATCAGCATTGAGGCGTTTCAATATAGCACGGTCATGATGAAGCATTTCAACAAACTCAGGGCTAAAGGCATCGGCAGGAAAGAGTATATCTTCGGCAGCATATCCTTTGGCGATTGCATACTCGATAATCTCATCCAGTTCCATGTTCTTTGCCTGCAGGTCCTTGACTTTCAGGTCGGGTGCGATAATGACTTTATCCTCCTCGAACATCTTAATCATATCGTTGGTGATACGAAGAAGCGTGTGGAGCGATTTCTTGAAGGCATAGAAACTGCTCTCCAATCGTTTCACCATGTGCACACGATAGATACCGGCCAAGGTCTGGCCAATGTGTACAGCATTTCTGTATCTGTTGCGATACTCTGGTTTCAAGAACTCAACGGCACGGTAGCGGGCATACGTGAGTCCCTTGCCCCTGGGGTTCTCCTCCGACTTGCCATCGGTGAGCTGTTTCAATGCTTCATAGAAACGTTTGCTCGTATCGGAATCCATGCGATATTCCAATTCATTAGGAGGCAGGATGTTGGGGAATACTATGTTCTGCGATTTTATGTCTGCACTATAGTCAGGGGAGTTTAGGATATTGTTGCGTGTACGACGGACAGTAACCTTGTCTATGACCTTATTGCGTATCTGCTCATATATTCTATCCACTTCGGAGGTAACATCACGCTGGTCACGTTCGCGCATCAAGCGCTTATACTCCAAAATGTGCTCGGAGAAGAATGCCTTGAGGTTGGGAACGCCGTCTATAGTACAGCTCTGACTATTCTGGAAGAGCAACAATTGGTTCTGCAAATCATCCGGACGGTTGTTTAACGGTGTGGCAGAAAGAAGCATGACCTTCTTCTGCGTACTCCTGAGCCAGCCAATATTGGAGCATGGCGACTTGCATATCCTTTGCAGTTCGTCATACTTGCCCGAACTGTCGCTACGAAAGCCATGAGCCTCGTCTACGATTATCAAGTCGAACTCTTCTTTTTCCTTGTAGTTGTCTTTGCCATCAAGAATTTTGGCAAGGCTGCCATTGGTAACAAACTGGGCTTTCTTGTCTATCTCGAATAGAGCAAACGTATTCTTCCAGTTATCTTCAAGTGCAGGAGGGTAGACAACAAGTATGTTAGTATTCTTTCCGTTTGCCTCAACAAAACGTTTGGCTATCATGGTGGCAATCATAGTCTTTCCCAAACCCACAACATCGGCCAGGAAGAGGCCATTGTGCTGCATCAGCATCTGATAGCCCTGAATGACAGCATCCTTTTGGTACTTCAGTTCCTTGACACCTGCGGGCAACTGGAGAGAGAAGTCGTCCTCCACCTGCTCCCCGAAGGTATCAATCAATACCTTTATGTAAAGTTCATAAGGCGTTGGCTGATAACCCAGATATGTGTTCTTTCTGCATTTGTCTATATCATCGGCCGTGAGAGGAACAGCCTCGTTCCACAAGGTCCAGAACTCATCCGAGCAATACTTCACCTCATCAAAGTCCTTCATTGCCACATTAAGTTCGTACTGCGGAGGCTGTTTTATACCTAAGCCAGAATCTGATATATTTGATGAACCCATTATAACCCATCCATCGCTATGTTCGCTATGGGTCTCTGGCAGACAGAGATAGAACTTGGCATGCAGATTTTTAGTAGCATGAATACGCATCTGCAGACGGCCAGAAGCAAAGTCTTCGCACATCTGCAATATGCCCTGTTCTACCTCCGAAGAATACTGGGCATTTATTACATCTTCATTGAAACCTTCCTGATAAACTTCCTTTGCCTTCTCGGCATCGGCAAGCATAAGCAAAACCTTGTTGTGCTTGCGGAATATGTCATCTATGTTGATACCAACCAGTATCTTGATTTCAGAGATATCCCCCAGTTCCTTGCGCAACTTGAAATAGCCAGAAGAACGGAAGAAACCAACAACGGCCAAGAAACGGTCAAATGTTGTCATATCCGAAGCAATACCTTTCAACTTATCAAAAAGCGTATTGCCAGGAGCATTATTAAAAAACTTGGTGCTCATAGCCCCTTTGTCCTTATGTCAGGGTCAAGGGCTACGAATGACCACTATTTGTGTGTGTTCTTCACGTTAACTTTAAGACATAAAAAAAGCGTGAAGCCCTGCACTGTCGCTCGCTTCACGGTTAGAGGCTCCTGAGAATGGCCTTGCAAGTCGAAACGAGCAACGCCGAAGCCCCACGCCGATATGTTCATCATACCACCACAATGCCAACAAAGACCAATGGCATAGGGATACACCAATGGCTGTACGGCACAATGAGGCATGTATATAACATACCCACGAAGGACATTCACGTTGCTTTGTCCCTGACTTGCATGAAATTTTCTCAGGATTTCTAACCGTCAGAATCAAAGCGTAGTAAACGCCTTTATATATGTCTTGTCCCCCACCCACCCACGTCCATAAAGGGCGCAATCGGCGTGAGACATGGACAAAGGTACGATTAAGTGAGCGATTTTCCAAATGAATTTGAGAAAATCCGAACGTGAGTACCTTAGACCGAAGGTCAAAGTACGAATAAGTGAGAGAAGTACAAAATTAATTTCGATTTATTTTTACTTCCGAGCGAAAGTAACTTAGACCGAAGGTCAGAGTACGATTAAGTGAGAGATTTTCCAAATGAATTTGAGAAAATCCGAACCGACGAACGCAACAAGAGCAGAGAATGCTTGTATTCTATGCCTTGTAAGGAGGAGGAAGACCGTAGGTCAACGTGAGTAACTTAGACCGACAGGTCTGAGTACGAATAAGTGAGAAAAGCATATATCCTTAGCAAAAGGCTTCACTTTCTACAACAATAATACATCATTTCCATTTTGGCAAGTGACTCCTGTCTTGGCAATATGGGATTAACGTTTGGCAATTGTGGTGACCGATGTGTTGACTGGAAAAATCCGTCACAGCAGTGGTGAAACGGATAGAATTCTGTTGCTAAATGAGCACATACAAGCGGTTCAATTTACAGCTATCAGCGGTTCAAAGAACCGCTACCAGCCGTTCGGCGAACCACTGATAGCCGTTCAGCGAACGGCTGATAGTAACAAAAACGTGTTAAAACATAATAATTACATCATAACGTTAATGAGCAATTGCGGATTAAAAGAAATGCGCCATGCCCGATGAGGGCTATGGCGCATTTTGCGTTTGTATATCGACTTGTGTCGGGGAGGGATTATCCGCCGAAGTCGTCGAAGTGAATCATGTCCTTCTCCACACCGAGGCTGTCCAAGAGGTCGAGAACGGTCTTGGCCATCATTGGGGGACCGCAGAGGTAGTACTCGCAATCCTCGGGGCTCTCGTGCTGCTTCAGGTAGGTGTCGCCCATAACGGGTGCTACGAAGCCAGCAGTGTACTTGATGCCTGCTGCATCGGCCTTGGGATCGGGACGGTCCAGTGCCAGGTGGAAGTGGAAGTTGTCGAACTCCTTCTCCAGAGCCAGGAAGTCGTCCAGGAAGGGGATCTCCTCCAGGGCGCGTGCACCATAGAAGTAGTGCATCTGGCGGTCGCGGCACTGACGGGTCTTGAGCATGTGCATGATCTGTGCGCGCAGGGGAGCCATACCGGCACCGCCACCTACCCAGATCATCTCGCGACCGGTGTCGTAGTTGGGACGGAACTCACCATAGGGGCCGCTCATCACTACCTTGTCGCCGGGCTTCAGGCTGAAGATGTAAGACGATGCGATACCGGGATTAACGTCCATAAAGCCAGGACCCTGCTCCTTGGGCTTGAAGGGAGGAGTGGCAATACGTACGTTCAGGGTGATGATGTCGCCCTCGTCGGGATAGTTGGCCATAGAGTATGCACGGATGGTGGGAGTGTCGTTGACACACTTCAGGTTGAAGAGACCGAAGTTCTTCCATGCGGGCAGATAGGTGTCGCCGATGAGAGACTTGTCGAAATCCTTGTCGTAGTCGATCTGGAATGCAGGAATCTTGATCTGTGCGTAAGAACCGGGCTCGAAGTCCATGTGCTCGCCAGGAGGCAGGGCAACCTTGTACTCCTTGATGAAGGTGGCCACGTTGCGGTTACCGATAACGGTGCACTCCCATTCCTTAACGCCCATTACAGAGTCGTCGACCTTGATTTCCATATCGCTCTTCACCTTGCACTGACAGCCCAGGCGCCAGTTCTCCTTCACCTGCTTGCGGGTGAAGTGGCCCTTTTCGCTGTCCAGAATCTCGCCGCCGCCGGCAGGTACCTGTACCTTGCACTGGCCGCAAGAGCCCTTACCGCCACATGCGCTGGGCAGGAAGATGCCCTGCTCGGACATGGTGCTCAACAGAGAACCGCCCTGAGCCACGGATACCTTGTCCTTGCCATTGATGGTGATAGTAACGTTGCCGCTGGGCGACAAGTACTTCTTGGCAACAAGCAGGATGATAACCAACACGAGGATGATTACCAAGAATACTGCTATGCTGCATAAAATCAAATTTGTATTCATTTGTCTAAATCCTCCTATGTATTAGATGTTCAAACCGCTGAAGCACATGAAGGCAAGAGCCATCAGACCTACGGTGATGAATGTGATGCCAAGACCCTGCAAGGGCTTGGGAACGTCGGTGTAAGCCATCTTCTCGCGGATGGCAGCCAGACCTACGATGGCCAGCAGCCAGCCGATACCGCTACCAAGTGCGTATGCCACGGCATCGCCAACGGAACCGATGTACTGAGAGTTGGTGGGCTCCATGCCGATGCGCTGCTGCATGAACAGGCTGGCACCCATGATGGCACAGTTAACGGCAATCAGGGGAAGGAAGATACCCAGAGAGGCATACAGAGAGGGGCTGAAGCGCTCCACGATCATCTCCACCAGCTGCACGATACCTGCGATAACGGCAATGAAGAGGATGAATGCCAGGAAGCTGAGGTCAACGCCCTCAACGAGACAGTCGGGACCGAGAACCTTGGTCTGCAACAGATAGTCGACAGGAACGGTTACCAGCAGCACGAAGGTTACGGCAACACCCAGACCCAGAGCGGTCTTCACGTTCTTAGATACGGCCAAGTATGAGCACATACCCAGGAAGAAAGCGAAGATCATGTTGTCCACAAAGATACTGCGGACGAAAAGGCTAATCATGTGTTCCATATATTACTTCTCCTCCTTGTTTAATGAGCGGTGAGCCCAGATTACACAACCTACGATAACGAGGGACATGGCGGGCATGACCATCATACCGTTGTTCATATACCAACCGCCGTTCTCTACGTACCAGCTCTCGGGAATGATCTGGAAACCGAGCAGGGTGCCGAAGCCGAAGAGCTCACGGACGAAACCTACCACGATCAGAACCCAGGCATAGCCAAGACCGTTGCCGATACCGTCGAGCAGTGAAGGCCAGGGAGAGTTCTGCATGGCAAAAGCCTCCAGACGGCCCATGAGGATACAGTTGGTGATAATCAAACCTACATAAACGCTCAACTGCACGCTCACGTCATAGACGTAGGCCTTCAGCACCTCGCTAACGATAGTTACGAGAGCGGCAACCACAACCAACTGAACGATGATACGGATACGGTTGGGGATGGTCTTGCGCAGCAGAGAGATAATCACATTGGAAAAAGCAGTGATGACGGTAACGCTGAGACCCATAACGATGGCGGGCTCGAGCTGAGAGGTCACTGCCAGCGCCGAACAGATACCCAACACCTGAATGACTACAGGGTTGTCCAGGTTCAGCGGTTTGGAGAACGCAGCGCGGTTCTCCTCAGAAAACAATTTACTCATATTGTGCGTCCTCTATAATTAATTGTTGATAAAACTCAGATAAGCTGCCAGGCCTTCGCGAACCATGGCGTCGACACCATTGCCGGTAAGGGTGGCACCGGTGATGCCGTTCACCTCTGTATCAGCCACGGCAGAACCAGCCTTCACCACCTTCAGGGCGATGGCACCGGTGTTCTCGCCCTCGAAGAGGGGCTTGCCGTTGAACTGCTCCTGGAACCAACGCTCGCCCAGGCGTGCACCCAGACCTGCGGTTTCGCTGGAGTGATAGAAGTAGGTACCGTAAACGGTCTTCTTGTCGGCATTCAGAGCCACATAGCCCCAAAGGCTGCCCCAAAGGCCACGGCCGGTTACGGGCAGGATGTACTTGGTCTCGCCCTCAACCTCGGCAACGAACACATGAAGTTCGCCTTCCTGGATGGCAGAAGCATAGGAAGAAAGGAACTTGCCCTCGAAGGGAACCAGTTCTGTGCCGTTCCAGAGCATGTCCTTCACGTTCTTCTCGAACTCCTGAGCCACGTTGTAGCCGTCGGCCTTGATGTCGATGTTCAGAGAGGTGAGAATCTGACCCTTGGTGTCGTTCTCTACATTAGCGTCCTGAGTGGGCTTGAGCACACTGGAAACAAACGCCAGCAGGAACGCAACGAGGATTACCATTACCGAAGCATAGATGATGGTGTATGTGTTGCTGCTTGTGTCCAGGCCCTTCTTCTTGGCAGGAGCCTCGGCACCTGCCTCAACAATCTCGGTGAATGCATCGGCAGGTGCAGCGCACTTAGGGCAGCTGGCAGGAGCCTTGTCACCTTCGTGGATATAACCACACAACTCGCACTTGAATTTCTTTGTAGCCATATACCTTATATATTATTTAGTTGCACGTTTTGCACGCTTGCTGATGTTCTTCTGTACGAATACATAGTCAATCAGCGGAGCGAACAGGTTCATCAACAGGATGGCAAGCATCATACCCTCGGGGTAACCGGGATTGAGCACGCGCACCATCACAGCCACAACACCGATGAGGAAGCCATAGATGTACTTGCCACATTCTGTGCGGGCACTGGTAACGGGGTCGGTGGCCATGAACACGGCACCGAAGGCAAAGCCGCCCAGAACGAAGTGGTGCCACCATTCCAGCTGGTTGCCGCCAACGCCCTCGAGGAGCCAGCCCATGAGGCCGCCGCCAACGAATACGCTCAGCATGGTCTTCCAGCTTGCAACACCTGTCCACAGGAGCAGCAAGGCACCCAGGGCAATGGCAATGACGCTGGTCTCACCGATAGAACCGGGGATGAGACCGATGATGGAGTCGCAGATGGTCTGGCAGGGTACGGCATTGCCAACTGCTGCCTCGCCAAGAGGAGTAGCGGCAGAGAATGCCTCGGGCACATTGTGGCCCAAACCGCAGATCTGCTCCTGTGCCACCCAAACGGTGTCGTCGCCAGTCATGGCGCTGGGATAGCTGAAGAACAGGAATGCACGGGTAATCAGGGCGGGGTTGAAGATGTTCATACCAGTACCGCCGAAGATTTCCTTGGCAAAGATAACACTGAATGCCACGGCAATGGCAAGAATCCACAGAGGAGTGTTAACGGGAACAATCATGGGGATGATGATACCGGAAACGAGGAAACCCTCCTGAATCTCTTCCTTCTTCCACTGGGCAACGACAAACTCAATGCCCAGACCCACTACGTAGCTTACTACGATCTTGGGGAGAACGGCGGCCAGGCCGAAGAGGAACATGCCCACGTGGTCGGTCATGTCGGCACCTGCGGCCAAAGCATTCTGATAACCCACATTGTACATACCGAAGAACAAGGCGGGGAGCAAGGCGAGCACCACAAAACTCATGATGCGCTTGCTATCTATAGCGTCGTGGATGTTTACTCCACCCTTGCGGCCAGTTGTATTGGGCACGAAAGCAAATGTCTCGAGACCGTCATACAGCGAGTGGAAAGCATGGAACTTTCCGCCCTCCTGGACGTGGGGACGCATACTGTCAAAAAGTTTTTTAATAGCTTTCATATTTTCCTATTAATATAATTAAGCATTCTCCTTCTTAAGTATATCCAAGCCTTCGCGAACAATGCGCTGGAGCTCCAGTTTAGAGCTGCATACGAATTCTGCAAGAGCAAAGTCCTCGGGAGCAACCTCGTAGATACCCAGAGCCTCCTGACGGTCGATGTCGCCAGTGATGATGGCCTTGATGAGATAGCCAGCATAGATGTCCATGGGGAATACCTTGTCGTACTCGCCGCTCATGATCATGTGGCGTTCGCCACCCTTGACACGTGCATCGAGAACATACTCCTTCTTGCTTCCGAAGAGCCAGCTGAAATAGCTGCGGTGTGTGCTGAACATGGAGAAACGGGGCATAATCCAGCCCAGCATCTCGTCGGCCTCTGCACCCTCGGGGATAGCAGTCACCTCGGTGGCATGAGCAGCAAGATAGCCGTCCTTGCAGGTCCTCACACCGGTCATAGGATTGCCGTTGATGACGCGAACATCACCTTCAGCCACCTGGCCAGCCAGGAGAGTGGACAACTTCTGGCCAACCTTCACCTTGTAGTACTTGGGAGCCTTGACCTCGCTACCAGCCAGTGCAATGGTGCGGGTGAAGTCTACCTTGCCAGTCTTCATCAGACGGCCAAGCATGATAACCTCCTCAGCACCCAGTGTCCATACAACCTCGCCCTTGTTGATGGGGTCGATGTGGTTAATCTGCACGCCAACGTTGCCGGCAGGAGCAGGACCGTCGAACACATAGACCTCGCAATTAGCAGCACCCAGGAGAGCCTTGGCACTCTGCTTCTTGCTGACGCCAAGACGCACGGGGGCAATCTTGGACAGGGCGGTCAGACCTGCCTGGAACTCTGCCTCCTGACCCTGGAGGACATACTCGAAGTCCTGAGCCAAGGGCATGCTGTTGAAAGCACTCACGTGGATTGCCTTGGGAGTCTCGTCGGGATTAGCCACAGTGTCGTAGGGACGCTGACGGATCATACCGAAGATACCGCTCTCCATAAGCAAAGCCTTTACATCGCCGTCGGTCTTGAAGGTCTTGCCCTCAAACTTCATGTCGCACTTTACGCGGACACTCAACAGCTTGCGACGATCGCCACGTTCCACCAGTGATACGGTACCACTGACGGGACTGACAAAACATACCTCAGGATGCGTCTTGTCTACGAACAAGGCATCACCGGCCTTTACGGCATCACCTTCCTTGACAACCACCTTGGGCTTCAGTCCTGTGAAATCCTCGGGGCAGAGTGCATACTCGCCAGGACATTCCACAGAAGCAGTCTCCTTGGCAGCCTTTCCCTTCAGGTTGATGTCCAGGCCCTTACGCAATTTGATTACTTTTGCCATATACTGTTAATAAAATAAAATGTTAATACAATCTCGCACAAAGGTACGCTTTTTTATTGAGTAATGTATTTAAATAAGAAAAAAAATGCATACTTTTGTGAAAGAATTAACGTCATGAGACTGCTGAAACGAACTATCCAATGGACAATAGGCATAATCTGCGGACTATATCTGTGTCTGCAGGTTGCCGTGTACATACCTGCCGTTCAGCAATGGATGGGCTCGGTGGCGGCATCTGCACTGAAGGAATTGTGGGACTGGGACATCAGCATAGAACGCATCAGATTCGGACTTCTGAACAGGGTCATCATAGACGACATCAACCTGAAGGACAAGAACGACAGCACCATGCTCCATGCTTCGCGCCTGGCGGCAAAGATTGACGTGCTTCCGCTTTTGGAAGGGCGCATAAGCATAGCAAACGCACAGCTTTTCGGCACCCAGGCACATCTTTACCAGGCAGAACAGGACGGGAAGCCCAACTTCCAGTTCATCCTGGACACCTTTGCAAGCAAGGACACCACAAGCAAGCCGCTGAACCTGCACATAGGAAGCGTGCTTCTGCGCAGAGTGGAGGTGAAGTGGGACCAGCACTGGAAACCGGAAAAGGAGGAGGGCAGACTGGACCCTGCACACCTGCACTTCAAGGACATTTCGCTGACGGCGCACGTCAGAACCATACAGAACGACTCGCTGAACCTGGCCCTGAAACGCCTCTCCCTAAACGAGAAGAGCGGACTGTGCCTGAAAAACCTCAGCTTCAGTCTTGCCGCGGGCAATAGCGGAGGGGCACTGAAGGACTTCAAGCTGCAATTGCCAAACACCACCCTGTCCATACCTAACCTGAGTGCCAGATGGCCAGGACTGCCCAAGAAGGGCGACATGGAAGGATGGCTGGAAGCATTGGCGTGGAACGGCGAGACATCCCTGCTACTGACGCCATCCGACTTCAAGAGCATAGTGCCCAAACTGTGCCATGCCGACATGCCCGTAACGGTGGAGGCAAGCATGTACGGAATAGAGGGATGCGTGACCGTGCCACAGCTGAAAATACACAATAACGGTTCGCTGGAACTGAACGGCAGAGCCTTCATCCAAGAGTTCAACAAAGACCCCAAATATACCATTGAAATCAACAAGTTACAGATAAATAAAAAACTCCAGTCGTTTATAACAAAAAGCCTTGAAGGCAATGAGAGGGAACTGAGCCCTGTACTGTCTCGGCTGGACACGGTGAGCCTTTCGGGAAGAATAGATTTCAACAAGCACAGCCAAAGTGCAAACATAAAAATCGCCAGCCGCACAGGAAACATTGGCATTGCCGCCAAGGCACAGAACTGGAACAGAATAAGCGGACAGATCAAGTCGGACAGGCTAAAGCTGAACCATCTGCTGGCCGACAACGGCAGACATGCTCTGGAGGAGGTTTCCTTCAAGGTGGACATCAACGGCGAACTGCACGACAAGAACAACATGCTCGCTATGAACGTTGCCACTACCCTGCCCCACCTGATAATCAGCGGAAGGGAATACAATGACTTGCATCTGGCGGCAAACATAGGCAACAGCAGCATTGCCCTGGACCTCAGCGCCGAGGACATGGAGGGGATGCTGGAAGCAAAGCTGAACTGGAAAAAGAGCGACCTGCACCGCCTTTACGGTACCATAGACCTGAAGGATATGCAGATGGAGAGGTTGGGCTTCGGTACAAGATATGCTGACAGACTGCTCTCATTCTGCACCGAACTGGACCTGCGGGGCAGCAATCCGGACAATATAGCCGGAACAATAGACATCAACAGTTTCACCCTGTACGATTCCAAGGGCGGAATGGATATTGCGGGACCTCTCGGGATGTCCATAGAAACGGATATTGACAACAGAGGATACCGCACATTCCAACTGATATCCACACCGCTGAACATACAGGCAGAGGGACGTTTCAAATTCAGCACACTGGCTCGTACCATAACAAACAGCATACACAAGAAACTGCCCAGCCTGGTTGCATACAAGGAAACGGCATCCAAGGCCGACACTATCTCCTTCAGCATGAACCTGCAGGACACTACCCTGCTAAGACACCTGGCATTGCAGAACATCGCCATACCCGAGCGCATCTACCTTTCGGGAAACATTGCCGGGCATGACTCCATGGCCCTTAATGCAAGCATCCCCCACCTCTACTTCAACAAGGAGCACCTGCGCAACGCATCCATCACTTTGAACGGTACGGAAAACGTGCTTTCCACCCGCATCAGCACCGAAAGACGCCAGAAAAAGCAATATGTAGCCGTGTCGGTACAGGCCAATGCCAACGAGAACCGACTACGCCTCATTGCGGGAATGGACAACAAGCGAAAGCCGCACTTCTGCGGAGAGATGGACATCACGGCCAATTTCAGCAACACATCCAAGGGCAAGCAGGACATCAAGGCATGGATTGCACCTAACGACATCATCATCTCCGACACCGTATGGCGCATTCATCCGGCAAGCATTTCATGGGACGGACAAAGCGCAAGCATAAGCGGTTTCAGAATCAGCGAGTCCAGTGGCAGGGGGATAACAGTAGACGGAAACATCTCGGCCAGCGAAAGGGATTCCCTCAAGATTGGCTTGCAGGACATCGACGTGGAATATATCCTGGATCTGGTCAACTTCAGGTCCGTACTCTTCCAGGGCTTTGCTTCGGGCACCGCCATAGGCACAGGACTGCTGTCCTCGCCCAAGGCTATGGCGGACATCACCGTAAGCAATTTCCGATTCAACAAGGCTCCGATGGGCACCTTGAAGGCAAAGGCCAGCTGGGGAGACTCGCCCAACTTCCTCTCGCTCAATGCCACAATAGAAGAAGAGCAAAGCAGGCACCGCTCTGTAATAAACGGCGGTTTCAACATAGGAAACAAGGAGATACCCGACGGACTTGACCTGAAAATCAATACCGAAAAGTTCAACCTTGCCTTCCTGAATCATTTCACCGAGGGGATTCTGAATGACGTAAATGGAAGGGCAAGCGGATATTGCCGGATATTCGGCCCGTTCAAGGGTATCGACCTGGAAGGCGACATGCAACTGGACGAGATAGACTTCAAACTGCCCATGCTCGGGACAAGTTACGCGGCTCGCATGGACAGCGTTCACCTGAGGCCCGGGGAAATCTCCATAGAGGCAATGATAAGCGACAACCTCATCACGCCTATGGCACATCCCTTCGCCGCATACCGCAACAAGACAAACGACATTCCGCATACGGCAAAGGTGCTGGGCAGACTGATGCACAACAGTTTCAAGAACCTGCGCTACGAATTCAATGTCGAGGCATGCAAACTGCTGGGATACGACTTCAAGGAGTTTGGCGAGAGTTCGTTCTACGCAACGTGCATCGTAAGCGGCGATGTACAGGTTAGCGGCAAGCCCGGACGACTGAACGTGGATATAAACGCAATGCCAGAGGCAGGAACAACATTTACGTACAACGTTGCAACGCCTGAGGTCCTGACAGAGAGCAAGTTCATCACCTTCAACGATGCTACCCCATCCCAGTTGGCAGACAGCACCGGGATTGCACTGAAGGCAAGGAGTGCTGGCAGTTCGGACAATTCCATGTCGTCGGACCTGTTCATAAACTTCAACCTGCAACTCACACCTGCCGTGAAGCTGCGCCTGCTCATGGACCGCAAGTCGGGCGACATGATAGAACTGCAGGGAAGGGGCAGGATAATGGCCAACTACCACGACAAGGGACGGTTCAACATCTACGGCACATACAACATCCAGGATGGTGTCTACCGCCTGAGCCTGCAGGATATCATACGACGCGATTTCAAGTTCCAGCCTAACGGCACAATAGTCTTCGGAGGCAATCCCATGAAGGCGGGACTGAACCTGAAGGCTGTGTATAGCGTGAGCAACGTGTCGCTGGACGACCTCACAACCAGTTCTCTGGGATTCTCCAAGACACGCGTGGACTGCATACTCAACCTGACCGGACATCCCGAACAGCCGGCCGTTGCCTTCGACTTTGACCTGCCCAATGCCAGCGAGGACGAAAAGCAGATGGTGCGCTCCATAGTGAGCACTGAGGAGGAACGCAACATGCAGGCCATCTACCTTCTGGGCTTGGGACGATTCTTCAATACGAACTCCGAGGCTGCAACACAAAGCGAGATTGCCATGAACTCCATAGTGAGCAGCACCCTGTCGCAACAGCTCAACCAATTCATTGCAAATGCCGTGGGAAACAGCAAATGGAGCATTGGCGCCAACCTGAAGACGGGCGACGACGGATGGAGAAACATGGATGTGGAGGGCTTGCTGAGCGGCAAACTGCTGGACGACCGTTTGCTGATAAGCGGCAACTTCGGTTACAGAGAGAAATACTATACACAACGCAGTTTCATCAGCGATGTCTCCGTGGAATACCTGCTCACTTCCAACGGCAATATTTCCCTGAAGGCATACAACCAGGCCAACGACCGCTACTTCGTGCAGTCCTCGCTCAATACGCAAGGCATAGGCATACAGTTCAAGAAGGATTTTAATCGTTTCAACGACCTTTTCCTGTGGCTCATACCTAAGAAAAACAAGCAGAAGGAATAGGGAAACTGAAGGCAGGCGCCTATGTTGCGGCGGTGCTTATTGCTTGCCCTGAATCACCTTGATGGAAACAATGCGGCGCTCGTCCATTTCCATAACCTCAAAGGTGAAATTGCGATAGGCCAGGCGTTCGTGCAAGGTAGGGAACTCGCCTTTGAGTTCCAGAAGCAGACCTGCAAGCGTATCGGCATCCCCTTCGATTTCAGCAAAGAAATCGTCGTCAAGGTTCATGATACGATAAAAATCGGTAAGCAGAGTCTTGGCCTGGAATATGTAGGTGTTCTGGTTCAGACGATGATAGGTCTTCTCGTCGTCATCGTATTCATCGTCTATCTCGCCTATAATCTCCTCGATGATGTCCTCCATGGTAACAATGCCCGAGGTGCCGCCAAATTCGTCCACCACAATGGCAATGTGCACCTTGTTCTGCTGGAAGTCGCGCAGCAGGTCATCAATCATCTTGGTTTCGGGCACAAAGTATGGCGGACGTATCAGCGTCTGCCAGCGGAACGAAGGTTTCTGCAAGTGAGGCAGAAGGTCCTTGATGTAGAGCACGCCCTCTATGTTGTCGGCAGAACCCTTGTACACAGGTATACGGCTGTAGTTGTTCTCCACAATGCACTTTATCACCTCCTGGAAGGGAGTGTTTATGTCCAGGTCCACGATGTCCACACGTGGTGTCATCACCTCGCGCACCGTTTCACCGCCGAAACGGATTATGCCCTCCAGCATCTTGCTCTCTTCTGCAATATCCTTCTTGTTGGTAAGTTCCATTGCCTTCTCCAGGTCTTCAACAGTAAGCGACTCTGTCTCAAAGGAAACAATTCTGTCGGTAAAGGCCTTGCTCATCATCAGCATGGATGAAACGGGATAGAACACCTTTTGCATCACAGACAGAATAGGAGCAGAGAAACGTGCAAACGAAAGGGTATGCTGGGCACTGTATATCTTGGGCATTATCTCGCCGAAAAGCAGCAAGAGGAAGGTAAGCAGTACGGTGAGAAGCAGGAACTCAAGCCATTCCGAACCAGGGCCGAAGTGCATCCAGTCCATAAAAAAGACATTGAGCAGCATGATAATGCCCACGTTTACCAGATTGTTCGTTATCAGGATGGTTGCCAGTATGCGGTCGCTCTGTTCGCGCAACTCCAATATACGTGTGTCGCAACTGCGCTTCTCTTCCGAGATTTCGGCAAGATGCTGAGGGGTGAGACTGAAAAACGCTATCTCGCTGGCAGAGGCAAGGCCACTGCATACAAGCAGCAGCACGCTGCATCCGAGACATATCCATGCAAACATGGAAGGTTCGCTGAAGGTTATCGCTATTTCTGGGAGTATATCGGAAAAAGAAAACATCTGATGAAATGCTACACTCTATAAATTCAAGGATAAATACGAAAGGGAACTATGCACAAAAAGCACTCAGACCTGTGGAGCAGATGCCTCTGGGGCATCTGTGCGTCTGGCTGAAAGCATCTCCATGGCCTCTGCCCATATCTCTACGACATAACGCTTCTGGCCGGAACGGTCGTCATAGGAGCGTGTGTGTATCTTGCCTTCTATGTACAGTTTGTCGCCCTTATGGACATATTTCTCAACCGTTTCTGCCAACTGGCGCCAGAGTATCACATTGTGCCATTCGGTGCGGTCGGGCACTTCTGTGCCGTTCTGCAGACGGTAACCGCGCTCGGTGGTGGCCAGGCGAACAGTGGCAACGGCCACTCCGGCATCAACATAACGAACCTCCGGCTCAACTCCAACATTGCCAATAAGCATAACCTTATTCATAGTCGTTCTAAATTTTATATGCGATGCAAAGTTAAGGAATTATTCCCAAACCAACAAATTGAAGGTGCAAGTTCAACACGCCTTGGCAGGAAAGCAGACGATATTGTAGCATTATATAAAGAATTTCATTACCTTTGCAACTATATGGAGACGAAGCAAATCAAAATCACAAAGGAAATCCTGGAGAAGGCACACAAGGAGCATTTCAACAAGGAGGCGTTCCTGAGCGTAGACCCGTGCGGATTGGTGTACGAACTGAAGGAGCATACTGACCGACAACTGGACATAGAACTCGGAGCCTTGTTCGTGGCCATGATCACTTGGGGCAACCGCAAAGCCATAAAGCAGGCGGCACGCAAGATGCTCGGGGAGGAGATGAAGTGGAAACCTGCCGACTTCATTCTAAGCGGAAAATACAGGAACTCCTACATGGATGCAAAAAACGGATGCGTTTACCGGACCCTGAACAGGGAGAAGTTCATTCTCGTATGCGACAATATCAGAAAGGAACTTGAGGCGGCGCAAAATGGAGGAAACATACCCACGCTGGAAATGCTGTTTGAAGGGAAAAGCATTGATGAAATCATTGCAACTCTATGCCAATGGCTCTCCCCTGCCCGACTGGGAACACCTGGCACATCGGCATGCAAAAGGATATGCATGTACCTGAGATGGATGGTCAGACAGGAAGAGCCCGACCTCGGTTTGTGGAAGTCCATGGACCAGCGCAAACTCTATGCCGTGATGGATGTGCACGTGTGCAAACTTACCGCCTCCATATTGTCGCGCAGACAGGCCGACTGGAAAGCATGCCTGGAACTGACCGGCATCTTCCGCAAGTGGTCGGAGCAGGATCCGCTAAGGTATGATCTTGCCCTCATGACTGTTGCCGACCACGGTTTTTAGACTTTTTTCCGAAAAAAAGAGTAAAAGGTTTTCTTTTTACAATAAATTTACATACCTTTGCACACCGAAATAATGTATTAACAACAAATATCTCTAACTATTATGCCTAACGGAAAGAAGCACAAGCGCCACAAGATGGCTACTCACAAGCGTAAGAAGAGACTGCGCAAGAACAGACACAAGAGCAAGTAAGCACTGCTTGCCGTCTGACTGCGTTGATATACGCAAAGGAACATATCCGGTTGCCAAGCGGCCATTATATATAATATATAAGGTGCTGGCACCGGATTTTTTATACCATTAAAACTATGACCAGCGAACTGTTTATTGATGTACAGCCCAAAAAGATATCAATCGCCCTTACCGAGGACAAGCGCTTGATGGAATACCAGGAAGAGAGCCAGGAGGCAAGCTTCCAGGTGGGAAATGTATATCTGGCAAAGGTTAAGAAACTGATGCCCGGACTAAACTCATGCTTTGTAAACGTTGGTTATGAAAAAGACGCATTCCTGCACTATCTGGACCTCGGACCACAATTCAACTCGTATGCCAAGTACCTGAAAAGGGTGCTTAACGACAAAAAGAACCTGCCACCACACGAAAAGGCACAGCTCCTGCCCGACTGCCCGAAGGAGGGTGCCATACAGAACACCTTGCAGCAAGGACAGGAAGTTCTTGTGCAAATTGTCAAGGAACCCATTTCCACCAAAGGACCGCGACTGACCTGCGAACTCTCCTTCCCAGGCCGCCTGCTCGTGCTCATGCCATTCCAGAACAAGGTCAATGTTTCCTCAAAAATCAAGGACCCTAAGGAGCGTGCGCGTCTGAAGCAGGTTATTGAAAGCATCAAGCCGGAAAACTGCGGTGTCATCGTAAGAACCGTGGCTGAGGGCAAGAAGGCCAGTGCCCTGGACAACGAAATGAAAATCCTGACACAACGCTGGAACGACACACTCAAGCGCACGCAGAAGGCCAAGGAGATGCCCACCCTGGTGTATGAGGAAAGCAGTCGTGCCGTGGGTATGCTGAGAGACCTTTTCAATCCCTCGTACGAAGGTATTTACGTAAACAGAGAGGACGTCTACCAGGAAGTACGGGATTATGTCAGCCTCATTGCCCCTGAACGCACCGATTGCGTGAAGATGTACAAGGGAAATCTGCCCATCTTTGACAACTTCGACATCACAAGGCAGATCAAGTCAGGATTCGGCACCACCGTAACATACAAGGGCGGTGCATACCTGATTATAGAGCATACCGAAGCCTTGCACGTCATTGACGTGAACAGCGGCAACCGCACAAAGAAGGACGACACACAGGAGGTGAATGCTCTGGAAGTAAACCTTGGGGCCGCAGACGAAATAGCACGCCAGCTACGCCTGAGAGACATGGGCGGCATCATTATCGTCGACTTCATTGACATGAAGAATGCCGAATCGCGACAGGCACTCTATGAGCGCATGGTGGAAAACCTAAAGAAGGACCGTGCAAAGCACAACATTCTGCCTCTCACCAAATTCGGACTCATGCAGATTACCCGCCAGCGTGTCCGTCCCGTAATGGACGTGAAGGTGGAGGAAGTGTGCCCCACATGCCATGGCACAGGCAGCATAAAGAGCAGCCTTCTCTTTACAAAGGTTCTTGAAGGCAAGATACAGATGCTGCAGAACAGGCTTGCAATAAAGAGTTTCACTCTGCACGTGCACCCCTATGTGTACGCATATATCTGCCAGGGCATATGCAGCCTGAAAATGAAGTGGCAATGGAAGTACGGACTGGGGGTGAAGATCATCCCCAGCCAGAAACTGGGCATGCTGCAATACGAGTTCTACGACAGCAAAGGACAGGAAATAGACGTCAAGGAAGAAATCGAAATACGATGACTTCCATAACCAACAAGACCGCATTTAAGTTAATGAATATTAACTGATGTTTTAATTTGGGCAAAAGGGTGTTCTCTTTTGCCCATTTGTTTTATTCTTCCGATAAAAAAACGTAACTTTGCACGCGATAAAGTGTATAGTTTACAATAATGGCTGGACAAGCATCACCCTATCGTAAAATGCACGAGGAACAGAAAAAATAAATTTATTAATCATAAACTAACAAACACAGAAAACTATGAAAGTAACAGGTAAGATTGTGTTTGCCGTAGCTATTGCGGCTTCGGCCATGTTGGTCTCTTGTGGCGAGAAGAAACAGCAAGAGATTCCCACAGCCACCTTTAAGACCACCAAGGTAGGTCGTCAGGACATTACTTTGGAGACAAAGTACAGCGCAAGTATCCGTGGACGCCAGGACGTGGACATCTATCCCCAGGTGGGCGGTACACTGAAGCAGATTTGCGTTACCGAAGGCCAGAGCGTACGCAAGGGCCAGACCCTGTTCGTTATCGACCAGGTTCCCTATCAGGCAGCTCTCAACACCGCAGAGGCAGCACTGAAGGCCGCAAAGGCAGGTGAGGCAACCGCATCAATGAACTACGAGAGCAAGAAGAAACTGTTTGCCGAGAAGGTTATCTCTGATTTCGACCTTCAGGCTACCTACAACACCCTGCTCACCGCAAGAGCACAGGTTGCACAGGCAGAGGCTCAGGTTATAAATGCCCGCAACAGTCTTTCCTACACAGTAGTTACTGCACCCTCTGACGGTGTTGTAGGCACTCTGCCCTACCGCCAGGGCGCACTCGTAGGTGCACAGATGCCCCAGCCTCTGACCACCGTCAGCGACAACAAGCAGATGTGGGTCTACTTCAGCATGTCAGAGCGTGACCTGCTTGGCATCATCCGCAAGAGCGGTTCTATTGACGAGGCAGTGAAGAATATGCCCGAGGTGACCCTGACACTCGTTGACGGTTCAACATACGAGAAGAAGGGCCGCGTAGAAGGTGTGAGCGGTGTAGTGAACACCAACACCGGCAGTGTGCAGCTCCGTGCCGTGTTCGACAACGAGAACGGTATGCTTCATAGCGGAAGCACCGGCAACGTAATCATCCCCACCCTTCACGAGCAGGTGCTGGTGGTTCCTGCCACAGCAGCCGTACAGACACAGGACCGTTTCCGCGTGTTCCTCGTAAACAAGGAAGGCATTGCCAATGGCAAGGTGATCAGCGTAAACGAGCAGAAGGCAGGCAACCTGTTCATCGTAACCGACGGTCTGGAAGGTGGAGAGGAAATTGTTGCTGAAGGCGCAGGTATGGTTAAGGAGAACCAGAAGGTCAAGTAAGCATTGCTTCCAGAAATGCCTGAAAGGTTAAATCACCTAACTTTTAAACCAAGAATACAATGAAAGGAAATATATTCATTAAAAGACCCGTGATGGCGATGTCCATCTCCATCATGATTCTGATAGTGGGTGCCATCAGCTTCTTCACACTGCCCATGGAGCAGTTCCCCGACATTGCTCCTCCCACTATTTCCGTAAGCGCATACTACACCGGTGCCAATGCCGACGCGGTAACTAATGCCGTAATCCAGCCCCTTGAGGAAAGTATCAACGGTGTAGAGAACATGATGTACATGACATCTACATCCACCAACTCTGGTTCGGCAACAATTACCGTCTACTTCAAGCAGGGCACCGACCCCGACATGGCAGCCGTAAACGTGCAGAACCGTGTGTCAAAGGCACAGGGCCTTCTGCCTCAGGAGGTAACAAAGATCGGTGTGACCACACAGAAGCGCCAGACCTCATTCCTCCAGGGTAACGCCCTCACCTGTACAAACGGAGAATACGACCAGGATTTCATATCAAACTACCTTGACATCAACGTCATCCCCGAGATCAAGCGTATCAAGGGTGTGGGCGACGTTATGGCAATGGGTGGCCAGTACTCACTCCGTATATGGCTGAAGCCCGAACTGATGGCCCAGCACAAGATGGTTCCCACCGACATTACCTACGCTCTGGCAGAGCAGAACCTCGAGTCGCCTGCCGGCCAGCTCGGCGAGAAGCCCATGACAGCCAACCGTGGCAATGGCATTGAAAACGTGTACCAGTACACACTGAAGTACACCGGCCGTCTGAAGTCAGTAGAGGAATTCGAGAACATCGTCCTCAAGGCATTGCCCGATGGAAATATCCTCCGTCTTGGCGACGTTGCCGATGTGGAACTGGGTTCAAACAGCTATGCCTTCTATGGTACCTGTAATGGCAATCCCTCCACTACATTCATGATCTTCCAGATGGCTGGCACCAACTCCAAGGAGGCAAACGATGCCATTGATGCCAAACTGGCAGAATTGACAGAAAACCTGCCTGCCGGCCTGGAGTTTGTCAACGTAATGTCATCAAACGACTTCCTTAACGCATCTATCTACAACGTTGAGGAAACTCTCATCATTGCCGTGTTCCTGGTAATCCTGGTGGTATACTTCTTCCTTCAGGACTTCCGTGCTACATTCATCCCTGCCATTTCTATTATCGTTTCCTTGGTAGGTACATTTGCATGTCTGGCGATTGCCGGTTTCTCACTGAACCTCCTTACGCTCTTTGCCCTCGTGCTGGCCATCGGTACAGTGGTGGACGATGCCATTGTGGTGGTGGAAGCCGTTCAGGCCAAGTTTGATGCCGGATACAAGAGTCCCTACGAGGCCACTCGCGATGCGATGGCAGATGTAACCATGGCGGTTATCTCATGTACCTTCGTGTTCATGGCCGTGTTCATTCCCGTAACCTTCATGCCCGGCACATCAGGCATGTTCTACACACAGTTCGGTGTCACACTGGCCACATCAGTAGGTCTGAGCTGTGTCAGCGCCTTGGTTCTCTGTCCTGCACTCTGTGCCATGCTCATGAAGCCTGCATCTGGCGAGCGCCGCAAGGGTGTTATGGGTTCTATCAACTACTATACCCGCCAGGCATATGAGGCTTCCTACAACGCCATGCTGCGCAAGTACAGCAACATTCTCGCTGCTCTCATCCGCGCCAAGAACCGTTGGATAGCCCCCACCAGCATCATCATTGCCTTCGCCGGTATGGCTTTCTTTGCCAGCAACCTCTCTGTGGGTCTTGTGCCTGCCGAGGACCAGGGTACTGTAATGCTGGTTATGAACACACCTCCCGGAACCAACCTTGGCACTGCTACCAAGACCATGGACAAGGTGGAAAAGATCCTGCAGGAGACTCCTGAGGTGAAGGACTATATCCGTGTTAACGGCTACAGCTTCATGGCTGGCCAGGGCGTGTCCTATGGTATGGCTATCGTGCGTCTGAAGCACTGGAGCGAGCGCAACTACGGCCGTCTCCATCCCATAGACAACTTCCTTTCAACAAGTACCATGGTTGCTAATGCCAAGCTGAACCTGCGCATGATGACAGAGATTCCCGAGGCTCAGTGCTTTGCCTTCGAGCCTGGTATGATTCCCGGTTACGGTACCGGTTCTATCGAGCTGAACCTTCAGGACAAGACCGGTGGCGACAAGGGGCTCTTCCTTGACTACACCAACAAGTTCCTTGAAGCCATGGGCAAGCGTCCCGAGGTGGCACGTGCCATGACATCCTATGCCCGCAACTTCCCCCAGGTACAGGTAGAGGTGGATGCCGCACAGTGCAAGCGTGCCGGTGTATCCCCTGCTGATGTGCTCAGCGCACTTGGCACCTACTGCGGTGGCTCTTACGTAAGCAACATGAACCAGTTCGGCAAGGTTTACCGAGTAATGATGGCAGCCAACGAGAAGGCCCGTCTCACTCCCGAGGACCTCGGCAACATGTTTGTACGTGTCGGTGGCGAAATGGCACCCCTTTCTCAGTTCATCAAGCTGACACCCGTACTTGGTCCCGAAATCGACACCCGTTTCAACCTGTTCAGCTCCATCATGTGTAACCTCACCGCCAATGCCGGTTATGCCAGCACCGATGTCATGGTTGCCGTCAAGGAGGAGTTCGAGAAGGTCTTCCCCTCCGGCTATGCCTACGAGTATGGCGGCATGAGCCGCGAGGAGCACGAGCAGATGGGCAGTATGGCATCATACCTCATCTATGCTGTCTGCTGCGTACTGATATTCCTTATCCTGAGCATGCTCTACGAGAGCTTCCTCATCCCCTGGGCAGTTCTTCTGTCTGTACCAGCCGGTCTGATGGGTGCTTATGGCTTTGCCTGGGTATGGAACCAGTGCTATGCTCTGCTTCCCTTCATCTTCCTGGGCAAGATAGACAACAACATCTACATGCAGACTGCCGTCATCATGCTCATCGGTCTGTTGGCAAAGACTGCCATCCTTATCACCGAGTATGCTCTGGAGCGCCGTCGTAAGGGTCTGGGTATCGTAGAGGCCGCCTATGCTGCTGCTGAGGCTCGTCTGCGTCCTATTCTGATGACCGTACTTACCATGATCATCGGTATGATACCTCTGGTAATCATGACCGGTGCCGGTGCAAACGGCAACCGTACCATCGGTATCGCCGTAATCGGCGGTATGTTTGTGGGTACCCTGGCCATTCTGCTCACCGTGCCTGTATTCTTCATCTTCTTCGAGTGGGTTCAGGAAAAGATTCGTCCTGCAATGATAGAAGAACCAGATGCACAGGTTCTGATGGAACGTGAGCGCATCCGCCACGAACGTGAGGAGCGTGAGCAAAGACACAAGGAAAAGCACTAAGCCTCTCCCCCATCACGAACATTCAAATGTATAACATAAGAAGAAATAGAAAGATGAAGAAAAACATCATAATCCTATCCCTTGCAGCCCTGTCACTGACAGGCTGCGGGGTGATGAAGAACTATCATCGCGAAAAGGTGGCCCAGCCCATGGAGATGGATAATCTCTATGGCGATGCCCAGAGCGGCGATTCTCTTGGTTTGGGCGACCTCAAGTGGCGCGAACTCTTCACCGACCCCACACTGCAGGCTCTCATCGAGAAGGTTCTGGCACAGAACACCAACATGAAGAATGCCGACCTTGCCATCCAGCAGGTTGAACATGCGCTGAAGGCTGCCAAGTGGGCTTTCGCACCTTCCGTAGCCCTTTCCGCAAACGGAAACATCACCAAGATGTGGGATCCATACGAGCGTGCCGGCTACTCCAACACTCCCAGCAGCAAGCCCTACAACATCGGACTCACCATCGGATGGCAGCAGGTTAACCTGCTCCAGCTGCGCAATGCAAAGAAGGGTGCCGAGATGAACAGGGAGCAGGCACGTGCCGCCAAGCAGGCCGTACAGTCGTCGCTCGTTTCGCACACAGCCACAATGTACTACACATTGGCTCAGCTGGACGAACAGCTGGTGCTCATGAAGCAGACCAAGGCCAACTGGGCTGAGTACCTGAAGATGCAGAAACTCCTTATGGAGGCTGGTCAGGCAAATACCGCAGCCGTTGCCAGCATAGAGGCAACATACTGGAGCATCTGCCAGAGCCTTATTACCATCGAGGACAATATCCGCATTCTGGAGAACCAGTTGTCCAACCTGCTCAACGAGCCCTCTGCAAAGATCCAGCGCAGTTCTCTCAGCACATTCCGTGCGCCCAAGCTGATTGAGACCGGTGCGCCCCTGAGCATCCTGTCACGTCGTCCCGATGTGCGTCTTGCTGAAATGGCTTTGGCATCGGCATTCTACGATGTCAACCAGGCAAAGTCTGCCTTCTACCCCAGCCTCACCCTCAGCGCAACAGGTACATTCACCAATGGCCAGCAGGCCAACATCAATCCTGGCGCCTTCATCGGACAGGCACTTGCAGGTCTTGTACAGCCCATATTCCAGAACGGACGTATCGTTGCCCAGCTGAAGATAAGCAAGGAGCAGATGGAAATCAAGGCCAACGACTTCACCAATGCTGTCGTTAGTGCCGGCAATGAGGTCAACACTGCTATGGTGATGGTACGTTCTGCCGAGGAGAACCGCCAGTACATCGACAATCAGGTAAAGGCTCTGGAAACCGCCTACGAGGCAACACGCAAACTGTTTGCCGGCAGCAGTGCCAACTATCTGAACGTCATCACTGCCCACAACAATCTCATGCAGGCCCAGATGACACAGATAGGCAACCGTATGGAAAGCATATCTGCCACAGTAGAACTCTACCTAGCCCTTGGTGGCGGTGCCGAGTAATTCTGCACTTCTGGTAATAAATACAATATCAGCGAAGCCGTTTCATGTGAACAACGCTTCGCTGATATTTTTTTGCCTTATTGAAGACTTCAGCACTTTTCTTCCCAAATCGGTTCATCAGACAGGCAAGCGCTATTGAGAGATTTGGGTTAAATTGGACTTACAACACAAAGGTCAGAAGTTCTTCAGCGCTGTCTATTATGCTTAGTGGAGAGAAGGACTGGAGTTCGGCACGGGGACGGAATCCCCAAGATACGCCAATGGCATCCACATGGGCATTTTGTGCCGTCTGCATGTCAACACCGGAATCGCCGACGTAGAGTATGTATTCCCCTGCTACTTTGGCCTTGTCCATTATCTCATGCACGATATGGGGAGATGGCTTGACAGGAACATCCGACCGCTGGCCAAGGACGCAGACAAAGTCAATGCCAGGGAAATAGTGGGCAACGAGGTTTTCCGTGGCAGACTGGTATTTGTTGGATGCAACGGCAAGCATGACACCAGCCTCGTGCAGGGAGCGAAGCAATTCCTGTATGCCGGGGTATGGAGTGCTGAGGTCGGCATTGTGCTTGTCGTAATATTCCGTGAAATGAGCACGCATAAGGGAAACATTTTCCTCTGTGCGTGAGTCTACGGGCAGGGAGCGTTCCAGCAGTTTGCTGACCCCATTGCCAACGAAACCCTGTATTGCACCTTCGCTATGTGTGGGATATCCCAGGGTGCGAAGTGCATGGTTGGTGGCGGCGGCTATGTCGGCAACGGTGTTGAGCAGAGTCCCGTCGAGGTCGAAAATAACAAGTTGCCTTTTCATTGCTCTACCCCTATGTGCCCACCGTTGAAATCTATGCCCATGGGCGACTGGAACACGCGCAGGCCGAAGGTTGGGAGCATGGCAAAGACGTGCTCAAAGATTTCTGCCTGAAGGTGCTCGTAGGGAACCCATTCCGTGCCGTCGGAGAAGAAATAGAGTTCCAGAGGCAGACCCTGAGCGGTGGGTTGAAGTTGGCGTACCATGATGGTGAGTCGCTTGCTGACACGGGGATGATGGCGCAGGTAGTTTTCCAGATAGTTGCGGAAGACATGGAGGTTTACCACAAACTTATCCTCGCGCTCCACACCCTCCAGCCAGCCGCGCTTGGCAAAGTCGCGGTGCTGCTCCTTGGTGCAGAAGGTGATGGAACGCATGTCCAAGTAGACAGATCGCTTTACGCGACGGCCTCCGCAATCCCTCATGCCTCGCCAGTTCTGGAAGGAGTCGCTGATAAGGGCATAGGGAGGTATGGTGGTGATGGTCTTGTCCCAGTTCTGCACCTTCACGGTGGTTAGAGTCACCTCTATGACATCACCGTCCGCGCCATACTTGGGCATGGAAATCCAGTCGCCCGGACGCAGCATGTCGTTGGCAGAAAGCTGCACTCCTGCCACGAGTCCCATGATCATGTCCTTGAACACCAGCATGAGTACTGCAGCCGAGGCACCGAGGGCGGTGAGGATGTATTCCGGATTCCTGTTTATAAGAATACTGACAATAATGATGAGAGCCACGCAGATGACCACAATCTTGAGCATCTGATAGATGCCCTTAAGAGGGTGACTCTTGAGTTTGTCGTGGTTGTTGGAAAGGTTGTACAGTGAGTTGAGGAATGAACACAGAAGTTTTGACACAACCACTATCATGTATATAGAGTTTACCTTGAGAAGGAACTCCAAAACGAGGTTGCCATCGGAGAATGCCAGGGGCAGGAGCAAAGTGATTATGATTGGCGGAAACAGGCGTGAGATGTCCTTCAGCACCTCGTCGTTGAGCAGGATGTCGTCCCACTTGGAGCGTGTTCCCTGGCGAAGTTTCCTTACCAGAGGGATTATACCGCGATTGCAAAGCAGATTGACGATATATATGACGATGCCAAGCGCCAAGATGACGAAGCACCAGTAGAGCCAATACATGGACTCGGGATTCACTCCCCAGTCCTGAAGCAGTCTGACAATAACGTTGTTCATAACGTGTGTGTGTGTGTGTGTGTGTGTGTAAGTCTATGACTATTTTTTATATATAATAAATAAGGTATGGCGAATTTGATGCAATGCCTCAGAGTATGCCCCGGATGCCCTTTGTCCACCAACCCAGGCGTCGCTTGCTGCGGGGATAGAGTTCCTTCCAGTTGTCCTCGGTGAGCATCACGGCAGAGTGCATGTGGTGATTGAAGTATTCGTTGAGTTGTGAGCAGTATTCGGGCGAGAAGAAATAGGCATTCACCTCATAGTCGAAACTCAGCGAGCGGGCATCCAGATTGGCGGTTCCAACGGTGCAGAGGGAATCGTCCACGATCATCACCTTGTCGTGATGGAAGCATTCCTGGCAGAGCCACACCTTGGCTCCACAGCGGGCAAGGTTGTATATCTCGCGTGCCGTGCTCACCTCGCTTATCAGGTTGTCGCCCTTGTGGCCAAGAAGAATCTCCACCTCTACCCCACGCTCTATGCAACGGCGCAGGGCCTTGCGCACACTGCTCACGAGGATGACGTAGGGATTGATGATGCGCACACGCTTCTGTGCATTGTCCAGGCAGGAAATATAACTTTGTCTGATGCGTGCACTCTTCTTGCCTGGCTCCCTGTCCACCACAAAGGCCTCATACCCCTCCTTTGATTCATCATACAGGTGTGCCTCGGGACTTCGGTATGCCACGGAATCCAGATACTCGCCCGTCTCCCTGTACCACATATCGGCAAAGAGGCGCTGGTACTCGTCCACAATGGGACCCTCCAGACGGGCGTGCATATCAGCCCATTTGCCTATTTCGGGCTTGCCGTGTATGTAGTAGTCGGCGATGTTCAAGCCACCCGTGTAGACCATGCGGCCGTCAATGACCACCATCTTGCGGTGCAGGCGGTGCAAGGCATGGTTTATGTAGGGAAAACGCATTGGGTCCCACCCCACGAGGTTGAGACCAAGAGAGCGGTATCGGGATATAAAGTCGTCCGTCACGTTGGGCTCCTTGCCACTACAGCCGAAGGCATCGTACAGTATGCGCACCTTCACTCCTCTTTGGGCTGCCTTTGCCAATGCGTCCAGCAGATGACGTCCTATACTGTCGTTGTACCACTTGTAGTACTCTATGTGGATGTAGTGCTTTGCCTGTGAAATGGCAGGTTCAAGGTCCTGGAACTTCTCCTTTGCACCGGGAAGAATCTTCATGGTGCAATGCTCGTACCTGGGAAATCCGAAGCCGATGAAGTCCTGGCGTATTTTGGACACCTGCGCCTTCATTCCGGTGGCACAAAGCAGGGACAAGATGAAAAGACAAGTGGCGAGAATTCTCATAATAATGTACAAACCTTCCTTGGAAAAGAGACAATGCACCCCCTGAAGAGCGGATGCATTGCTTCGCGTTAGTTATTCTTTCTTGAAATAGTAGATGAAGGTGGCTATGCCTTCAACGGCCTTCTTGCCAGTCTCCTGTATCTCAATAACGAAGTTCACATTGGTTCTGACAGCACCTCGCAGGTTCTGGATATCGTTCAAGGAAACCCTCATGCGGATGCTCTGCCCGGAAAGTACCGGTTGGCCAAAGCGCATGTCCTTAATGCCATAGTTCATCATACGCTCCAGATTGTTCACCTCTATTATCTGGCTCCACATCAGGGGAATCATACCCAGGGTAAGATAGCCGTGTGCTATGGTCTGCCCGAAGGGACTTTCCGCCTTGCACTTCTCCACATCAACATGAATCCACTGATGGTCGTCCGTAGCATCGGCAAAGCGGTTGATTCTCTCCTGGGAAATCAATACCCATTCGCTGGTTCCAAGTTCCTTGCCTTCATAGGCAGCAAACTCCTTGTATGAATTGATGGTAAGCATATTGATGTGGCTGGTGGGTTATTACGCTTGCGCTATATCCTTATGCCCAGTTCCGTGGCCAGTTCGGAGATGCGCTTCTCCGTGCCAAGGCGTGCAGGAACGAGGGGCAGACGAAGTTCGTTCTGTATGAGGCCCATTTCGCTGAGCAGAGCCTTCACACCGGCGGGATTGCCGTCTACGAAGAGCAGTTTGAACAGTTCCGTAAATCTGTGGTGTATCTCCAGTGCCTGGGGATACTCGCCGCGCAAAGCAAGGCGCACCATACGGCTGAACTCATAAGGCAGAGCATTGCCAATAACACTAATAACACCCACGGCCCCCAGGGTGATGAGGGGGAAGGTGATGCCGTCGTCGCCACTGATCACATCAAAGTCCTGGGGCTTGTTCTTGATTATCTCGTCCATCTGGCTGATGTTGCCCGATGCCTCCTTGATGGCAACCACGTTGTCAAACTCGCGTGCCAGACGCAGAGTAGTCTCCACCGCCATGTTCACACCTGTACGGCCAGGCACATTGTAGAGCACCACGGGTACGGGACTTGCCTTGGCAATGGCGGCAAAGTGCTGGTAGATGCCTTCCTGGGAGGGTTTGTTGTAATAGGGGCAGACGCTGAGAATGCCGTCGATGCCGGTAAAGTCGCCAGTCTTCAGTTCCTGCACCACGGCGGCAGTACTGTTGCCACCGCAACCGAGCAGGATGGGCACACGACCTGCCACACGCTGAACTATCTCCTCGCGGATGCGTTTCTTTTCATCAGATGTCAATGTGGGGGTCTCTGCCGTTGTTCCCATCACGCAAAGGAAATCTATGCCGCGCGAGATCTGGTATTCCACCAGACGGAACAGGGCATCCCAGTCAATACTTCCGTCAGAATTGAAGGGCGTTACGAGTGCTACTCCCAAGCCCTTGAATTTATTTTGAGCCATGCTTGTTTCTTTGGGTGGCATATCCTTGGTTAAAAAAGTGCTTCTGCGGAATATGCCATTCTATATTATTTTGGGCACAAAAATACAACTTTTTCACGATATAACAGGCGGGTGTGCTCCTTTTTTAGTACATTTGCAATATAAATTAACAAAGCACATGAACGAGAGAGAGAGCATCCTGAGCCTGAGGGAGCAGCTGCACAGGCATAATTATAACTATTATGTACTCAATGCCCCAGTCATTTCGGACAAGGATTTTGACGAGATGATGCACCTTTTGCAGACATTGGAGGAGAGGCATCCAGACATGGCCGACCCCAATTCCCCCACCCAGCGTGTGGGCAGCGACCTGAACGATGAGTTCCAGACGGTGCCTCACCGCCGCCCGATGCTTTCCCTGGCGAATACCTACAACCTGGAGGAGGTGCGCGAGTTCTATCAGCGTGTCTCCGACGGACTTCATGGCCAGCCTTTTCAGGTGTGTGCCGAGTTGAAGTACGACGGACTTTCCATCTCCCTGCACTACAAGCAGGGGCAACTGGTGCAGGCCGTAACCAGAGGTGATGGTGTGCAGGGCGATGATGTTACGGCCAACGTGCGCACCATCCGTTCCATACCCCTTGTGCTTGACTCCAGCCGGGGCGACATCCCCGAGGAGTTCGAGATACGTGGCGAGGTACTAATGCCTTGGCAGAGTTTCGAACGCTTGAATGCAGAGCGCAGGGATGCCGGCGAAGACCTCTTTGCCAATCCTCGCAATGCAGCATCGGGCACACTGAAAAGCAAGGACCCGAAGGTGGTGAGCCGACGGGGCCTGGATGCCTATTTGTATTATCTTTTGGGAGAAGACATACCTGCCACGGGACACTACGAGAACATGGAATCGGCACGTTCGTGGGGCTTCCAGGTGAGCAGGGACATGAAGTTGTGCAACACTCTGGAGGAACTTTGGGAATACATCAACTACTGGGATGTGCATCGCAAGGAATTGCCCGTGGCTACGGACGGCATCGTCATCAAGGTCAACTCCCTTGCCCAGCAGAAGGCTTTGGGTATGACGGCGAAATCACCCCGTTGGGCCATTGCCTACAAGTTCCAGGCAGAGCAGGCCAGCACCATCCTGCGCGAGGTAACGTTCCAGGTTGGCCGTACCGGCGTGGTCACTCCTGTTGCCAATATGGATTCTGTGCTCCTGTCTGGCACCATGGTGCACCGTGCCACCCTGCACAATGCCGACGTGATGGATGCCCTCGACCTGCACATAGGCGACCATGTCCTGATAGAAAAAGGAGGAGAAATCATCCCCAAGATAGTGGGAAAGGAAGAAACGGAAAACGGAAAACGGAAAACGGAAAACTCCGAAAGCCCGGAGGGAGTGATTACAACCGACTTGTGCCCACACCAAACAGTACATCATACTCCCTCCCCTTGTGGGAGGGCCGGGGAGGGGTCTTCTCCCATCCGCTTCATACATCGTTGCCCTGTTTGCGGCACTCCCCTGGTGCGTGGCGAGGAAGAGGCTTCGCACTATTGCCCCAACGACCTGCATTGCGCTCCGCAGATTATAGGTCGCCTGGAGCACTTCGTTTCGCGCAAGGCCATGAACATCAACCTTGTAGGTCCCGAACTGATACAACAATACTATCGCAACGACATGCTCCATGATGTGTCCGACTTCTACCGCATTACGCACGACAAAAAAGTGGCGGATAGTGTGGCACGCAGTGTGGAGGTTCCGTTTGAAAGAGTGCTCTTTGCCCTCGGTATAAGGTTTGTGGGCGAGATAGCCGCCAAGACCTTGGCACGCAAGTTCAAGAACATAGACTCGCTCATGTCTGCCACCTCCGAACAACTTTTAGAAACGGATGGCATAGGCAAGGTCATAGCGGAAAGCCTCATCAATTACTTCTCCTCCGAGGAAAACCGTGCCCTCATCGAGAGGCTCAGACAGGCAGGCTTGCAATTCACCCTTTCCGAAGAGCAGCTCTCTGCGCATAGCACCACATTGCAGGGGCAGAGCATAGTGATAAGCGGTGTATTTGCCCACCATTCGCGCGACGAATACAAGCGCATCATCGAGCAGCACGGCGGAAAGAACGTTGGCAGCATTTCGGGCAAGACCAGTTTCATACTGGCTGGCGACAACATGGGACCCTCCAAACTGGAGAAGGCGGAAAAGTTGGGCGTGAGGATAGTTTCCGAGGACGAGTTCCTTGCCATGATAGGACAGGAATGACAAGGCAATGACAAGAACTCTGCAATTCACCATCAAAGAACTCACACCCTACATCAATTGGGTGTACTTCTACCATGCCTGGGGAGTGAATGCCCAGCAGGGGGAGGAACTTCGTCGGGAGGCAGACACGATGCTTGCCCGTTGGGCAGAGGAGCACAGGCATACATGCTTTCGTGTACGTCTGTTCAGGGCACACTCCGTGGATGAGGACATTATTTTATATAATGATAGTGGTGAGGGGGACAAGTTCATCCTTCCGCTCCTTCGCCAGCAAAAGCCGCCCTACCTCTGCCTTGCCGATTTCCTGCCTCCCGTTTCCATGAGGGCAGAAACGATGGGCATCTTTGCATCCACCGTGCCTTTCCATGTTGATAGCTTGCTCGAACAGACACTTGCCGACCGCCTTGCCGAGGCATCGGCAGAACGCGGGCACGAGATTGTACGCAAGGATATTTGGGGATATGCACCGGACGAGAATCTTACTCCCAGGGAAATGTTTGCCGAACATTACCGTGGCAAGCGACCTGCCGTGGGCTACCCTTCCCTACCCGACCAGAGCATCAATTTCGTGCTCTCCTCCCTGCTGGACCTCCCTTCGTTGGGCATCAGCCTCACCGAGAACGGGGCAATGATACCGCATGCCAGCACCACGGGACTTATGATTTCTCATCCCCAGTGCCGGCACTTCAAGGTTGGCACCATCGGCGAGGACCAGCTGGCCGACTATGCCTCGCGCCGTGGCATGACACCAGACACGATTAGAAGATTCATTGACATAGCATAAAAGCATAGCACAGATACTGCGCATTTAATAATGGAAAAGACCAACTACATAGGAGAATACCGCCATTTGCTTAAATTAGGACTTCCCATCACGGTGGCACAGGTGGGCTTTACCCTGCAGGGCATGGCCGATACGCTCATGCTTGGCCAGCATTCACCACAGGAACTGGCGGCGGCAGGTTTTGCCAACTCCCTCCTTATCATGGCACAACTCTTAGGCATGGGGTTCTGCATGGCGGCGGTGCCCACCATAGGCAAGCTATACAGCCAGCGCAAGCATCAGGACATAGCAAGCGAACTGAAGTCTTCTCTCTTTGCAGATATCGTTCAGGGCATCTTCGTGTGCCTGCTCATGTATGCATGCTATGCCGCCCTGCCCCTCATGGGACTGGAAACAGCCTTGCTACCTCTCATACGCAAGTACCTGCTAATCCTCATCCCTTCGCTCCTGCTCATGAACGTGTGCTATGGCATGAAGAACTTCTACGACTGCCTCACGGACACCCGTACCACCATGTGGATAGTCCTGGCGGGCAATCTGTGGAATATCGTATGGAACTGGATACTCATCTTCGGCAATCTTGGTTTTCCCGAAATGGGCATCTGTGGTGCTGCATGGGCAACGGCAAGCAGCCGTCTGTTCATGCTTGTCCTCTACGCCGGATGCTTCCTCATGGCCAAGCGTTATTCCATTTATCGCTCTCTATGGAAAACGGCGGTCATAACACGCGAGTCGCTCCTCACCCACAACCGTCTGGGATGGCCCATAGCCCTGCAATTGACCATAGAATTGGCGGCGTTCTCGGGCGTAGCCCTCGCACTTGGTCGTGGAGGCATATCGTGGGATGCCACCTCCGCCCTGTCTGCCCATCAGGTTGGGTGGCAGGTGTCCTCGTTTATATACATGTTCTACATAGGCATCGGTTCGGCCGTGTCCATCCGTGTGGCACATTATCATGGTCTTGGCGGATGGAGGGGCATACGCTTCTCTGCCCATGCCGGCTATCATCTGATGGTTGCAATCGGCATTGTGGCCACAACGCTGGTATTCATCTTCCGCAGGCAGATAACCGGTGTGTTCGTTTCCAACGACGACCCCATCCTGTTTGCCACCATCTCCTCCACCGTGGTGTCCATGGTATGGCCCATGATATTCTACCAGGTGGGCGACGGCATGCAAACATGTTATGTTAATGCCCTTCGTGGCATAGGCGACGTGAAGAAACTCATGAAATACTCCTTCATCAGCTTCGGCCTTGTAACCATACCGCTCAGTTACCTGTTTGGTATCATCCTGGACGGTGGTGCCGTAGGCATCTGGTGGGGCTTCCCCTTTGGTCTCACTTTGGTGGGCATATTGTATCTCCGCCGCTTCCTATACCACCTGAAACGCAATGGGCTTTAACCTTTTTTTGCTTGCTATTATCTCATCTTTTGCCAAAAAGTAGTAACTTTGCATGCGATTAGTTAAAACATTAAGGTAAAAGATTTATGGCAAAGATTACAAAAGAGGCTGCCTTGGCTTATCATGCCGAGGGCAAGCCTGGCAAGATAGAGGTAGTTCCCACAAAACCTTACAGTACACAAACCGACCTTTCCCTGGCATACTCGCCAGGTGTGGCTGAGCCTTGTCTGGAGATTCAGAAGAATCCCGACGATGCCTACAAGTACACCAGCAAGGGCAACCTTGTGGCGGTGATAAGCAATGGTACCGCCGTACTGGGCCTTGGCGACATAGGTGCAGTCAGCGGCAAGCCCGTAATGGAGGGCAAGGGCCTGCTCTTCAAGATTTATGGCGGCATTGATGTGTTCGACATTGAGGTGAACGAGAAGGACCCCGAGAAGTTCATCCAGGCGGTGAAGGCCATCGCCCCCACCTTCGGCGGCATCAACCTGGAGGATATCAAGGCACCCGAGTGCTTCGAGATAGAGCGTCGCCTGAAGGCAGAACTGGACATTCCCGTAATGCACGACGACCAGCATGGCACAGCCATCATCTCCAGTGCAGGTCTGCTCAATGCCCTGGAAGTGGCTGGCAAGAAGATAGAGGACGTGCGCATAGTGGTAAACGGTGCCGGTGCTGCCGCCATTTCATGTACCAAGCTCTATGTAGCACTTGGCGCTCGCAAGGAGAATATCCTCATGCTCGACAGCAAGGGTGTGATTACCGACGACCGCGAGCGTCTTACTCCCGAGAAGAAGGAATTTGCCACCTCACGTCGTGATGTGCATACCCTGGAGGAGGCCATTAAGGGTGCCGACGTGTTCCTTGGCCTCAGCAAGGGCGGTGTGCTCTCGCAGGACATGGTACGCTCCATGGCAGACATGCCCATAGTGTTTGCCCTGGCAAACCCCGAACCCGAGATTACCTACGAGCAGGCCATGGAGGCACGTCCCGATGTGCTCATGTCCACGGGCCGTTCCGACTATCCCAACCAGATAAACAACGTAATAGGTTTCCCCTACATCTTCCGTGGCGCACTGGACACCGCCGCAACCGCCATCAACGAGGAAATGAAACTTGCCGCCGTGCGTGCCATTGCCGCCTTGGCAAAGAAGCCCGTGCCCGATGTGGTAAATGAGGTGTACAACGTGAACAACTTCACCTTCGGCAAGGACTATTTCATACCCAAGCCTGTTGACCCCCGTCTTATCACCGAGGTGAGCATGGCCGTGGCAAAGGCCGCCATGGAGAGCGGTGTGGCACGCAAGCAGATTACCGACTGGGATGCTTATGCCGCACACCTGAAGAACATCATGGGACAGGAAAGCAAACTGACCCAGCAGCTCTACGAGACCGCCCGCCGCAATCCTCAGCGTGTGGTATTTGCCGAGGGTATTCACCCCACCATGCTCAAGGCTGCCGTGGAGGCTCGTAACGAGGGTATCTGCCATCCCATCCTGCTTGGCAACGACGAGATGATAGCCAAGAAGGCGGCAGAGCTGGAACTCTCTCTCGAGGGTATTGAAATCATCAACCTCCGTCACGACCGCGAGGCTCCCCGCCGTGAGCGCTTTGCCCAGATTCTGGCCGAGAAGCGTGCCCGCCAGGGTTACACCTTCGAGGAGGCCAACGACAAGATGTTCGAGCGCAACTACTTCGGCATGATGATGGTGGAGACTGGCGAGGCCGATGCCTTCATCACCGGTGTCTACACCAAGTACAGCAACACCATCAAGGTGGCCAAAGAGGTTGTCGGCATCAAGCCCGGCTACGACCACTTCGCCACCATGCACATACTCAACTCCAAGAAGGGTACATTCTTCATCGGTGACACCCTCATCAACCGTCATCCCGGCACGAACACCCTGGTGGATGTGGCACGACTGATGGAAGGTGCCGTGCGTGTGTTCAACCACGAACCAGTCATGGCCATGGCAAGTTATAGCAATTTCGGTTCCGATTCAGTAGGTTCTCCTGCCGAGGTGCACGAGGCCGTTCGCATACTTCAGGAGGAGGACCCATCACGCATCATAGACGGTGAGATGCAGGTCAACATTGCCCTTGACAAGGAACTGCGCGACCGCAAGTACCCCTTCACACGCCTTCGCGGCAAGGACGTGAACACCCTTGTGTTCCCCAACCTGTCCAGCGCCAACATGGCCAGCAAGCTCATCCAGTACATGTCGCCCGAAGTGGAGGTTATCGGTCCCCTGCAGATAGGCCTGAACAAGCCCATCCACTTTACCGACTTTGAGAGCAGCGTGCGCGACATCGTCACCATCACCGCCGTAGCCGCCATCGATGCCATCGTGTCCAAGCACAAGTGCACCGAGAACTGCCTGATCTGATTGAACGGGGAGCGGATGAGCGGTGAACGGATGAGCGGTGAGCGGTGAGCGAAAGTTCAGAGTATTCAGTCATATATAGAGCGCCAGCGGGACATCACCGCTGGCGCTCAAAACATTTAACATTAACGTGAGTTCGGACTAAGGTCTTGTGCTATTTTGAGTTTTACCGGACAGCAATATATATATTACTGTGCCTTGGCGTCCAGGTAGCTATCCTTGAAACCAAGGAAATAGAGAACACCATCCAGACCTATGGTGTTGATGGATTGTCTGGCATTTGCCACCACGCGCGGTTTGGCATGGAAGGCTATACCCAAACCTGCTGCTGCGAGCATGGGCAAGTCGTTGGCACCATCGCCCACGGCAATGGTCTGTTCCATATCTACCTTTTCCACCTGTGCTATCAGCCGAAGCAGTTCTGCCTTGCGCTTGCCGTCGACCACCTCACCCACAAAATTACCGGTAAGATGCCCAGTTTCGTCCACCTCCAGTTCGTTGGCATAGACATAGTCTATTCCATACTTCTTCTGGATATATTCTCCAAAATATGTGAATCCGCCCGACAGAATGGCAATCTTGTAACCGTAACTCTTGAGCACATACATAAGACGGTCAACTCCTTCTGTAAAGGGCAGGTTCTCGGCTATATCCTGCATGACGCTGACATCAAGTCCCTTCAGTAGCTGGCAACGGCGTGCGAATGATTCCTTGAACTCAATCTCTCCACGCATGGCCTGTTCGGTGATAGCCGCCACCTGGTCGTACACACCATGGCGGCGTGCAAGTTCGTCGATAACCTCTGCCTGAATAAGCGTGGAATCCATATCGAAGCAGATGAGTCGTCGCATGCGGCGGTACATGTTGTCGCGCTGGAATGAGCAGTCGATCTCCATCTCCGCACTAAGTTGGAGAAGATCTGCCTGCATCTGCTCCCTGTCGTGGGGAGTGCCTCGGAGCGAGAATTGGATACACGCCCTTGTCTTCTCGGCCGGACGCTCTATGCTCTGACGTCCCGACATGCGCCTGACAGCATCGATATTGAGTCCCTGCTTTACTATGAGATGCGTTACAGCACTAATCTGCCTGGCTTCAAGACGGCGGCCGAGGATGGTAAGGATGTACCTGTTCTTGCCCTGACGGGAAACCCATGCCTCGTATTCTTCCATGGTGACGGGGGCAAACTTGATGTTGAAACCCATCTCGCTGGTCTTGAAAAGGAGGTCCTTCATTACGGGGCCGCTACGCTGCTCGTCAACTCTGATAAGTATGCCCAGACTGAGTGTGGAATGTATTACGGCCTGTCCTATATCCTGGATGTGTACATCGTGAACAGACAGGATATCCATGATATCTGCCGTTAGCCCTGGACGGTCTACGCCAGTGATGCGCACAAGCATCAGTTCCTCATTTTTCATAGCGTGTAAGGTTTTGAAAGTAGTTAGAATATCTCGTTTAGAAGCCAGGCAAGCCTGAGGCCACCCTTGAGCAACTGCTGCTCGATGACGGGAGTCCACTTGGCCTGGTAGTCGTATGAAAGTTTGGAGTTCTGGGGAGTAGTGCTGTAGACCTCTGTGGCAAGGGCAAACGTCTCACGCCCCCAATCGTCCACAGACCCCTTACAAATCTCCTTTTTCTGCTTCTTGCCAATACAGTCCACCTCAGTGGCCCATTCCTCGTAGCTCCATTTGTGTCCGCCCTCCAGCACATCGGTATCCCAGATTCCATGAAGGTTTCTGTCCTTGCCAAAGAACTGAACGGTCCAACGGTTACCACCCAGGTCGGACTTATGCCCCATGTGCATTGGCTGGTGAAGGTCGCCCACCAGATGTATGAGCATCTTCAGTGCCAGGCGCTTGCTCTCGGTAGAAGATGCCTTGTCCTTGAGCACCTGCAACTGAGCATGTATGGCCGTTACGACATCCCCATTTGGTTCCAGTTCTGTATCCTCATATGCCACGCCGGCATCAATGTTCTTGTAGTGCCAGGTCTTGGTGTAGGCATACTCGGGTGTGTGACTGGCATTGTCCAGCCAGTTGCTCCAGTACACCATACTCTTGCCCTGGAGCAGGCGTCGTACTGCCTTGCGTGCACCGCGGTCCAGATGTCGCTCGGCTATCTCACATGTCACGTCATGTCCTTTTTGCCCCCATGCAAGCAGGTCGGTGGCGGAGGCAAGCAATATCACACACAGGAGAGAGAGAGCATATATGTTTTTCATAATGTTGAACGTTTATAGAATTTATCATTTGGATACGATGGTCTTGGCTGTCTTGCCCGTGAGCATGTCTCTGACCACATAGATGCCACCTGGAAGAGTGGAGAGATAGCTTCTCCTGCATCTGGCCACCTTCCTTCCATCCATGGAATATACGGATACAGGTGCATCAGCAGAGGATGAAACGTGCTCCATCTCATCATCAATGCCCGTCTCGCCGCCTTCCATGAAAGAGAAGGAAACTGTCCTTGTGGCGTTATCGTATGCAATATCCGTAATGGGTTTGTGCATAAGATATTCCCCGTCTGTGTTGGGGGTATGCAGAACTGCGGCAGGTGCAACACGGTCACCCTCGGTACGCTCCACATCGGTCAGGGAGTTGTTGCCCTTCAGGCCAAAGTAGGCCAAAACTGATTCATTGCTGCTAAGGGGCCACAGATGACCACGAAGTTCCGAAACGTATTTAGGCATGTCTTCCATCAGATTGTCGCATATCTCAAAATGCCCGTTGGCAGGAATGATGGTCATGCGCTGACGATTTATGTCGGTATTCACCTTGTTTCCGCTCCATTTGGAGGCATCGAAATCCACGTGGTAGATCATCATGCCGTTACCGAGGGACGTGCATAGCGAACGGCTCCAGGGGTCGTTTGCATTGCGATTCTCCAGGATATAGTATTCGTCGCGGTTTCCGTCGTTGTATATAATATAAGCGGAACCGCCATCTGCCAGGGACTTCATAGCAGGCACATGAGTAGGTTCTGAGAGTTCCACCAGCGTGGTCCATCCCATAAAGTGGCGTTCGTAGGCAGTATATGGCGTGGGGTGATAACCGTTGCTCCAGTATTCGCCATAGTCCATCAAACTCCAGTAATCCATGCCCGGTGCCTTGTAGTTGAGGTCGTAGAAGTCGGGCAAGCCCAACATGTGTGAAATCTCGTGCACAAACACGCCGATGCCATTCAGTTTGGCTTCGTTCCGTCCTCCCAGCAGAGAGTTATCCATACCCAGCAACTCTGGAGCCACAAGGGCTGTGGCATAGGATATGCCTGCTCTGGACACCGTGCCCGTCCAGCATGCTGGATGCATGCCATCCTCATCGCCAACATTGGCACCACATCCAGTGAAGACGATCACCACACCGTCTATCATGCCATCTCCGTCAGTATCCAGTTCCCCTACCCTGTCCTTTATCTGACGGGACAGAGAGTCGAGAGCCTCGTTGCGAAAGACTGTTCGGCGGTTTCCACCCTGCGCATTTCCATAGTAACTGCGTTCCTTGGAAAGGGTTACAGGGTCGGTGATGACAAATTCAGGTGTAAACTTCCCGCCGCTCATGTCCTTGAAATAATCGCTCACAGAGTGTGTGTTATCACCAGCACCTATAGCATTGCCGTTGAAGAACGTGTGGAAAATCTTCTTTACCCCGTCGTTATCCTCTGCCACGGAAAATGGAGTATCCGGAAACTGGGCCAGGCATACCACAATCTTTGGAGAGCCAAAGGCAGAAAGCGGTGCATCTGTCTGGGAGGAAGCAGTGCGCTGGATGGAGCGCGTGTGTGCATCATCATCCATTTGCACGCAGAGCTTGCGTGTAATAGGCACAGTTGGTACGCCTTCCAGCGGAGCATCTGCAAATTGTGCAAATCCCTGCATGCTGAACACCATGCCTAATATTGCGAAAAAACGTCTCATAAGTCTTATATTATATATAATGTATAGTTATGCTTTTAGTTCTTTTCAAGCACAAAGTTAACATTTTTGCTTGCCATCAGCAAAAAAACAACAATAAAATTTCCGCAATTGAAAAAAACACACTACTTTTGCATCGCAATTAAGCCTAACGGGGGATTAGCTCAGCTGGCTAGAGCGCTTGCATGGCATGCAAGAGGTCATCGGTTCGAGCCCGATATTCTCCACAAGAGGGTGTTTCGTAATTAACCTTACGATGCACCCTTTTTTCTTTGGTTTCACCCATCTTGCCGAGATTCAGGACGTGGGAATGCGGAGGACAAAAGCAAGGGGGAGTATAATACAGAAAAAAGGGACTATGAAGCAATGTTTTGTTTACTATGCCATAGTCCCTTTATGTGTTTCTTATCAGGAGCGACCTCCACGCTCTATCATCATACGTATCTTGTCGTTGAATGCATCGGCCTGCATCAGCTGCTCTATGCCAAGGTGCATGCGGTAGCGCCAATAGTGGTTGGGATTAGCAGGTACGTTTATGCGCTCCTGCTCTATGTTTTCCGAACGAAGTTCCTCGTCCATCGACAACCAATCCTGCAGAGATATCAGGCACAACATGGAGGGCGAGAACAGATGGCGTGCAATAACCTCCTCGCACAACCAGCCTGGCATTGACTCGGGGGCACGGCCGTCCTTCTGGAGCATTTCGTTGTAGAAAGCCTGACGGCGTTCCTCGTCCTCCTGCCACCATAGGCGCAGAGTTGGCATATCGTGAGTGAATATGGTAACTACAGACATGTACGGATTGTTCTCCAGGTGGGCAAAACGAATGCCATATCCCTTGGGCATGGTCTGTATTTCCAGGGAAAGAATCCTCAACTGATTCATGACAGGTGCCACGCAGGCTGGCACCATACCCAGATCTTCGGCGCAGCAGAGCATCTGCGTTGCCTCCACCAAGGCAGGAAGTTTCTTCATTGCCTCTGCTCCCCAAAACTCATTGTGGCGGCGATAATAGAAGTCGTCGTATATGCGGTTGAACGCTTCCTGCTCGGCAGATGTAAGAGACTTGTATATATAGGTATTGTGCACTGAAATCCTCGGCACAAAGCCCTCGCCCAGGGGAAGGAAGAGAACATTCTGCACCAGTTTGCAGAGGGCATCCCTCATCTGGCGGGCATGAGGATTGTCGTCAACATTGCCAAAATGACTATGTATTTGCTCTTCCGTCTGGAATCCCTCCTTCATCTTATACCAGTCAGGTCCCATGGCTTCCAGGAAAGTGGAACGTATTTCCTCCACGTCGGCATCGCTCTTCAGCAGGGAGCGCAGGAATGCGTCGGTAATATACGGTGACGTGAAGAACTTTTCTCTCCATTCCAATCCAAAGCCCTCTATCTCCTCCACACTGAGAGGCAGGCATGGTTCGAAATGCCCGAGCAGACCGCTCCTTGCAGAAACAGGAATCTCCCATATACGGAAGAAACCGAGAACGTGGTCAATGCGGTATGCGTCGAAATACTCTGCCATCTTGCGGAAACGGCGTATCCACCACTGGTTGCCGTCCTGCTGCATGCGCTTCCAGTTGTAGGTGGGGAAACCCCAGTTCTGCCCGTCCTCGCTGAAATCGTCGGGCGGAGCACCGGCACTGCCCTGCATGTTGAAATACTCTGGTTCTGTCCATGCCTCAACACTGGTGCGTGATATGCCGATGGGTATGTCTCCCTTGAGCAGTACGCCATTGTTTCGGGCGTAGGACGTAACCTCGGACAATTGAGCGGAAAGAAGATACTGGACGTAGATGTAGAATCCTACCTCGGCACTCTTCTCCGTTGCATAGGCACGAACCTCCTTCTCGTCATATACGGAAAGCATGTGCCAGGAGGGGAAGTAACTGGTTCCCTCCTCGTCCCTACGATGGCAGAACACACTGTAGGATATCAGCCACTCCTCGTTTCTGCGGATAAAGTCCTTGCATGCGGGAGAGCCAAGGACAGAAGCGCCCTCCTGAGCGTACAATCTGTGCAGATAGCGCATCTTCAGGTGGAAAGTGCGTTCGTAATCCACCTGTGCCAGGGCATTCAGTTCCTCACGCTCTCTATTGTATTCCTGCATAAACGCCTCGTCAGAGACGCTGGGCAGTTGGCTGAGGTCCAGATACAGAGGATGCAGGGCATAGATGCTGATGGCATTGTAGGGATAGCAATCGCGCCAGGTGGAAGTCTGTGTGGTGTCGTAGATGGGCAACAACTGTATCACGCGCATACCGGTTCGGTTGGCCCAATCCACAAGCATGCGCAGGTCGCCAAAGTCGCCTGCTCCCTGGCTATGCTGGCTACGGAGGGAGAAGACCGGGATAACGACACCAGCCGTCTTCCAATGCTCGTCGGCCATGCGCAGACGGCGGTCCCAGATGACCTGCACAGAATTGGATGGCAATACCATATTGTCGCGCGGAATGTTAGGAGAGTAGTTCTCCAACTGATACTCCTCGGGGGCGAAATGCTCAACCTTGGGCGAAATGCGGTTCTCGCCACCCTCCCAGGCTATCAGTTCTCCGGTATTCTCGTCTATCACCACATACTTGTACTCAAAGGGAAACTTAAGACCTGTTGCACTAAGCGACAGGCACCATTCGTGCGTGCCGCCACGGCTCATCCTCATGGCACGCTCGGGCATCCACTCGCCCAACTGTGGCAAAGAGCCCAACAAGGCCAGTTGCTGACCCTTCACCAGTTGCGGTGCCTGCACACGGAACAGGAGGGTGCGGTCGTAGTAGGTAATCTCTGGTTCCTGAGCCAACGTGCGTGCCACGCAATGGCTGTAGGCCGAAGAATAGAGATGACTCAATATGGGAATCTCCTTCCAGTAATCCTGCAAGATGAAGGTCTTGCTCTGTTCGTAAGGGAATGTTCTGGGAACTCCGCACCATTCGCGGCGTACAACCTCATCGCCAGAGGCTATATAATAATTGTAACTGAAGGACTGTGCATCCTTTTCATGAAGAACCACTTCCCCACTCCAGTTGGCACCATCCTGTGTATTCAACTGGTGAGTATGAATGAGATCTGCGCCACGTCTGCGCTTTATCGAAATCTCCACACGGACATCCTGTCCCCATGCAGTACGGTACTCAAGTTTGAATTGAAGTTTCATATTGTTGTAATAAAACTATATATTTCTTTTCTGCAAATATACAAAGAACTTGCGTAAAAATGGCAGAATGAGGGCAAAATATGATAAGTGGTTGGTACTTATACCATTTTTGTGTTATCCCGCCATATTTCTAATTTCGGCAGAAATAGCCGTATATGGTGGGTATTAGAGAAAGAATTGCTACCTATCCGTTGCCTTTTTATAGAAGGGAAAGTTGGTAGAAACAGCATCTTTAATCTCTTGCACATACCCTACAACAGCCACAAAGAACGCTTGTTTTTCCTATCATTGCACTGACAAAGGTAATCATTTTTTCTCGTTGGAAGAAAAATACG
>JAZRJU010000020.1:0-34985 GCA_045645965.1 Bacteroidaceae bacterium
TGCGGTATCTGTTGTGGTATGATGGCATACATGGCTGTAATGATTGAAGTGGATAAAAACGAAAGACACCCCGCAGGCAGTACCTACGGAGTGTCATACATATCGTGTGGTCATCAGTTCTCGTCTCTTAGTTTGATTTCATTTAGTCGAAGTCGCTTGAAACAACTCTCTGCCGTTGCACTGTCCTTGAACTTGACATCGATGCGGGTGTTCCCATAAAATTTGAGACTTACGGCATTGGCCGTTGTCAGGTCATACCATCGGGATATATCTACATTGCGTGTATCAAGACCGATAATCATCTCGATACTGCCGCATAATACATCATCTGCACCAAAGGCAATACCTTCACAGAAACGGCTTACCTTGCGGTCTGATTCGTATTCGAAGTCGTACTCCTTGTAATACTCATAGTGAATGGAGTCCCAAGAGACAATATCTGGGAAGATGATTTTGTCCTTCTTCAATTCGGGCTTAACCTTACTCCAGCAAGAGGGTCTGACTGTTTCAAGGAAGCGTTTGATCAGTTCCTCCTCGGCAGTATCTCGGAAACTCTTTCCTCCAAGATGCTCGATAACCACATCTACATAGGTGTTATAGACAGGACGGAAGCCCATCGGCAGAGTCTTCTCGTCAATCTTTGGAGATTCAACCGAAACATTGTAGGTATTGTTGAAGTACCCGATGATGCGGTTGATGAAGTTCTGTACTGCACCGTGATTCTTGCTTACAAGTTCATTCATAATCTGGAACGGCTTGAACTCGTGATGCGTGTAGTCCTCCTTCTCCTTGTTGTAGTACTCGTGATAACTACGGACGGTATTGCTACCGTTCTCCTCATACTTGAACTTGATACGACCTTCGTACTTGTCAGCTTCTGCCTTGAAGATCTTGTACCAACTATCAATCTGGTCGAGCGTTTTATATAACTCGTCCTGCTGGTTCTGACAATAGATACGGTCTTGCTCCGTAATCTTGTCCTCGTTTCTCACTTGTACCTTCAAGATACCTGATAGTAGGTCGGTATGACCTGTTTGACTGTTGTTAGATACTGATTGTGACATAACATTATTATATTTCTTGTTAGTCCGGCTATTCGGGGCCGGAGTTCCCAAACTACAGGCTCTAAAAGGTCGTGTTCTCGTCAGGCAAGGTTGTGTGGAAAAATACAGAAAGCCCCACGGGGCGAGGATGATTTTTCCACAACACCCGCAGGGCTTGACCTTGCTTGGACGAAAAGAACACGAGTTACCTTTGCCTGTGGTTTGGTGAACTCTGGTTACGAAATATTTCTTTACTTGATTTTGTATGAAACTTTTATATTACTTTTGTATCATAAACATAATATTGAGGATGTATGGCTCAAATAGGGAATTGGAAAATTAAAGGATGTTTAGGTAATGGCGGAAATGCAACCGTTTTTAAAGTTTGCAATGACACTGGTGAATATTTTGCGCTAAAAAAATTAGACAGCAAAGAACCAGAAAAAATAGATAGATTTAAAAGGGAAACTTCTTTTATAGAGGAGCACCCTGAGCTGATAGCGCAAAAAGTAGTTTTACCTATTATAGATAAGGATCTTGAATGTGAAACCCCATACTATGTTATGCCATTAGCGGAACCATTAAAGAATCGCAAATTAAATTCGTTGGGAGAAAAGTGTGATGCCATATATGATATATTGAATGGGATTGAAGCATTGCATAAGTTGCAAATCGCGCATCGGGATATTAAACCTGAGAATATCTTGTTTTACGATGGAAAACATTATCTGTCAGACTTTGGACTAATCTTTATTGAAGCTGCAATAAGAATTACGAAAGAAAAAGATAAGGAAAGAATAGGTGCTAAAAGAACTATTGCTCCTGAGATGGAAAGGAGTATGGGATATCATGCAAATCCATATAAAGCAGATATATATTCTGTTGCTAAAACTATATGGATGATTCTAACGGAAGATTATGATTGCTTTGAAGGACAGTATAGTCCGGAAACAACAATTGCCCTAGAACGATATGAAACTATAGGCACATTTGATGACAACATACCACCAAGCATTCCGTATTATACACCATTAGATAAGTTACTAACGGAGTGTACTGATAACGCGCCATCACTTAGACCATCCATTGGTGATGTTATTCATCGCTTCTGTAAATGGATAGAAATAAACTTGGATTTTCATCAAAAGAATAATTATGAATGGCAAGAAATAACCGATAAGTTATTTCCTAGAAATGTTCCATATAAAGTTGTTTGGACAAAACAGGAAGATATTGTTGATATACTCAATTTCCTTTGTAAATATAAAAGTCTAGCGTATGTGTTTTTACCACGTGGTGGAATGCATTATAAAGGTGCTAAGAAGCATACAGAAGAGAGGTTTATAGAAATTGATATGGGGTATATATGTCTATTCCCAGCAAAGTCTTTGACTTTTTACTCTGTGGGAAACGATGCTGAGTGGAATTATTTTAGACTTGATTCATATGATGATATTAAGCCTATTTATTTGAACAATATCCCTCTTGATGCGACTGAAGCAGATGAAGAATTGACTGAATTGTCTCCAAGTGATTATGCCCCATATGAAGTATGGGAAAGCGGAGAAGAATATCAAGGTTATATTCCAACAGAAAATATGAGAAGAGTATGCCGTTATTATCGTGGGGCATTTGTGCTATTCAATACGCGGTCGCCATACAATTTAGAATCATCGACCCATAATCGCCATAGTCTTTTTTCTGAAGATGAATTTGAATTTTACATTAAAGGTTGTGCTCAAGGACGCTTCGGTTTGAAGTATAATGAATTTATGTTTGAGGAAATAAAACGATTATTTAGAGAAGAATCATTGTCCAATAATTAAAGAAAATGCTTATCTTTGCACTAAGAAAAGAGATATTTGAAAAGCATGAGGAATATAGTGTAACAAAACAAGTTAGCAATTTCTTATCCATTGCCCATTCTCATGCAAGTTCTTCTTAATGGTTTGATACTCAAAGAATCTTAATCAAACTACATCAAATATACGAATAAACGAGTGAAAAAATATCAAGCCTGCTTGCGTTAGCAAACAAGCAGTTTCCCAATAGGAGAACTACAGTTCTCTTGTATGGAAACTATAGTTCTCCTATTGGGAAACTCATGTGTCAATACTATCAGTGTCAGTATTTCCTATGGCAGTAGAAAAGTCACCTGTTGGCAATAGGGCATAGCCTGTCCATATATGACAAAAATCATCAGTGCCTTTATTTCATAAGGCAAAGATAGCACTTTATTCTTGAATATGGTTACACCAACCGGAAATATCTGCAGACCCATTAAGAGGAAGCTTGGTCCTCGGTGACGATGAACTTTAGCGCCAGTGGCGGTTCGGTGAACGGATAGTGGCGGTTCAGCGAACAGATAGTAGCGGTTCGGCGAACGGATAGTAGCGGTTCGGTGAACGGATAATAGCAGCTCGGTGATGTTATGAAGAACACAAACCTTGAGCCTAAGCATAACAAGAACGTATTTGCAAAGTGAATAAAAAAAGAGCAGCCTTTTTGAGACTGCTCTATTTTAGGAGGTGCCTGGCGGATTCGAACCGCCGTAGACGGTTTTGCAGACCGTAGACTAAGCCACTCATCCAAGGCACCATGACATTCATCGAGCTTGCTTTAACTCGGAATAATCAAACAAGTTTTGATTATTCTCTCGCATAATCGCAACCTTGTTCCCTGTTTGCGAGTGCAAAGGTATGACATTTTTGCGAATCCTCCAAATATTTTCCAAAGAAAAGTTCGATTAGCGCTCAATTTATTCCTTTTCTGCCACTGCTGGCTGAACAAACATGAGCGATGCAGACATTTCATCGTTAGTCTGATGCTGAGCAGTGATGTACAAAGTTCTTGCTTCACCGGTATTGTTGGGCGAAACATGGACATTGTGGTTACTTTCTACAACAGCCACACCGTCCTTACTGTAATTTACTATGCCATCCTTGAAGAAAGAGAATGCAGATGAAGTAGAGGACATGCGGAAGGAATGTGTGGATATGACCTTAATGGTTATTTCTCCACCTTCGGCAGGAAGGATTTCATCCTTTGGTGTTACGTGCTCCATAGATATAGACTCGAAACTTACCTCCTTTACACATGAAGTCAGCAGAAATGCTATCATAGGGAGAAGAAACAGGATGCGACTAATGGTTTTCATTTTGAATATGTATTAATGTGTGAATAATAAGAGATTTTATCAGTACCACTCGATATTTGTACTATACGAACTCTGCTTGCGCCAGCGGAGCACATCTCTAAGTGCAGAGGCATCTGCCTGGAAGTTGAAGTTGAAGCTTCTGTATGGCATGAGCACCATGGAGCATGACATGGAGAAGCAATGCAGGTCGCGGTTGAGCGATGCCGTTGTCATGGACAGGCGCTTGTAGTTGAAGTCATAACCCGAAGAGAAGTTGATGTTCCATCCCTGTGCTATGCGCAGGTTGCCCGAGAAATTGAGCGTATGCGTGAACTTGTAGGGATAGCGCATGTTCTCGGGATTGATCTCCGCCGAGGTGTCCTCGCGCATGTTTATACCGTAACTTATGCTAAAGCTCCATGGCATCTGGAATTTCAGGTATCCATCCTCGTCCACCCTGTTGCCCTCTTCGCGCTTGGCACCGTTTTTGGCTTTTTGGCGGTCGGGATCGACATTCTGCATCTCAGGGTCCACTTCTTCTTCTTCGTCGTCTTCGTCATCGTCTTCGTCATCGTCCTTAGAGTTCTTGTCCTGGTTAAGTCCGAGCAGTTTGTCTCTGAGTTTTTTGAAAGTCTCGTTGCTGAAAGTATAGGAGAAGTGCTGGCTCATACCCTGGAAGCGTCCGAATCTGCCATAACTCCACTCCGTACGGTCGCCCACCACTACCCTGCCGTTCTTGTCGAACTCGTAGGCATAGGTTGCAAACACGGCATTCAGACTGATGGTCTTGCTCTTGCTGAGCTTGAGTCGCAGACGTGTGCTCAGGTCGCTCCAGGGACGTGTCTTTGCCGCCATGTTATAGCTGAGCGAAGCACCCAGTTCGTCAATAAGGCTCACCTTCCTGAATCCTGTTGTATCCTTGTCGGTATAGATTTTCATCTCCACGTTATTGGATACATCCAGATTGATATTGCCCGACATTCCACGCGACGGCGTGCCATACATGCCATTGGCGAAATATGAATATATCACAGGGTCGCCCGTGGGCACACCATCGCGGTCGGTGCGCTGGTACGAACCGTAATAGCCATAACTGTCCGAACCGAAGTCGGGAGCATACGAGAAGCTCACACTGGGAGTGAAGACGTGACGTATGGCCTGTATCTTCTTGCCTCCTGCCCAAGGAAGCGGCTTGTATGTACCGTACATCTTGGTGTTGACGCCCAGGCTCATGTTGTAGTTGTAGACATTGTAGAAGCCCAGCGTGGTATCCCTCACCACCGTCTGCCGCTCCTGGTCCCAGTCCTGATGAACCTTCTGCATGTACATGCGGTCAGTGAAGTTGAACGAAGCGGTAAGGTTGATATACTTCGCAATCTGGAAACTGGCAGAGATGGGGATCTGGTGACGCATACCGTTGCGCCAGTCCTTGATGAGGTTGCTCTTGAAGAGCTTGTAGTCCTTGGTGCTGATGCTGTTCTGGAAAGTACCGGTATAGGACAAGGCTATCTTCTCGTACCATCTCTCGCCACCCACGGCATGCTTGCGCTTGAAGGGATAGAGTCGTGCCAGACTTATGTTCAGCGTGGGCAATGTGACAGACACCATACTGTCCCTGAGGCTCTGCGACAGGTTGAAGGTACCGGACAGAGTAAGTCCGATGTTCTCGAATGTCTTGCTATAGCTGACGGAACTTGTTCTCGTACTCTGCGTGTAGGTTTCGGGGTCGTAACGCGAGGTGAGGTTGTTCTTGTCATACGATGTGGATGCATAGTTGACACTTGCCGAGAAGCTCTGCGAAGGACTTGCCTTAGGGTCCTGGCGATGTGTCCAGGTGATCTTGAAGTCGGAAACGCTCGGTTGCTGCTTATCCTCGTAGACGGTCTTCTGGAAACTCATGTGCAAACTACCCGAGAACTTGTATCTCATCTTGTAGTTCATGCTTCCCGATATGCCCCACGAACCCTTGGTGTAGATATCGGCCAGAACCTTGAGGTCCATGTAGTCGTTGATAGCAAAGTAGTATCCGCCCTCACGGAGATAGAAACCGCGTTCGGTCTCATCGCCATAGGAAGGCATGATAAAACCGCTCTGATAACTATGCGAGAAGGGGAAGAAACCGTATGGCACGGCAAGTGGCAGGGGCACATCCTCCACCACCAAGTGAGCAGGACCAAAGACGATATCCTTTCCGGGGCGCACCTTGGCACGAGTCATCTTCAGATAGAAGTGAGGATGCTGGGCATCGCAGGTAGTGTACTTACCACCGTTCAGGTACATCACGCCCGAACTATCCCTCTTGCTCTCGTTCGTGGTCATGAAACCCTCACCCTGCTTTGTGTAGACGTTGGTAATGAAAGCCTTCCTCGTCTTGAAGTTGTATGAAATGCGGTCGGGTTCGTACTCCTCTTCTCCCTGCTTGAAGAGAGGTTTTCCTATCATCTCGCCCGAAGTGTCCCTTCTTCCCGCCGCATGCACCAGGCTGCTGTCCAGGGAGATTGTTATCTCATCGGCGGTAAGTGCCAGGTTCTGATAATCAACCTGACTGCTTCCGTATAGATTGGCACGACTCTCAAACATATCGAAAGTGATACTATCAGAAGCCGTGTACACCACAGGTGCATCCAGCGAACTCTTGCTATATGGAGTGGTGTCGGTCTTCAGTGTGTCCTTTGCCCATTGTGTACTGTCCACATAGATGGTGTATCCCTTCATGCTGTCAAGAGCAGCAACTTTTCTCAAGGAATCTGCCACCAGCATGGAATCTCTGGAAGACACGATGGAGTCGTTCATGCCAGCATATACTGACATGGCAGGTAAGCCATTACCTGCCAACACCATAAATGTACTGGTTATAAGGAGTATAAGTAGTGTCTTTGTTCTCAAATCAACCCTTGGAGACTATAATCCGGACAAAGATACGACTTTTCCGTCACATAAGCAACGTCTGAATGCGCCGAAATGCAACTTTTAACTAAAAAGCGCCACCCAGCCGTCCCATCGTGCGATGTCGGCGTCCGGAAAACGGGAGAGCATATCACGTACCTGCGCTGCTGTCTTCACGCGTTCCGGATGACTCTTTGAGAAGAACTTATCGGCATAGCACACTATCTGCTCTTCAAGGGTTTCTGGCGAGAAATCACCGTCGGGAAGAGGAAGTCCCTGCTTCTGGATGGTCTCACGGGTAAGCCCTGTTCCCGTGTGCCTTTCCGCCACTCTGGCATGGAGAGGCAATCCCTCGGCACGAAGGATTTCGGCACCAAGCCTGCCATGGCAGATATAGGGATGCGTGCCATGGCAGCCTATGCCGGGAGCATCCGTATGCAGGATACCTATGTCGTGAAGCATCGCCGCCTCGTAAACGAATTGCCTGTCGGCCTGGAGTTCGGGATGCTTGTCCAGAACCTCCATGGCTCTGTCAGCCACCTGGCGCGAATGTTGCACGAGCAGGTTCATCAGTTCGTCCTGACCTGCATAGTATTTCCTGATAAGTTCTTCGGGATTCATGATTTCAAGGATACAGAATTTAATTTCATAACGTACTCCCCCCCCTACCTTTGCGCTCCAGAACCGAATACCACCTTCCTGCCCTTACGCACGAGTATGCCGTCACTGGTCCTGCGCACTTCTCTGCCCGAGAGGTCAAACCAACGGTTGCCGGCATCTGGCAAGCCGTGCTTTCCCTCTGGCACGGAAGATACGGAACTGGCATCCGAGGGCACACTGAACTCCATGCTGAACATCGTGGTGCTCCATCCGCCCACACGAAGTTGGTAGGTGTCGCCTGGATTGAGATTACTAAAGCGAAGTGTATCCTGCACCGCCTGTCCGGCAGGCAGGTTCATGAAACGGTAATCCATGGAGCACGACACATCCGATGAGGCGGGATACAATCTGTAGTACATCAGACGCCCAGAAGTTCCACGAGGCGCCCTGTTGCGTGCACGGAGAACAATCTGCGCCATCCCGCCGGCAGGGAAAGACACATTCACCTTCTCCACGAGCAGGTCGTCCTCCTCCGGCGCCACCACATGTACGGGTTCGGTATAGGCAACCTCAAGTCCGTCGAACGTGACACCCACTATCCATTCTCCCTCCGCGACCGGGAACCGGCACGCCACGGCCTGCGTCCTGGTCTCACGGGGCATCAGTTTAACGGATGAAAGCGCCACCTCTCGGCACTGCTCCAGAAGGGAAGTATCCGAGGGGGAGTTAAGGATGACCTCGTATGTATGGTAGAGGGTATCATCACTGAGGTTTGTCAGCGTGACATCCGTGAGCACATAATCCCTGGCGGAAATCTCCCTACGGAAAGACACATCCTCCACCCTCACGGCATGTGCAAAATCAAGAAGAGTGTCGGGCTGGAGCACATCCGTCACACTATCGGGATGAAGCAGCAGCATGTACTCGTTGGCATGATAACCCACCATGCGCCCCCAGTCGGTAGCATCCCAGTGGGGCTGCATCTGGCAGAGGTGTTCCAGAGAGAAATAGCCGTTCTGGTGCTCACCCTCGCCCCAGTTGCAATGATACAAACCATTCTCGTCCACACCATCGATATTGAAGGCATGACCGCTGAGCGTGTTGTTGTAACCAACATAGGCAACAGGGCGGCCTGCCATCAGTTCATTCTGAAGAATCCTGTGCCATGCATCAAAACTATAAAGACTTCTGTCCAAAACCTTTACGGTCTTGTACCCAAACACTTGCTTTAACGGTTCTTCCGCCCTCCACAAACCCGCCGCACTGGCGGTGGGACCATACTTCATCTGCACTATCATGCCGCACCACAGGCTCAGGTCGGCCACATCGTCCCAATCGATGACACTGCCCGAGGGAACCGTCTCCAGAGAATAGTTGTCCGTCCTCCACCCCGGTATGCTGTCAAGCAAGGCATCGGGATAGCGATAATAACTAAGCAGCTGCTCTATGGCCGTAGCCACACAGCCCACCAGGCACGGCTGGGAACTGACCGAGTCCCCATAGTTGTAGTACGGGCACGAACGGTTGTAGGGCGCCGTCTGCACGCGTATGGTGCTGAGCAACGGTTCCACCGCACACTCTGGCAAGGGCTGGGCAGAAGCGCCCATAGCGAGCACGAGGAGGAGTATGGCAAATATATGTTTCATATCGTTATCCTGCGAGGGAGAGAGGCAGTATCAGCACTTCTTGTGTGTCATGATATCCAGCACCATGCGGTCGGTTTCCTGCATACCCTTGGCACCAACGAGGGTGAGGTTGCGTATGCAACGGTCGACGTCGTCCTCGATGAGACCCTCCACGTTGGTAACGAACTTGTTCTGTATGGCAAGCATGGCACTGAGCACGGCCGTGGAAACGCCGCTGGACACCTTCAGGGCGCAACTTGGCTTGGCACCGTCGCACACCATGCCGGCAAGGTTGGCAATCATATTCTTCACGCTATACGCCACCTGTTCGTATTGTCCGCCCATCAGGTATGTTATACCGCAACTGCTGCCCGTACTTGCCACCACGCATCCGCAAAGGGCACTGAGGCGACCGAGGCTCTGCTTTATGTAGATGGCCGTGAGGTGGCTCAGCACAAGGGCACGTGTCAGTTCCTCCTCGGTGTTATGATTCTCCCTGGCAAACACAACAACAGGCAGCGTTGCCGCAATGCCCTGGTTTCCGCTTCCGCTATTGCTCATAACGGGGATCATGGCACCAGCCATACGAGCATCGCACGCACTGCTTGTAACCGAGAGTATGTGGCTGAAGATGCTGTCGCCCATGATACCCTTGCCCAGAGGACGGCTCAGCGTCTTGCCCAGTTCATGGCCATAGTTGCCCTTGAGAGCCTCCTGAGCGGCATTTTCGTTGAGGGCACGAGCCTCGTTGATGAACTCCAGTTCCTCCAATGGCGTCGTTGTGGCAAAGTCAAACACCTGGCGCAGGGTGAGGTCGGTATGCGAATCGCCCTCCGAGGCACCATGCAGGGCAGAGCGCTCGTCAAGCATAAGATTGTTGTCGCAACACAGATACACAAGGCGCGTATGCTCGCGTGCTATTATCGCCTCGGCACGGCGGTTGCCCTTCTTGCACACTACATCTACATAGAGCTTGTCGCAAGCCTCCTTGTCAAGGGTGATGTTTATGCGTCCCTCGGCAATGAACTGCCTGCCACGCTCCACGGCCTCTGGAGTGCAGTCGTGCAGAACCTCCAGCCGGTAAGCGCTTTTTCCTATCAGCGCACCCAGGGCTATGGCTATGGGCAAGCCCACCATGCCCGTACCGGGGATACCAACACCCATGGCATTCTTGAGCACATTGGCACTGAGGCCAACCTGTATACTCTCGGGCTCTTCGCCCAAAGCCTCCGTGGCATGGGCCACACAGAGAGCCACACACATGGGTTCTGTACACCCGATAGCGGGTATCACCTCTCGCTTTATAAGAGCAAGGATTTCATCTTGTGTCATATCTGGTATCGTTTTGTTGTTGTCAAAGAATCTGTTGGTAGAGAACGGCATCCGTGTACCTTCCGTCGGAACAGAGCCACTGGGGCAGGACGGCCACCTCCTTGTAGGACGAGCGCAGGAAAAGGTTCCGTGCCCGTGCATTCTCCTCAGCCACGATGGCATAGAGCTGGTGCAGCCCCTGGCTTCGGGCATAGAGGGCAGCCTCGTGCAGAGCCTCTGTGGCAATACCTCGCCCCTGCGCCTCCGGTACAAGGACTATGCCCACCTGTGCACGGCGGTGTGCGGCATCCAGGTCGGTAATGTCCAGAAAACCGCAAGGAGCACCTGTGGCGGCATCCATGATGGTCATGCGAACCTGCGAATCCCGGTAGAGGTCTCCCCCACTTTCCTCAATATACCTTCTGAGAGCATAGCGCGACAGAGGCACAGTAGTGCAACTGTACCTGCACACCTCGGGATCGTTCTCCACGATGTACATCAGGTCGAGGTCCTCGGGTTCTATGGCTCGCAGATGCTTCATCACTTTCCCTCCTTCTTGCCAGTGGCACATGCCACGGCCTTGTACCTTACCACATACACCACCACAATCATGGGCAGAAGCCAAAGCAGATTGTCGCTGCCCGGCATGCTCAGGTTCAGGTAGTAGTCAATCACCACCCAAAAGGCAGAGATACTGAGGAGCAGAAGCTGGGACACGAGCCTCTCCTTAAGCACCGTGAAAGCTCCCGCCATTGTTCCCAGAGAAAAAAGCACCACCAGCATGCGGAAGAAATAGAGCGCACTGGCACTGAGCCCGGTCTCCATGCCCCTGTCGGCATTTATCTCGAAGGGGATGCACATGAGCACTATCCAGACGGGAAGTGCGAAATAGAGTATTTTCAGTTTGTTCATATCGTTCCTTTTTACAAGCAATAAAAACCGTCTACACCGAGAACGGAGTTCGTCCGGCCAGAGCACGGCCAAGGGTGGCCTCGTCCGTGTGCTGGAGTTCGTCGTTCTGCGCCACACCACGTGCTATCACCGTGATCCTGGGCAGAGAGAAGGGCGTATCTTCATGGCCGCCATCAGTTGAAGCAGAGGTTTCGGTCAGTTGCTTCATACGTTTGTATATGAAGTAGTTGGTGGTATCACCCTCCATCGTAGGACTAAGAGCCAGAATCACCTCTCTGATGCCACCGGCCTTCACACGCTCCACCAGACTCTGTATGTGCAGGTTGCTTGGCCCTATGCCATCCATGGGACTTATCACACCGCCCAGCACATGATAGAAGCCACGGTAGAGATTGGTAGACTCAATGGCCATCACGTCCTGTATGTTCTCCACCACGCAAAGCATGGAGGCATCGCGCTTGGGGTTGGCACATATCTCGCAGATGTCGGTATCCGAGATGTTGTGGCACATGCGGCAATACTTCACCTCGTTGCGCAGCACGGACAGAGCCTCGGTCAGTGTGGACGTCACACGCTCGTCCTGGCGAAGCAGATGCAGCACCAGGCGCAAAGCCGTCTTCCTGCCTATTCCCGGCAGGCACGAAACCTCGTCGACCGCCCTTTGCAAGAGATGTGAGGAGAAGTTCTGTATCATAGCGTACCCTTGCTGGAAGGCAGGTTGAAGTGTTCTATATCCCTTTTCACCGCCATCTTCACGGCACGTGCAAAGGCCTTGAAGATACCCTCTATCTTATGGTGCTCGTTGGCACCCTCCGCCTTTATGTTCAGGTTCATGCGTGCACTATCCGAAAGGCTCTTGAAGAAGTGCAGGAACATCTCCGTGGGCATCTCCCCCACCTTCTCCCTATGGAACTCGGCATCCCACACCAGCCATGGCCTTCCGCCAAAATCGAGGCTCACCTGACACAGGCAGTCGTCCATGGGCAGGCAGTAGCCATAGCGCTCTATGCCACGCTTGTCGCCCAATGCCTTTGCCAGGCACTCGCCCAGCGCCAGTGCCGTGTCCTCTATGGTATGGTGCTCGTCCACGTGCAGGTCGCCACGGCAGGTGATGTCAAGATCAATGTTGCCATGGCGCGCTATCTGCTCGAGCATGTGGTCGAAGAAACCCAGTCCGGTGGATATGCTGCTCCTGCCGTTGCCGTCCAGTGCCACACTCACCTCTATATCCGTCTCGTGCGTCTTTCTTGCAACAGAAGCACGGCGGTCGCCTGCAAACAGGAGCTCCGCTATGCGCCCCCACCCCATATCGGGCCCAACAATCAGGCTCTTGCACCCGAGGTTCTCCGCCAGAAGGGCATCCGTGTGCCGGTCGCCTATTACGTATGAGTTGGCCATATCCACCTCGGGATCCTCCATATAACTCGTGAGCATGGCAGTGCCAGGCTTGCGCGTGGGAAGGTTCTCGTGCGGAAACGAGCGGTCGATATGCTGCGCCTCGAACTCCACGCCCTCTCCACGGAGAATATCGAGCATAAGGTTGTGCGTAGGCCAAAAGTCAGCCTCGGGATACGAGTCGGTACCAAGTCCGTCCTGGTTGCTTACCATCACCAGCCTGTAGTCCGTGTGCTTTGCAAGGAACGACAGGGCGCCAATGGCACCTGGCACAAACTGGAACTTGCCAAAGGAGTCAATCTGCTCGTCCTCGGGTTCCTGCAGGATGGTGCCGTCGCGGTCTACGAAGAGTATTCTTTGTTTCATGTCGATGTATCTGTGTGTGGGTGTGTGGTGGTGGCGGTCATTATCTCCTGTAACTTCTCAGAGCGCCCAGCAGTTCGTTGTTCTCGGTCTTGGAACCGATGGTTATGCGCAGGGCATTCTGGCATAGCGTCACTCGGTTGCGGTTGCGCACTATTATGCCACGGTCCACCAGGTAGGCATAGATGGCATCGGCATCGGTAACCTGAACCAGCAGGAAGTTGGCTGCCGAGGGGTAGACCTTCTTCACTACGGGCAGTTCCATGAGGCACGGTATCATGTGCTTGCGCTCGTAGCGCACCTCGTTGACCCACCGCTCCACCTTCTGCATATCGGCCAGCAGTTCGCGTGCCTTCTCCTGAGTGAGGAGGTTCACGTTGTAGGGATATTTCACCTTGTTGAAGAGTCCGATAATCTCCTCCGAGGCAAATGCCATGCCCAAACGTATGCCTGCCGATGCCCAAGCCTTGGAAAAGGTGTTGAGCACTATCATGCGTGGAAAATGGTCAAGGAAAGAGCGCATGGGGCGCAGGTCGGAGAAGTCGCCGTAGGCCTCGTCCACCACCACTATTCCCTTGAACTCGAGGAGCAGTTTCTGCAACTCGCGCCTGTCCATATCGTTGCCCGTCGGATTGTTGGGCGAGCATATCCACACCACCTTGGTGTGCTCGTCGCACGCTTGCAGCAATGCTTCAGCAGACATGGCATAATCAGCAGAAAGACAGACAGGTCGGTATTCTACGTTATTGATATCAGCACAAACCTTATACATACCGTATGTTGGTTCTATGGCCACAACATTGTCCACTCCTGGTTCGCAGAAAACACGGTACACCAGGTCTATGGCCTCGTCGCTACCGTTGCCCAGGAATATCCTGCCAGGGCAGACTCCCTTGACCAGCGAGAGGTCTTTCTTGAGCGCCTCCTGCAAGGGATCGGGATAGCGGTTGTAGGGGGTATTGTAGGCACTCTCGTTGGCATCCAGGAACACGTGCGCATCCCTGCCCTTGAACTCGTCTCGGGCACAGGAATAGGGTTTCAGTGCCAGTATGTTCTTTCTTACCAGATTCTCTAACATCGGTTGTATTGCTTGAGTAAAGTGTGTATTGTCTTGTTAGTGCGAATGTGCGTTGACGCAGAAGTCAGTTCTGATGCAAATCCTCCATTCTCAGCGTCATGGCATTGCGGTGGGCATCCAGGCTCTCCGCCTCGGCCATCACCTCCACGGCACGGCCTATGCTCTGTATGCCCTGGGGAGTAAGGTGCTGGAAGGTTATCTTTCGGCAGAAACTGTCCAGATTTACTCCGCTATACGCCTTGGCATATCCGCTTGTGGGCAGGGTGTGGTTGGTGCCCGAAGCGTAGTCGCCTGCGCTCTCGCAACTGTAATGTCCCAGAAAGACACTTCCTGCATTCACCACCCTATCCGTCCATTCCAGAGCCGAATCCATGGCCAGGATAAGGTGTTCGGGGGCATACTCGTTACAAATGCCGAAGGCCTCCTCCATATCTCTGAGCACAACGATGCGGCTGTGGCGGAGCGATGCCATGGCCATCTCCTTGCGTGGCAGGGATTCCAGTTGCACCTCCAGTTCACGGAGCACGTCGTGTGCCACCTGCTCGCTATCGGTGAAGAGTATGCTCTGCGAGTCCATGCCATGTTCTGCCTGACTGAGCATATCTGCCGCCACATAGCGCGGATGGCATGTCATGTCGGCCACGATGGCCACCTCGGAAGGTCCGGCAGGCATGTCTATGGCCACATCGGTCATGCTCACCTGCTGCTTGGCGCAGGTAACAAACTGGTTGCCGGGACCGAATATCTTGCTCACCTTGGGCACTGTCTCCGTACCGTATGCCATGGCGCCTATTGCCTGGACGCCTCCGCACTTGTATATGCGGTTCACTCCTGCCACACGGGCGGCATAGAGTATGGCGGGGTGCAGTTTGCCCTGTGGCGAAGGGGGCGAGCACAGTACTATGTCGGCACATCCTGCTATCTTGGCAGGAGTGGCAAGCATCAGCACGGTGCTGAACAGGGGTGCCGTGCCGCCGGGTATGTAGAGTCCCACCCTTTCTATTGCCACCGACTTCTGCCAGCAGTTCACGCCAGGAGCGGTTTCCACACTGACGGGCTGCATGCGCTGAGCCTGGTGGAAGCGGTGTATGTTGGCATGGGCAAGGCGGATGGACTGCTTCAGTTCGTCGGAGATGAGGTGTTCTGCCTCCTGGATCTCCTCTTCGCTTACGGCGAGCGAGGCGAGGCAAACCTTGTCAAACTTCTCCTCGTAGCGCAAAACGGCCGTGTCGCCTTCCCGGCGCACGTCCTGCAGCACTCCTGCCACTATGGAGCCCAGGTCTGCGGCATCCTTGTGGGGGCGCTGGAGCAAGGCTGCGTAGTCTTCCCTGCCGGGGTATAGGACTGTCTGTATCATTGTTGGTCAATATGGTTTATCGGAGTAGTCGGAATAGTCGGAGTATTCCGATTGGTCAGAGTTTTCCGAGGTCTTTTCTAAAGTATCATCTTTTCGATGGGCATTACCAGGATGCCCTGGGCGCCAAGTTCCTTCAGGCGGGATATTATCTCCCAAAAGGACTTCTCGTCCACCACGGTGTGGATACTGCTCCACCCTTCCGTGGCCAGAGGCATGATGGTGGGCGACTTGGCACCAGGGAGCACAGCCACCACGTCCTGCACCTTGTCGGTGGGCACGTTCATGAGCACATACTTCTTGTTCTCGGCTGCCTTCACGGCCTCAATGCGGAAGAGGAGTTCTTCCAGGATTGCACGCTTGCTGGGCGAGAGGTTGCGGTTGCCTATGAGCAGTGCCTCGCTCTGCATCACCACCTCCACCTCGGCCAGGTTGTTGCTCACCAGGGTGCTGCCGCTGCTCACGATATCGAAGATGGCATCGCTGAGGCCTATGCCCGGACTGATCTCCACAGAACCAGTGATGACGTGTATGTCGGCCATAATGTGGTTGTCCTGCAGGAAACGGCGCAGGATGTTGGGGTAAGAGGTGGCTATCTTCTTTCCCTCAAACCAGTTCAGGCCTGTATACTTCACCGCCTTGGGGATGGCCAGCGACATGCGGCACTTGGAAAAGCCCAGCGGACGGATAATCTCGGCCTGCTCCTGGCGCTCCTCGTACTCGTTCCTGCCCACAATGCCCAGGTCGGTAACTCCGGTTGCCACGCACTGGGGGATGTCGTCATCGCGGAGGTACAGGACCTCTATGGGGAAATCTGCGCTCTGCACCAGCAGCGTGCGCTTGCTTGTACTAACCTTGATACCGGCCTCGGCCAGCAGCGACATGGTGTCCTCAAAGAGTCTTCCCTTGGACTGAACAGCAATTCTTAACATTATTCTGCTATTTTTTACTTAGTGATTTTACTTGTCTTAGGCGACAAAGATACGTATTTTTCCTTTAATGCACACATTTTACAGTCCTTTATTCGGTAATGCCGATAAAAATATCTACCTTCGTTGCGAGAAAACATAACCAGATACACTCACGTCAATGTATATTATAGGAATAGCAGGTGGCACGGGAAGCGGAAAGACTACCGTGGTCAGAAAGATAATGGAGGCACTCCAGGGCGAGAATGTGGCGGTGATTCCGCAGGATTCGTACTACAACGACAACACGCATCTCACCATGGAACAGCGCAGGCTCATCAACTATGACCACCCCGATGCGTTCGACTGGGACCTGCTTTGCCGCCAGCTGCACGACTTGCGCCAGGGCAAGGCCATAGAGCAGCCAACCTACGACTACATCACCTCCAACCGTCTGCCCCAGACCGTGCACGTGGAACCCTGTGAAGTCATCATCATTGAGGGTATCATGGCACTGTACCGCAAGGACCTGCGCGACCTTATGGACCTGAAAATCTTTGTTGACACGGATGCCGACGTGCGCCTTATCCGCAACATCCTGCGCGACACCGTGGAGCGCGGACGCACCACGCAGATGGTCATCGACCGCTATCTGGACGTGCTAAAGCCCATGCACGAAGAGTTCATAGAACCCACTAAGCGCTTTGCCGACCTCATCATCCCCGAGGGAGGCGCCAACGGCCAGGCCATAGACATCATGGAAACCTACATCCGCCACCGCCTGCATCCGAGCAAACGATAACGAAGACGAGGACGAAGACGAAGACGAGGACGAAGACGGTAATGCACCTGCGGTGCGGTTAATAGCGCTTAGCGCTGGTTAATTGCGACTGAGTCGCAGGTTAATGTGGCCTTGCCACGGTTAATCGCAATCGGAGATTGCTGGTTAATGCTGCTTTACAGCGGTTTATATGCCTTTGTCAACGGATTAAACGAGATTTAACGGGAAAGTCCGTATTAGACATTTTATGGTGCGATGCACCCAGGGACTGTGTCACTTGATTAGTTCTCTTGTTGACAAGAATATAGTTTTCCAATTTCCGTTTTAATCCCGGAAAACTATCCACCCTTTAGTTGATACACCTCCGAGGGGGTGTCCTCAGTGTCCTCAGTCCTCAGTTTGTTTTTCATTCGTTCTTCCTCGTTTCATCATTCAGTTGAGCGGAACATCATAACGCTAATGTCCGATTTGGGTTAAAAAAAAATGGTACCCGAGGATGCCATTTATATAGGTTAGGAGGCGTGTGAAGCGCAAAAACTACTTGCTGAGCTGCTGCTCCACGAACTCCATCATCTCCTTGCCGCGGAGATCGCGCTTGACAATGGTGCCGTCGGGGGCGAAAAGCATAATCTGGGGTATACCGCTGACACCATAGAGCTTGGCGGCATCGTCCTTGTTGTCCTTGGGGATGAAGATCTGGGGATAGGTGATGCCCTCTGCCTCCATGGCCTTCTTGAACTTGGCTTCCTCGTCGAAGACGTTAAGACCCAGCACTACCAGTTTGCCGGCATGCTTCTTGTGCATCTCGATGAGGTTGGGGATTTCTGCCCTGCAGGGTCCGCACCACGATGCCCAGAAGTCGACCAGCACATACTGTCCCTTGCCCACATAGTCGGAGAAACGGCACTCCTTGCCGTCCACGGTGAGACCGGTGAAGTCGGTGAAGTTCTGGCCAACCTTGGTGGCGTGCAGAGCCTTCAGGGAGTTGTACACCTTCATTACGTTCTCCATCTCGCGGGCATACTTCACCTCGTTGAGCATGGAATCCATAACCTGCAGGTCAGGATACAGCACACGGGCAGTGACACCCAGCAGATAGGCTCCAACGAGGTTGTCCTTGTTCTCGGTGATGGCATTGCGGTAGAGATTGTACATGGCCTCGTAGTCGTCACGGGTGGCAAGGTCTATGGCCTGGGGATGGGCATTGGCATCGCGCATGCTGTCCTCCTTGTTCATAAGGGCAATACGGGCATCGGTAACGTTCTTCAGGATATCGGACAGAAGGCTGTTCATGCCGCCTCCGTCGGTGGCCATGGCGGGCATTGTGGTGAAATCGGCCTTAATGTCGGTACCGTTCTGGAGCAGGACGGAGAGTTTCATCCAACCCGAGGTGAGGTGGCAAACCGTCTGCTTCTCCATCTGTCCCTTGAAGGCGAACGACTCGCCAGCAACAACGCACGAATCCAATACACTGCCGTCCATACTGCGCAAATAGACGGTCTTTCCCTCATAGTCGGCGCCTGCATGTCCGCTAATACATGAGAGAGCCATCAGGCAAACTCGGAAAGTTCCAACCAGCGCATGGACTTCTCGTCCAGTTCGTCGTTGAGCAAGGGCAGACGCTTGGACATGGCCGTTATCTCGTCCACGCTGATGGTGCCACTGCTGAGGGCCTCCTCGATAGCGGTCTTCTCCTGCTCCAGGGCCTCGATGTCCTTTTCCAGCTGCTCGTATTCCTGGCGTTCCTTGAAGGTGAGTTTGCGCTTCTTCTCCGTGAGGCGGGGCTTGCCGCTGGCGGACTGGGAGGAGTTTTCCATTTTGACTTCAGCCCCTCCGTTTTCCGTTTTCCGTTTTCCGTTTTCCGTTTTCTCAAGGAGTTTCTCCGACTCGCGGAACTGAGTGTAGTTGCCTGGGAAATCCTTCACCTGGCCGTTGCCCTGGAAGACAAGCAGGTGGTCTACCACCTTGTCCATGAAGTAGCGGTCGTGCGACACGATGATGACACAGCCCTTGAAGTCCTGCAGGTACTGCTCCAGGATCTGCAGGGTGACGATGTCCATGTCGTTGGTGGGCTCGTCCAGGATGAGGAAGTTGGGGTTCTGCATGAGCACCGTGCACAGTTGCAGGCGACGGCGCTCGCCACCGGAGAGTTTGTAGATATAGTTCTGCTGCTGAAGCGGCGTGAACATGAAATGCTGGAGGAACTGCATGGCGGTGAGGTGCTTGCCTCCGCCCAGGTCCACGTACTCCGCCACACGGCGCACGGCATCTATCACCTTCATGTTCTCGTCCACCTGCATGGGTTCCTGGCTGAAGTAGCCAAACTTCACCGTTTCGCCTATGACGAAGCGCCCCGAATCTGGCGCCACAAGTCCCAAAAGCAGTTTCAGAAACGTACTCTTGCCCGTACCGTTGTTGCCCACGATTCCCATCTTCTCGTAGCGCGAGAAGTTGTAGTAGAAGTCCTTTAGTATAACCAGTTCCTCCCTACCCTCGCCTGCCGGGAAGGACTTGCTCACGTATTCTGCCTCGAAAATCTTGCTTCCGATATAGGTGCTGTTTACCTGCAGGCGCAGCTTGTCCTCCTCGATATGGCGCTTGGCCTTCTTCTCCAGTTCATAGAAAGCCTCCTCGCGGTATCTGGCCTTGTGGCTGCGTGCCTGCGGCGTGGAGCGCATCCACTCGAGTTCGGTGCGGTAGAGATTGTTGGCACGCGCTATCTCGGCACGTGCATTGTCTATGCGCTCCTGGCGTTTCTCCAGATAGTAGGCATAGTTGCCACGGTAGGTGTAGAGCGTCTGGTCGTCCATCTCCAGGATGACGTTGCACACGCGGTCCAGGAAATAGCGGTCGTGGGTGACCATGAGCAGCGTTATGCACTGGCGACCCAGATAGCCCTCGAGCCACTCTATCATCTCCAGGTCGAGATGGTTGGTGGGCTCGTCCAGGATGAGGAGGTCGGGGTTCTGCAGGAGCACGTTGGCCAGCGCCACGCGCTTCACCTGTCCGCCCGAGAGGACACTCATCTTGCGGCTGGTGTCGCCAATCTTCAGTTTGCCCAGGATCTGCTTGCTCCTCACCTCCAGGTCCAGAGCCTCCTCTGTGTCGTTGCGGTCCTGGCAGGCATGCCAGAAGCAGGCATCCATCACGGTCATCCCGTCGGGGAAGCTGGGTGTCTGGCTCAGATAACCCACCTTGATGCCACTACGCAGCACCACCTCTCCGCCGTCGGGCTCGTCCACACCGGCCAGAATGTTCAGCAAGGTGGTCTTGCCCGTACCGTTCTGGGCTATGAGGCCCACGCGCTGACCCTCGCCTATACCCAGCGAAATGCCCTGAAAAAGGGTCTTGTCGCCTACCCTACGGGTCAGTTCTGTTGCTTGTAGATATACTTTCATAGTGCAAAATTAGCAATAAGTTTCAAAAAATAGGGAGAAAACATGCGTTTTTACACGAAAAATCCGTAACTTTGCGTTAGAAAATCGGAGCAAGAGTTTTACTCCGTATTCCCCTAATACATTTTTTATGCACACAAAGAGTCAATTGGAGTCCATGAGCATGGACGAATTGCATGCATTGGCCGCCAAAATTGGCGCCGAGCAGAGCGATGACCAGATAACACTTATTTATAATATTATAGATAAGGAGAGCGAAGTCGGTTCCATGGAGGCATCGGCAGAAGCGAAATCCAAAAAACGCGGACGCAAGTCAAAGGCCGAGAAACAGGCCGAGGCAATACAGCAGGAACTGCCCCTGGAAAGCACTGAGGAAACAAAGGAAAGCGCACAGGACAATGCCACCGAGGCACCCCAACCCAAAAAGCGCGGACGCAAGCCAAAGGCAGAGAAGGCTGCCGCCGAGGCCAATCCTGATGCCAGCATAAAGCAGGAGACGAGCCCACAAGCGGAGGAAAAGGCAGGAAAGGAACCCGACGAAGCCAAGGAAGTAAAGGTTGCCAAGAAACGAGGCAGAAAGGCAAAGGCAGAAACCGCTCCGCAGGAAGAGCCAGCAGCACAAGCCGAGCAGCCCGAGGAGAAGGCAGCACAGACCGAGAGCGAAGCACAGCCTAATGGCGGTGCACAGCCCCACTTCAAGATAAAGCGAGACATACGCCCCACTTCCCTCATTTTGGCGCAACTGCAGGCAGAGAGCCAGAAGGAGAAAGAAGAGACAGAAAACGAAGGTGAGGAAGCAACAGAACCTAAGGCCGAGGAAAAGACCTACTCCTTTGGAGACCTGCTCACGGCAGAAGGCGTGCTGGAGATATGCACCGACAACACCGGCGGTTTCCTGCGCTCATCCGATTTCAACTACATGCCTTCGCCCGACGATGTACTGATCAGCAACCAGCAGATAAAGACCTTCGGTCTGAAGACAGGCGACGTGGTGCGAGGCACCATCAACATGCCCTCACGAGGCGAGAAGTACTACACCCTGGGCAAGGTGCTCAGCATAAACGGATGCGACCCGCGCGTGATACGCGACCGCTCGCCCTTTGAAAACCTCACACCGCTCTTCCCCGACGAGAAGTTCAATTTGTGCTCTGGCAGCAACGACCCCTTGTCGGTGCGCATCGTGGATCTCTTCGCACCCATAGGCAAGGGACAGCGCGCGCTCATCGTGGCACAGCCCAAGACGGGTAAGACCATACTGATGAAGGAGATTGCCAATGCCATCGCCAAGAACCACCCCGAGGCTTACCTGATGATGCTGCTCGTGGACGAGCGTCCCGAGGAGGTGACCGACATGGCTCGCACGGTGAAGGCCGAGGTGATAGCATCCACCTTCGACGAACCCGCCGAGCGCCACGTGCGCATAGCAGGCATAGTGCTGGAAAAGGCAAAGCGCATGGTGGAGTGCGGACACGACGTGGTAATATTCCTGGACAGCATCACACGTCTGGCACGTGCCTACAACACCGTAACTCCTGCCAGCGGCAAGGTGCTCACAGGTGGTGTGGATGCCAATGCCATGCACAAGCCCAAGCGTTTCTTCGGTGCAGCACGCAACATAGAGGGTGGCGGTTCGCTCACCATCATCGCCACGGCACTCACCGACACTGGAAGCAAGATGGACGAGGTGATCTTCGAGGAGTTCAAGGGTACGGGCAACATGGAACTGCAACTGGACCGCATGCTTGCCAACAAGCGCATATTCCCCGCCGTGAACATAGTGCAGTCAAGCACCAGACGCGACGACCTGCTTCAGGACAAGATGACTCTGGACCGCATGTGGATTCTGCGCAAGTTCCTGGCAGACATGAATGCCATAGAGGCCATGACGGAGGTGAAGCAAAGGATAGAGCGCACACAGAACAACGAGGAATTCCTCATCTCCATGAATTCGTAAAAAGAAATCAGAAAGGAGAAAGGACAAAGGAGAAATCTGCGAATAAGCGAGAACAGATTTCTCCTTTCTCCTTTCTTAGTTTCTCCTTTCTCCTTTCTCCTTTCTCCTTTCTCCTTTAATCCCGCTTCGCGGTCTTGACTTTGCTCACGCTCGGCAGAGTAAATCAATTTCCTCTGCTCTCGCTTAATCGCAAAGTTCTCTACGGAGTCCAACGTTTGTGGATGGAGACTATCTTGCCCTGTGCTATGCGCACTTCGGTATCCCCTGCCCAGAAACTCCTGGACACTTTGGATTCCAAATACTGCCTGTGGCATGAAGTTACGGTATCGGAAGGGTCATTGTAGTCCTCTCCGCAATAAATGAGGCGGAACCCATCGGCAATGGGGAGAGTGACACTACCCAGCTCAGTGTAGGTAGCATAGTCCGAACTCTCAACAGCCCTGTAGACACCTCCACCCTGAGGGGTTAGCCACGCTCCGCCCTCGTAAAGACCTTTATTGACGGTCAGGATAGCATCCTCCTGCTCCACTTCGCTGACCAGCATCTTCTCGCCTCTGTAAACCAGGGTGTCGCCTGGCTTCATCTGCGACACCTGCACAGCATCGTATAGGTCCATGCTCAACACGGTGAGCGTGAGGTTGCTGCCCTCCCAATCGAAATCGTCCAGGGAAAAGTCGGCAGGTACTATTACATCATCAAACGAATCCAGGGAATATGCTGGAGGCAGTGGTGCAATGCACTGGTATGAGGGTTCCTCCGTACAGGCGCACAAAAGCGTGGCACCGAAGAACATGGCAAGTATTTTCTTTTTCATAGTATCTCTGAGTTTTATTTTTCCAAAAGGCCGGCTATTACAGGTGCACTTCCACCGCTACTCCACTATCTGAGGACCACGAATCTTGTCGTTGGCGGTGATGCCTTTCTTGATTTCTATCTTCACACCGTCGCTAAGTCCTGTCTCCACCTGAGTGCGCTGGTATGTCTTCTTGTCACCTTCGCCCTGCACCACGTGCACGAAGGTGGAATCGCCACTGAACTCAATGGCACTCTCGGGCACACAGAGCACATCCTTGGCCTGCGCCAGGACGATCTCGGCATTGGCACTATACCCCGAACGCATCTGCACGCTGTCCACGATGGACACAGAGGCCTTTATCTCGAACTGGTTGGCACCGTTGCTCTGCACTGCCTTGGGCGAGATGTATTCCAGCAAGGCACTGAAGTGCAGGTTCTGCAAAGCGCCTATGGTGATGGACATGGGCATGCCAGAGTGGATGCGCCCCACCTCGCTCTCGTCAATATTGCCACGGAAGATGAGGTCGCTCATGTTTGCCACACAGGCAATGGTGGTACCCTCGTTGAAGGTGTTGCTCAGGATGACGGAGTTTCCCACCTTGACGGGCACGTCCAGTATCAGACCTGATATGGTGGAACGGATAAGCGTGGTGCTGGCATTGGCGTTGCTTCGGGATATGCCTTCGCTCACCACGAGCAAGGCATCGTCGGCGGCCGCCTTCTCCTCCTGTGCCTGATTGTATTGCTGGCGAATCTTCTCGTATTCCGAGGCACTCACCAACTGCTTGTCGAAAAGGCGCTGGTAGCGCTCGTAGTCGGTCTTCACCTGACTGAGGTTTATCTCCGCCAGGCGCACGCGGCTCTGTGCCGAGGTTAGCTGGTTCATCTCGGGAATCACCTTCACCTTGGCTATCACCTCGCCCTCCTTGACGGTTTCACCTGCCTCCTTGTATATCTCGGAGATGATACCGCTTATCTGCGGCTTCACGTTCACCTCGTCACGAGGCTCTATCCTGCCCGTAATGATGGTGCTCTTGGTTATGGTCTCCTTCTGGGGTGTGAATTCGCTATAGCGAATCTCCTTGGGCAGAGACTTCTGCCACAGGAACACGAAAGTGCCAACAAATACCACCAGGGCAATGAGGGCAAAGAAGAGTTTTGAATACTTTTTCATATATGTGCGTTGTATTTAATTTTCTAAATCATTAAAAGCGTAACTCAGCAGAGCACTATCACTCATCCCTCATGGCATCCACTGGCTTTATGGCCATGGCGCGAAGGGCAGGTGCCATACCAGCCATAGCACCCAGCAGGCACAAGAGCAGGGTGGCAATGATTGCCGTCCAGAAGTCCACCTGGAAGTGTGCCGAAACGACGCCGTCAGTGGTATTTGCCAGTTCTATCATCTGCAGGATGGATACGGCAAAGAGGATGCCCATCATGCCTGCTACGGCGGTCAGCACTATGCTCTCGGAGATAATCTGTGTCAGTATCATCCTGGGAGTGGCGCCGATGGCACGGCGGATGCCTATCTCCACGGTGCGCTCCTTCACCGTCACCATCATGATGTTGCTCACACCTATGGCTCCGGCAAGCAGGGTGCCAATGCCCACGAGCCAGCTGAGGAAGGTAACTCCCTTGAAAAGGCTGTCCAGTATGCCAAACAGCACCTCGGTGTTGAAGACACGGATGGCAAGTTCGTCGTTGGGACTTACAATGTGCTTTCGTGCAATCACCTGCCGGATGCGTCCGGTAAGTTCGCCCACCTTCACCCCATCCTTGGCGGTGAAACTTATGAAGTGGACATCATTGCCATAGTTGTACACCCTTTGCATCACACTGATGGGAATGAGCACTATCTCCTCGGCACTCTCTCCCGTGGTGAGTGCACCGGGACTGAAGTCCACACCCACAAGGCTATAGTAGGTGGAGTCTATGCGTATGCTGCTACCAAGGGGATTGCCGCCCTCGGGGAAGAGGTTCTCGTAGACACGCCTGCCTATGACACACACTTTGCGTCCCTGCTTCAGGTCCATGGCATTGATGTATCGCCCGTACTTCATTTCGGGCATGCACACTCTCTGGTAGTTCTCGTCCACGCCATAGATGGTGGCAGAGAACGTATTGTCTCCGCAAACCGTCACCCTCGTACCAGTACTGAGCTGGGGGCTGATGACGTCCAGTTCGGGTATCATATTGCGCAGGCGCACCACATCGTCGTTGTCCATCTTCCACTCTCTGCCTTTGGCAAAGCCCTTGTACACCTTGGTGGTGGGAGACGACCACACGGTGGCGGCATTCTTGGCAAAGTTGCTGAAGTTGCTATTGAGCATCTCCTTCAGGCCATGTGTGCCGCCTATCAGCAGCACGAGCATGAAGATGCCCCAGAAGATGCCGAAGGCCGTGAGCAGGCTTCGGCTCTTGTTGCGCGAAATGGTGTCAAGTATCTCTAAGAAGAATTCCGTCATACTGTCTCCCTCCGTCATTTGGCATTAAGTGCAACTATGGGGCGCATGCGCGATGCCTTGTAGGCAGGCACAAAGCCAGCCACCGTGCCCGCCAGCACCATCACCAGAGTGGCCTGGAGGCACACGTCAATGCCCACCGTGGGGTTGAGGAACATGGTTGCCTGGAAGATGCCGGCATCCACCACCTGGTTGCCGAGTGTGGCATTCATGTATTCGTTGGCAATCACTCCGCAGAGCATGCCTATGTAGCCGAAGAATGTGGTGATGACCATGCTCTCCACTATGACCATGCGCAGGATGGACCATGCACTTGCGCCCAGAACCTTGCGAATGCCAAACTCGCGTGTGCGCTCCTTCACCGTAATGAGCATGATGTTGCTCACACCCACAATGCCGCTGAGCAGGGTCAGCAATCCCACTATCCACAGGGCAGAGCGCAGGATGGATATGCCCGTGCTCATCTGCAAGCTTTGGGAAAGGCGGTTCCATATCCATAGGGCGCCATCGTCGTCGGGCGCGGCATCGTGGTTGGGGTTTATGCGCTCACGGTATTTCTTCACGAAGGCATCGCTCTCCTCTGCCGTAGCCAGACCTGCTACGCTGAACTCTATACGGTCCACCCGGTGACCGTAGTTGTACATAGTGGATATGGTGGTAAAGGGAGCATAGGCAACATTGTTGGCGAATGAACTGTCGTCCTTGGTAATGCCAATGACACGAAACACCGACTCGTTGACAATGATGTCCTTGCCCAGCAATGCATCGCCCTCGCGGAGGAGTTCCTTTGCCTGCGTCTGCGACAAGACTATCACCTTGCGCCTCTCCCTGATGTCTATGTCGTTGACAAAGCGTCCGTGAACGATGGTTATCTTGTCTATCTCCGTCCTCATGGGATAGGTTCCCTCTATGGTCTGGTTGGCCATATAGTTGGCGCCCAGCCTCAGCACCACACCGCCCTTGTAGAGCGAGGCACCCGTCTTCATGATGTTTTCCGAGAAAGCGGTACTGGTAGCCTGCAGGTCCTTGTTGTTAAGTTCGATGCGCCGCCCCATATTGAAGCCGGCATGCGGCTTGGTTGTCATTCCACCGTACACCACCATGGAGTTCTTCAGGAACTGGTCCGACTGTTTCATCTGGGCATTTATCAGGCCGTTGCCGGCACCAAGCAGGAAGATGAGGATGAAGATGCCCCATCCAACGGCAAAGCCCGTCAGTGCCGTGCGCAACTTGTTGTGCTGCACCGTTGCCCATATCTCCTTGAAGAGTTCTATCATTTCATGTATCCGTTTATGCCGAAGGGCGAGGCGTTGTGGTCCTCGTTAATCTCGATGTTGCCGATAATGCCGTCCTGTATGCGTATTATCTTGTTTGTCTCGTTGGCCACACCGCTTTCGTGTGTCACCACCACTATGGTCATACCCTGGTCGCGGTTCAGTTCCTTCAGCAACTGCATCACCTCAACACTGGTCTTGGAGTCGAGAGCGCCAGTGGGCTCGTCGGCCAGGATTATCTTGGGTTTCGTTATCAGTGCACGCGCTATGGCCACACGCTGCTTCTGTCCGCCCGACATCTCGTTGGGATAGTGCTCTGCCCATTGTGCCAGACCCAGGCGGTCGAGGTACTCCATGGCCATGCGGTGCCTTTCCCGTCGTCCCACGCCCTGGTAGTAGAGAGGCAGTTCCACATTCTCCACGGCATTCTTGAAACCGATGAGGTTGAACGACTGGAAGATGAAGCCTATCATCCTGTTGCGGTAGTATGCCGCCTTGGATTCGGACAGGTTCCATATCCTTGTTCCAGCCAGGGTGTATTCGCCCGAATCATAGTTGTCCAGTATGCCCAGTATGTTGAGCAGGGTGGACTTGCCCGAGCCTGACTGTCCCATGATGGAGACAAACTCGCCCTCCTCGATGTCCAGATTTATGCCCTTGAGCACATGCAAGGGCTGTGCTCCGAAGTATGTCTTGTTGATGTCCCTGAGGTGTATCATCCAAATTCAGATTATTTTCACGCAAAGATACAACATTCCATCGCCAAACGGCACCTTTTGTGCATATATATTATAAATAAGGAGAAAAATCAAGGTAAAATCAGTATCTTTGCCCTAAGGTTAGGCATAAAAGCATACATCCTATGAACATACACACACTCAGTTTCTCGCCCACAGGCACCTCTAAGAAGGTGGCGCAAGGCATAGCGCAGGGCACAGGTTATGAACACATCTGCCACACGGACATGACCTTCCAAGCACCGCCAGCAGAAGCGTATGGCACCAGCGACCTTGTCATTGTTGCCGTTCCTGTGTACGGCGGACATGTGGCTCCCGCCGCCATGCAGAGGATGGAAGGGCTTCAGGGCAACGGTGCCCTTGCCGTGGCGGTGGTGGTGTATGGCAACAGGCACTACGAGCATGCCTTGGAGGAACTGGCGGATTTCCTCGTCGCTCGCGGTTTCCGCCTCATAGGTGCGGGAACCTTCATAGGCGAGCACTCCTACTCCACCCCAGCGACACCCATTGCCGTGGGCAGGCCCGACACGGAGGACATGGCATGTGCCATGAGGTTCGGAGAAGGCATTGCACGAAAACTTTCCTCCGCCCAGCCCGATGACATTGTAGATGCAAGGCAGATAGAACAGCCCGAGCAGGATGCCCAGGTGATGATGCAATTCAAGCAGACGGTGATGGGATGGATGAAGGACGGCATGCAGATGCCCTCTGCACCTCTTGTGGACGAGGCGCTTTGCACGCATTGCGATGCATGCGCCAGCCTATGCCCAACTGGGGCTGCCATCGGCAACAAGACCGATGCCGGGAAATGCATAAAATGCTGTGCCTGCGTGAAGGGATGCCCCTCAGGAGCACGCTCGTTCCCCACGCCGTTTGCCCCGCTTCTGGCAAAGAACTTCTTCCAGCGCAAGGAAAACAAGTTTATGATTTAGCCCAGAAGTTTCTCCATCCACACCATATCGTACCAGCGCATGAACTTCCATCCGCAACGGTGGAAATGCCCCACCATGGCAAATCCCATCCTCTCGTGGAAGAGCACGCTATCGTTCGTAAGATGCGGGTCGGAATCCCTCTCGGTGTACGCTATGCAAGCACACATGCTCTGGAATCCGCGTTGGCGCAGTTCGCGCTCGAGTGCCTCGTATAGCATGCGCCCTATGCCGCCCTGCCTTTGGCTTCGCTCCACATACACGCTGGTTTCCACCGTCCAGCGGAAAGCCTCGCGCCCCTTGAACTCTGTGGCATAGGCATATCCCGCTATCCTGCCTTCCTTCTCTGCCACCAGATAGGGGTACTTGCACAGAATGCGCGATATGCGCCCTTCAAACTCCTCCAGGGTGGGCACATCGTATTCAAAGGAGATGGCGGTTTTCTCCACGTATGGTGCGTATATCTCCAGCAGGTGTGGAGCATCGGCAGGCCTTGCTTCGCGTATATTTATCATAGATGCAGGCAAATTTATGACAAATATGCCATTCTTGGATTGATTGTAGCGCAAAATCGCTATTTTTGCAGAAAATATAGTTCATTCATCAATTAATTCATCACCTCATGTACCAGAAATTCATTATCACGCAGGATGGTGTCCTCAAGTTCGGCCGTGTGTACCTGCATCACGACCTGCTCTCCTGGGGCGAAGATGGCACGGGAGGCGGAGGACTCTGGAAGATGGACCCTCTGCGTGGAGCCATAATGCTGTATGGCCGCTCCTTCGAGTTCGGCCAGCCGGATTTCAGCACCCTGCGCCGCATAGATTGGTCGGGGGCGAGCGGCACTCCATCTGCTCTGCTCTATCTGCCCAAATGGCCCGACGAATCCGTCGTGGAACCAGTATACGTGAAATAAAGATTTACTAATCTACAGAACCCACCTAAAACAAAGACTATCATGATAAAAGTATTCATAATGCAAACCTGCCCCGATTGTGCTTCCATCAAGCGTGAGGCACAGGGCGACACACGTTTCCAGATAATAGACATCGGCGAGCACGTCAGGAACCTGAAGCAGTTCCTTGCCTTGCGCGACACCAACCCTGCCTTCGACTCCGTACGCCAGCGCGGTTCAGTTGGCATTCCCTGCTTCGTACTGGAAGACGGCACCATCACCTTCTCCCAGGAAGAGGCCTTCCTCTCTCTCCCTGCCACCTCGCCCACGGCCGAAGACGGCACCATGGAGGAGGGTGCATCGTGCAGTATTGACGGCAAGGGCTGCTAAACAGAGGGACACTATGGCAGAACATCTTATTATCCAGGGAACCACCAAGGAGGAACTATATCAAACCCTGTTCCCCCAACTGGCATCGCTCGTGGAGGACGAGAGCGACACTATTGCCAACATGGCCAATATCTCGGCATGCCTGTGGGAAACCTTCCGCTTCTGGTGGGTGGGCTTCTATCGTGTGGTAAACGACGAACTGGTTCTGGGACCTTTCCAGGGTCCCTTGGCATGCACACGCATCAGGAAAGGGCGTGGCGTGTGTGGTACGGCATGGGAAAGGCGGGAAACCGTCATCGTGCCCGATGTGGAACTCTTCCCCGGCCACATAGCATGCAGCAGTGCCTCGCGCTCGGAAATTGTAGTACCTGTATTCAACGGCGATGAGGTTATTGCCGTGCTCGACATAGATAGCGAGCACCTCGCCACCTTCGACGAAACCGACAAACTTTGGCTCGAACGCATCGCCGCTCTGTTTGCAAGGAACTAAAGGCTGATAAAACCTGCCTGAACATAAAAGAAACGAGGATGTGCCCACATGATGTGTGAAGCGCATCCTCGTTTTCTATTGTGCTATGTCAGGTCTGCCTTACTTGCGGATAACCTTCTTCTTGCCATCCACTATCACCACGCCTTCCTTGGGGAGGGCATTGAGCTTCTGGCCGTGCAGATTGTAGATACCCTTCTGTGCAACCTTCTCGGATGAAGCAACATCCTGGATAGATGTCAGCAGGTCGTCAACCTCGATGTTGGGGTTCTCGATGATGTAGAGTACAGAACCGTGGTCGTCCCATGTCCAGTTGCGCACGGCGGTTGTTGCCTCGCCGGTAACGATACAGGCGAAATTGGTTGAACTCTCAGAATAACCGCCACCTGCATGTATGCCAAAGGTACCGTCGCCATTGTCGCGGATAGCATCCACAGGAGTCATCTCCTCGGTAAACACATAGTCGCGACCAGAACGGGTTACATATTTCTTAAGAGCAGGCTGATATACGTAGTATGCATCGTCTGCCTTCAAGATCTGCCAGATGACGGTAGAGTCAAAAGGGGTTACCTCCTGGGTGTAGATTGCCTGAACGGCCTCGTTGCCGGGCAGGTTGTTGTAGGAGTGGTTGGTAACGCCGCGCAGGCTTACGTACTGGTCGGTGATGGTGCTGTTCCATGCCCAGTAGCCCTCGCCGCTCTTTGCGGTAATGAAGTATGCCATGTCGTTGCGCAGCTCGTCAAGCGATGCAACGTTGCGCAGTTCCTTGAAGGCCTGGTAGGTAATTGTTACAACTGTACCGTCGAAGGTAATGCCAGCCACGATGTAGCCTTCTACGGCAATTGCCTCTACGTCGTCCACGCTGAAGAACTGTGATGCGTCGATGCCGTCGCCATCGCCATACTCAACACCGCCATAGGTTACACCACCCTTGCCCTCGGGAGCGCCAACCACCTTGACGGTGTACTGGCGAACCTGCTGCATGTCACCTACGATGCTCACCTGTCCGCCACGGATATATGCGGCAGGGATGTTGTAGGTGCTGTCTGCTGCGATAGACTTGGCAGGAACCTCAACCATGATCCAGTTGGGGTTGCCGTTCTCGTCGAGCTGGTCGGCAGCATTCACGTTGTAGCCATACTTCAGGCGGAAACCGTTCTGCACGAAGCCCTTCTCGGGGATAACCTTCACCTTCAGAGCCTGTCCGTAAGGAGCCTGGTAGTTCTGCAATGCAGAGCCGTCAGCAGCCAGAACGATATCGCCGTTCAGCTGAGATGCGCTGACGCTTACTGTCTCGCCGTGAACGTCCAGAGTCACATCGGCAATGCCGCCACCATTGGAAATGATAGAAGAAGCACCGGCAGGGTTCAGGCTGTTCCAGTCAACCTTGTAGCGCATGCGATAGAAGCCAGCAGGAGTACCGGCAGGAATGGTGAACTTGGGCATTCCGCTCTGTATGGTGTTGCCGTCGGAGGCGGTAGAGCCGTCGCTCTTGCGCCATGTGCCTTCAACCTCAGCAGCATTGTAGCTGACGATGTCGCTGCCCTCGGCAGGAGTACCATCGTTGTTCACGGTATAGGTGAAGACGCCGTCCTTGCCCCAGTCGGTGTAGACATAGCCGCTCATCCATGTGCCGTTGTACTGGAATGTGGGAGTTACCTCAGCGCCAGCAGTTGCGGGGAACACGGTCTGTGCCACCTTGTCGTTGTAAACCAGCTTGTTGCTCAAGGAAATGGTCTTGTTGGAACCGTCTGCGGTCAGGCCCACCTTGACAAGGCTGCGGTCGGTACGCACGGGTTTTGCTTCGGGGTCGAAGTCCAGAGCGTACTTGTCGGTTGTGAAGCGCTTCTCGGGATTGTTGTCGATAACGATCTCGTCAAAGTATGCCACCCAGTCGGCTGCATCGGCATGGGGCGAACGCAGGTCGGGAACGATGACCAGGGCATAGATGTCGATACCGCTGTTGGCATTCTCTTCCTTGGAATATGAGAAGCCCTTGAAGCTAACCACGATGTCCTGCCAGCCGTCCTTGGCCTTGATGTCGGAAGTTGTCCATGCCCAGAACTGCTCGTCCTCGCCGTCCTGCCATGACCAGCTTTCCTCTACACGCTTGCCCAGGCCCATCACCATCATGCGTGAGTCCTCGGGCTTGTTCTTCAGGTTGGTCATCACGTGGATGTACTGCAGCTGCTTGGTCAGACGGATGGGTTCCTTCAGGTCTATGCGCACACCGAAGGCATTGCCGGCATGACGGCTGCGCTGGAGGGCAAGCACCTTGTCGGTACTGTTGGGCGCCATGCCCAGCACCTCGTCCACATTCTTGTCGGGATTGTCCGTAACACCTGCATTGCCCTTGAGGGCGCCTGTGCGGAAGGGGCTCTCCGACCACTGGTCGTAAACGCCAATACTCTTGAAGTCCTCAGTTTCGAAACTGATGGTTGTCTGTGCTGATGCACCCAAGCCCATAGCAAGGAGTGCGAAAGCAGAAAATATGAATTTCTTGTTTATCATGGCTTGCTATCAATATACACTTAGGTTAGACAATAATGGACATGCTCTGCTGTCGAGTATGGTAATGCGGAGCTGCTTGGCATTGTAGCCCTTACCATAGCTCTCGGATGTGCTTCCATTCAGGGGAATGATTCTCTTGTAGCCGACGGTTGTGGTTTCCATTGAGGGACACAGTTCTGTCCACTTCTCGCCATCGGTGGTGTACTCTATCTTGAAGTCCTTGATGCGCTGACCCAGCTTGATGGGCTCCTGCAGCACCAGATAGCGTACTGTCTGTGCCTCGTCCCATGTCAGGGTGATGGTGGCAGAGCGGCTCTCGTCGTTGGTGCCCCAGTAGGTCTCCTTGTCGCCGTCGTTCAGGTTGGCAGCCTCGTACTTGCCGCCTGTGCGTGTCTCGCTTGCCTCGATGGTAGCGGTCTTTGCCAGGTCCTTGGCGGCAGTTGTCTCGTCCAGACCATGTACCTCCAGGCCAAGGCGCTCGTGGAGCATCTTACCCAGTTTCTTCAGTTCGTTCACGGTGTTTGTGGGCAGTACGCCATACTGGTCGGGAGGACAGTTAAGGATGAGAGTAGCATTGCGGCCTACGGTCTCCAGATACATCTGGAACAGGCGTGCAGCACTCTTCATTGTCTCGCCCTGGTGCCAGAACCAACCGTTGTTTGTTGCCTTGGCGTCGCTCTCGCCGGGGTTCCAGAACCAGCCGTCGATGTCGCCTTCCTCGCGCACCACGTTCTCGTCCATGTAGTCGGTCATGGCCCAGTTGGTGTTGCCGGCATAGCCAGACTCGTTACCAATCCAGCGAGCCTCGCCGCCCACGCCCCACAGGATACAGTTGGGAGCAATCTTGTGCACACGGGCACGCAGGTTGGGTGTGTCGTAGTAGATGGAAGCATCCACACTGCGGTTGCCGCCCTCGCCGCCATAGTAGCCGTCGCCACCGTTGGCACCGTCAAACCACATCTCAAACTGGTCGGAACCATACTCTGCCAGCTCCTCGCACTGCTTCAGGAACACCTCGGTCACGTAGGTATCCTTGCCATAGTGTGCAGAGTTTCTGTCCCATGGAGAGATGTAGAAACCGTACTTCATACCGTGCTTGCGGCTTGCCTCAGCATAGAGCTGGGGAATGTTTGCCTGACGGCCGTACTCACTGCCTGCCCTGGTGATGTTGTGGGTGGTGGTAGCCGTTGGCCACAGGCAGAAGCCGTCGTGATGCTTCACCACGGCAATACCGCCCTTCATGCCGGCAGCCTTCACAGAGGTGATCCACTGCTCGGGGTTGGGCATAGCCTTGGGGGCATAGATGCTTTCCTTTTCGTTACCGTTACCCCACTCCAAACCGGTAAAGGTGTTCATGCCATAGTGGAAGAAGGCATAGAACTCGGTCTCGTTCCAGAGAATCTGGCTTTTGTAGGGCACTGGGTGGCATGGTGCAGGGGCGTTGTCCGGATTGGACAGTTCCTGGTCTACCACCTTGAATTCCTGGGCAAATCCCGCCAGGGGGATTGTAAGCCCGACAAGAAGAGTCTTAATCTTCATAGGTTAATTGTTTAGGTGTTTAGTTAATACTATAAATAGAATTCGCGCAAAATTATATATTGTCAGGTTACAAAAATATGAAGAACTCGCGAGAAAAAGGCAGGAAATTGGGAAATAATGCAATTCGTTGGTAGATTGTTTAATACGCAACGGGCTTCCGTGGTTGTAATGCGGTCCTGAAAGACCGTATATAGATGAGTTAAGATACAGATTTGCTACTAA
>JAZRJU010000021.1:0-255094 GCA_045645965.1 Bacteroidaceae bacterium
TGTCTTTTTGTAAATAAGGTTGACACCTAAAGTCCCTTATTTATGAAAGAAATCAAACCAATTCATTATCAAAAATCACAGTTACGAAACTTTAATTACAGAGAAGTTTATGAGCTCTATCATATCCATGGCCTATCTTTGCCGGAAATAATATCCAAAACAGGTTACTCCCGTAGTTCAATTTTCAGGATTCTTCATAACTTTGCCACCACTAATCCAATAGTAGCCGAACAGATGAAGAAAAAAGGAAAAGACGTTACCCCGGATGACTATAAGAAGCTGCAGGAGGAGATAGCCCGCCTTCAGTCTGACCTGAAACGTGAGAAGTTGCGTGCCGACTTCTATGAAGAGATGGTAGCATTTGGCAAGGAAGTTTACGGCATTGACTTAAAAAAAGTTGGCACCAAGTAGTCAGTAGGCTTTATACTCGCGATATGAAGAGATATCCCGTCACATCGCTGTGTAGGCTGCTTGGTGTGTCTACCCAAGCCTACTACAAACATGGCGACAGCCAGATGCGCAAACTTGCCGAGGAGGCCTTTGTCGTTGAATATATCAGAGGCGTGCGCCGCAAGGATCGTGGCATAGGTGGCGGCAAGCTATGGCAGATGTACAGACGTGAATTCGGAGAGAAGCACAGCGTTGGGTACAATCGTTTCTATGACATAATAGAAAACCATAATCTTAAGGTACGCAAGCGCAAGCGTCGTACCAAGACTACCGATTCCGAACATGGTTTCCCCCTGTACCCGAACCTGGTCAAGGAACTCATTCCTACATGCCCCAACCAGTTGTGGGTTAGCGACATCACCTACATGGTGATATATACCAATGCCGATACCGGCATATACGATTTCTGCTATCTCTCGCTGGTTACGGACTATTATACAAAGGAAATCATAGGTTGGTGCGTAGGAGAGACTCTTGAGGCCAAGTTTGCCATGGAAGCTCTCAGCATGGCCTTGAAACGGATAGACGACAAACCTGCCAACTACCTTATTCACCATTCTGACCGTGGTGTTCAATATGCCAGTTATGCATACACAGACATACTGAAGGAACACAACATTAGGATAAGCATGACGGAATGCGGTGACCCCAAGGACAATGCCGTGGCAGAAAGGGTAAATGGCATAATTAAAAACGAGCTGCTTATGGGAATGACATTCTTTTCCATAGAAGAAGTCAAGAGCGCTTTGAAGGTGGCAATTGACTTCTATAATAATGAGCGCCCACATATGAGCCTTGACTGGAAAACACCTTCGGAAGCGGCCCTATGCATAGGAGAACTGAATAAAAAGTGGGTGAGTTACAGAGAAAATGCAATAAAACTCATGGCGGTATAAACTTAAATAAGTAATTTTGTCACGACCTGAGGGCTAAAAACAAACTGTAAGCCGAAAAACAAGTACTTGTTTTGTAATAGTTGAAGATTAGTATAAACTAAAATTATGACTAACATAAAGTAGAGTCAACCTAAAGTAACATTAAGTTTAAGCAAAGTCAACCTTTATTACAAGTAAGACAACTAGTAGTCAACCAAAAGCGTTAAACTACATTCTTGTGCCAGTACTCTCGTATCGGTACTGAAGTACTCTTGCATCGGTACTGCAGTACTCTCGTGTCGGTACTGCAGTACTCCTGCTATGGTACTATGCGTTCTCTACTACCAGAAATAGTTTGTCGTTGCGGCGCACCTTCTGGGGCATGGCTATGCTGATGTGCTGACCTTTCTTGGCAACCTCCACGGGGTCGAGGTCGAAGCGTATCTCGTCGGCAGTACTGTACAAGGCACCAGTGGTGGGACCAGTGACGAGAATCTTGGAGCCACGGGGCAGTTCGCATGCCTCTATCTTGAATTCTGCCACGCCCAGTTTGGAGAAATAGCGCACCACCTTGCCGCAATACACCTTCTTCTCGGTGGCGGCACTGCCGTGCACCTCGCTCCACTCGCCAAGGCTCTTGCCCTGGTAGTATCCGTCCCAGAAGCCACGGTTGAATACGGTGGCAAGGCGCTCGTCCAGCCTGTCCTTCAGTTCCTCGGTAAACGCCCCCCCGAGCACAGCATTGATAGCCTCGTTGTAGCACGACACCACGGTGCTGACGTATTCAGGTCCTCGGGCACGGCCCTCTATCTTGAAGACACGCACACCGGAGTTCATCATCACATCCATGAAGCGAAGCGTTTTCAGGTCCTTGGGCGACATGATGTACTTGTTGTCTATGTCCAGTTCGGTACCCGTCTCGCGGTCGCGCACGGTGTAGGAGCGGCGGCATATCTGCATGCACTCGCCACGGTTGGCCGACTTGCCCACATTGTTCAGCGACAGATAGCACTTTCCACTCACCGCCATGCACAGGGCACCATGGCAGAACATCTCTATGCGGATGAGTTCGCCCTTGGGGCCGCAGATATTCTCCTCGGTGATGTGACGGTATATCTCTGCCACCTGTTCCATATTGAGTTCGCGTGCCAGCACCACCACATCGGCAAACTGGGCATAGAAGCGCAGAGCCTCGATGTTGGAGATGTTCAGTTGGGTGGAGAGATGCACCTCCTGCCCTATCCTGTTGCAATAAGACATAACGGCTATGTCGCTTGCTATGACGGCACTGATACCTGCCTCCTTGGCGGCATCCAGTATCTCGCGCATAAGCGGGAGGTCTTTGCCATAGATGATGGTGTTTACGGTCAGATAACTCTTCACACCGCATATCCTGCACTGGTGGGCAATCTCCTTCAGGTCGTTGATGGTGAATGCCGAGGCGGAATGCGCCCTCATGTTCAGGTTCTCTATACCGAAATATATACTGTCTGCCCCTGCACGCAATGCTGCGGCAAAAGACTCTCTTGAGCCTACGGGGGCCATTATTTCAAAATCTTTACGTGTCATTTTTTTAAACGGAAAAGTGAAAAGTGAAAACGGAAAACTGAGTTAAACGATGAGCGGGTGAGCGGTTAACGGAAAACTGATGGAAACGTAGGGCGAACGAGGTCTTCAGAAGAAGCACTGAATGTGCTTCTGTGCCTCGTGAGGGTCGCAATCCCCATTGCGACGTTGGGGAACTGCGTGCAGCGTCCGCCAATGGTTGGCTGAGTGTTTTCTTGCGTTTCGTGGAGTTCTACGGACGCTGCACGCAGCGTCCCTACTATTAGGTGTTTGTTATGCTATTACCTTTCCGTTTTCATTCCCCAGTTGTAACTACTCCCTCCCATACAGGGGAGGGATGGGGAGGGGTCCTCCCTATTTCAACATTGCCCTGATTTCCTCTATTATCTGGAAGAGTTCTTCTACCGTTTCGGCACGCAACATCTTTATGCGTGTCTCTCTGAAATTGGGAATACCCTTGAATATGGGCGAAGCGGCCAGGTGCCTTCTGACGTGCAGGATGCCACGGTACTCGTCGATGCGCTCAACGGAGGTGATTACCTGCTGCTTCAGGATGTCCATCTTCTCGTCCAGGGTGAGTGTGCCTCCCTGCAATTCGCGGAATATCCAGGGACGGCCGAAGGTGGCACGGCCAACCATTACAGCATCCACACCATAGCGGTCGAAGCACTCGCGCACACGTTCCTTGGTACTGATGTCGCCATTTCCTATGATGGGTATGCGCATGCGAGGGTTGTTCTTCACCTCGCCTATCAGTGTCCAGTCGGCCTCGCCCAGGTACATCTGCGCACGGGTACGTCCGTGGATGGTAAGCGCCTGTATGCCCACGTCCTGAAGACGCTCGGCAAGGTCCACGATGAATGGTGTGCCATCTGGCAGGTAAAGGCCTGGGGTGTCCCACCCGAGGCGTGTCTTCACCGTAACAGGAGTGCCAGGCACTGCCTCCACCACAGCCTTGGTGATATCCAGAAGCAGAGGCACATTCTGCAACATACCGCTGCCTGCACCCTTTCCAGCCACCTTGCGCACAGGGCAGCCGAAGTTGAGGTCGAGCACATCGGGGTGTGCCTGGTCAACCACTATCTTTGCCGCCTCGCGCATGGCATCCACATCCTTGCCGTATATCTGTATGGCCACGGGACGCTCGTCCTGGCACACCTGCAATTTGGCAAGGCTCTTGTTGACCATGCGTATGAGGGCATCCGAACTTACAAACTCGGAATACACCATGGCAGCCCCCATCTGCTTGCACAACAGACGGAAGCCTATATCCGTGACGTCCTCCATAGGAGCCAGGAATATTGGCTCGTGCCCAAGATCGATATTTCCTATCTTCATATATCTTATAATAATTGAAGGAATCCTTTTGGGGGGTTATTCCTCCTTGTCTTGATTGGGATCGGGATAGCGACGGTCACCATGACCTACATGCTCCGTCCAAGGACATACGGTACGCTCGTCCTTGTCCTCCTGATCTCCCTTTCTTGTCCAGTATTGTCCCATAAAATGAAAATTATAATGTTAAGTGAGGTTTCATCCTTGCCTCTGGCCGAACACCAGGGCATACATCTTCATCTGCTTGAGCATGGCCAGAAGACCATTGGAACGTGTGGGCGAGAGGTGCTCACGCAGACCTATCTGCTCAATGAAATAGAGGTCGGCATCCAGTATGTCCTTGGGGCTCTGGTTGTTGAACACTCGGAGCAGCAGGGCCACAATACCCTTCACTATCAGTGCATCGCTCTCGGCCTGGAACTGCACCTTGCCATCCACCAGGTCTGCCTGAAGCCACACACGGCTCTGGCAACCGTCTATCAGGTTCTGCTCGGTCTTGTACTGCACAGGGAGTTCCGGCTGGTCGCTGCCCATGTCTATGAGCAGCTGATAACGGTCCATCCAGTCGTCAAAGTCCTGGAACTCTTCAATTATCTCGTCTTGTATCTCGTTTATTGTCATAATGCTTTAGTAATCTTATAAAGATTCCTTCTATTGTTGACCTATCGGTCGAAGGTACTCGCGTTCGGAAAAATCAAATTTCTTTTGCTTTTTCGCTCACTTATTCGTACCTTTCGTTGTAAAGGAGTTGAAGCACGGTTTGTCCCACCGCCTTCAGCACGTTCTTGTCTATGTTCTCGGGGGTGTCGTTCACGGTGTGCCATGTAGGCCCGAAACTGCTGGGGCCATGGTTGAAATAGGGCACAATGTCTATGCACGGTATGCCGGCAATGGCATTCACGTTCACGTGGTCATCCACCAGGCTTCCTCCGTCAGTGTGGGGGAAGAACTGTCCGTAGCCAAGGGAGGATGCCAGTTTCCACACCTTGTTGACGACATGGTTGGCAAAGTACACGCTCACCTGCTCGCGTGCAAATGTGGCACCACGGCCTCCCACCATGTCCAGCAGGATGCCATAGCGGGGATTATAGCCTATCTGTCGCATCTGCTCCGCCCACACCTTGCTGCCCAGGCACCATGTGTCCTGGTCGTCGGCAGCCTCGTCCTCTGCCCATTCCGGTGTACCCATGTCCTCGGCATCAAAGCATACGAAGTCTATGCCCAGGTCGCTCATAGGCTGCTGCTGGATGAGGCGTGCAATCTCTATCATCACCGCCACGCCGCTGGCACCGTCGTTGGCACCGAGGACGGGCTTCTTGTGGTTGGCCTCATCAGGATCGTTATCCGCCCATGGACGTGTGTCCCAGTGGGCACACAGCAATATCCTGTATTTTGCCTGGGTGTTGGTGCTGGCTATGATGTTACGGCATGGCATAGAGGTTCCATCCCACACGGTTACCTGCGTCTTCTGTTCGCTTACCACACATCCCTTGCTCTCAAACTGACCCTTTATCCATTCGGCACATAGGTCAGCTTCCTTGGTACCAAGCAAACGAGGACCGAAGGCACATTGCTCTTCTATATAACGGAAAGCACTGTCTGCCACGAACTCGGGGCATGCCTTATTGGCAGGCACATTGCTTTTCTTCTCCTTCTTTGTGCCAGTGCAGGAAATGGCAACCACAGATACTACTATAATCAATAATATATATAATGTATTTCTCATACCTTCATAATATATCTTAATTGGCTATGACATATATTACTCATGCCTTGAAACTCTGTGCCTCGCGCATCACTCTGAGGAAGTTCTCGCCCCATAGCAAGCGCAAGTCGGCTTCGGTATATCGTTCACGAAGCAAGGCTCGTGTCAGGTTTATCAGTTCGCCTGCATGTGCCAAGCCCGACACTCCGCCATCGCCGTCGAAATCGGTGCCTATGCCCACATGCTCTATGCCCATAATGTTCACGGCATGGTTTATGTGCTCTATGGCATCCAGCAGGGAAGCCTGGCCGTCCTGACGAAGGAAACCCTCGTAGAAGGTAACCTGCATGACGCCAGCCTTGGAGGCAAGGCGCTTCATCTGCTCGTCGGTGAGGTTGCGGGGATGGTCGCACAGACTTCGGCAACTGGAATGGCTGCATACTACGGGTACCTGCGAAATGTCCAGGGCATCGTAGAAAGTCTTTTCCGAGGCATGGCTGAGGTCCACCATCATGCCCAGGCGGTTCATCTCGCGGATAACATCGGCACCGAACGGACTTACACCTCCGTGCTCGTTATTGCTCTTTCGGGCAGAGTCGCAGATGTCATTGTCTCCATTATGACAAAGCGTCATGTACACGATGCCACGCTTGCGGAAATGCTCCAAGAGCGAAAGGTCGTGCCCAATGGCATAACCGTTCTCTATGCCCATCATTATGGCCTTCTTGCCTTCCTGCTTCAAGCGGTACAGGTCGTCGGGTGTATATGCCAGCCCTGCCTCGGTGCCATGTGCCGATACCATCTCCTCTATCTGGGTGATGATACGGTTGGCCTTGGCCGTAGCGGCCAGATGTGCCTCATCCGTGCGCTCACCCTGTGGCAGGTATGCCACCATGATGGAAACATCCAGATGTCCGTCCTTCATGCGCGGCAGGGTTACAAGCCTCTCCTCGCTGGTGCCGAACTTCATGGGCGTGTCGCAATGCGAATCCAGGGAGAGCACACGGCTGTGCACTCGCTTTGCCTGGGCAAAGTTTGCGGCCTCGGACACCAGCCAGCTGAAGATGGGCATCTGACTTCTGTCGCCTGCCAGGATGAAGCATTCGGGATGCCACTGGACACCCAGGATGCTCTTGTGCCCGGTGCTCTCCATAGCCTCTATAACATCATCCGATGAGCGAGCCGACACCCGGAAGAGACTGCCTGTGCTTCGTACCGCCTGATGGTGGAAGGAGTTGACGGGCAATGTCCATCCGCCATTATTGTTCTCCGCAAGCCCCGAGTTCCTGAATATACCTCCCAGCATGCTCTCCTTCTCTATGGACACCGTGTGCGAAGCCTGTTCGCGCACAAGGTCCTGGCTATGCTTTATGAGCGGTGCATCCTGGTACTGGACACCAAGGTCCTGATAAATCGTTCCTCCCAGGGCAGAGGCCAGCATCTGTATGCCACGGCAAATGCCAAGGACAGGAATCTGACGTTCGTAAGCCATGCGTATGAGCATCAGTTCGGGCACATCGCGCTCGGGGTTTATGCCATGCAGTTGCGGTATGGGTTCCTCGCCCACAAGCAAGGGGTTCATATCCGAACCGCCGCTGAGCACTATGCCATCCAGCGTGTCCAGCAAGGCCGAAAGGGCCTGCTCGTCGCCATACGGAGGAATGACAACAGGACTGCCTCCTGCCTCAAGGACACTCTGGTAGTATCCCTTAGCCAGTTCGCAGCCCTTGTCTCCGAAATTGCCGGTTATACCTATAAGGGGCTTCATTCGTATAAACTGTGAATTTCTTTTGGTCTGGGTGTGAATTATAGTATCCTACAGGAAGTATATGTACAAAACAATCAGTCTGTAATCTTTTTCCAGTCCTCTTCCATCTGGGGTTTATGCTCCTTGTGCAGACCTCCTATCGGCAGTTCCTTCTTCAGGCTTTGTGTCAAGGAAATGAGGGTTTCTGTGCTCACCACACCATCTATCTGCTGAATCTTGTCGTTCAACAATTCCATCAAATGAGCATTGTCCTTTGCATACAGTTTTACCAGCATAGTAAATGGTCCCGTGGTATAGTGGCACTCCACTATCTCAGGAATATTGGCAAACTCCTGCACAACACCCTTGTACATACTGCCCTTTTCAAGGCAAATGCCTATGTAGGTGGTTGTATTGTAGCCCAGGCTACTTGGATTTACATGGTATCCGCTACCCACAATCACATTCATATCTATAAGCCTCTGTACACGCTGATGTATAGCGGCACGACTGACGCCACATTTTGATGCCACATCCTTGAATGGGATACGGGCGTTGTTTGATATGATTTCCAAAATCTTTTTGTCTAGAGAATCTATCTTTTCCATGATATTTATAGCATTTTGACACACAAAGGTACAAATAAGCTGGCTTTTTCCAAAATTATTTAACAAATTTAAACCCAAAAGCCAGAAAACGCTTACATATTGTTGGCATTCTCCTTCTGTACTCATTATATTTTACTATCGAACTGCAATAATCGTGGAGCGCTGAAAGTTGACATGGCTTGATTGCTTTTTCGCTCACTTATTCGTAACATTGACCTATCGGTCGAAGGTACTCACGCTGACCTGTGGTCTTCCTCCTCCTTACAAGGCATAGCATGCAAGCATACTCTGCTCTTGTTTCGTTCGTCGGTTCGGGAATAAAAGTTTACCAAAATTGCGATTCTTCAGGCAATTTAGGCTAATACGCAAGGCTACCGTAAGTATTGTTGTACTCTAAGATATTGATAAACAAACGGTAACGCAACGGTAATTCTTGGCAACTAAAACAATAGAGGTAATGCAGATGTTTTTTATATAATTCAATAATTTTGCATCGGTAACTGAAAACTTATATTATGAAATTGTTGTTGTTCTTACTGGTGACTAATGAAGAAACATATATTACAGTTGGACTATTTGAAAAGCATCTTTATCATTTTGATGATTTTATTTCATTTGGTTTATATTGGTGATACTTATCCTTATTTGAAGAAGGTCGTTTATACATTCCACATGCCTATCTTTCTTGTACTTTCAGGTTACCTGTCAAGGACAGACAAGAGTATAAAACAATTCATTGTGAATTTTTGGTGGCTTTTCCTGCCATATTCCATTATGGAGTTTGGGTATGTCCTTGTTGCCTCTATTATACCTGTCAGAGAACAAATTGGTGATTTGAGTATCGTCAATATTATTAGAACGATTCTAATAGAGCCAGTCGGTCCGTATTGGTATTTGCACACATTGCTGTTGTGCAGAACAGTACATTTTACCATTGTCAGATTGTTTCAACGAAAAATGGATGATTTTGGACTTCTGATTATTCTCGGACTTTGTTTTTGGGGAATCTCGCAAGTTGCCGGTCTTATCGTATTCTCTTATTCAATGTTCTTTTGGGTTGGTGTTAGTTTGCGTGTTTTAAACTTTGATTTCCTAACATGGTTTTCTCCTTCTGCATGGAGTGTCGTTCCTTTAGTTGTTCTTTGCTGTTCCCCGGAAAACATAGGCGGATTTAATTTGGCTGGATGTGCCATCGTCTACTTAATGGTTAGTTTTTTGCTTTGGGCATACACCATTCTGCCTTCGCCGGTTGTAAGGGTCTGCATGTATGTTGGCAAAAACACTTTGTGCCTGTTGCTGTTTTCTCCTATTTTTACCATGCTTTCCCGAATGTATCTGCCGCTATTTATGTTTGAACCAACGGGCATTTGCTTTGCTTCGTTTACGATTGTGTTTACTATTGCCGGTTGTTTTGCTATTACTTGGTGTATGGACAAGCTTAAGATTTCCCCTTGTTTTTTTGGACAGGAAAAGATGTTGAAGATTTAGAATAATCAAATAAAACCATTAATCTATGCACGCAATTATATAGCGGCATCAGAATCTTATATGCTTAAAAGATAATGTTTTAAACCCTCAAGAAACTTAGATTGGCAACTTCTGGCAACTATTTCAGGGTTAACATTCAACCTGTTGGCATTTTTTTGTATAACTTTGCCATGTCATGACCAAAGCAAAAGTTTGTTTATTATTATTATCCCTGCTGTTTTTTGCCTGCGGTAAGGGTGGCGACTATGAGCAGATGCGTAAGCAACTGATGAAGGCAAAGACCCAAAATGAAAACTATGAGCCGTTCTCATCAGACAGTATGATGCTGCGTGTGGCAGATTATTTCGACCGCAACGGCACTGCCAACGAAAAAATTATGGCCTACTATCTGTTGGGGTGCGTATATCGCGACCTTGGCGACATGCCTCGTTCACTTGAATGCTATCATCAGGCAGTAGGCAAGGCCGATACCACTGACGCCGATTGCGACTACCTTTTGCTTGGAAAGGTGCACGGGCAGATGGCATACATATATAATAAGGAACTTCTTCCGCAATATCAGTTGGAGCAGTCGTGCCTTTGTCGCCGCTATTCATTGCTTGCCGGCGACACGTTGGCAGCCATAAGGGCAGAAGACTTCAGTGCCTCTGCCTATTATCTGTTGGACAACGCCGATTCGTGCATTGCCATTAAGGAACGGTGTGCTGAACTTTATCTTGTACATGGCGAGAATCTGCGCTTTGCCGAAGCACACTCAGCTCTCACGGCTTTCTACTTGGAAAGCGGAGCTGTGCAGAAAGCGGCGACCTCTTTGGCAAAGACAGAACAAACCAAGGAGTTCTTCCTGCCTAATGGCAATGTGATAGGAGGGCGCGAGATTTTCTATTATAATAAAGGACTGCTCCATCTGGCAGAGGGCGACACAGAGAAGGCTGAACAATGCTTCCGACGCCTGGCTGTTGTGGCTGATACCAATGTAAACAAGCGTATTGCCGCAGCCAGAGGACTCGCCCTATTGTTTGAAAAGCAGGGTATGGCAGATTCCACGGCAAAATATGCCATGATGGCTTATGCACTGAATGACACAATCAACCAGCGGTTGATGCAGTCGGCACTGCCAACGATGCAAGCCCTCTACGACTACTCACGATATAAAGACGAAGCATCAAAGAAATCGCAAGAGGCGGCGCAAACCAAGATGCTGGTGCTGATACTCGTGGCAGTGTTGTTGGCAACGGTATTCGTGGCGTATGTCTTCATCAGTAAGACAAGGAGCAGAAAGCAAGAAGAACTGGCGCAACAACAGCATCAGTACGAAATGAAGATGGCGCTGCTGTCAAAGGCTAACGACGACCTTGATGCTCTGTTGGCTGAGAGTGAGGAGCGCAACAGGCAACTCATAGAACAGAAGACGACAGAGATAGAGAACTATAAAAGACAGATAGCAGCATATAAGAACGACGGAAGAACGGCAGAGGAAAGAGTCGTCTGCTCATCTGTGGTCAAGCGCTTTCTGCAAATGGGCAAGATGGCTACGGAACCTACTGATACCGATTGGGAGGAGTTGCGCAAACTGATAAACATGGAACTTCCCGAGTTCTACGGCATAATGAACGTCAACGGGCAGTTGCCAATGGTGGAATATCACATCTGCATATTGATAAAGTTAGGGTTCGGAATTAAGGAAATGTGCAATCTGACTGGGTTCGACAAATATAAAATGTCGAAGATACGCCGCCATTTGTTGCAAAAGGTTTACCAAAAAGACGGCTCTTCAAGCGATTTTGACAAGCTTGTAAGGAAGGTTGTGAGCATTACGCCATTCTAAATCATTGATAAACAAGTGGAAGTGCATCGGTAATTTATGGCAACTAAAACAACAAGGGAAACAGTGTCGATGTTATATAATTTAATAATTTTGCCTCAGAAACTAAAAACTGATATAATATGAAAAAGTTGTTATTCTTATTGGTGTTGATGGTTTGTATGCCACAAATAATAATAGCAGACAATTATCTGATTGATGGAAGAACTTGGATTTACGAGAAGTATTCGCTTTCCGATTCGGGCGAAAAGAAAATAGAAAAGTTTAGCATAACGGTTGGCGGTGATACTTTATTTGAAAACCGGTGGTGCAAGAATCTTGTCTATTCAGATGGCGGTAAGACAATTCTGGCAGGCGTAGCATACGAGACCAAGGACGGCAAGGTGAATATTTACAATACCCTGCAAATGGATAATGCCTATTTCCTGCATGAAGGCTGGATGTGTACCCATGATTTTGGCTTGCACGAGGGAGACAAAGTGCCGTTTGTTTATGGCGATGAGGAAACGCCTTATATTGTTGGCAGGATTGATTCAATAGATGTAAAGGGCGAGATACGCAAACGATGGAATGCTGTAGTCGAAGAGTCAGATAGTTGTGCAACCTTTTCGGTTGTTGAAGGAATTGGCAACAGCAAGTATGGTATTTATGCTTTTTGTTCTCTTGAACGAGATCGTTATCCTTTATACTCTTTCGTGTCGTGCTATCAGGGCAACAGATGTATTTTCGAGGCAAAAGATTTTAACTTGAGCTCTCGGTCAGACAGTTATGTCAGTGTCTATATCCCGCAATCGGCAGAAAGCTATTTACTTAATACACTAGAGCATCTGCTTACTGACAGCCAGAAAGAAAAAATGGTAGGTCTTGCTATTTGGGGCTATCCCAAAACATCAGATTTTGAATATATACGTGACAATCTTCTGCCGCAACTGGAGCATCTCGACCTTTGCCATGCAGTAGTAGATACTATGCCAGAAAGGGCTTTCGACACAACATTGCCCGAGAATAATGCGACGGCAAAGTACATAGTACTGCCAAAGACGCTGACACATCTGAGCGACAACGCACTGTGCATTTATCCCAACAAGGTAACATATCAGGTTACGGGCAGGTTTCCTTCGTTGGGAAAGAACATATATTCGCATGAGGGAAGACCGTCAAACAATATCTTTATATTACCGTCGCAAGGCAACGAATACCTGACGCTACACACTATTGACCCAACAGACGGTTCATCAGGACCAGTGAGAGGACTGTTGCCGATGAAGCAGACGAAAGAAGAAAGCGATTCGCTTGGCGGTTCAGTGGTAGTGTCGATGGATGGCAATACATTGTATTATGTTAATCCTACAGCGTGTCATAAATATGCCATACCTCAGAATATAACAAGAATTCACTCTAATGCAATGGAGAACAAACGCTTGCAGGCCTCGTTCAATATTCCAGAAAAAGTAGATAGCATAGGCGACAGGGCATTCTACGGTTTGCATATTGTGCAAACAAGGAACTCATCGCCAGCGTATTATATGTCGTGTAGCAAGAACACGCCGCCACTCATTGGCAATGAAGTTTTCGACGAGTCGTCGCTGGTTACTGGCAACCATGTGTTCTATGTAGGCAAAGAAAGCGTAAGCATTTATAAGAACACTAACGGTTGGGACAAGTTATGCTATGGAAATCTTGACGATGTGTGTGGTCTTGAGGGAGTAGAGACTGCCAGAGAACAATCACCATATTATTACGATCTGCAAGGGCGACGCATTATCAATCCAATAAAAGGATTGTATATACATAATGGCAAGAAGGTGATTGTGAGATAACGGAATAACAATTTGGCAGATGCCATTTAGTGGTCATCAGCAAATAGCCAAGGGCTTTGTTTCGCGGGTGTCTTCTATCCATTTGCTGCCGGAAAACATTTATGCAAAGTTGTTAAGGATTAGTGGCGAGAGTGAACAGTGTATCAGTGAACTGCTCAGTATCAAGCATACGCAAGTAACGATAGAACTGTTCGAACGCCTATGTGCTGAAACCGGCATGCTGGTTGCAAAGCGCACGCAATTATATCACCACATCAGCATTTTATCTGCTTAAGACTTTGCCGCGAGGAGAAAATAAGTAACATTGCATCCTGAAACGATGATCGGTAGATGTTGGGCGGTGAACGCTGAACATGGCATAATATGGCGAAAGACGTGGCAATGTCTCATTGACCTGTCGGTCGAAGGTACTCACGTTCGGATTTCCTCAAATAAATTTGACCTGACGGTCTTAGAAACTCTCGTTCGGCATAAAAAGTAAACTTTTTCTGCTCTCTCTTAATCATTTCTTTGGCAAATCGCTCACTTATTCGTACCTTTGCACACGATTTCATGAACATGTGGATAGATTTGGGCTGCTTGCAACCACAGAAAAAAATGCTAAAAGAAAAGACCTGCTTGGCTTATGCACACAGGACTTTCACGCATTCCGCCCTATTTCTTTCCCCATACATTATTAATTAATAACACATTTAATTATTAAAACTATGGGTTACCTATTTACTTCCGAATCAGTTTCCGAAGGCCATCCCGACAAGGTGGCAGACCAGATTAGCGACGCAGTGCTGGACAAATTGCTTGCTTTCGACCCCGAATCGAAGGTGGCGTGCGAGACTCTCGTAACCACAGGTCAGGTGGTACTGGCCGGCGAAATCAAGACTCAGGCCTACGTTGACCTTCAGCGCATTGCACGCGAGGTGATCAACCGCATCGGCTACACCAAGAGCGAGTACATGTTTGAGGGCAACTCCTGCGGCGTATTCAGCGCCATTCACGAGCAGAGCAGCGACATCAACCGTGGTGTGGAGCGCGAGGAGCGTGAAAACCAGGGTGCCGGCGACCAGGGCATGATGTTCGGCTATGCCACCAACGAGACCGAGAACTACATGCCTCTGAGCCTCGACCTGAGCCATCGTCTGCTGCGTGTTCTTGCCGACATCCGCCGCGAGGGCAAGGTTATGACCTATCTGCGCCCCGACTCCAAAAGCCAGGTTACCATCGAGTATAGCGACGAGAACATACCTGTTCGAATCGACACTATCGTGGTGAGCACCCAGCACGACGAGTTTGCCAGCGACGAGGCCATGCAGCAGCAGATACGCCACGATGTCATCAATATTCTCATCCCCCGCGTCAAGGAAACCATCACCAGCGACAAGATCCTGGACTTGTTCAACGACGACATCACATATCACGTAAACCCCACCGGAAAGTTTGTTATCGGTGGCCCTCATGGCGACACTGGTCTTACCGGCCGTAAGATCATCGTGGACACCTACGGCGGCAAGGGCGCACACGGCGGTGGCGCATTCAGCGGCAAGGATCCCTCAAAGGTGGACCGCTCTGCAGCATACGCCGCTCGCCACATTGCCAAGAACATGGTGGCTGCCGGTGTTGCCGACGAGATGCTTGTACAGATTTCCTATGCCATCGGTGTGGCACAGCCAGTGAGCATATGTGTGGACACCTACGGCCGTGCCAAGGTGCAGCTGACCGACGGCGAGATTGCCGAGAAGATAAAGGACATCTTCGACCTGCGCCCCTACGCCATAGAGCAGCGCCTGAAGTTGCGCAACCCCATCTACGAGGAAACAGCTGCCTATGGCCACATGGGCCGTGAGCCACGAATCGTCACCAAGACCTTCGACTCCAACTACAACTGCGGCAAGAAGACCGTGGAGGTGGAACTCTTCACATGGGAGAAACTCGACTATGTGGAAGAGATTCGCAAGGCTTTCTCTCTGTAAACTCCCAGAAGGCAAGGCATGAAAAGTATTTGCATATATTGCGCCAGCAGCGACCAGATCCACGAAAAGTATTTCGAGGCAGCAAGGGAACTGGGACGCCTTATGGGCGAGCAGGGTATGACACTGGTAAACGGAGCGGGCAATATGGGCCTGATGCGTGCCGGTGCCGATGCATGCATGGAGGCAGGAGGCAAGGCCGTGGGCATCATTCCCACCTTCATGATAGAGGAGAACTGGCACCACACGGGCATGACCGAACTGATAGAGACACCAGACATGCACACCCGCCAGCAGAAAATGGCAGAACTTTCTGATGCAGGCATCGTCCTGGCAGGAGGTTTCGGCACACTGGCAGAGTTCAGCGAACTGGTAACATGGAAGCAGTTGGGCATTCACCTCAAACCCATCATCCTGCTCAATACCGACGGTTACTACGACGAACTCATCGCCTTTCTGCATAAGGGTATGGAGGAAAACTTCCTTCGCGACGAACATCTCAGGACCTTTGCCGTGGCTTCCACTCCGCAGGAGGCACTGGAACTGGCCATGAGCACCCCCATGTGGGATGCCAATGTGCGCCGATTTGCAAAACTCTGAATGATACAGCACAACGATACGGCAATTGCCTATGTCCATGCATCAATGGAGGGCAATGATTCACCCAGTACTGGAGAGAATGCTTCCGAGTACTGGGTGACTCGTGTCGTAAGGCAGATGAAGGGTTGTTCGCCAGGCAAGATAGATTCCGTCATCCAAGCCAACCTTCCACCGCGCAAGATAAGGTGGAGCCAACGGCCCGATACCCTGGAGATACCTGGACTGGAGGGCAGGGTGGCATACTCCATAGACAATCTGCCCAAGTGCTACCATCTTGGCTTTTTCCAAGGCAACCCGCTTCTTCACCCCGAACTTGAAGTAAGGCCACGCGGAATCCAGACAGACCCCATTCCCCATCATCCCAGACAGGACAGCACCATCAGCACTTTGCTCATACTTTGCTTTGTGCTCATGTCTTTTGTTATACACTCCACACGCAGGTTCCTTTCATTCCAGTCACACGAGTTCTTCCAAAGTTCTGAACACAAGGACAACCATATCGACCCCAATATGGCAATTGGCGTATGGAGTACAATTCTCGTTTATATACTTCTCGGACTCACAGGATGCATCTTGTTCTTCTATTATGCACAGAACAACTTCAATCTCTTCCTGTGCGATATGCCGTCGCACAGCCTCCTTGGAATCTACTTTGTCATATTCATGCTATTCTTCGTAGCAAGAAAAGCCCTTTCCTCCTTCATTAATTGGATATTTTTTGATAAAACAAGCAGACAGGAATGGAGACTTTCCTACAATTTCCTGCTTGTCTATGAAACGTCCGCACTACTTGCCTGCACTGCCATAGGAGTATACATCAACTGTTCGGCAGAAGTCCTGCTATATTCGGTTTTTGCCATCATAGCTCTATTCAAAATTACATTATTATATAAAGCCTATAAGACTTTTTCCTTCAAAATCTATGGTTTTATGCATTTATTGTCGTACCTTTGTGCCCTCGAAATAATACCCCTCATGGCATTAGGTGTGCTCCTGATGAATGTGACGGACAGTTTGATAACAAAATTTTGACATAGAAAAATTATGATAAAGAAGATTCTGGTTTCACAACCCAAGCCCTCATCGGAGAAATCTCCTTATTATGATATCATGCGCAAGCATAACGTGGAGCTGGAGTTCCGTCCCTTCATCAAGGTGGAAAGCCTGACACCACGCGAATTCAGGGCCCAGCGTATCAATATCCTGGACCATACTGCCATTATCTTCAGCAGTCGCCATGCTATAGATAATTTCTTCCTTCTATGTCAGGAAATGCGTATAGAAATACCTGAAGACATCAAGTATTTCTGTATCACAGAAACCATTTCGCACTACATACAGAAGTATGTGCAGTATCGCAAGCGTAAGGTGTTCTTTGGCGATACAGGCAAGATGGCAGACCTTATGCCCCAGATACTGAAGCACAAGAACGAGAAGTACTTCATCCCCCAGAGCGATGTGCATAGCACAGAATTTACAGATTTGCTCGACGCCAAGGGTATTTCATACAGCAGCGGTGTCATGTACCGTACCGTAAGCAACGACTTCGCAGAGGATGAGGCATTTGATTATGACATGCTCATATTCTTCAGCCCCAGCGGAATACAGTCTTTGCTGAAGAACTTCCCCAACTACCAGCAGGGCGAGACCGCCATTGCAACCTTCGGACCTGCTACCGCCAAGAGCGTTACTGATGCAGGCCTGCGACTCGACCTTCAGGCTCCCACACCAGAATACCCCAGCATCACCGCGGCTCTGGACGCATACTTGAAGCAGCATAATGGATAATGGCTTTGGCCTGAAGAAAACGGAGAGACTTTGTAGCAAGAAGGCTATAGACGCGCTCTTCAGCGGCACTGACAGCAAGTCTCTGTCGGCATTTCCCATACGCGTTGTATACAGACACACCGAGGAAGCGGGATTCCGCATCCTCGTTTCTGTTTCCAAGAAGCGCTTCCGTCATGCTGTCGACCGCAACAGGGTAAAGCGCCAGTTGCGCGAAGCATATCGTCTGAACAAGCACTTGCTTTCTCCTATTGACAGTACCTGTTCCGGAGGTATGGACATAGCCTTCATCTGGCTCACCGACCAGCACAAACCCTCGCAACTCATCACCGCCAAGATGGTGTCCCTGTTGGGGAAAATAGCACAATCGCAAGAACAGCAATGAACCCCGTACTCCGATTCTTAAGTCAGATACTGATACTGCCCATACGCTTCTATCAGACCTGCATATCTCCGCTCACCCCACCGGCATGCCGTTTCACGCCCACTTGTAGCCAGTATGCAGTGGAAGCGCTTCGCAAGCACGGACCATTCAAGGGTCTCTACCTTGCCATCCGCAGAATACTCAGATGCCATCCCTGGGGCGGACACGGATACGACCCGGTACCCTGAAAGGTGAAAAGTGAAAACGGAAAGGTGAAAACTGCGAGTAAGCGAGAGCAATCCACGCGACAAGCGTGACAATATTAAATAAACAAGACAAAAACATAAATATAACATGGAATTCAACAAAATCACAGCCGCCGAGGCTGCCGCACTCATAGAGAACGGCCAGACCATCGGTCTTAGCGGATTCACCCCTGCAGGCACCCCTAAGTGCACTCCTGCAGAAATTGCCAAGAAGGCAGAAGCCGAGCACGAAGCCGGCCGTCCCTTCAAGATCAGCATCATCTCTGGTGCCAGCACAGGTCAGAGTTGCGACGGTGCACTGGCCAATGCACAGGCCATCGACTTCCGCACTCCCTACACCACGAATGCCGATTTCCGCAAGCGTGTGAACATGAACGAGATCAACTACCACGACCTGAACCTGAGCAACTTGGCCACACAGATGCGTCAGGGTTATCTGGGCGAACTGGATTGGGGTATCATCGAGGCATGTGCCATAGAGAAGGTTGGTTCAAAGGCTCACATCTACCTGACCGCCGCAGGTGGTATCAGCCCCACCGTGTGCCGCCTGGCCAAGCGTGGCATCATCATCGAACTGAATGCCTTCCACTCTCCCCAGAGCAAGGGTATTCACGACGTATACGAGATCGAGGACCATCCCTTCCGTACTCCCATAATGATCACCAAGGCATCCGACCGTATAGGCAAGCCCTACATCGAGGTTGATGCCGACCGCATCGTGGGTGTCATCGAGTGCAACGTACCCGATGAGGCACGTGCCTTCAAGGATGCTGACCCCATCACTAACCAGATTGGCCAGAACGTTGCCGACTTCCTGTTGGACAACATGCGCAAGGGTCTCATCCCCAAGACATTCCTGAACCTGCAGAGCGGTGTAGGCAGCGGTGCAAATGCCGTATTGGGAGCTCTGGGCCAGTGCCCCGAGGTGCCCAACTTCAACATCTACACCGAGGTGCTTCAGGATGCTCCCGTACAACTTATGCGCGACGGCCGTGTGCTGAGCGCAAGTTCTTGTTCTCTCACCGTTACCAACGAGTGCCTGGAGGGCATTTATCGTGATATCGACTTCTTCAAGGACAAGCTGGTTCTGCGTCCATCTGAGATCAGCAACTGCCCCGAGGTCATTGCACGTATCGGTGTATGCTCGCTGAATACAGCCATTGAGTGCGACATCTATGGTCACGTCAACAGCACCAAGATCTGCGGCACCAAGATGATGAATGGTTTGGGCGGCAGTGCCGACTTTACCAACAATGCCTACCTGAGCATCTTCACCTGTGGATCTGCACAGAAGGGCGGTGCCATCAGCAGCATCGTTCCTTTTGCCAGCCACATCGACCACACCAACCACTTTATCGATGCGGTAATCACCGAGTATGGTGTGGCAGACCTGCGTCGCAAGAGCGACATGCAGAAGGCACAGGAACTCATCAAGGTGGCACACCCCGACTATCGCCCCATGCTGCAGGACTACCTGCGCTTTGCACAGAAGAACGGTGGTCACACCCAGCACAGCCTGGCTGCTGCCTTCGCTATGCACGACACCTTCCTGCGTACCGGCGATATGCGCAACACCAACTTGGCAGAGTACATCAAGTAAGCGCTTTCTGCATATATAACCATGTCTATCATAGCGGCTTCACCCTCCCGGTGGAGCCGTTTTGTTTGGTGCGCTTTTCCTCGTACAACTCACGTATTGTCCGTTTTCGTGCACTTTATTCCCCATTGTTGTGCATTGTTTCGATTTATTTCATATCTTTGTACACAATAGTGGTCGGATTCAATCAAATAACCATCAATATTATCTTTATGAAGAAACTGTTTACAACCCTTTTGGCATGTGTGGCAGCCATTGCAGCCAACAGCCAGACTGTAACAATCTCTCCTCTGCCCCAACAGATCAGCTGGGGCGACCAGGCCTTTGCCAAGACGGAGAAGTTCTATCTTGTAGGCGCATCTCAGGCAGATGCCGATGCCGTTGAATTGCTTTCCTCCAAGCTGGACATCGTTGGTACCAGCGAGAAGGTGGATGCCAAGAAATTCCCTGAAGCCACTCCCATCATCATCGGTGAAGCAAACGACAAGGCCGTAAAGAAGTTCAAGAAGCTCATCCCTGCACAGACCGAGGGCTACTACCTGAAGGTCAGCGCCGAGCAGGTTATAGTTGCTGGTCGCGACAACAGCGGTACATACTATGCTGCCCAGACCCTTTCTCAGGTCATGAGCCAGAATCAGGTTATGGCATGCGAGATTACCGACTATCCCAGCGTAACCGACCGCGGTGTCATCGAGGGTTTCTATGGCAACCCCTGGAGCCACAAGGACCGTCTGCGCCAGTTCGACTTCTATGGCCAGTACAAGATGAATACCTATGTGTTCGGTCCCAAGGATGACCCCTACCACCGTGCACGCTGGCGTGAGCCTTATCCCGCCAACGAGGCTGCCAAGCTGAAGGAACTCGTAGACGCAGCACACAAGAACAAGGTTAAGTTCGTGTGGGCCATCCACCCCGCAGGCGATATCAAGTGGTGCCTGGAGGACTCCATCAACGTGGCTAAGAAACTGGAACTGATGTACGACCTTGGCATCCGCTCTTTCGCTGTATTCTTCGACGACGTTTGGGGCGAGGGCGCACGTGGCGACAAGCAGGCAGGTCTGCTCAACTACCTTACCGACAACTTTGTGCGCAAGCATAAGGATGTGGAGCCCCTAATCATGTGTCCCTCTCAGTACAACAAGGGTTGGACCAGCGGTGACTATCTCAACACCCTGGGTACCAAGATGTATCCCGAGGTTCGCATCATGTGGACAGGTAACTCTGTTGTGGACATGATTGGCGAGGTGGATATGCAATGGATTAATGAGCAAATCAAGCGTAAGGCTTACATCTGGTTAAACTACCCCGTTAACGACTATTGCCAGAGCCGTATGCTTATGGGTAAGACCTATGGTAACGACCTAAACATCAACGACATGGTTAGTGGTTTCTGCTCTAATCCTATGGAGTATGCCGAGGCTTCTAAGGTAAGTCTTTATAGCATTGCCGACTATACTTGGAACATGCCTGCTTACGACGATGTTAAGTCATGGGAGCGTGCCCTTGAGGCTCTTATGCCTACAAGCAAGAAGGCATTCCGTATTTTCTGTGAGAACAACATCGACCTAGGTCCCACAGGTCATGGCCTACGTCGTGAAGGCGAGAGTCCCAACTTTGCCAAGGCTTCAGAGACCCTGGTGGGTTCTGAGGTGTACTTCCAGCAACTCGTTTGGGCTGCCGACAACCTGTTGGCCGACGAGGTGAACCATCCCGAAATGCTCGACGAGATCAAGCCCTGGGTTGAGAGCATGCGCTATCTTGGTTTGCGCGGCCAGCAGTATATCAATATGGTTGCTGCCTTGGCTCATAAGGATAGCGTAGCCTTCATCGGTCACTATCGTGCACAGTTGCAATTGGAGCAGAAGCAGAAGGCCATCATCAGCCGCAACTACGAGGGTTCTATCGTAAAGGCAAAGCCCGTTGTAAGCGGCGACGTGGTTACCCCCTGGCTCAACGAGAAACTTGCAGAAACCGTAAAGGCATACAAGAAGAATTACACCTATGGTCTGGAATACTTCCCCGTACAGGCTATCGAGGATGGCGAATACTTCATCAAGGTCAACGGCGAGTATCTGACCAATGCACAGGCTGGTGCCGACCGTGTGGGCGACTTCCCCGTGTTCCAGGCTGAGCGCGACGTTATCAACCCCCAGCGTCAGCAGTGGGTTATCGAGCAGAATGCCAAGACTGGTCGCTACAAGATTTTCAACAAGCAGGACGGCCGTTATATCAACGAGACTGGTGCCTTCTGGTTCAACAAGGACCGCAACCCCTTCGATGCAGCATGGCACACCTATCTCCTCGTTAAGCAGGAAGGCAAGTGGAGCATCCAGAATGCAGGCAGCGGTGGCAAGGGCTACTGGCATCGCGACGGCAACCGCATCAAGGCCGACGGTTCAGGCCAGTTCATCTTTGAGATTGAGAAGGTGAAGTACTAAATGCGTTGAGAGTTGAAAAGGTTTAACGTTGAACGAAAATATAGAAAGTATAGTTTTTCTAGTATGTCTAGTATTCCTAGAATATCTAGTCTAACTAGAAAATCTACAACAAATAGGATTTCCCTAAAACCCCATAAATGAAGAAAATACTATCATTCCTTGCTGCCGGTGCAATTGCACTGGCAGCATCGGCTCAGGAGACCATCACCCCAGAGGTGCTGTCCAACCTGAAGCAGAGCTACGAGGGCAATGCTGCCGACCGTGCACGCCAGAGCGTGGTGAGCAACGGCAGTTTCCGCAAACTTGCCATGCGTCCGGCTGTTAACACCACCGGCGAGAACACCCACTTCTCCATAGACATCCGCAATACTGGCATCACCGACCAGCAGAGCAGCGGTCGTTGCTGGATGTTCACCGGCATGAACGTCCTCCGCAACAAGGCCATGAAGAAGATGGGCATAACTGGTTTCCAGTTCAGCCAAATTCACCTGTTCTTCTACGACCAGCTGGAGAAGGCCAACCTCTTCCTTCAGGGCATAATAGACACACGTAGCGAGAGCATTGACCACCAGAAGGTGCAATGGCTCATGCAGAATCCTCTGTCCGATGGTGGAACTTACACTGGTGTGGCTGACCTCGTAAGCAAGTACGGCCTGGTACCAGCAGAGGTACAGGAGGAAACCTGGGCGAGCAACAACACCAACGAGATAGACGGTCATTTGAAGCGCAAATTGCGCGAGATTGCCATCAACCTGCGTGAGCAGGCCCAGGCAGGCAAGGGCGAGGCAGAACTGCAGGCCTACAAGGTGGAGCAGATGAAGACCATCTACCAGATGCTTGTACTGGCCTATGGCGAACCCGTTCAGGAATTCCTTTGGGCACCTCGTGGCAAGGATGGCAAGTTGCTGTCAGAACTGAAGAAGTACACACCGCTGGAGTTCTATCACGAGTACTGCGCCGAGGCAGGTGACCTGCAGAAGGACTACGTCATGCTCATGAACGACCCTTCGCGTCCATATAATAAGGTATATGAGATAGACATGGACCGCCACATGCACGACGGTCACAACTGGCTCTATCTCAACCTCGACATCAAGGACCTGGCTCCCATTGCCATAGCATCGCTTCAGGACAGCACACAGATGTACTTCTCCTGCGACGTGGGCAAGTTCCTGGACAGCAAGAAGGGTATTCTGGACATCCAGGCTTGGGACTACAACTCTCTGCTCGGCACTACCTTCGGTATGAACAAGAAGCAGCGCATCCAGACCCGCGACTCTGGTTCTTCACATGCCATGACTCTCATGGCTGTAGACCTGGACGAAAAGGGCAACCCCATCAAGTGGAAGGTGGAGAACTCCTGGGGTGCTGCCAGCGGACACAACGGCTACCTCATCATGACCAACGAGTGGTTCAACGAATACATGTTCCGCGTGGTGGTAAACAAGAAGTACATGCCCAAGAAACTCATGAAACTCATGGAGCAGAAACCCACCCTTCTTCCTGCATGGGACCCCATGTTCATGGAGGAACAGTAGTATCCTTACACCTATAAGAATATTGCCCCGTAGCGTATCCAACTGCGCTACGGGGCATTTTCATACTCATCACTATTACGTATGTAGTTTCCTTATTAGGAAAACTATTATCCCAAATCGGTCCGTGGGCGGTATTGAGCATTCTCGATACCGTGTTTTTGTCCGTTCAACCGGTATCATTTTGTCCTCGGTATTGTCACATGCTTGTCCTTGGTATTCTTTCGGCGAGCAAATACTATATTCACGCCCTTGTCCTCGGTAAGGCCAATTGTCCGCACTTTCTTCTGTGCAGTACCTGATATTATAAAAGCATCACCCAAAGTTGCCTATTCAGCCATGATTTGATGTGCATAAAGGCAATACTTCCCATTGCCGCCTCGTACGATGGCTCTGTGGGCATATCAACAGAATATTCAGACCCCGACTTGGAAGCCTTGTCAAGGCTGTTGGACAATTAGCAAACATGTCGTACAAAATCAAAGAGTTTTTTGGGGGTAAGCGGATATTTGGAACATTGAACATCTGAATACACCCAAAGCAAAAGACCGGTCGTATGGACCGGTCTTTTGCTTTGGGCATTAATAGGTTAGTAGTTCATGATAACCTTTTTGCCGTTTTGGATGTAGATGCCTTTCTGTACCTGCTGGACACGACGGCCTGAAAGGTCGTAGATGGCAGCGGGAGCATTGGTTTCTACATTATGCATAACATCGTCAATCCCTGTTTCATTTGTTGACTTGATGGGAATAAAGGGTGCGTCCTCGGTGAACTTATACTTGCCATTGCTGGCCCAATCCAGAGAGAAGCGGACAAAGCGCATAACGAAAGCATCGGATACACCATTCTCCTCGTAATAGACACCCAGGGTACCGTCGGGCAGCACAACAGTTGCACTGTAGCAGGAGCCACGGGGACAGATGGTCTTGGGAGCACCGAAGGTTTCGCCCTCGTCGGTAGACAAGGCTATGCTCACATTCTCGCGACTGCCGCTGTTGGGCAATGTCTGCAGCGCTATGTCCCAGGGATTGCCTTCAAGGGTAGAACACCATACCATGTACTCGCCGTCGCAGGCATTGCCTGAGATACCAGTGGTAAAGCGTGTCTGTGAAGGATAGTGCCATGTCTCGCCATCGTCGGAAGTAACATTATGATAGTTATAGCCGCTTGCACGTACGCTAATAGCAAGGTCGCCATTGTTGCGCTCCAGGGATTTGGGCTCGTCGGCTCCGGCGGTACCGCTGTTGCCGCTCACATACCAGTTCTTGCCACCGTCCTTACTCATGAAGAAGTAGAAGTGCTGGCTGTTGTCTGCCTGACGGTTTACGAAGTTTGAAACCAATGTACCGTCGCGCTTCTGCAGGGCAGCGCCCGAACCAGAGAAACCGCTCTTCCAGGTCTGTGTCTTGGGGTTGTCGCAGTTTGCACCGAACAGATCGTCGGTATGGTCTACGGGAGTTTCCCATGTCAAACCGCCGTCGCGGCTGGTGATAGTCTTCCAGCGTGGAGGTTCGGCAGCAGTACCCGCAAAGAATCCGTGGCCGTAGGTGCCGGCGCTGGTCATGATGCCCACAATCTCGCCGTTGTCGCGGTTTGTTACGATAGAAGCATCGCCGTGTCCGTAGTTGCCACCTGTCTCGGCAGTACCTGCCACTGTGAGGGGATCGCTCCATGTCTTGCCAAAGTCGTCAGAGTACTGAGCCACCACATAGCAGTGGTTGGGCAGGTCGGCCTGGCTCTGCTTGCGGTCGTCGGTAAGTACAACGAGGCGCTTGCCGTCCTTTGTGGCGGTGATGGCAGGAATACGGTAGTGCAGAGAACCCTTGTCCATAGGCATGAGAACAGAACCCTCGGAGAGGAAGATAGTCACGCTATGCTTGGGATTGCCATTGGCCTCCTCTATTTGAGCACCATCCACGGTGTATGAAGTAATGCTTGCATCCACGAGGTTGCCTTCCTTGGCAGTCTCTGCGATGTCGTAAGCAATCCACAGGTAGTAGTTGCCAGGAGCCATTTCCTTGCTGCCGGAGATGGAGAAGGTCCCGTCTTCTGCCAGCGCTACTGTCTGTCCAAACTGTTCGCCGTTCTCCTCACGCCAAGTCATCTTCTTGTCGGCATCTATGAAGAGTTCGCGGTCGTTGGTGGCGAAGTATGCCTTCACATTGGTAACGTCTGCCTTGTCGGTACCGGAGAATGCACCCTTCACGCCCTGGAAGTTCACCTTGCCTTCAAGACCTGCCACACGGATGGTGGAGCGGATAATGGCCTGGTTCACATTGCCTATACCAGTGCTCACCTTACCCTGAACAACATTGGTGTATGAGATTATCGCCTGGGCCTTGCTGACATCCACCTCGTCGAAGCGCCAGAGCGATGCCCCGTCAGCCTCGGCTGCCCAGCGCACAATTCTCTGTCCGCTCTCCTGAGCATGGAGTTCCACGCCCTGGTCCTTGATGATGAATGCTCCGAAGGCAGGCTGGATGGTGTAGATGTGGTTGGGGGTGTCGGATACGCCAAAGGCTGTGCTGCCGCCAGTACCGTCAGGTGCAGTGCCGAAGTATTCGCCCTTATAGTTCCTGATGGCAAGTTTGCCGTCCTTCTCCCAGAAACTCCAGATGCGGTCTGCCATGAATGACTTGTCGGCAAAGCGCAGATAGGAGGTCTCGGTGTCGGAATAGATAACCTTGTCCTTGCAATATGCCTTGGTGGAGGCGCTTGCTATGTAATACCAGTGCACTTCGTTCTCGGTGCTTATCTGGGGAGCCTCTACCTTGTCTTCCTTGACTGTTACGGTGAAGTCGGTCAATAAAACACCCTTGCCATTGGGGCCAGCCAGTGTGAATGAAACAGAATAGAGCTTCTCGCCTGTGGCGCTGATGGTCTGAGGAGTGGACTTGGTGTTGTAGGCCTGACCATTGTCCATAGTGAGGGAGAGAGCTTCCTCGTGAGAATTGTTAGCATAGGTGAAACTGTACGAGGTGATGACATAGCCGGAGGGAGCTGCCAGGGTGTAGGTGGCCTTAGTTGATGTACCTGTCATCATCTGAATATTGTTGCCCTGCCAGTTCATGTTGTTTGCTCCGCAAGAGAACTGAAGCTGTGGGGCTGCATTGCTCCTCCATGCGCTGTTCCAACTGGAGTTAGCTTCGTTACCACGATAGAGGTTGCCGTTGGCCTTGTCCAAGGTATAGGTGAGAACAGAGGAAACTTCCTCATCGTCTTCGCCTTCATCTTCATTGCCTTCGTCCTCGACCGGTACTTCCTTGTATCTGAGAACAAGTTTCGTTATCATGATACCCTTGGTGCCATCAACGGCAGTGCCCACCTTGATGGTGATTGTGTCGGTGGCAAGTCCCTTGGCGACAACGGTCTGCTCCGCCCCTGTCTGTGCAGGACTTGTTGCCTCTCCATCGGCTGTGGTGTAAGTGAAGGTGCCATTGAAACCGAGACCTTCCAGGGTTGTCATCTCGTACTCGTTGATCTCATATCCCTGAGGAACAGCGATGGTGTAGGTGTATCCTGCCTGCAGCCAGGGGCGCTTGCTGGACCAGCCCATGTTGTTGACTGTCTTGTCTGTGGAGGCAACGGTCACGGCAGGAGTGGTGGATGTGACAAACTGACCATACCATCCGTCGCTTGTGGACACGTTCTTGGTCCATGTGGACTGTCCGTTGGCAAACTCGTTGATAGTCAGAGTGAGGGTATTGAGAGATGGGTCGGGCATCTCCTCGGGTTCGCCCTCTACGAGTTCTATCTGATACTGACAACCAGAATCGGCACGGTCGGTACCTGTCTGTCCGCTGCTCCAGTTGAAAACTGGGGTGCCTGCCTTGGTGGTTTGGTTGAGCTGTACAGTGCCGCTGCTAACGATGAATAGACCAGGAGCATTGCAATAACTCAGGGTCCATCCCTTCTCGGGTTGTGTGGCAGAGGTAGAAATCTGATTGTTATATGCTGCCGTGGGGGCGAGGAAGGAGTTGTCGGCACGGTTGACAATGTCCAGAGTGCCATCCTGGCGGGCAACGAACTTCCACATAGAGGCTGCATAGTTGTTCTGGTCTTCGCCCACTACACCTGCACCTGCACCAGTGCTGGTGAGATATTTGCGATTGCGATTGGGGGTACTCAGCTTGTACCACACCTCCTTTGCATCTGTGCTTGCCTTGGGCATTGTCAGAGCATCGTTGAGGATGGCGGTGAGGGCCTCGGCAAACTCAGTAACCTGCTCCTGGGTAATATCGGTCTTCTCAAGGATGGCATTGGCCTGGGCAAGTTTTTCGTCGTAGGCCTTCATCTTCTCCACATCGTACTGGCCTACAGCATCACCACGCTCAGCAATGAGACCACGCGCAATAACCTGTGTCAGCTGGTTGCGCAGCCCTGCCTGAGCATAACGTGCCTCGGCAGTTGCATCGTCAATGACGGTGTATGTGTCCTGAGGGAAGTCGGCAGCCAGAGCATCCTTCATGGCCTGGGCCATCTCCACATAACCAAGGGCACCGAGGTAGTTGTCGGGATAGAAATACTTGGTGTTTGCTACGTTGCCGTTGAGCAGAGTATTGTAGAAATCAACAAACTTCACGCCCTCCAATGTCTTCAGATAAGCGTTGAGCACGGAGATGCGGTTGGTGTTGTTGCTCTCGTTCTTAGTGGGGCAAAGGCTCATCACATAGATAGCAGATGTGGGAGACTTCTGCTTTATTTTGTCTACCAGAGCCTTGTAGGCGGTCTTCACACCCTCCATGTCGGCAGTACCGTTGCAGTCGCCCGTACCTGTGTAAATGAAGATAGCCTTGGCATCCTGCTTTGTCACACCTTCTATGGCTGCATAGGTGGCATCCACCAGCTTGCTTGTTGTGGCAATGTCGCCACCATAGCCCCAGCCAGTGCCACGGTTCTTCACATTACGGTTGCCGAGCAGTTCCTGCCACTCGCCATTCTTCACAAATTCGTCGCCGAACACGAGTACGTCGTTGCTGCTGATTGGGAGACAACTGAAATAGGTGGCACGCATGCCATGAGCACCACCAAGTCCGCCATTGTTCTGCAGGGTGAGTGTGTTCTCGGGATAAACACATGATACGGTATAGTCCTCTCCCTCCTGCAGATACTGGCAAATCTCCTTTGCCCATACCTGATAGGCACCTGCGGTGAGGTGCAGGTTGTCATAGCTCCACTGACCGCCACTGGCAACGTTTGTGAGTTTGTCGTAGAGGTCGATGTAGGTTACCTTGTCGGTAGCATCGGCATAGGCCTTGGTCAGTTCATTTGCCCTAAGCCATGTGGTCTGAACACGGTTGCCGGTCTTGTTGTTCAGGATGCTGTACAGGTATACCTTGGTCTGTGGAGAGCGTGCGTGGATACGTGCCACGATGCTCTTCACGTATGCAAGCACCTGCTCTGGGCTGAAGTTGAGGCCACCAGAGGTAGCAATGTCGTTGGTGCCTATCATCATGAACACCTTCTTAGGTTTGCCATTGATGTAGGACTCGAGGTTGTCGCTCTGCTCCGTTGAGTATGTGCCTGAGTTGCCTCGGTTCACTATAGGAAGATACTCGCCGGTGGATGTCTTGAACACTTCTGGCCAGCAGTGCATGTCGGTAATACTGTTACCGATAAACAGAATGTTCTCGCTGGTTACGTTCAAAGCCTTGAACGAATCGTAACGATGGTTACGGAACGGAAGATCTGCAAAGATTGCGGTAGCCGTGCAAAGCAGGGCCGCAAGGAATGTCGAAAATCTCTTCATTTTGTTTTGGTTTGTTTGTTTAGGTTTTATTATTATTAGTCACAGTGCTATTCCCTTAAATATAGGGTCTTACGCGCTGTAAAGTTACTTTTTATTATTCAATTTACCCCCCCCTATTAGTTAATTATTGTTAACATATCTGCATATGTAAATAATAAGCTGAAAACGAATTCATTTTCTCGTTAATATGAGTTGCTTTGGAACGCAGTATAGATATATTCTATAGGTAAGTTCTGTGAAATTCAACAGCAGAAATGGCAATAAAATTTGCCTAAACAAGTGACAATCCTAAGTGCCATTAGCGGTTCATTTTACCACTATCAGCCGTTCGGTGAACCGCTATTAGCCGTTAAGCGAACCACTATCAGCCGTTCGGTGAACCGCTGATAGCTGTTCGGCATGGATATAATATGCAATAAGGTGGATAGTTACGGTAACAACTATCCACCTTATATATATATGCTCCTTCGTCCTGAAAGAAATTGCTTTATGCCCGCATAGCATTATTTTCCATTTGCAAAAACTCTGCCAACTTGCTTACGGCACGGGCACGATGGGATACGGCATTCTTGCCTTCGGGACCCATTTCGGCAAAGGTGAGACCGGTTTCCTCCACCTCGAAAACGGGGTCGTAGCCGAATCCGTTCTCGCCACGAAGTTCTGTTACCACCTTGCCCTCGACTATGCCTTCGAACAGGTGCTCCTCAAAACTGGCATTGTCTGCACTATGGCGCACAAGGGCTATGACGGTGCGGAAACGGCAGCTGCGGTCCTCTTTGCCTTCCATCTTGGCAAGGAGGCAACGGATGTTGGCGCTAGCATCGTGACTGTCGCCAAAACCGTTCATTGTGCCAAAGCGTGCGGTGAACACACCTGGGGCACCGTCCAGGGCATCGACATGCAAACCGGTATCGTCGGCGAAGCAATCCACGCCATACTTCTCTGCCACATAGCGTGCCTTTTGCAGGGCGTTGCCTTCAAGGGTGTCTGCATCCTCGGGAATCTCCTCGGTGCAGCCTATCTCTGCCAATGACTGGATCTCTATCTTGTCGCCAAGTATCTGGCGTATCTCACGGAGCTTATGCTCGTTGTTTGTTGCGAATACCATGTTGATAAACGGAAATGTGAAAACGGAAAACGGAAAACGGAAAACTGGGGTGAAAACGGAAATCGGAAAGGTTAATTTAACGACGGATGAACGGTTAGGTTAGTTTTCCGATTTCCGTTTTCCGTTTTCACTTTTTAATTGGGTCGAATCCTTCGCCGAAGACACCTTCAACGTTGGACATGGAAACGAAAGCCTTGGGGTCTACACGGTGGATGAGATCGAAGATGTCCTTGCGCTCAAACTTCTTTGCCATAACCAGCAGTACGGGGCGCTTCTGCTTGCTGTACCAGCCATGGCCTTCCAGGATGGTACAACCGCGTTGCAGGTCGTGGTTGATGCGTGTGGCAATCTCTTCGTATTTCTCGGAAACGATGATGAACTGTACACTCTGGCGGGCACCATTGATGACATAGTCAACCATGTTGATGGCTATGAAGAGCATACAGTAACTCATTACCAGTGTCTCAACGTCGCGGATAACAAACCAGTTGGCACCAACAATGAAGATATCCACCATGAGAAGGGCACGGCCAAGACTGATGGGCTTATACTTATTTATAATAGAGGCCACGATGTCCGAACCGCCGGTACTGCCGCCCGACTGGAAGACAAGGCCCAGACCGATACCTTCGGTAAGTCCGCCCAGCACGCAGGCCATAAACTTCTGTTCACCTACCAGCTTGTACATTTCACCTGTTACTGGATCAATGGGCACAAGACGCTGTCCCAAGTCTATAAAGAGCGACACCATGGCCGTGGCAAGCAAGGTCTTGACGGTGTATTTCAAGCCCAAGATCTTCAGTGCAGACAGGAGCAGAGCCACGTTGATGATGAAATATGTGTAGGAAGGCGGGAACTTGGTGACATAGAATATCAATGCACCAACACCCGATACGCCTCCGCTGGTCATCTCGTAGGGCAGGATAAAGAATGAGTAACCGATGGCAAATATCAGCAAGCCCGATGCCATGAGAAACAGGTCCTTGCCTGAAGGAACAATGTCGTGTAATGTGATTTTCTCCATATCCTTTTTTGTTTAAGCCTTAATTACATTGAATCCCTTGCCAAAGGCTCCCTCCACACGGTGGAAGGTGACGAAGGCGTCGGGGTCGGTGTCGCGTATCAGACGGAGCATCTCCACCTGCTCGCTCTTGTGCACGATGGTCACCACCACCTTCAGCTGGTCGTGGGTGAAACCGCCCTCGGCAAAGAGCAGTGTGGCGGTGTGTCCGGTCTTGGTGCGTATGGATTCCACCATGATGTCGTGGCACTTGGTGTAGATGGTAAACTGTATGTCCTGCTTGGAGGAGTTTATCATAGTATCCACGGCAAAGGTGTAAATCACCAGGGTGACATAACCGAAGACCACCATCTGCCAGCTATGGAACAGGAAGTAGCAGCTGCCTATCACGAAGAGGTCGAGATAGAGAAGCACACGTCCTATGCTCACATTCTTGTACTTGTTGATGATGGAGGCAATGATGTCCCATCCGCCTGTGCTGCCGCCGCTCATGAACACCATGCCTATGCCTATACCGTTGAGTATGGCTCCCAGAATACATGCCATGCCCTCCTGGTTATCGCCAAGAACACGCCAAAGCCCGTAGGCCTCGTTGGAAACGATGTCCTGGCCAACCTCCAGATAGAAGGTCAGTGAGAGCACGGCATAAAGCGTCTTCATGGTGAACTTTGTGCCCAACTGCCACCATGCCAGCAACAGCAGTACGGCATTTACGATGAGCAGGCTGTACTGCATGGGAAAACCCGTGGCATACTGCACTATGGCACACATACCGGCACCACCGCCCGTGGTGATCTTGTAGGGCAGGAGGAACAAGGCCCATCCCACGTCGTAGATGGCCATACCAAGGTTGATGAATATCATGTCCTTGATGAAGTCCAGGACATGATACTTGCGTAGGCGGCCTTGCAATTTCTCGCGTTGCTCGGCCAGAGCGATCTTTGTCTTCATAAGACAAGTGTGTTTTATATCTTATTTAACCACGATATTTACTATACGCTTGGGCACGGCAATGGTCTTAACGATCTGCTTGCCCTCCAGGTGCTTCTGTGCCTCGGGTGCGGCAAGAGCCATTTCCACCATCTGCTCGGGAGTGGCATCGGCGGGGAACTGCATGGCAAAGCGCACCTTGCCGTTGAACTGCACGCCCAACTGCACGCTGCTCTCCACCAGGTACTTCTCGTCGAATGCCGGCCACTGGGCATCGCATACGCTGCCTTCCTGGCCAAGTGCCTCCCACAGTTCCTCTGCCATGTGAGGCGCAAAGGGTGCGAGCAGGGCAACGATCTGTGTCATCACCTCGCGGCTACGGCACTTCTGTGCGGTGAGCTCGTTTATTGCCACCATGAAGGCAGAGATGGAGGTGTTGTATGAGAACTCCTCTATGTCGGCGGTAACCTTCTTGATGAGCTTGTGCAGAGACTTCATGTTGTCGGCGGTGGGTTCGGTGGCATCTGCCTGCAGGTTGCCGTCCTTGTCCCAGAACAGCTGCCACAACTTCTTCAGGAAGCGATGGCATCCGTCAATACCATTGGTATCCCAAGGCTTGCTCTGCTCCACAGGGCCAAGGAACATTTCATACAGGCGCAGGGTGTCGGCACCGTAGCGCTCAACTATCATGTCGGGGTTCACTACATTGAACATGCTCTTGGACATCTTCTCCACGGCCCATCCGCAGATGTACTTGTCGTCCTCCAGGATGAACTCTGCTGTCTCGTACTCGGGGCGCCATGCCTTGAAGGCCTCCACATCCAGTACATCGTTCTTCACGATGTTCACATCCACATGGATGGGGGTGGTGTCGTACTGGTCCTTCAGACCCAGGCTTACGAAGGTGTTGGTGTCCTTTATACGGTATACGAAGTTGCTTCGTCCCTGGATCATACCCTGGTTGATGAGTTTCTGGAAGGGTTCCTCCTTCTTGCTCACGCCCAGGTCGAAGAGGAACTTGTTCCAGAAGCGAGAGTAGATAAGGTGACCGGTGGCATGCTCGCTGCCGCCCACATAGAGGTCAACGTTCTGCCAGTATTCCGATGCCTTCTCGCCAACGAGCGCCTCTCCGTTGTTGGGGTCCATGTAGCGCAGGTAGTATGCACTTGAACCTGCAAAGCCAGGCATGGTGAAGAGTTCGATGGGGAAGATGGTCTTCTCGTCAATGAGAGCCTTGTCCACAATCTTGCGGTTAGCCTCGTCCCAAGCCCAAAGCTGTGCATTGCCCAGTGGGGGTTCGCCACTCTCGGTGGGAAGGAAGTTCTCTACCTGTGGAAGTTCCACGGGCAGGCATTCCTCGGGAATCATGCAGGGAATGCCCTGCTTGTAGTAGACGGGGAAGGGTTCGCCCCAATATCTCTGACGGGAGAAGATGGCATCGCGCAGGCGGTAATTTACCTTCACGCGGCCAAGACCGTTCTCGCTGACAAACTTCTTTGTTGCGGCAATGGCTTCCTTGATGGTAAGGCCGTTCAGGGTGAAGCCGTTCAGCGAAGGCTTGCCCTCCATGGGAGAGTTCATCACTATACCCTCCTTGGCATCGTAACTCTCCTCGCTCACGTCGGCACCCTCCACCAATGGGATGATGGGCAGGTTGAAATGACGTGCAAAGGCATAGTCGCGAGAGTCGTGTGCTGGTACTGCCATAATGGCACCGGTACCATAACCGGAGAGGACGTACTCGGCAATGTATATGGGGCACTTCTCGCCAGTGATGGGGTTGATGCCGTAAGAACCGGAGAACACGCCTGTTACGGTGCGGTCAATCTGGCGCTCACGCTCGGTGCGGCTCTTCACGTAGGTCAGGTACTTGTCCACCTCCTCTTTCTGCTCGGCAGAGGTGAGTTGTGCTACAAGTTCGCTTTCGGGGGCAAGAACGAAGAAGGTGACACCGAACATGGTGTCGGCACGGGTGGTGAAGATGGTGAACTCCACGTCGCTATCTGCCACCTTTATCTGCACCTCGGCACCTTCGCTTCGGCCTATCCAGTTCTTCTGTGTCTCCTTGATGCTATCGCTCCACTGTATAGTCTCCAAACCATCCAGAAGTCTCTGGGAATAAGCGCTCACACGCAGACACCACTGACGCATCTTCTTCTGCTCCACGGGGTATCCGCCACGCTCGCTCACGCCGTCGATAACCTCATCGTTGGCCAGTACGGTACCCAGTTTGGGGCACCAGTTTACCATTGTCTCGCCCAGGAAGGCAATACGGTAGTTCATCAGCGTCTGGCTCTTCTCCTGCTCGCTCATTGCCTTCCACTCATCGGCGGTGAAGCATAGTTCCTCCGAGCATGCGGCATTGATGCCCTCGGTACCCTTTGCCTCAAAATTGGCTATGAGTTGCTCTATAGGCTGTGCCTTGCCCAGGGCTGTGTCGAAGTATGAGTTGAACATCTTCTGGAAGGCCCATTGTGTCCAATGATAATAGCCGGGGGCACAGGTGCGCACCTCGCGGTCCCAGTCAAAGCAGAAACCTATCTTGTCCAACTGCTCGCGATAGCGGTCAATGTTCTGGAAGGTGGTCTTCTCGGGGTGCTGGCCTGTCTGTATGGCATACTGCTCGGCAGGAAGTCCGTACGAGTCGTATCCCATGGGGTTCAGCACATTGTAGCCCTGCTGACGCTTGAATCGGGCATAAATGTCGCTGGCAATATAGCCAAGGGGATGACCAACGTGCAAACCTGCACCGCTGGGATAGGGGAACATGTTCAGGACGTAGAACTTCTTCTTTGCCTCGTCCTCCTCAACGTGGTATGTCTTGTTGGCCACCCACAGGGCACGCCACTTCTCTTCAATCTTTCTAAAATCGTAGTCTCTCATTGTTAATCTTTTGTTATTTTGAGTACAAAATTACGAATAAGCGAGCGAAATACAAAATAAAGCCTTAATTTATTTTTATTTCCGAGCGTGAGTAATTTAGAGGCTTTGCCTCAAAGGTACGATTAAGTGAGCGAAATGTCAAATTATTTGGACATTTCCGAACGTGAGTACCTTAGAACGAAGTTCAATGTTACGATTAAGTGAGCAAATTGAACCCAAAAGGGTTAAATTTATTTGGACATTTCCGACTTGCGTAGCTTGATGAGCGAAAGCGAATAACCGACGCGCGCAACAAGAGCAGCGGATGCTCGCATACTATGCCTTGTAAGGAGGAGGAAGACCGAAGGTCAACGTGAGTACCTTAGAACGAAGTTCAATGGTACACGAACACACCTGCCCGTTGACGTCTATCAAGTGCTTTTGATATAAATCAAGAAATAAGTGTTTTTTCTACATTTATTGCTGGAGCATTGTTGCATGTTTCATAAAATGGCGTACCTTTGCAGTGCCTTCCGAGAGGAACGCACAATAGATAAGAGAAATTGTTTTAGGTTTTTCATGATATTAGATTAGGTTAAGTTTGTTTAGGTTTACACCACTCAACTGATACATGTTTAAGGTAAAATGAAAACAGATTGCTTTCAGGAATTAAAGTAGAAGTTTGAGAGATTAATCATAACATTAGTCATGGTGTGAAGGGCGCTTGGTTCGTGAGAATCGGCGCTCTTTTTTCGTTACGCCACCTATTCGAAGATGTTCATCTTCTCATCATAGATGGGCGATTCCACATCCAGGAAGCGGAGGATGCTATGGAAAATATGGTATTGACCTGCTTCCTTGATATCTTTGATACCAAGTTTTTTGTCCGCATTCCACACAATAAAAGGTATTTCTATCTGCTCCCTCGGCGCCATCATCATAGGCACACCATGCATATAGAGGTTGTTCTCTCCCAATGATTCCCCGTGGTCAGAGATGTAGAGCATGCAACAGTTTCTGTCCTTTACCTTACGAAGCACTTCTATGACGGAGTGTATCAGATAGTCGGTATAGAGGATGGTATTGTCATAGGCATTCATCAGTTCATCGCGGTTTGCCTTGGACATTTCCACTGTTGTGCAGACAGGTGTGAACACTTCGAATGAGGAAGGATACTTCTTGTTGTACGTTGGTCCATGACTTGTGCTGGTGTGCAGTACCACAAGCAGTTTTTCCTTGTTGCAAGACACGATGTCGTCATACAGTCCCTCCAGCAGTATGCCATCGTATCTGTCGTCGGCTTCGGGATATAGTTTCTTTATATCCCTGTGTGTAAGGTACTTCTCTATATGCACTGGCGGTTCGCCCCAATTGGCAGTGCGCCATATCACGTCCACTCCATTGCGGTACAGATAGTTGGGCAGAATCTCGTACAGGTCGCCGGTGGGCTTGTGGTCCAGTATTGCCTTTACTCCGGCTGTAGTGTAGGTGGAGGAAGACAGGGCAATGAGAGCCGTAACGCTGTCCTTCTCAAGCAATGGGTTGGTTTTCTTTTCGTAGCCATACAGAGAGAAGTGGTCCCGCCTTGCCGACTCGCCTATGACAAGCACCACAACCTCCTTGTCTGTTGAAGATATATGTGCATCGGGCAACAGTATCTCCTTGCGGTTGGCATTGTATTTCTTGTTGTAGTAGCGCACGGTGTTCACTATATACGACCATGGCATCAGCAGACTGCCCAGTTCTGTGGAGTGCTTGTCAATCCATGTGAAGTTGGTTGCGTTTACTCCCGCTCCCACCAAAGCTATCAATAGGGCAACAACTGAATTGAGCAGGAAGGACCTGAACTTCCCATAGTCCATTTTACGCAAGAACAGATACAGACAGGGCGGAATGCCCAAAAACAGGATATAAAGCACTGCGGCAAGGGAAAAGAACCCTGAGGCTTCCGAAAACCTTGTGTTGTACACGTTGCCCATCATGGAGTCGGTTACCAAGGTTTCGTATGTAACCACAAAATAAAGCATTATGGCATTGCAGATGAACGAAGCGGACAAGAGCACCTTGCCCACTATGCGGCCCAGATACATTATCAGGTAGTATAGCAGGAAGTTCAAGGCAAGCATGATGAGTGCCGCGCCACCAAGGATAAGAAGTCCGTTGGCCCCACCGTCCTGATGGTCAGCGGCATATCTAAATACTGGGAAATGAAAGGCAATCAGGGTAAATACGCTCAGTGCTATAGATACGTATGTTAGTGATGCCTTGTCTTTTAGTAGTTTCTTCATTTTCTTCTGATTAAAAGTTTGTATAGCAAACCTGCCGATGCTATCAGCATTACCAACAACATCAGGTTGTAGAGTATGGTGAGCAAGTAATTGGCGCTGTGGGTATTTTCTCTGAAAGGTGTGTCCGACAAGGTTGCGTCGTATCGGGCAAAGGGATTGGAATAAATCACTTCACCCTGTGGAAAATATGCTGTGATGCGAGCATAGGGGTCGTCTTTTCGCATCATGTAGGATGCCGTGTCTGTATTGCAAGCCAGTGCCAGCGTGGAGTGGTTCTGACCTGTAAACTTGATACTGTCAGCCTGGACCGAGACAGATATGTAGATTATGCTGTCCTGCAAACCTATACTGGTGATGTAAGGCAAATGTCTGTTTCGCTCGTATTTCATTTCCCAGTTGCCATTACCATAGTCTGGAATGCGCATGGAATAGTATGCTCCATCAAGCAGAGTCTTCCTTATGTCGTCATAGCGTCCTGAGGGTGTGCACAGGAAATTGCATCGCACGGCTATACAATGCGAGCGATCGGGGAAGTGAAGGTCGTCGTTTGCCACTCCGAAACTGTAGTGCCCTGCACTCAGTGCATCATCCCAATAGGTGTTCTCTGTGGAGCGCCCACTATCCAGTTCCATCAGTTTGTATCCACCTATCTTCCTTAGCTGAGCTGACGGTATCATCTTGGTTCTGAGCACATGGTTTATCTGTATGATATCGGCATCTTTAGTAAGCAGGTCTATCTGGAATTGCTTCTGCGATGCGAGGAAAGGCAGCATGTGGTCAAAATGATTCACCTCCTCGCAACCGAATACAAGCTTGTGATACTTGAACAGATTGTAGCCATGCTCGTACACATTGACCTGCAATGTAGAATCAGCTGGATGCTTCGTCAGTTCATTATGGTTGGAAAAGGTAACGATGTCGTAGTTGAATTTCTTCAGACTTTCAAGCACCTTGTCGGGCCACATCTCGCATTCGTTCAACGGTCCGCTCACTCTGGTGTGTACATGGAAAACCGCCCTCTTCCATCCTGTTGCTGAATCAAAATTGCGGTAGGGATTGAAGATAGAATCCCCCTGGAAGGGTGCTGGGTCCTGGAAATCATAAATCACGCTGACGCTCGTAACCACTACCAGCATAATTGCCAGCAATACTGTGGCACATACGAACCTGAAGAATATAGACAATATTTTCCTAAACATTAGTTTGCAATGATAATATGGACCATAAAGACGAGAACAAAGTTATGCATAATGTTTGGAATAAAGTCTTGTCGTCCGTGAATAAATGAGTTTTTTTGCGATTTTGTGCAGGTTCTCTGTGTTGTGTGAGGCTTATTGCACAACCGTGAGCATATTAAAAAGGTGTGGAATGGTCTTCGCATAACCATATCCACACCTTATCTATTATATAGGTATAGCTAATTTATAGAAGTTACCTTAATAGTAACGTCATCAAAAAGAGTTTGCTATCTTCTTTCCACGGATAATGTAAATGCCCTTGGGCAGTCGTTTGAACTGTTCCACACTGTATATCTTCTGTACAAATCTGCCATCTGTAGCATACACCTCAACGCCCTTGTCCATACTTCCAACGAGATTGGCTATTGCCGACACAGCAGAAGATGTTCCATAGATGTCAACATCGTGAGCTGGCATGGTTGCTGGTATTTCGGTATCCCAACCATTGAACTCCATGCCTTCCTCCACCTCGGGCACATATACCTCTATGGTATCACCATATGCCACTTCTACAGAATAAACCTCTGTCTCGTTAATGTAGTATGTCAGTGTGTAGTAATTCACCTCATATATGGCACTATAGGTAACGTCATGAGCAGGGAGAGTCTCGTCAACCTCGGGAGTCCAGCCTGTAAAGGTATAGCCTTCCTTGGTGAGAGGTTCTGGTAACTCTATCTTGCTTCCGTAATCAAGCGTAACTGACATTACGATGGAATCTCCATCAACAAATGTCACCCTATACTGATTGATACTCCACTGAGCCTTGAGGGTAACATTCGTTGCAGGCATTGTAGCTGGCACCTCCTTGTCCCAGCCGGTGAAGGTGTGGCCTTCCTTGGTGGGAGCTTCAGGGGCGGTTACTGCGGTGCCGTAGTCCTGGGTGATGGATGCTACTGCTGAACCGCCATCGGTGTCGAAGGTGATCGTGTACTGGTTCACCTTCCACTGGGCCTTGAGGGTGATGTCGCCGGCGGGCATTGTCGCTGGTACCTCCTTGTCCCAGCCGATGAAGGTGTAGCCTTCCTTGGTGGGAGCCTCAGGGGCCTTGACTGCTGTACCGTAGTCCTGGGTGATGGCCTTGACCTCGCTGCCGCCGTCGGTGTCGAAGGTGATTGTGTACTGGTTAACCTTCCACTGGGCCTTGAGGGTAACATTCGTGGCGGGCATTGTCGCTGGTACGTCCTTGTCCCAGCCGATGAAGGTGTGACCTTCCTTGGTGGGAGCCTGAGGGGCGGTTACTGCCGTACCGTAGTCCTGGGTGATGGATGCTACTGCTGAACCGCCGTCGGTGTCGAAGGTGATTGTGTACTGGTTCACCTTCCACTGGGCCTTGATGGTAACATTCGTGGCGGGCATTGTCGCGGGAACGTCCTTGTCCCAGCCGATGAAGGTGTAGCCTTCCTTGGTGGGAGCCTCAGGGGCCTTCACTGCTGTACCGTAGTCCTGGGTGATGGACTTCACCTCACTGCCACCGTCGGTGTCAAAGGTGATTGTGTACTGGTTCACCTTCCACTGGGCCTTGATGGTAACATTCGTGGCTGGCATTGTCGCGGGAACGTCCTTGTCCCAGCCGATGAAGGTGTGGCCTTCCTTGGTGGGAGCATCAGGGGCGGTTACTGCCGTACCGTAGTCCTGGGTGATGGATGCTACTGCTGAACCGCCGTCGGTGTCGAAGGTGATCGTGTACTGGTTCACCTTCCACTGGGCCTTGAGGGTAATATTCGTTGCAGGCATTGTTGCTGGCACCTCCTTGTCCCAGCCGATGAAGGTGTGACCTTCCTTGGTGGGAGCCTGAGGGGCGGTTACTGCCGTACCGTAGTCCTGAGTGATGGATGCTACTGCTGAACCGCCGTCGGTGTCGAAGGTGATTGTGTACTGGTTAACCTTCCACTGGGCCTCATATTTTAGACCACCAACAGGAACCTTGGTTCCTTCTTCGAAAGCAGGAGACCATCCTGTGAAACTGTATCCTTCCTTAACTGGATCTGCAGGTTTTGGTACAACAGAGTTATAGTCCAACATCTCTGTACTTTCATCACCGTCCACTACGAATGTAACAGGATAGGTATTGGGAGAGAATTGAGCAACAGCATCAACATCCTTGTCTGCCAGGAAAGCGTATGGGTTTTCCTTAGATATCACTTTAGAATCAGCCATCCAACTTTCAAAATGGTATCCATCCAAAGCCTTTGCTGTAAAGATAACATTAGTGCCTGCTGCAACTGTTTCTCCAGTGCCTTCCGTAGTAACTGTTCCCATATTCGCATCAGCAGTTTTGGCAGAAATGCTGAATGTAGGCAACTCTGTTCCCTGCAAGTGCAAGGTTACTGGAGAACTGGGAGAACCGTATGCAAGCTGTGACTCAAACTTGAAGGTTTCGTGAATCTCACTAATCTCAGCAGTTTTCTTGTCATATAGCTTAATGCTGATGGTTTCGTCCGAAGCAACATTACTATATACGCGCAGATAAAGCCATGACTTGCCAGCCTGGGAAAAGTATTCTGCCACACCTCGGCACTCATCCCCTGCAAATGCGCCAAATTCATAGTTGGAATAATCCGTTACCACCTTACCGTCAATAGACATCTGTACATAAAGACTCATGTCGTATTGGAAGTCGTAAGGATTCACCTTCCAGCCACTTTCCTGCGCTCGCAGGAAAGTGGTGAAAGATAAACAGATTATAAGTAAAGCATATATACGTCTTAAAAGCATCGTCTTCATAATTATCTCTTGTTATTTATGAATACCTTCTTTCCATCAACTATATACAGGCCGTTTGCCTTGACGTTCTGAAGCTTCTGACCCTGCATGTTGTAGATATCGTGTACCTCAGGGGCAGCATCAAGACCTTCTATGTCTGTAGCACCGTTGATGTGCATAGTCATTGGAGCAGAATGAGAACCAACCACATCGGAAGTGAAATGGAGTGTTTCAGAAACACTGTAAACCTCACCCGTCTCCTTGTTCAGAGCAACGAAGCTTATCTCCTCCTGGCCAGTACCGTAGACAGACAGATAGATGCGACCGTCCACATACTTTGCAACACCACGGCAGAGATTGCCGGAGAAGGCCGCAACGAGATATTCGTCCTCTGATGTCAAGTCATTGCCTGTGTAGAGATCTGCAATTACACACATCATATTGGGATATTCGTGTACATTTACAGTCCAGGGAGACTTGGTCATATCCATCTTGTGTCCGTACTGTGACTTGGCCTTGGAAACGAAAGTGTCATTGTAAACAAAGTTCTTTGTTGCCTTTGACTTGTAGAGGTAACCCTCACCCTGTTTCATGGTTTCCAAAGTACCCTTCCACTGACCGTCGACAAACTGAGCGAAGCCTCCGGTCTGTGTTGTTATCACATCTTCTTCCTCTGCATCCAGATATGCCAGGGCTTCTGCCAGAGACATTGTCTGTTCGATGGGATAGCCCAACCAGTTCCAACCTTCCTGCAGTTTGACAACATAGGCATTGGGATTGTAAAGTTCACCGTCCACCTTCAGGTTGAAGCCTTCAGAAGTCTTCACCTTGAAGGACTCGTGAGCAGCTATGTGTGAAAGGTTGCCAACGAATCCCAATTCCACATCGTTGAACAGCTCATTGGTCTTGGTGAGCACTCGCAGTACCTGGCTGTGCTCAAACTCCTTGGCAGACATACCGTCTGCATCGGAATGTGAAAGCCAGTTCCAGCCCTGCTGCAGGGACAGCTGTGCCTGGGTACTTCTGATTGTATATACGTATTCGCGTATATTGCTCTCGCTACCGTCCAGACCAACTGCAATTGCCTTCAGTGTGGTATTGCCGTTGATTACAATGGGAGCGCTGTATGTCTGGCGCCCTGCATCCTTGGGAGATGTGCCGTCGAGGGTGTAGTATATACGTGCACCTTCTGTCTCACAGGACAGGCTTACTGTCTGGCCACGATACAACGCAGCACCATTGACGAAGGAAGCATCAACATCCTTAACACTGCTAAGCCAGCTTGCATCCACAACGTTTATCAGAGAGGTTTCGCGCAGGTCAGCATCCTCAACATAGAACTCAATTGCTGTAGCGCCCATCAATTCACCGTTGAATGTGAATGCAGCCTGACCATTCTCATCGAGCACTGCTTCCTGTGCAGAAACCGTTACGATGTCCTCCGACAAAGAGCGCACCTTTATGGTCTTTCCCTTGGAAGCATCGGCAGGAAGTACACCCACGGTAACAGTGATGGCATCCTCATAACCTACATACAGAACAGAATCCACGACAACGTCGTTGATCTTCTTTTCTACGTCCAGACGCTGAACATAGTCATTGCCCATAGCAATGCCGGCATAGCTTTCAACGCCGCCATTGACAACAACGTACACTTCGTCGGCAAGTGTCAGGTCGCGCTCTGACTTGAGAAGCACCTTCTTTGCGAAGGTAATGGTATCATCGTCAGAAACAGCCTCCTCGTCGGGGAACTCGATGGTCAGGTTTCTCAGCAGTTCCTCCTGGCCTCCGACAACAGCCTTGAGGTAGAGGTTGCTCTTGGTGAACGATTCGGGCTTCATGTACTTTGAGAACAACAGTTCCACACCGTCCTGATAAGCCTTGGCACGTACCACCTCGGGCTGTACATTCTGTACCAGACCCACGTTGACATCCATCTGTGGAGGAGGTACAGGCAGCCACTCTGAGTAAGCAGTCTCATAACCGTCCTTCTGGTACTTCACCTGCCACAAGCCTTGTGGAACCTCCCATGCATACATACCGAATTCATCGGTAAAGAGAGGATTCTTCTGTGCATACTCCTCTGCATCCCATACACCTACCACTTCGTGTACATCGCCATACTCATCCTTGACAAACTCCTTGAAGTAGCATGTTGCCATTACACCCTCCAGGCGGTTGCTGTGCACTGCCTCGTAGACATAACCAGAGGGGTCTATGATAGGACGAACAGGTACGAATGGAGGTATGGGAGAAGTCTCGATATACTCATCAATGTTGCCACAACGCTTTGGTGTAGCCTTGATCTTGTTGATAAGGGCAATGTACTTGACCCTGAGATCGGCATACTGCGATGTAACGAATTCGTTCATGCCGTCCTCTATAGCTTCTGACTTGAAGGTAGAGGGGTCGAACAGTTTGTCGGCACCGCTGACGGTATTGTAAAGCATACCCATGGCATAAGCCATCCAGCTGGCCTTGCATTCCGATGCTGTGCTGAGAGAGGCAATACGCTCAAAGTAGAGAGCGTTAATCTCGTTAGCGAACAGCTTGCTTCCTGCCGCCTTTTCCTGTACCGCCTTGTTCACAACGGATACGATGGCATCGTAAACCAATGTGTTGCGGAGCTTCAGGCTGTATTCGTTCAGGTATATAGAGAACAGTCTGAAGTAGGCAGAAGAGGCACTCTCCAGCGCCTTCAATTCAAGTTCAAATTCCTCGCGCTGGCTCTGGCTCATCTTGTAGCTGCCATCGGAGCACTTGGACTGGATCAGTTTCTTTACAATGTTTCTGTACTTGGCATCGTCCTGCAGATACATCTCATGTATGTCGAACCACATGCTGAAGTTGGGAGTTCTCAAATAGCGTCCCTCTTCGGTAAGATTCAGTACACAGTCGGTGAACACCTCGCCTGACAGCCAGTACTGCTTTAGTGCCTTGATGTCCATGCCGGTTGCTGCAGAGATGGAGTCAGCGCCGGTCATTGCTATCTCGAAAGCCAGAGATTCGGCAAGAGACAGAACGGTAGCGGCATATCCTCCGGCTATCTCCTCTATTCTGTAGCAGATGTAAGCGGTACCGTCCTTCTGCTTGAAGAACTCGAACTGCATAGTGGACATCAGCGCCTTTGTCTTCTCGAAGTCGAGCTGCTTGACGGCAATGTTTATCTTTTCGCCGGCAATGCTGTCCTCCAAGGTGAACTCGCAACGGTCGGCCTCGTCCACCAGAACCTCAGACAGGTTATTGCTTTCAAGAGCACTCTGCACACTGGCAGCAAAGAATGCCAGTTCCTCGCCTTCCTGGTTCTTCAGAACGATATTCTCTATGGAAACAGGAGCGCTGGTAAGCAGTTCGCAACTGATGTTGACTGGCAGGTAGCCATAGTCAAAGTAGCCTGTTGCCACCCATCTGCCCAGTTTCTTGTTGTAGACGGCAGCCAGTTTCTTCACACTTCCGCCATCAGTGTGTACATACAGGTCCACACCATCCACGATAGTAGAGTCGTTGTTGGTGAGGTCGAATATGAAGGTGAAGTCTGTTCCGCTATAGAAGGAATAGGAGTTATTGTCTGTTGTGGAAGTCTCGAAATTCCAGTTCAGGTTCACATTGCTCTGCATCCATCCGTTGTACAGTGTCATGCTCACGTTCTTCACCTCCACTGCATTGGTATTGTATATGCAGGTCTTGGTCTCTGTTATGAAGGTAAGACCCTCGGGAGAAACAACCTTGGCGTGTATTGGGTGAGCAGAGAGGTTGTGCGGAGTATTCAGCATACAGTTGGCGCTCCACAAGCCATTGGCAAGGGATGTTGTCTGGCCGATAAGCTGGTCGCCATCGTAAATGTGTACGCTTGACTTGGGTGTTGACGAACCGTTGACAACGAAGGTTTCGCGTGCCACCACAGCAGGTACGGTAATGGACAGTCCCTTGGCTTCGAAAGCAGCACTGCCGATGGGCTGTGTCACCACCTTCTCGCCCAGTCTGAACCTTACATAGGCATGGGGGGCAATGTTGCCAGCCTCGGTGGGTACCAGACAGAAACGCACACGGGCATTAGCCACCTCTGCGTCGTCCAGTGCAACGATGATGCTGCCGTCCTCCTTCTGGTATGCCGAGGTCTTGGTGCCCACCAGCAGGGAGTTGTCCACAAACGAGCAGCTTGCAGGCACGTCGAATAGAAGTTCCACATCCTTAATCCTGTCGGTATAGTCCTGCTTGAACTCAAGGCGTGCCTGGAAGGTGAGATAGTTGCCTACCACAACACTGGTCTTGTTCACGGTGAAGGTGGTACCGAAGTCTGTGTAGTAGAACTTGGACTCGTCGAAGAAGGGCACAAGATGGTTCTTCACTGCCGAGGTGACACCGCTTTCCACACTTACCTCGTTCTTGACATAATCCACACCCTCTGTCAGTCCCACCTCCTCAAATGCCTTCAGTGTAGGCATAGAGCTGTACAGCTGGTTTTCGCCCATGGACACAAGCACATACTTGCCATCAGGCAGCAGTGTTGCCAGTATGGTCTTGTCCTTGTAGGAGAACTTCTGCACGAAGTTGCCGCTTGCATCGTACAGCATAGCCTGCACTGCCACATTGTCGGTCTTCACATAGGTTACCTTGATTGCACCCAGTTCCTTGATGTGGAAGTGTGCGTTGACAGTATTCTCCTTGTGTGCCCTTACCTGGATAGTGGCAGGTGCAAACACATTCTTCATGCTTGTGACGGTAATCTCCAGTTCCTCATGCTTTGCCAGAGGCTCCTGCAGCAGGATGTAGGGGTACAGGTAAGTGAACTCGGTAACCTGCTTCTGCTGTGTCTTGTTGAAGATGCTGAAGCTTACGTTGTGATAGTCCTCGTAGTACTCTGCCATGCCGGGCTTTTCGTCCAGCAGGGTTCTCTTCACGAAGGTGAACTTCGTGTTGATTGCAGCACCGTCCATTTTCTCCAGTGCTATTTCCTCCACGCTTACCTCATTGCCCTCCATCATGTCAGCGGTAATCTCTATTGCCTGGCTGATGTAGTCGGGGGAACTGATTACTATCGTAGATGGCTGTGCAAGAACCTCTATGCTAAAGTGTCCCTTGTTGTCCATCTTGGCTGTATAGGTCTTGGCGTAGAGTCCGTGTATGGTCTGCGAAACGGTAACCACGGCATTCTTGGCAGGCCTCTTGTCCTTGGCTGCCACCACGCTGCCCTTCAGTATTACCTTGCGCAGGGGTGTCAGTTCCACTACAAACTTGTTCTCCTCTGCCCCAACAGTGAACACGGTATCCTGAGGCATCTCATATTTCATGGCCAGTTCCTCGGGCAATGCCAGAGCACAATGCACCTGGTCGCCTTCCACCAGACCGCCCAGGCTGCTGCCCTTGGTCAGGTACTTGCCGTCTGCGGTGCTCCACACCACGTCCACATGGCCGGTCAGTTCCTTGCCGTTGTCCACCACGCTCACGCTGATGTCCTTCAGCGCACGGATGTTGTCGAAGGTTAGGCTTATGTTCTCCTCCCCTATCCAGATGGAGTCTATCTGCGCCAGCACGCTGCCGTAGGCGTTTTCCAGAGTGGCTCTGTGGCAGGTACCCTTGATAAGGTTGTTGAACTGGTAGTCCAGGCGGTCGCTTACCATATACTTGTAGGCTCTGCCGTTCTTCAGGTTCAGCAGTTCCAGCGACATGTTCTTGTAGCGTCCGTCAGCACACTCCTCGGGCAGGCGGATTTCCAGATTCTGCACATTGGCGGTGATGGGCATTATCACGAAGTTGCTCCACACCTCTGCCTCCTGGTAAAGTTCCAGTGCACCCTGTGGCACATACACTATCAAGCCTTCCTGTACACCATCGAACACGCCATAGCCCAACTGTGGGGGCACAAGGGCGTGACATGTGATGTGTGTCAGCGAGCTGCACTCGTAGAAGGCATAATCGCTTATGTAGGTAATGGAAGAAGGCAGCAGCACATGTGTCAGCATGGACCTATTCTCAAAGCACCACTGAGGTATGTTGGCAACACCCGTTGTGCGGCTCATGTCGAATACGGAACAGTTGGGATAGTTCCATATCATGCGGAAGTCGTCTTCGTTGGCCTTGCCGGCTGCTGTTATCTGCGTTACGTTCTGGGTATTCTCCCATCCGCCAATCACCTCGTTTATGGCGCTGTTGAGCGAACCTGGATGGAAGTCGTCCACTACGACCGCACCTGTGGCACCGTCCCAACTGTTCTTGCCGGGGTTGGCTGGACTTTCGGGATGGTAGTCCAGTTCGAATACGGCATAGAGGGTGGTATTCCTGTTGGGCATGGTGAAGGGCAGATAGTGGTCCTGTGTCAGCACATTGGCACTATCATCCTCCCAATGCAGGAATCTGTAGTGGCTGTTGGTGCTGAATCCCAGATTCATCTGCGTACCTTCCTCCCATCTCTCGTTTTCTGAATGATAGAAGGAGCATGCCCCCTCGGGCTTGGACTTCAGAGTGAGTTTGTACTTAGTGCCCTGTGCACTGGGGTTGCCAGGATTGTGGGGACGATAGCGTGCTATCAGCTTCAGCATCACATCCTGCTTGGGCATGGTGTAGTAGAAGCTTTCCTCCAGGGAGATGGTGTCCTTTCCCTGCATCCATGCCACAAACTCAAAGTTGTTCTTCAGACTGGGATACACCCACACCGATTCGCCGGCAGGGTACTTGCCCATGATGTATTCATGATGGGTTGCTCCAGATGGAACAGACTCTATCATCAGCCTATAACCCATTGGTGGAGGAGCATCGGGGTTTGGCGGGTTGGACGGATTGTAGCCATCGGTCTGCGCCATGGCAGAGGTGGCAAAGAGTCCCGTCAATATACCTATTATATATATAATGTGTTTCATTATTCTATAATTTGGTTAGGAAATATATGTTTTCAAAGCATCGGTTCCCCAGTCCCCGCCCCATTGGGCAGGGCACTGGGATACCGGTGTCGGGTTTACTTTATCACCTTCTTAGCATCCTGGATCACCACACCCTTTGCATCCTTGGCATTGATGCGCTGACCAGCTACGTTATATGTAGGAGCCTCATCCTGTTGCTCTGTCTCCACCTTCTCTATGGCAGTTTCGCCGGCAGCAGAGATGTGCAGGGTGAAGCGGTTGTTGTAGTCGCCCTTGGTGGCATGGAAGTCGTAGGCCTGGCCGCCGTCGAGCAGCACACGCTTGCCGGTTGCTCTGTCCTCCAGAGTAACAGTCATTCCCTCGGGAACCTGTGCAGTCAAGGTGTAGTCACCGGTCTCGCCTATGCTTACGCCCATCATAACGCGACCGCTGGCAAGGGGACGCTCGTTGATGGCCATGTGCATGTTGCCTTGGATGGTGTAGAGCAGTACAGACTTCTCGTCCATAGCGCCGAACTTGCTTGCATCGCAATGCATCTCATAGTCCATTTTTGCCTCCTCGTTGATTACCACACGTGTTCTGTCGGCTGTGCCCTCGCCCTCAATGCTCAGGTTCAGCAGGCTGCGCTGGGCTGCCTTAGCGTTGCGGCTCTGCACCACCTCGTCGCGAATAGCGGTATCGTTCTGGCGGCCCTCTGCATTAAAGGTAATGCTATTCTGGTCTACCGGGCATTGGACGAAGAAAGACTCGCCGGGAGAAAGGATAAAATTGTCATCGCCGGGTGACATGGCAACATAATTCTGGTAATAGCTGTCCCAAACGGTGATGGGGGCATTGAAGTCGGTGAAGTTAAAGTCGAAGAAGGCAGGATAGGGGTTGCCAATCAGGTTCCATGACATGTTGTGTTCAAACTCGCTCTCGTGATGCTCAAGAGGCATTGTGATGTCCTCTGACTCGAAGATGTTCTGACGGGTAACAGAAGTAACGTCAGGAGTGACGGAGAACATTACAGGTTCGTGGGTGCTGAAGCAATGCATGATGTAGCCCTTGCCAGCCTTCAACACGCCTGTAGACTCGATATTCTGCCAGGTCTCATCCATAAGGCCCTCTGCACGGTTGGCACCAGAGTATTCGCGAATCACCCACTGTGTACTGTCGTTCTGAGGAACGATGTCGCTCATCTTCACATCGAAGGGGAAGGATACGAACTGCCAGCGGTTGTTTCTGTTCATCAGGATTATCTCTGTGCTTTCTGCACGCATGTCACCTTTAACTAAAAGCGATGCGTAGCCGTTCCAATACATAGAGAACTTGTTGGCATTAAGTTTACCAGCAGTGTGTACTTTCAAATGGCCTCCAGACACCAATGCAAAGTTGGGATTGTAAGATGTATCTGTAGAATCCATTTCCATGCGGAAGGTGAAGTCGCGTGATACCACGATGTCTTCGGGCATGTAGTTGGTGGCAACCACATTAAGGATGCTGCTCCAGCCACCAGCCAACTGATACTCAATCCTGCTGATCTTGGGAACATACAGTGTAACCTCGTCCAGATCAACTCCGCTTACCGGGCAAGCACCACCTGTGTTGGGCGCGATGACTGAACGGAGGGTGATGGACCTTAGGTTGTTGCAATCATTGAAAGGAGTGCCTGTACAGCTGCGCAAAGAACTGGGGAGGGTTACTTCACGGAGGGCATCACAATCGCCAAATGCATATTCATCTATTCTTTCCAAACCTTCGTTGAAGTTTATGACGGAAAGAGAACGACAATAAGAAAATGCCCAAGAATTTATACTTTTCAATGTTGAGGGGAAGTTTACTTCCCTAAGGGCTTCACAGCAATAAAAACAGTTATAAGGTATATTCTCCACAGGTCCCAATATCTGAACATCATCCAAATTTCGACACTCAGAGAAACACTGAGCACCCAATGAAGAAACATTCTCAGGAATAACAATGGAGCAGATAGAACTACCATAAAAAGCATTGTCTTCTATTCTTGTCAAAGCCTTTGGCAGTATTACTTCCAAGCATCTGGAATCACGAAGTGCATCGTTTGGCATGATTGTATTGCCACATACTGAGAGGTCTGCAGATATCAGGTTGCGCATAGATCTCAGGAAGCCCCAGTCCTCATTGTTCAAAGTGCCGGATTTTACAATCACTCTGCTAACCTTTCTGATGTCCTCTTCCTGAAGGAGTATGTGCCAACCCAAATCGCCCTGCTCGGTGAGGGTTACCTCAATGGTGCCAGCATTCTTGCCAATAACACGAGCCAGCCCCCAATACTGATGATCAAGGTAGTCTGTCAATGTGGAATCGGGTACTCTAAAATATACAAAGTTGTTGGGCAAACTCAACGCATTGTCAAGTACGGGAGGAGCACAGTTAAAGTCGACCATGCGAAGACGAGAAGATCCAGATATAAATTCAGGATGAACCTTCTTCAGACCTGCAGGCAATGTCAGCTCCTTCAAGTCCTTGAAAAAACCAAATGCACAGCTTCCTAAACTTTGTACTGTTCTGGGAACGATAAATTCTTCAATTCCCGATTTCCAAGATACCTCACTCCATGAACCGTCAACATATACCACAGGGTAAATGGTACCGTTGCTGTTGTACACCATAGGTATCTCGCATCTGTTGCCTATGCGGGGGAGGGAGTCACCAGTATAGACACGGGCCACCTGGTTCTGCTTATCCAGATAAGCGGTAAAGCCGTTGATGTTAACACGAGCTGTAAAGTTCCACTCGTCCATATTGGTATGGAAAGCAGAATAAATAGCCCATTCTGTGCCCAGAAGATTTTGCGCTTGCAGGATTTCTGCACTGCTCTTCTCCTTAAGCGAACCCATTGACATCACCGTATTTTGGACTGCCTTCAACTCGGGATATTCAGCAATGTCTGCCAAAGTGTCCACAGCAGCAACTATTTCTGCAATTGACTCTATTGCTGCCAATGCCTTCTCTACGTTGCGCTTTGCAGCATTGAACTTTGCAACTGCAGCAAGACGTTCGTCGTCGGTAGCAGAAGAATCAAGCTGAAGATACTCGTCGAAAGCGGTCTGTACCTCCCCCTTCAGTGCGTGGTACTCCTCAAGACTGGCAATGTATTCCTCTGCTTCTGCCTTGAATGTGCTATCCTCCACCAGAGGCTGGCAAAACAGTTGCAATTCAGCAGCATGCCAGTAGACACGGGAACTTGAAGTTTGTGTTGCAGTAACCCTGACATACTTTGACCGTATTTGGACAGACGTCATAATCTCGGAAGCAACTTCTGACCCATGAATAGCTGACTCTGGCATGTCGACCTCAAAGGATACGCTGTCCGTGAATGTTGAATCGGCATAGAAATCCAGACGCACACGAGTTGGGTGATCACTGTATGCATCCCTACGCTTCATATAAAGGATGAAGTCACCCGCAGTAAGATCTGCCAATTCTATTTGTAGATAATGAGGTTCGTCATAGCTATAACTGTGCCAATTAGAATGCCAGAAAGTAGAGGGATCATTATCGATAAGTCCATCCAATGAACCTTCATATGTTTCCGTGTAAGGACTGCTCAACTGACTGACATCCGTAATCAATGGAATAAAACCTTCATTCTGCAATGAATCAATAACACTCTGTGCCCTAAGAGTTCCTGACACAAACAGGAGCATCAAGGCAATAAATCTACTGATAGTTTTCATAGATAAATTTATTAAATTGATTGTTAAACTAAACTCACTCTCACGTTGCATCGTTACGGATGCCGATAAAAATTCATTTTCCTCCCAGTCAGAACATTTGTTGTTTGTTGACACTTATTTTGGTTTGTTAACATATGTGTGCACGTACAAATTTACAAAATATAACAACATAGACAGCAAGAAACACCGTTACATTTTCCTCTATGTACCTTCTTTTAACATTTTTACGTCAGAAACATGGGCATTCTAACATGTACTTATGCCGTTTCATTTGTTATTTTGGCACAATTAAGCATTAATATTTAACGTGAGTTCAACGAATTATAACTGCCTATAAATTTGGTGATTAGTAAAATTTGTTGTAACTTCCTTATTGTACCATTGCGCAGCCTTCTCCTTGTCTGCATTTACTCCATCACCATTAAAATAAGCGTTTCCTACCGCTAACTGTGCGGTAACATCACCTTTCTTTGCTGCCTTTTCTAACTCCTTACTCCATGTCTGTGCCAATACAGGAACGGACAAAGCCAGCACCATCAATACTAAAAAAATCTTTTCATGTTTAATAAATTTAATTATCGCTAATCTGGGACAAAAATACGGCAATTATTCCATGATTTCTTGGTACACTTTGGTACATTTTTGTTGTGCAGAATGTTTTTAACGAGAATATATGAGAGGGATGTTAAAAAAGTTGCATATTTTTGCAAAAAGGAAATAAACAAATAGAATGGTATCCGTTCAGGAAATATACATAAGATTGCAGAAAACGGTGGAGAAAGCAGTTGGGCGGCCAATGCTTACGCCACGCGATTTCGACTATTTGTCCAGTTGTGTATTCACTACAACAAAGAATAACATCAGTGCCATGACCTTGAAACGATTCTGGGGTTACCTTGGCAAGAAGAATGAAAGACAACCGCGCCTGGGCACGCTGAATCTTTTGGCCCGGATGGTGGGCTACACGGATTGGATGACGTATTACAAGGAGTCGAGCGCTACGGGAAAAGTGGAGAGCGACTTCCTGAAAAACAAGTCTCTGATAACAAATTCATTGGCAAGGGGTGCCATTGTTCGCCTGATGTGGCACCCCGATCGTGTGGTTACCATAAGGCACGAGGGCTATGAGGTGTTTTCCGTTTTAGAGTCGGTGAACAGCAAACTGAACGCGGGCGATACCTTCCGTTGTGGGCTTGTGGTAGAGGGCGAACCTATGTATTTGGCTCAGCTGAAACATGAGGGAGGAGAACCTGTAAGCTATGTATGTGGACGTGAAGGGGGAGTGAAGTTCATTGTACTATAGGTGTATTATAAATAATCAATAATGAGGAATTTAAATGAGGGTGGATTCTTGTACTCTCGGTAACAAGGATGCTGAGGAAATAAAACGCTTGGGCGTAAGGGGAGCTACCTCAAACTCATATCTTGTACGCATAGAGGGCAGGGAGTTCTTTATGAAACAGTTACGTTCCGAACTGAAGGACGATTGGCGATACCGTTCTGCCTACCAAAAGGAATATGAAATAGGGCGTAGCATCAATGACAAGTATATAGTCAAGTATGAGTCGATTGACGAGAATGCCGATGGACTGTATATTCTCATGGAGCATGTGAATGGGCATACGCTGGACGAGAAACTGGTCCAAGAGCCAGAATACTTCAGTCGTGGTGACAACTTCGAGAAACTTTTCATACAAATCCTAAAGGGGCTGAAGGCTCTGCACGAGGCAAATGTGGCATACATGGACCTGAAACCCGACAATGTGATGCTCACACAAGTGAACAACGATGTTAAGATTATTGATCTGGGTTTTTGTTTTGCCGATGCCTACAGCCATACAGTGGGTTGCTCCTACGAATATGCTGCTCCTGAGCTGAAGGATTGTGCTTTGGAACGGGTGGATGCCCGCACAGACATCTATGCCGTGGGACGGTTGATGCTGTATGTAAAGGAGGCGGCATGTGTGAACGTCCCCAAACGCCTTCAACGGATTATAGACAGATGCATCCAGCCCGACATGCAGAATCGTTATGCCAAAGTGGATGAGGTGTTAATGGACGTGACGCACAGACGCAAATGGCTGATGCGCTTAACCATAGCATCTGTATTGACACTGTCCTTCGCATTGGGATTTTTTACTTTTTCAAAGACGGATACCTATAGGTTTGCACAGTTGGAACTGAAATGGTGGTTCAGACAGCCTGCATACGATATCTGTTACGATGAGATATATTACCGCATACTGAGTGAAGATAGTTTGACCTGCATGGCAGTGGGCGGAAGGGAATTGAGAGACCTGTACATTCACGAGGAGGTGCCTCACAACGGAAAGACCTACAAGACTGTGGCCATAGATAGTGAAGCCTATGCCGGATGGACCGTACAATCGGTATATATTCCAGATGGTGTGCGCGAGATTGGCGACATGGCTTTCAATAGATGTCACGAGGTATTGTCGCTGGATATTCCCGAAAGCGTGGAAAGAATAGGGATAAAGTGTTTCGATGACATGAAGGCTATGAGAAGTTTGTCTTTTTCAGGAAACATAAAAAAGATAAGTCACAATGCTTTTACCAGTTGCCGTGGGCTGAAGAGGCTAACCATTCCCGAAGGAGTGGAAGTGCTTGGCCTGGACTGCTTTGCTCACTGTTCGTCGTTGGAGAGGCTGTCATTGCCTTCTACACTTTCCACTATCAGTCGTGGGGTGTTTTGGTGTTGCACAAATTTGAGGGAGGTAACCATTCCTGCCTCTGTGAATACGATTGGTGAGTATGTGTTTTTCTATTGCGACAGCCTGACAGATGTTTATAACCATGCTCAGGTGCCACAGGTAGTGCCACCCATCTTCAATAAGACAGGAATAACTTTGCATGTGCCGGAGGGTACAGAAGAGGCGTATCGGCAAAGCGGAAACTGGAATGTTGCAAAGATAGTTAGTGATTTGTAAATGAGGGTGTTTACTGTTGGATAGTTCTTGTTGCGTTCAACACAATTATCATTTATGGGAGATAGTTGTCGGGGGTTGTACGGCTTGTTGTCAATCCTGCACCGGGTTATTAATGTGAATAATTCATAAATTAACGTGAGTTCGACGAAATTGAATTTCATCGAACTCACGTTATTTATTGACTTGACTTAACGTCGACCTTTGGTTCAGACCCTTTGGGTGGCGGCCTTCGATTCCGTTTTCACCTCCCATATTGGCGGTCATCCGTTTTTCTCACACCACCTTGCAGGAGAGTATGCTTTGGAAGATTTCCACTGCATGGCGTTTCTTTTCTATGGATAGGGCAGGTGTGCCTTTGAGGGGGTATTCCATGTCCATGTACTCGTACTTATGTTCGCCCATAACATGGTATGGCAGGATGTCCACGCGCTCTACTACGCTGTACTGGCTTACGTAGCGTGCTGTGGCCAGCAGATGCTCGTCATCGTCGTTGATGCCGGGGGTGACCACATGGCGAATCCATACGGGCTTGCCGATGCTTTGCAGATACTCCATCATCTGATGGGGATGCGTACGCTTGTGACCTGTAAGGCGAGGATGAAGTTCATCGTCCACGGTCTTTACATCAAGAAGGACAAGGTCTGTAACATCAAGCAGACTTCGTACAGCATCGTTGAAGATAACACCGCTGGTGTCCAATGCGGTATGTATGCCTTCCTTCTTGCAGAGACGGAAGTATTCCTCCACGAAGGCAGCCTGCACGAGGGGTTCGCCACCAGTGCAGGTTACACCACCGGTCTTTATAAAATTACGATACTTCAGTGTTTCTTCCAGCAATTGCTGGGCAGTCCATTCGTATTTGACAGGAGCCTTCAAATCCCAGGTGTCGGGATTGTGGCAGAAAAGACAACGCATGGGACAACCCTGCATGAAGGCAAGGAAACGGATACCGGGACCGTCGACAGTGCCAAAGGATTCCAATGAGTGGATACGACCTATGATTGGGGCGGTATTATCTTTCATAACTTCCTAAACTAAATGCCCCTCACCTGCTTGATGAGGAGAGGGGCATAATATATAAGTAATGTATATTTAATACTTACAGGCTCTGGTTGATGGTACGGCTGAGTACATCGAGCTGCTGCTCGCGGGTCAACTTCACGAAGTTAACTGCATAACCAGATACGCGGATGGTGAGCTGAGGATACTTCTCGGGATGCTCCATAGCATCGATGAGCAGTTCGCGGTCGAATACGTTCACATTGAGGTGCTGGCCACCGTCGGGAGTGAAGTAACCGTCCATCAGGTTCACCAGGTTCTGCTTCTGTGCCTCAGCGTCCTTGCCCAAAGATGCGGGAGTGATAGCGAAGGTGTAAGAGATACCGTCCTTAGAGTGGTGGAAAGGCAACTTGGCAACAGATGCCAGAGCAGCAACAGCACCCTTGATGTCGCGGGCATTCATGGGGTTGGCACCGGGAGCGAAGGGTACACCTGCCTTACGGCCGTCGGGTGTAGAACCTGTATTGCGACCGTAAACCACGTTTGAGGTAATGGTCAGCAAGCTCTGGGTGGGGATAGCGTCGCGGTATGTACGGTGCTGACGCAGGTACTCCATGAACTTCTCTGTGATCATAACGGCAATCTGGTCGGTCTCGTCGTGGTTGTTGCCGAATGGGATGTACTCGCCCTCCTCAATCTGGTAGTCAACAGCCAAACCGGTCTCGTCGCGAATGATGCGGATCTTGCAGTTCTGCATTGCAGCGATAGAGTCGGTTACGATAGAGATACCTGCGATACCGGTAGCACGTGTGCGCTGAACGTCACCATCGTGCAGAGCCATCTCGAATGCCTCGTAGTCGTACTTGTCGTGCATGTAGTGGATGATCTTCAGAGCGTTCACGTAGGTCTTTGCCAGCCAGCGCATCATCTGCTCGAAGCGGGGCCAGAACTCCTCGTAGGTGAGGTAGTCGCCGGTGATGGGGCTGAAACGGGGACCAATCTGCTCGCCGCTAACCTCGTCGCGACCGCCGTTGATGGCATAGAGCATACACTTGGCCAGGTTGGCACGAGCACCGAAGAACTGCATCTGCTTACCGATCTTCATGGGGCTCACACAGCATGCGATACCGTAGTCGTCGCCAAGTTCGGGACGCATCAGGTCGTCGTTCTCATACTGCAGGGCGCTGGTGTCGATACTTACCTTTGCGCAGTACAACTTCCAGGGCTCGGGCAGACGCTCTGACCACAGGATAGTCAGGTTGGGTTCGGGAGAGGGACCCATGTTGTACAGGGTGTGGAGCAGACGGTAGTCGGTCTTTGTAACCATGCTGCGGCCGTCGATACCCATACCACCGATGCTTGCGGTAGCCCAGATGGGGTCGCCAGAGAAGAGGTCGTTGTACTCGGGAGTACGCAGGAAGCGAACGATACGGAGCTTCATAACCATCTGGTCGATCATCTCCTGTGCCTCCTCCTCGGTGATAACACCGTTCTTGAGGTCGCGCTGGATGTAGATGTCAAGGAAAGCAGAGATACGGCCGATAGACATGGCAGCACCGTCCTGGTCCTTAACAGCACCCAGATAGCCGAAGTAGGTCCACTGGATAGCCTCACGAGCGTTGGTAGCGGGCTTTGTTACGTCGAAACCGTAAGAAGCACACATCTGCTCAAACTCCTTCAGTGCGTTGATCTGGTCGGTAATCTCCTCGCGGCAACGTACGATCTCCTCGGTGAACTCCTGGATGTCGATACGCTTGTGGAAACGCTTCTTCTCCTCAATCAGGTTTGTGGTACCATAGAGGGCAACACGACGGTAGTCGCCGATGATACGGCCACGGCCATAAGCGTCGGGCAGACCAGTGATGATGTGAGCGTGACGAGCAGCCTTGATATCATCATTGTAGGCAGCAAACACACCCTCGTTGTGAGTCTTGCGGTACTTGGTGAAGATAGCCTTTGTGGCGGGATCCAACTCGTAGCCGTAAGCCTTCAGAGATGCCTCAACCATGCGGATACCGCCCTTGGGGAAGATACCGCGCTTGAGGGGAGCATCGGTCTGCAGACCAACGATAACCTCACTGTCCTTGTCAATATATCCAGCACCGTATGTGCTAACGCTCTGGGGCAACTTGGCCTCTGCATCGTAAACGCCCTTCTCGCGCTCTACCTCGAACATCTTTGAGAGGATGTCCCAAAGTTTCTTTGTCTTCTCACTGGGGCCAGCCAAGAAACTCTCGTCGCCATTGTAAGGCTCGTAGTTGTTCTGGATGAAGTCACGAACATCAATCTCGTGCTTCCATGCTGTACCCTTAAAGTCATTCTGTAAATTCTTCAATTGCATAGCTTTGAAGTATTAAGTGGTTAATATTCTTTCTTGCTTAATTCTGTGTACAAAGGTACAAAGATTTTGTAACAATTACAAACTTTGCAAACTAAAAGAATGTGAAAAAGCGGAAGATGGTTGTTGTGTATTCAAGCAAATTGTCGTACATTTGCACGGAAAAACGCAAAAATGACACAAAAAGTACAGTAATATGAGCAAAATTAGAGTTGCAGTGGTAGGATACGGTAATATTGGTAAATCCGCCGTTGAAGCCTTGGAAGCTGCACAGGATATGGAAATTGCGGGCATTGTGCGCCGTTCTGGTCGCGAAGGATGCCCCCGAGAGATAGAAGGATACACCATAGTAAAGGACATTAAGGAACTGGAAAATGTGGATGTGGCCATCCTTGCCACCCCCACCCGCTCGGTAGAGGAATATGCCTTGGAGTGCCTGAAGCTGGGCATCAACACAGTGGACAGTTTCGATATCCATGGCCTCATCGTTGACCTGCGCCGCACTCTGGACAAGGCTGCAAAGGAGAGTGGCGCCGTGAGTGTGGTTGCCGCTGGTTGGGATCCGGGGTCGGATAGCGTGGTGCGTACACTGATGGAGAGCCTTGCACCCAAAGGACTGACCTACACCAACTTTGGCCCTGGCCGTTCCATGGGACACAGCGTTTGCGTACGTTCCAAGAAGGGTGTGAAAGATGCCCTCTCTATGACCATCCCCGTGGGCGAAGGCATACATCGTCGTATGGTGTATGTGGAATTGGAGGAAGGCGCTTCTTTGGAGGAGGTTACCAAGGAAATCAAGGCCGACCCGTACTTCTCTAACGACGAGACACATGTATTCCAGGTGGACAGCGTTGATGCCCTGAACGATGTGGGTCACGGAGTGAATCTCGTGCGCAAGGGTGTTAGCGGACAGACACATAATCAGTTGTTCGAGTTCAACATGAAGATAAACAACCCTGCCCTCACCTCTCAGGTCTTGGTGAATGCCGCCCGTGCCACCATGCGTCAGCAACCCGGTGCCTATACCATGATAGAAATCCCCGTCATTGATTATCTGCCCGGCGACAGAGAGGAACTGATACGCCATCTGGTGTAAACAAAAAAGGTACAATATATTATATATCGGTGTCCGGTAAACGCTCCTGAACAACAGGAACTTTTACCGGACACCAATTTTATTTGCAGAACAATAACATTTCGCTAATCACTCATCACTAATCTTCACATATTATAACATAAAAAACACCTCGCTCTATGCATTATATCAGATAAAAACACTATTTTTGTCCTTGAAACATATAGGAAAGGTTCAAAAATAGGCAAGGAATATGCAGCAGAAGAAATATCCCATAGGAGTTCAGACTTTTGAAAAGTTGCGCAATGATGGCTTTGTGTATGTGGACAAGACCGCATTGGTGTACAAGATGGTGCATGAGGGGAACTATTATTTCCTGAGTCGCCCACGCCGCTTTGGTAAGAGTCTGCTGATTTCCACTCTGCAAGCATACTATGAGGGTAAGAGGGACTTGTTCCAAGGTCTTGCCATAGAACAGTTGGAACAGGAATGGCGCGTGCATCCTGTATTGCGGTTGGACCTGAATACAGAGAAATATGACTCCATAGATAGTGTTAACCAGAAACTGGACCGTGAGTTCAAGATATGGGAGGAACTATATGGTGCCGACGAGGCCGAGGTTACTCTGCCCATGCGCTTTGAGGGTATCATAAGGCGTGCCTATAAGAAGACTGGCGAACGTGTGGTGATACTGATTGACGAGTACGACAAGCCTTTGCTTCAGGCCATATCAAATAAGCCTCTACAAAATGAATACCGTGCTACACTGAAGGCCGTTTATGGTGCCTTGAAAAGCATGGATGGCTGCATAAAGTTCGCTCTGCTGACAGGTGTAACAAAGTTTGGCAAGGTGAGTGTGTTCAGCGACTTGAATCACTTGCGCGACATATCTATGCTGGAGCAATATACCGAAATATGTGGCATCTCGGAGAAGGAGCTGCATTCTTATTTCAGGAATGAGATAACTGAAATGGCAGAGCTGCATCAGACATCGTATGATGATATGACAGATATGCTACGCCAGAACTATGATGGTTATCACTTTGCACCAAATACCAATGGAATGTACAATCCATATAGTTTGTTGAATGTGTTTGCTGACAAGAAATTAGGCAGTTATTGGTTCGAGACTGGCACGCCAACCTATTTGGTGGAGCTGCTGAAGAGCAACGAATACAAACTGGATGATGTGAATGGTTATATTGTAGGCATAGAAGGACTTTCCGGCACTGATGCTGCTGATACCGATGCCATACCTGTCATATACCAGAGCGGATACCTGACCATTAAGGACTTCAATCCCAGATTTCAAAGTTACACTCTGGGGTATCCCAACAAGGAGGTTGAGGAAGGATTCATCAAGTTCCTTATTCCGCACTATACCGCCAAGCGAGAGACTAATGGTGTGTTTGAAATCCAGAATTTTGTCAGAGAGGTTGAGAGTGGCGACATAGACGGTTTCTTCACACGTCTGCGTTCGTTCTTCTCGGACACCACCTATGAGGTGATACGTTTGCAGGAATTGCACTACAGTAATGTTCTGTATATCGTGTTCAAACTGTTGGGCTTCTACACTCAGGTGGAATATAAGACCAGCAACGGTCGTATAGACCTTGTGTTGCAGACCCCGGACTACATCTATGTGATGGAGTTCAAACTGAGCGGAACTGCTCAGGAGGCCTTGCAACAGATAAACGACAAGGGATATGCCCAACCTTTTGAGAAAGACCCACGTAAACTATATAAAATAGGTGTGAACTTCAGCAACGAAACTCGCAATATCGACGAGTGGCTGGTGGGGTAACGCTAAACATTCATCGCTAAACGCCTACAACCACCCTGCTTCCTTGTACCACTTAATCGATGCCTTGACACCGTTTTCCAGGCTCCATTCGGGAGTGTAGCCGAGGTCGCGGCATGCAGGCTCTATGTCGCAACGCCAGTTGCGTTGGGACAGGATGTTGTACTTGTCATCATTCAGCACAATCATCTTGCCACTCATTTTTCCTATCATTCCGCCAACCTTGCAGATTGCCTTCAATATAATCTTGGGGGCCTTGATGCGTAGTACCCATGGGTTGCCCAGTTCCTGTTGGAGGAGGTCAGAGAAGCGGCGGGAGTTGTATATCTTGCCATCGCTCAGGAAGTATGCCTTGCCCAAAGCGGCAGGTGCGTCCATGGACTTGAATATAGCCTGCACCACGTCCAGCACGTAGATGAAGGTGATTTCCTGTGGCTGGTAACCTACGGCAAAGTCGGTATGTCCGGCAATGCTCTTTGCCATTACGAAATAGTCTTTCTCCCTTGGACCATATACGCCTGTGGGACGCAAGATGACATAGGGGAACTTTGCAGGGTCTATCTTGCACAGATATTCTTCTGCGCAGAGCTTGCTCTTGCCGTATGCTGTATTAGGTTCTGGTGCGTCTGTAAGCAATATGGGCTTGTATATTGATTCTTCCTCGGAAATTTCCGCACCCTTGCCATATCCCTGTGCAGGAATCTTGACGGGAGTTTCGCGAATGGCACCGAAGACACTAAGAGAACTGACAAAGACAAAGCGCTCAGGCACCATGTCCGTCTCCTGCAGGGCCTCTATGAGGTTTATGGTGCCCTGCGTGTTTGTGCGGTAGAAGTCCTCTATGTTCAGGCACTTGGTGGCTCCAGCGGCATGCACGACATAGTCCCACTTGCCGTTCATCTGCTCCTTGTATGAGATCAGTTGGCTCTTTAGTTCCTGCTTGTTGCCAAGGTTCAGTTGGGCAAACTTTATGCGCTCGTCCGTCAGATACCCTCTGGAACTTGTACCTCGCATGCCTGCCCACATCTTGAAACCCTTCTCCAATCCCTCGCTTACAATGAAACTGCCAATGAAACCACTGGCACCTGTTACCAAAATTCTCTTCATATGGATATATTATTTGGGACAAAGATACTAAAATATATTAAGAATAATGATATAACGGGAAAAAAGCGTATCTTTGCGATAACAAAAACATAGGGTCTGGCCCTTTGCAAAACATAGTGCCATGCCTTAGCAAAATGACATCACCATGGGAAAGAAGAAGACAGGAGGAAAGTACATCAGGAAAAGAGACCTGATGCAGATGATTATAGACCTCTTCCAGCAGCATGCCGGAGAGGTGTTCGACCTGAAAAGGCTGTTCCGCGACTTGCAACTGAAGACGCATCCCTCCAAGATGCTGTGCGTGGATTGCCTGGAGGATCTGCTGGCAGATGACTACATCAAGGAAAACGAACGTTTCTGCTATACCCTGAACGCCCCGTCGCAGGTTATGGAGGGCACCTTCCGCCGCAAGTCCAACGGCAAGAATACTTTTGTTCCCAACGATGGCGGAGAGCCCATTCTGGTGGCTGAGCGCAACTCCATGCATGCCATGGACGGAGACCTGGTGAAGGCTTCCATGGTGGCACGCCGCAGAAACCACGTGCGCGAGGCCCAGGTCATAGAGATAGTGAAGCGCTCGGAGAAGCAGTTCGTGGGCACACTGAAGGTTAGCAAGGACTATGCCTACCTGCTCACGGAGGACCGTACCCTGGCAAACGATATATTCATCCCCAAGGCCTACCTGAAGAAGGGCAAGAGCGGCGACAAGGCCGTTGTGCGTGTGGTGGAATGGCCCGAAGGTGCCAAGAACCCTGTGGGCAAGGTGATGGACATCCTTGGCCGTACGGGCGAGAACAATGCCGAGATGCATGCCATACTGGCCGAGTTCGGCTTGCCCTACACCTACCCCAAGACGGTGGAGGCCGTTGCCGACCGCATTCCCAAGGAGATTCCCCAGCAGGAGATAGACCGCCGCCGCGACATGCGCGATGTGCTCACCTTTACCATCGACCCCCACGATGCCAAGGACTTTGACGATGCCATCAGCATCCGTGTCCTCAAGGATGGCGGCGAAGCGGGCAAGACGCTCTACGAGGTTGGCGTGCACATTGCCGACGTGAGCCACTACGTTACCGAGGGTTCGGCCATAGACAAGGAGGCATTGAAGCGTGGCACCAGCGTCTACCTGGTTGACCGCACCATTCCCATGCTTCCCGAAAGCCTGTGCAACAACCTCTGCTCCCTGCGCCCCGACGAGGACAAACTCACCTTCAGCGTCCTTTTCAAGATGAACGAGAAGGCCGAGGTGAAGGATTATGAGATCCTGCATACCGTAACGCGAAGCAACCGCCGTTTCAGTTACGGACAGGTACAGCAGATTCTGGAGGAGGAGCACGAGGCAAGCGAGCAGGATTACAACTCTCCAGGCGATGTGCTCGTGCCCATAGAGGACCACGTTCCCACCACCACCTTTGCCCCTGGCACCGACGAGCGCAAACTGCTGCTCGTGCTCAACCGCATGGCCAAGGAACTGCGCCGACGCCGTTTCCAGAGCGGTGCCGTGGATTTCGACCGTTGCGAGGTGCGCTTCAACATTGACGAGAAGGGCAAGCCCACCAGCGTCTACTTCAAGGTGGCAAAGGATGCCAACAAACTCATCGAGGAGTTCATGCTCCTGGCCAACCGTACCGTGGCAGAGAGCATTGGCAAGGTGCCCAAGAACCACAAGGCCAAGGTTATCCCCTACCGCATACACGATGTGCCCGACCCCACAAAACTGATGAAACTGGGCGACTTCGTTAGCAAGTTCGGCTACCGCCTGAAGACTCAGGGCACCAAGGGGGAAATCTCCAAGAACCTGAACAAGATGCTTGCCGACGTGCATGGCAAGGCCGAGCAGAACGTCATAGAGATGGTTACCCTGCGTGCCATGATGAAGGCGCGATACAGCGTGCACAACATCGGCCACTATGGCCTTGCTTTCCAGCACTACACCCATTTTACCTCACCCATACGCCGATACCCCGACCTTATGGTTCACCGCCTGCTTACAAAGTATGCCACGGGCGGACGCAGTGTAAGTCCTGTGAAGTACGAGGAACTCTGCGAACAGTGCTCCGATGCCGAGCAGACGGCTGCCCAGGCAGAACGTGCCAGCATCAAGTACAAGCAGGTGGAATACATGAAGGAGCACTTGGGCGAGACCTTCGAGGGCACCATCTCCGGTGTTACGGAGTTCGGCCTCTACGTGGAGGTGAACGAGAACAAATGCGAAGGCTTCGTACCTCTGCGCGACCTGGACGACGACTACTACGAGTTCGACGAGAAGAACTTCTGTCTGCGTGGCCGCCGCCGCAACCGTTCCTACAACCTGGGCGACCAGGTGCAAGTACAGGTAGCCCGTGCCGACCTATATAAAAAGCAACTCGACTACAAACTGGTTTATCAAACGGAAAGGTGAAAACGGAAATCTAGCCTAACCGCTCACCCGCTCAACCCAGTTTTCCGATTTGACTTCGTCGAGCCTGCTCCCGCTCGGCAATTCAAACAAGTTTGATTGCTCTCGCTTACTCGCAGCCTTCCGATTTCCGTTTTCCGTTTTCCGTTTTCCGTTTCAATTATGCCTCAATCCCTAATTCAACAACAGAAACTCACGCAGGAACAGATACAACTACAGACGGCCATGCAGGTGCTGGCGTCCAAGTTGGTGGAACTCCCCCTGGAGGGATTGCGCGAACGTGTGGAGGCAGAACTTGCCGAGAACCCCTATCTGGAGGCCAGCAACAGCGATGGCGGAGACGGTTATATCCAGGATGAAAGTGGTGCTGGAGGCGCCTCCGATTACGATGCCCGCCAGGACTACTCCACCGAGGACGACATCCCCGACTACCTCCTGTACCAGCCCTCGGGCGCCGAGGCAGAGAGCATGGACAGTGCAGACACACAGTCCTTCTACGACCAGATGATGGAGCAGGTGGCAGGTTGCGGCCTTTCCGGGCACGACCGCCAGATACTGGAATACCTGATTGGCAACCTTGGCGACGACGGCTTGCTCGCCAAGCCCCTCTTCCAGATAGCCGACGAACTGAGCATCTACCACTACCTGGACACCACACCCGAGGAGGTGGAGCGTGTCTTGCACACCCTGTGGCGCTTCGACCCTCCCGGCGTGGGTGCACGCAACCTGCAGGAATGCCTCATCATACAGTGCAAGCGCCGTGGCTACCGCAGTGTTCCCGGGCACACGCCCCTGTTGCTGAAGGTCCTTGAGCGCAACTGGGAGGAGATAAGCCACAACCGCTGGGACCTGATACAACAGAGGTACAAACTCTCCGACCAGCAGGTGGGGCTCCTGCGGCACGAGATTAGGCGGCTGAACCCGCGCCCGGGCAGTTCCATGGGCGAAAGGGCAACCTCCTCGGAAACGCACATCACACCGGATGTCATCGTCAGCATAGATCAGGAGGGGGGCATAGAACTGACCCTGAACGACGGCGACATGCCCACGCTCTCCGTCAGCGACGATGCCATGGAGATGATAGACGTGGATTATGTGCGCGACTATGTGAACCGTGGCAAACTCTTCATCGGAGCCATCATCCAGCGCCGCCACACCATCCTGCGCACCATGCAGGCGATAATAAAACTCCAGCGCAAATACCTGCTTACGGGCGACGAGACCCTGCTCCGCCCCATGCGCCTGGAGGACATTGCCAAGATAACGGAACAGGACCTCAGCACCGTGTCGCGCGTGTGCAACAGCAAGTACGTGGAGACACCCTACGGCACCTATCCCCTGCGCTGGTTCTTCACCACACAGGCCAGGACCGCCGAGGACGAGGACGTTTCCATCAGGAAAATACACCAGGCACTTAGGGGAATCATCGCCCAGGAGGACAAGGGCGCACCGCTGAAGGACGACGAACTTGCCCTGATGCTCCAGCAGCAGGGCTTCGATGTGGCACGACGCACCGTGGCCAAGTACCGCGAACATCTGGGCATACCCACAAGCAGAATGAGAAAAGAATGAAACTGACCAGATTCCTTGCCCAAGTGCTTGCCGTAGTGTTCCAGCCGGCGTTCTATCCGCTGGTGGGCTTCAGCATCCTGTTCACCCTCACCTACCTGAGCATGATGCCGTGGGAGTTCAAACTCTGGGTACTGCTTGCCGTGTACGTGTTCAGCGTGGCCATACCCTATATGATGACCTTCCTCATCCGCAAGACCAACGGATGGAGCAGGCACGACCTTCACCAGCAGCACCGCCGCTACATTATCTACGCAATAAACATCATCTCGTACCTCAGTTGCATGTACGTGTGCCACAAACTTTACCTGCCCTCCTTCATGGGCGCCATACTGGTGGTAAGCCTGCTTGTGCAGTGCGCATGCGTGATAGCCAACATATGGTACAAGGTGAGCATGCACTCGGCCGGCACCGGGGTAATCATCGGTGCCCTCCTGGCCTACAGCCACATCTTTGCCTTCAACCCCACGTGGTGGCTCTCTATTGCCATCCTCCTCTCCGGAGCCGTCATGAGCAGCCGCATGCTCCTGAAGGGCAACACCCTTGGCCAGGTCCTCTCCGGCACCGCCATCGGCATCGTATGCGGCGTGGTGGGGATAATGGTGTGGTAGTGAGTTTGGGGTTAATCCCACCCCTTTTCCAGTGCGTGCCACATGCTTTGGCGGGATTCGGGGTGCAGGGTGCAGAGGGATTGGGAGAGGCGCTCCATTTCCGAGCGGCGGGTTCTGTCCTCGTAGGGACAGGGGACTATCTGGCGCACCAGTTGGGCATCGGAGGCATGGGATGTGATGTCCTTTTCGGGGACAAGGCAAAGGGGGCGGATGATGGTGAGGGGATAGTGCTCCATGGGCATGGAGGGGCGCATGGAGTGGAAGGAGCCTTCGTAGAGGAGGTTCATGAGCATTGTTGCCAGAAAATCGTCCTGATGATGCCCCAATGCCACCTTGTTGAAACCATGCTCTACGGCAAAGCGGAACATGGCCTTGCGACGATAGTGGGCACAGAGGAAGCAACGTGTGCGGCGCTTGTCGGTGGTCTCGTCAAAAGAGGTGTGAAGTATGTGCAGGGGTATGCCAAGGGCGTTGCAGAATGCCTGCATGTGCAGGATGTCCGTCTGGTAGGGCACATTGTCCATAACCACATGCACGGCCTCCACGTGTATCGATGGCTTGAAAATACGCGCACGCTCAGCCATCAACTGAGCCATGACCAGGGAGTCCTTGCCTCCGGAAAGGGCAAGGAGAATCCTGTCGCCATCGGCAAGAAGGCCGTAAGCGGTACAGGCTTTGTTGAAGAGACGGGTGAGGACCCCCTCAATCCCCCTGTAGGGGGATGAAATTGGCGGATATACTGCCGATGTGCTCATGAGTCGATTGTTACTACTCCCCTCCCTTGTGGAGGGGCAGGGGGGAGGGTCCTACTCATCCTTAAATAATGATGGCCGAAAATAAAGAGGTCGCCCTCGTGGCGGAAGCCGAGAGACTCGTAGAGAGCCTTGGCACCAAGGTTATTGGGTTCGCAGGCCAGGATGGCGGGGAGCAACATTTCCTGTGCCTTGGCTATGGCATGGAGGAGGAGTTGGCGTGCTATACCCTTGCCACGGACATGGGGCACTACGGCAATGCTGTCCACATAATACTCTCCGGGGTGTGCCTCGGCATCCATGCTTTCCACATCGAAGGAGATGAGGTCGCTGAGCATGGCAAAGGTGGTGGCGCGCATCTGCATGTAGTTGTCGGCAGGATACGCCACTATGGCACCCAGAGGCGTGCCGTCGGTGTCCTGGGCAATGGAGGTGTGCCGCCAGGAGTAGAGAGTATTGTCCGTGCGTATGGAATCGGCGAGCAGTTCAAGCCTGCGCCTGTCCTGCCCGCCAATATGTTCGGGATACCTTTCCATGATGTCATCGCCCAATGCCTCCACTACCACAAGGGCAATGAAAGGAGCATCATCAATGGTAGCTTTCCTTATTGTCATTGTTGCTTCAAATCCTCCTCTATGAACTTGAGCAGTCGTTCTACTGCCTCTTCCTCGGGAATGTTCTTCTCTATGCACTCCTTTGCCTTGTAGAGGGAGACCTTGCCACGGGCGGCACCAACGTAGCCATAGTCGGCATCTGCCATTTCGCCGGGGCCATTGACAATACATCCCATGATGGCAATCTTCAGTCCCTTGAGGTGTGCCGTGGCGGCCTTGATCTTGTGGATGGTGCCTTCAAGGTCGTAGAGTGTGCGTCCGCAACCGGGGCAGGAGATGTACTCCGTCTTGACGAACTTTATGCGTGCCGCCTGCAGGATGGAGTCGGAGAGGTCGCGCAAGGTGTCCTCGGCGAAACCCTCGGCCTCTATGTTGAGCAGGTGCGCCTTCTTGTCGATGAAGATGGCACCCACGGCCATGGCAGCCTTCAGTTGGAGTTCTTCCAGCGAGGAGGCTTGCAGACGAAGGGTTACGGTATCGTCCTTGATGCCCGCCTCTGCCTCTTGGCGGAGACGGTGGCACTCGGGAATCATGTCCACAAGTTGACGAGCCACGGGGATTTCCTTCTCGGGAGCCTCGGAAAGGCTCACACGGATGGTGTCGCCGATACCCTCGGTGAGCAGGGCGCCGATGCCCACAGCACTCTTGATGCGTCCGTCCTCGCCTTCTCCTGCCTCGGTAACGCCAAGATGCAGGGGAAAGGTCATGCCTTCCTTCTCCATCTCCTGTACCAGCAGGCGCATGCTCTGCACCATCACCACGGTGTTGCTGGCCTTGATGGAGATGACCACGTTCATGAAGTTGTGGCGCACGCATATACGTAGGAACTCCATGCAACTCTCCACAATACCCTCGGGTGTATCGCCATAGCGCGACATGATGCGGTCGGAGAGTGAACCATGGTTCACACCTATGCGCACCGCAGTACCATGCTCGCGGCAGATGTCAAGGAATGGAAGCAGACGAGCCTCTATTTTCTGAAGTTCCTGTGCATACTGCTCATCGGTGTACTCCAACTGTTTGAACTGACGCGCGGCATCCACATAGTTGCCGGGATTGATGCGCACCTTCTCGCAATAGCGGGCTGCCACGTCGGCCACATTGGGGTTGAAGTGGACATCGGCCACCAAAGGTACGGAACTGCCTGCCTGACGCACAGCCTTACTGATGAGTTCCATGTTGTCTGCCTCGCGTGTGCCCTGAGTGGTAAGGCGCACAAGTTCGCCTCCTGCCTCAGCAATGCGCAGGATCTGCGCCACGCTGGCTTCGGTGTCCATGGTGCTGGTGTTGGTCATGGACTGCACCCTGATAGGGTTGCTGCCACCCAAACGAATGTTGCCCACGGTGATTTCGTGGGACTTGCGGCGTGTGTATGCCATATCAGTTTACTTTGAACTTGTACTTAACCTGTGAGAGTTCCTCGTTGGCCTTTACAATCTTCTCTTTCAGGCCCTGCTTGTAGGCCTTCAGTTTGGCGGCCAGTGCCTCGTCGGAAAGAGCCATCATCTCTGCTGCAAGGATGGCGGCATTCAGTGCACCGTTAACGCCAACGGTGGCCACGGGTATGCCGGGAGGCATCTGTATGATGGAGAGCATGGCATCCAAGCCGTCCAGCATGCCCTTGATGGGTACACCGATGACGGGCAATGTAGTACTTGCCGCAATGACACCAGGCAGGGCTGCCGCCATACCGGCACCGGCAATGATGACACGAACGCCTCTGCCTTCTGCCTCGCGTGCAAACTGCTCCACCTCGTCGGGGGTGCGGTGTGCCGAAAGTGCGTTCATCTCAAAGGGAATCTCCATTTCGTCCAGGAACTTGGCAGCCTTCTCCATAACGGGGAGATCGCTGGTGCTGCCCATAATGATGCTAATCATAGTTGTGTATTTGTTTAGGGTTTAGGGTTTAATGTTTAGAGTTTAGAGTTTAGGGGTTATGTTCGTTACTAACCCGTTTGAATACTTTGTGCAAATTCTCTATCAGGTCGGAGGCAATGAGACTGTGCTGACCCAATTCGCTTGCCGCCAGGTCGCCACTCAGGGCATGCAACCCTACGCCCAGCAGTGCCGCATCACGTGTGGGATAGCCCTGTGCCAGAAGGCCAAGGATAATGCCCGTGAGCACATCACCGCTTCCTGCCGTGCCCATGCCGTTGTTGCCATAGGGGCACTCGTATTTGACGGACGGATTGCCGGGGATGGTGATGGTGGTGGGATGACCCTTTAGCACGAGGATGGCGTTGTCCAGACATGCCCCTGCCTCCACCAGCCTTCTGTACTCCAAAGGATGTGGCGTGATGATGGTGCCGTTGGGAATTAAATCTGCCCATTGCGGATGCTCGGCCAGGATGTTCAGTGCATCGGCGTCAAGCACCAGGGGTACTTCGGTGAAATTCAATTCCAGCAGCGTTTTGTACAAGGCTTCTGCCGTCTTCTCCTCCCTGCCTATACCAGGCCCTATGCCTATGGCAGAGTATTTGTTGGGCAAGCATGATTCAAAAGGACTGCATGTCCATCGCTTGTCGTCCTCATCGTGATTCAGTATTGCCTCGGGAAGCGCCACCTGCATTATGTCGTTGTTGCGCCAAGGAATGTGTACCGTCAGTTTGCCCACACCCGAGCGCATGCAACTTCTGCCTGCCAATATACCTGCACCTGCCATGCCATAACTGCCCGCCACGAGCAGTGCATGCCCGAAGGTTCCCTTGTGTCCATCCGCAGGTCGGGGACGAAGGATGCTTTGCAGGAAGGGTATAGACGTATTGGACCCTCCCCCAACCCCCCCACAAGGGAGGGGAGCAGTATGTACATGAGATTGTTCCATTTGCTTACCTGTCAGTTTGTATATACTCCCCTCCCTTGTGGAGGGGTAAGGGGGAGGGTCTTTAGTATTTGAACGAACTTCCGCCGGCAAATTCGCGAAGCAGGGAGGTTGGCGGAACCTGGTCGGCAGGTACACTACGGAAATAGCGCAGGAACTTGCGCAAGCGGCTTGCCTCGGCATATTCGGGTTCGCATTCGCCCACCTGGTCGAGGATGGGTTTCACCTGGTCCTTGATGACCGCCAGTTCATAGAGCAGGGCACTGTTGAAGATAGCGTCGGCAAGTTCCTGGAAGGGGAAGATCCACTTCTCCTCGCCGGCACTCACACTGGGCATGCGGCGTATGGTTTCCAGTGCCGAATAACCACGATACTGATAGTCGCGGATGAGTCGGCGCAGCAGACGTATGTCAGTGGTGGGGATATTGTTGTGGTCGTCCAGGGCTATGGTAGTGAGAGGGCTGATGAAGATGCGGAACTTCTTGTCCTCCGGTACCTGCTCGGACAGGATGGGGTTCAGGGCATGGTTGCCCTCCAGTATGATGATGTCGCCCTCGCCGATGCGTATGCGGCGGTTCTCATAGACACGCTCGCCCAACTTGAAGTCGTAGCGAGGCAGATCCACCTCCTCGCCCGCCAGAAGCTGGTTCATCTGCTTGTTGAACAACGCCGTATCCACGGCACCTATGCACTCGAAGTCGTAATTGCCATCGGCATCCTTAGGCGTGTCCACACGGTTCACGAAATAGTCGTCCGTGCTGATGGTGTGCGGACGCATGCCGGAGGCCATCAAGAGGATGGCAAGGCGCTTGCTGGTGGTTGTCTTTCCGCTGGATGAGGGGCCTGCCAGAAGTACCAGTTTGGCACCCTTCTCCACGATGTTGTCCACGATGTCGTTCAATTTCTTCTCCTGCAGGGCCTCGCTCACGTTTATCAGTTGCGAAGCATGTCCGGCCTTTACAGCCTCGTTGAACTCTCCTGCCGTACGCACTCCAAGGATGTCCTGCCAACGGTGGAACTCCTGAATGACGTTGTGCATCTTCTCCTGAGGCACCATCTCCTCCAACTCGGTGGGATTCTTGCGCGAAGGGATACGCAGAAGCAGGCCCTCGTAGAACTTTTCCACCTTGAAGAGACTCAGCAGGCCGGTTCTCGTCAACAGGCAGGAATAGAAGTAGTTGACCGTGTCGCACAGACGGTAGTAGTAGGTATACAGGTTGCTTTGGCTTTCCAGCAGCTTTGCCTTGCTCTCCATCCCCCTGGAGCGGAACAGGGCAATGGCCTCCTCTATGGGGCACTGCACACGATGTATCTTCTCGTCCATGTCCACAATCTCCTGCATTCGCTGATGTATGGCATCGGCATCCTGCTCCGTCAGTTCCCTGCCTATGCGCAATTCGCAGAAGTAGCCGCGGCTCACGGGTGCACCTATTATCAGCTGTCCGCCGGGATAGAGGTCCTCCACGGCCTTTGCCAGAACCAGGAACAAGGTCAGCGTGTAGGTCCTCATGCCATGCGTGGAAGTCATGTCCTTGAACTCCACATCCTTGGCATTGTAGAAACGGTAGTTCATGCCCTGCACCTTGTTGTTCACCAAGGCACACATGGGGCCGTGCTTCATGTCCAAACCGCACAATTCATACAATTCCTTCAAACTGGTTCCAAAGGGAACGCTGATCATCTGCCCATTGTTGCGGCATCGTATTCTTAAAGTCTGTGGCATAGAGGTCTACTTTGTTTTGCATACAAAAATACAAAAAAAACTTAATCTATTAGCCTTTCCTTGCCCAATGTTCATTTAATTTCGTACCTTTGCACGCGATTTTGCATAAATTAATACACCTTATATAATATATGGAGAAAATAAGTTACGCTCTGGGGCTTGGCATTGGCCAGCAGTTGAAGAGCATGAACATTGAGAATTTCGACATCAAGGAGTTCAGCCGCAGCATCGAGGATGTGATGGCAGGTCGCGATACCGACATGACCGCACGCGAGGCACAGGTTATGCTGAGCGAGTATTTCCAGAAGAAGGAGAAGGAGCAGGCAGAGGAGAATATTGCCAAGGGCAAGGCCTACCTGGAGGAGAACGGCAAGCGCGAGGGTGTCATCACCACCAAGAGCGGTCTTCAGTACGAGGTGCTCACCGAGGGCACAGGCAAGAGCCCCAAGGCTACCGACAAGGTGCGTTGCCACTATGAGGGCCGCCTGACCGATGGCAGCGTATTCGATAGTTCATATCAGCGCGGTGAGCCTGCCGACTTCGGCCTTAACCAGGTTATTGCTGGTTGGACAGAGGGTGTTCAGCTGATGAAAGAAGGTGCCAAGTACCGCTTCCACATCCCCTATCTGCTGGGTTATGGCGAGCGTGGTGCCGGTGCATCAATCCCTCCCTATGCAACACTGGTGTTCGACGTAGAGCTGATAAAGGTTCTCTAATCACACCGCACAAACAGTACTAACAAATATAACTAACAAAATACAAAGATGAAAAAGATTTCTATCATTGCAGCCGTAGTTCTGGCTGCTATCATGACAAGTTGTGGCAATGGTACTCCCAAGGCCAACATGAAGAGCGACGTAGACTCTCTCTGCTATGCCATCGGTATGGCTCAGAGCCAGGGCCTGAAGGATTATCTGGTAATGCGCATGGGCGTGGATACCACATACCTGAACGAGTTCATCAAGGGTTTGAACGACGGTGCCAATGCCGGTGACGACAAGAAGCAGCAGGCCTACTATGCAGGTCTTCAGATCGGCCAGCAGGTTTCTACCCAGATGATCGAGGGGCTTCAGCACGAGATCTACGGCGAGGACAGCACCCAGCACGTTAGCCAGAGCAACTTCATGGCTGGTTTCGTGGCAGGTACTCTGGAGGATACTACCTACATGACCATGGAGGCTGCCAACGAGTATGCACAGACCAACATGAAGGCCATCAAGGCTCGTCAGATGCAGGCTCAGTATGGCGACAACAAGAAGGCTGGTGAGGAGTTCATGGCTGAGATCGCCAAGAAGGAAGGCATCAAGCAGATTGAGGAGAGCGGTGTTTACTACGAGGTTCTCACCGAGGGCAACGGCCAGATCCCTGCCGACACCAGCTTCGTGAAGGTTAAGTACGAGGGTACTCTCATCGACGGCACCGTGTTCGATGGCAACATGGATCAGGAGAAGCCCATGACATTCCGTTGCAACCAGGTTATCCCCGGTTGGACAATGGCTCTGACCCACATGCCCGCTGGTTCAAAGTGGAAGGTTTACATCCCCCAGGAAATGGCATACGGCGAGCGTGAGGCTGGCGACAAGATCAAGCCCTTCAGCACACTGGTATTTGTTATTGACCTGGTTTCTGTAGGCAAGTAAACAAACAGACATAACCATATCTCAAGGACAATCTGCGCCATGCCCATCATCATGCGACATCAGCAGATTGTCCTTTTTCTTTTACCTAAACAAATAGCATCGACATGAAAAAGATATTCCTCCTTGCACTGGTATCTGCCCTTTGCCTTGGCATACAGGCAGCACCCAAGAAGAAGAAAGACAAGAAGAACAAGAAAGCCCAGGTGGAGAAGGTGGACACCGTGGATGTAAAGACCTTCTCCTACCTTATCGGCCGTCTCAACACCCAAGGCCTTGTGGAGTACCTCACACGTCAGAAGGGTGTGGACCCCAAGTACATGGAACAGTTCATCGAGGGCTTTGGCAAGACAGAACTCACCGAAGCCGACCATCAGGCAAAGGCACGCATCGCAGGTACCGAGATCCGCGAGGACGTGAGCAAGCGCGTAATGCCCAGCGTGTCCAAGCAGATGAACGACTCGGTGGACCTGCTCAACCACGACGAGTTCATCCGCGGCTTCATGGAGGGACTTATGGGCACAAAGTCAGATATTAGCAACGACTCTGCCATGAAGATCGTGGAGAAACAGATGAAGTACTACCAGGAAAGCATGCTTGAGCGCAAGTACGGTGCCAACCGCAAGGCGGGCGAGGAGTTCCTCGTGGCAAACCTGAAGAACAAGGACGTGAAGCAAACCGCCAGCGGCCTTCAGTACAAGATAATCACCAAGGGCGAGGGTCCCGTTGCCGCCACAACTGACAGGGTGAAGGTGCACTACGAAGGCCGCCTCATCGACGGCAAGGTCTTCGATAGTTCCTACAAGCGCAACCAGCCAGCCACCTTTGGTGTGAACCAGGTTATCAAGGGATGGACGGAGGCACTGACCATGATGCCTGCCGGCTCAAAGTGGGAACTCTACATCCCCCAGGAACTTGCCTACGGTGCCCGCGAGCAGAACGAGATACCTGCCTTCTCCTGCCTCATCTTCACCGTAGAACTGCTCGAGGTGATGAAGTAGTGGCAAAAGGTATAGCCACGGCGCTATGCCAGTACTCCCTATATGAGTACTACAGTACCGATACGAGAGTACTACGGTACCGAAGCAAGAGTACAGCAGTACCGAAGCAAGAGTACTACATTGCTGATACGGGAGAATTGAGTTATCCCTTGCTCATCTAGCTAAGGAAGCTAACGCCAAATGCAAACAGTCCCCAAACCGTTAAGGAATGGGGACTGTGCTTTTTATATATGACGTGGTGCAACTCTAAGCTACTCTACCTTGCGCAGGAAGACCATGCCAGTGGTGTTGTTGCCTTGGGGAGCGTAGCCTTCCAGTTCGATGTGGAAGGGAGTGCCTGCCTCGAAGGCATCCAGGGTGAAGCGGTAGGTGACGGGCTGCTGACCTGTCTTTACTGTATTGTCGTCCTTGACTTCTAGCATCAGTTCGTTGCGCTTCCATAGTTTCATTGTGCCCAGGCGGACGGGGTTATCGCCACGGGTGGGGATGACCGTGAGTTCGTAGGCACCGTTGCCCGAAACCTTGCCAGTAACCTCGAAACGCCAGTTGGATGGCTTGGGCTGGATGCGCAGAGGTTCCCAACCGAATACATGCTGGCCATAGGCCTTATAGGCAGAATAGTCGGGGGCGAAGTAGAGAGGCAGAGAGTAGCGGCTGGTCGAAACCACGGCAATGGCACGCAGGTCCTCACGGCTTGCCACGGTGATGGGGCCTGTGTACTTGGCAGAGTGCACGTTGGGGTATCTGCCGTTGGTGGTATAGCGGATTTCAGCACCAGGCACATCGGTGGCAAGGGTGAAGGTCAGGCTGCCGTCGGCATTCTTCTCCTCCTTGAGGATGCGCGGTTCGGGCATACGATAGTGGCAACCCTTATTGTCCAGGCGTGCAAAGTGTGTACCCACACGCTGGCGGAAGTCCTCCCAATTGCGCCTGCTCTGCTTCTGCCATGCCACTTCGCTTACTGCCATCAGACGGGGGAAGAGCAGGTATTCGGCATAGTTCTCCGAACGGTTCTCGTGCAAGGGAGCAAACTCCTGCAAGGCATTGCCATGGATGAACTGGTCGCTCCAGTAGCAAGCCTGCACGCCGATGGTGGTGGAGGATTCGGAATAGTCGTTGATGGGCATGGAGTAGCACTTCTCCAGGGAAATGGGAGGACACCATGTGGCGGCCTGTATCTCGCCGGGGATGCTCTTCTCGGGGAAGTCCAAGTACATGTGTGAGGCTGGGGTGAGAATGGCCTTATGACCGGTCTTTGTGGCCACGAGGGTGTCGTTGGGGTTGTGCCAAGACAGGGCAACAACCTGTTCGTTAACCTTGCCACGCTGAATGATTTCGTCCCAACCGATGAGCGTGCGTCCCTTCTTCTTCATCATCTCTGCCACAACGTTGGTCAGGTAGCCCTGCAGGTCAGAGGCCTTCTTCAGACCCTCGCGCTTCATCAGGGCCTGGCAGTCGGGGCATTTCTCCCAACGGGTGTAGACAGCCTCGTCGCCACCGATGTTGATGTAGGCAGAGGGGAAGAGGTCGCAGGTTTCCTCCAGCACATTGCGCAGGAACTCAATGCTTGTCTCCTTACCGGCACAAAGAAGGTCGCGGCTGATGAAATGCTGGGTGGGCACCTCGTGCTGAATGCCAGTGCAACTGAGCCAGGGGTATGCCACCACGGCAGAGAGGATGTGGGCAGGGAACTCTATCTCGGGAACAAGTTCCACGCCGCGCACCTTGGCATATGCTATCATCTCGCGAATGTCGTCCTGTGTGTAGTATCCGCCCAGGCGTCGTGTGTCGGGACCTGCCCATGCACCAACCTCGGTAAGTCTGGGATACTTCTTTATCTCCAGACGCCAGCCAGAGTCGTCGATGAGGTGGAACTGAAGCTTGTTCAACTTGTACATGCCCATCATGTCGATGGTCTTCTTGATAAACTCCTTGTCGTAGAAATAGCGTGCCACGTCCATCATCAGGCCACGCCAGGGGCGCTCGGGAGCATCGTAGATTTCCACACATGGAGCCTTCCACTCGGTGTTGCGCTGCCAGCTGGCACTATACACCTCGGCAGGGAAGAGTTGCAACAAGGTCTGTATGCCATAGAAGGCACCATTGGCATCGGCGGCAACAATCTTGGCACACTTTTGTGTTACGGAAAGCGTGTATGCCTCGGCTACGGGTACAGCCACGGTGTCTCGGAGCAGGACGATGGTGCCCTTGCCTTTACCCTCTTTCAGTACTGCCACACGTCCGGTGGAGCGTGCCAGCATCTCCTGCAGGTACTCTGCCTGAGCCTTCAGCTGGCTATCGTATGCGATAACCACCTTCTCGGGCAGGAGGAACTCTCCCTCCTTTGTCTCCATCTCCAATGGCTGGGGGATGATGCTTACGGGAGCTGTGTCCTGTGCATGTACGTTGGTCAGGCAGAAGAATGCCATGACAAGCGACAGCACTTTAATTAATGTAGTCTTCATAGTGTAATATTGGGTTGTAGTTTTACGGTCGGAGTAATCGGAGTAATCGGAGTAATCGGAGTATTCAGATTATTCGGAGTATTCGGAGTATTCGGAAAGCTTTATATCTCTACCATGCTCTGCCCTTACTTGCTCGCAGATTTCCGTTTCCTCAAGACTTTACCAGTCTCTTTATGTCGTTGAGTTTATTGAGTGCTTCGAGCGGAGTGAGACTGTTGATGTCCAGGTTGAGGAGCTGCTGGCGGATGTCCTCCAGGATTGGGTCGTCCAGTTGGAAGAAGTTCAGTTGTGTACCCGTGTCGCTATCCTTCTTGCTGCCTGCAGCTATGCCAGTGCCCACATCATCGTGGTTCTTCTCAGCTTCCAGTTGGCCCAGTATCACCTCGGCACGCGACACTATGCTCTGTGGCATGCCTGCCAGACGGGCCACGTGTATACCGAAGGAGTGTGCCGAACCTCCGGGTTCCAGTTTGCGCAGGAAGATGATGGTGCCGTTCTTTTCCAATACGCTCACGTTATAGTTGTGTATGCGCGGGAAGGACTTCTCCATCTCGTTCAGTTCGTGGTAGTGTGTGGCAAAGAGCGTGCGGGCACGTCCGCGCTGACATTCGTGTATGTACTCCACTATGCTCCATGCTATGCTTATGCCGTCGTATGTGCTTGTACCGCGTCCAAGTTCGTCGAAGAGTACCAGCGAGCGTGCTGAGAGGTTGTTCAGTATGGATGCCGCCTCATTCATCTCCACCATGAATGTGGATTCGCCCTGCGAGATGTTGTCGCTAGCACCCACACGGGTGAAAATCTTGTCCACGAAACCAATGTGCGCACTCTCGGCAGGCACGAAACTGCCCATCTGTGCCATCAGCGTGATGAGTGCCGTCTGGCGGAGCAGGGCACTCTTACCAGCCATGTTGGGACCAGTGATGATGACTATCTGCTGCTCCTCGGTGTCCAGGCGCACGTCGTTGGGCACATAGTGCTCTCCTGCCTGCATCTGCGTCTCTATGACGGGATGGCGTCCCTGACGTATGTCCAGCACGGTGGATTCGTCCACTACTGGGCGAATGTATCTGTTTTCCCTGGCCAGTATGGCAAAACTCATCAGGCAATCCAGTCGTGCCACCAGCATGGCATCGGCCTGTATGGCAGGAATGAAGCGTGCGCACCATACCACCAGTTCGGAGAATAGCCTTGTTTCCAGTGCCAGGATGCGCTCCTCGGCACTTACTATCTTCTCCTCGTATTCCTTCAGTTCCTGGGTTATATATCGCTCGGCACTGACCAGCGTCTGTTTTCTTATCCACTCCTCGGGCACCTGGTCCTTGTAGGTGTTGCGCACCTCCAGGTAGTAGCCAAAGACGTTGTTATAACCTATCTTCAAGCTCTGTATGCCCGTCTTCTCTGCTTCACGCTGCTGTAGTCGAAGCAGGTATTCCTTGCCACCTGTGGATAGCGAGCGAAGTTCGTCCAGTTCCTCGTTCACCCCATCATTGATGACACCGCCCTTGGCCACCAGTAGCGGAGCACTGGGCGATATGGTGCGGTGCAGACGTTCGCGCATCTCCTCGCACAGGTCTATCTTCATGCCTATCTCCTGCAATACCGGGGAATCCGTCCCCACCAGTGCCTCGTGTATGGGTTTCAGTGCCTGAAGGGCAGTGGTAAGCGTAAGCAGGTCGCGGGGCGACACACGTCCGGTGCTTATGCGAGAGATAATACGTTCCATATCGCCTATGTATTGGAGTTGCTCGCACACCACGTCGCGTGTCTGCAGGTCGCGGAAGAAGTAATCCACCACGTCCAGACGGCTGTTTATGGCCTTCGTGTCCTTCAGAGGGAACACCATCCAACGGCTCAGCAGTCGTGCTCCCATGGGGGTGACGGTACGGCTCATAACGTCCAGAAGCGACTTTCCGTCGTGGTTCATCGGACGCAGGAGTTCCAGCGAGCGCATGGTAAAGTTGTCCATGTGCACGAATCGGTCCTCCTCTATGCGTGCCACCTGGCGTATGTGCCCCAGCTGGGTGTGCTGTGTATTCTCCAGATACTGCATTATGGCACCACAGGCTATGGTTCCTGCCTTGAGGTGCTCTATGCCGTAACCCTTCAGGTTCTTCACGCCGAAGTGCTTGAGCAGCTTGCCTCTGGCTGTCTGCTCGTTGAATACCCAGTCCTCCATCTCGAAGGTGACGTACTTCTCCTGGAATGACGAGCGGAACAGTTCTCCCTTGCCACGCTCGTAGAGCACCTCCTTGGGCGAGAAGTTGGACAGAAGGCTTCCCACGTGCTGTATGCTTCCCTCGCTGGTCATAAATTCGCCAGTGGATATGTCCAGGAAGGCAATGCCACACACACCCTTGCCGAAATGCACGGCAGAGAGGAAGTTGTTCTCCTTGCACGAAAGCACATTGTCCTGCATGGCCACACCCGGCGTTACAAGTTCCGTGATGCCACGCTTCACCAGTTTCTTGGCAAGTTTAGGGTCCTCCAGCTGGTCGCAAATGGCCACCCTCTGCCCTGCCCTCACCAATCGTGGCAGATAGGTGTCAAGTGCATGGAAGGGGAATCCTGCCATCTCCAGCTGTCCGCAACCTCCTGCACCATTGTTTCTGCGGGTCAGCGTTATGCCCAGTATGCCCGAAGCCACCACGGCATCCTCGCCGTAGGTCTCGTAGAAGTCACCGCACCTGAACAGCAGCACGCACTCTGGGTGCTTTGCCTTCAGGTCGTAGAACTGTTTCATCATCGGGGTGAGCGTCTCCTTTGCCATATCTGTCTGTGCTTTGCGTGTATATACTAAATTTATATAATGACGACAAATATACTGAAATTTATCAAGTAAAAAGCCTTTAGTTGGCAAAAATTGTCCAGCTAAAGGCAATAAACGCAAATTGTGGGGTTAAGTGAGCGAAGGCACAAGCCTTGCCAAATAGTCGTAGTGTTCGCCGTCAATACATTTCTCGCAATGGAAACCGTATTGCTCAGCATACATAGAAAGGGTTTCAAAGTCGATGTAGAGCCAGTCGAAGGGTTCTCCCTTTACGCCACGGTATTGCATGCGGTAGTCAATCTCGCCATAGTAGGCACCGGCAAGGTTGATGTCGAAGGAACCGTCCTCGTTCTCGAAGACATATCGTATGTCGGACGAGTCGAGCAGTACCTGTCCGCCAGGTGCAAGAATCTGCTTAAGGCGCATGAAGAATTCGGGTAGGCGCTCTATCCTTCCCACTATGCCTATGCCGTTCATGGCCATGAGGATGGTGTCAAACTTCTCGTCGAAGGTCTTGTCGAAAAAATTCACCACCCTGGCATCTATGCCCCGTTGCCTCATAACGTCTACGGAAAGCGTGGATATGTCTATTGCCACCACCTCCATGCCTCTGTTCATGAGTTCCAGGGAATGGCATCCAGAACCTGCCCCCACATCCAGCACACGGCCACGGCACAGGCGCAGGGCTTCCTGCTCCTGAGGAGGCATATCGTCAAGGGTTCTAAAAAGGGTGTCCACGGGTATCTCGTCCTCGTAGAACTGGCTGGAAAACACTCTCAGCCTGGCTGCCTTACCCTTGGCATAGTACTCGGCAATAGCCGCTCCCATAGGGTCTTTTGTGGTATTTAAGGTAATGCTCATTTGTGGTTATGTTTTGGGGAATGTGAAGAGGATATTGGAGTAATAGGAGTAATCGGAATATTACGAATTAAGTAGAGAGGAAAGTAACAGCCAGCAGTAGGGACGCTACGTGCAGCGTCCGAAAGACCTGCAACGTCCCTACCCCAGCTCATCCGCTCACCACTCACCGTTCATTTCACTTCATCATCTCCTTCACTGCTGTCTCTATCTGTGTGTCTACACCTCTTAGCATGTTCTCGGGTGTGACGTAGCACTCGATGTCGGGATTAAGCTGCTGGTTCTCCAGATAGTTGTCGCGGTTGTCCCTGGCGCCCACCTGCGGTATGCCGAAGGTGTACTGGCCGATGTTCTCCCACCATACGGCGGTCATGGTGCCAGGTACGGGTGCACCGATGAGCTTGCCTATACCCATCTCCTTGTAGAGCCAGGGAGTGCCGTGGGCATTGGAGTAGTTATCCTCGCATACAAGCATGCACGAGGGCTTCACCCAACGGTCGAAGGGGTCGTTGCCTATGAACTTGCCACGTGGTGTGTAGCGTGAATATGCCTTGCCAGAGAGGGCTATGCACACATCGTTGTGCAACCATCCGCCTCCGTTGTGTCTGGTGTCCACGATAACGGCATCGCGCATGCGGTTCTTCTCGGAGAGCAGGTTCTTGTAGAACTCGTGGAAGGAGGCCGCATTCATGGCCTCGATGTGCACATAGGCAATGCGTCCGCCGGAAAGGCTGTCCACCATGTGCTCGTTGCGACGCACCCAACGCTTGTATAGCAACTCCTGCTGCCTGCCCCACGAGATGGGTCGCACCACCACTTCCTTCTTCTCGCCCTTGATGCCGAGGCGTGTAGCCTTGCCTGCCTTGCCTGCGAGCATGGGATAGTAGTCGGTGCCTGCCTCTATCTTCACACCGTCTATGGCGGTGATGATGCTACCTGCCTTGATGTCCTTGCACACATCCAGCGGACCTCCAGAAAGCACCTCTGCCACCTTGATACCAGGACCCTGGTATGTCTCGTCGGGCAGGATACCCAACTGAGCCACGGGCAACGAAGCGGAAGGTGCATGATAGCGGCAACCGGTGTGGCTTACATTGAGTTCGCCAAGCAGTTCGCTTGCCATCTCGGCAAAGTCATAGCCATTGTTGATATGAGGCAGATAGCGCTTGTAGGTGGTATAGAGACGATCCCAGTCGGCACCGTTCATGCCGGGGTCGTAGAGTTTCTCCTTTGTCTGACGCCAGATGTGCTCAAAGTTGTATGCCTGTGTCTTGGCTGGCTGTGTCACGGTGAATGCCTCGAAGGGGATGGTCTTCACCGAAGCCGAATTGAGATTTAACTGGCACAAGGTACCGCCCTGGCCAATGAAGTAGCAGGTATTGCCGCTCTTGTCCAGCTGGAACGAACGGGCCTCTATGCGCTGCATCTTCAGTTCTGTACGCTCCTCCACGAAGTCGCGCACCCATAGGGCCATATTGCCGTTGTGTGGAGCAAGGTAGTATAGACGGGTACCCTCGTTGTTCATCACCGCATCCGACAGGTGCGAGGACTGGAATGTTATCCTCATGGTGCGGTCGCTGAGGTTATCCAGTTGCAGTTTCAGGGGCTCCACCTTCTTCTCCTTGTCGGTACTGTCCTTCTTCTCCTGCTTCTTGCCAGCCTTCTCTGCTTCCTCCAGCAGTGCACGGTCTTCCTTGTTCATGCGGAACTTGTTGTAAGCCTCGGCATCGAAGAAGGTGATGTACACATCGCGGTGCGAACCCCAACTGCCATGACTACGATAACCGGCACGGTCGCTGGCAAATATCATTGCCTTGCCACCCATCACCCAACGTGCATGCGAGTCGGTATATCCGCTCTGTGTCAGGTTCACGGGTTCTTCCTTGCCCTCGGCATCAATGAGTGCCACATCCACGTTGTTCCATCCGCCATTGCCCATATAGTCGGCCAGCAGCCACTTGCTGTCGGGGCTCCATGTGAAATACTGGTCACCATCGGAATATGAGTAGTTGTACTTGGCATCCATGGCCACCTTCGTCTTCCCCGACTTGAGGTCCATGATGCACACCGCCTCGCGGTTCTGCAAGTATGCCACCTTCTTGCCGTCGGGGCTGTAGAGAGGCTGGAAACTGGTGGTCACGCCATCAGTTAGCAGACGCTCACGGAGTTCTGTGCAATAGGTCATCACTGGTTCCTTGTCGTTCACTATCTCCGCCTCGTAGATGCTCCATATGCCACCACGCTCGCTATCGTAGACCACGGCACGACCATCGGCACGGAAGTCCACACGACGCTCACGCTCGGGGGTGCAGGTAATCTGCTTTGTGGTGCTGAAGTCCATGGTGGTCACATACACATCGCCGTTTAGCACGAAGGCCACATCCTTGCCCTTGGGAGACACGGCAACATGTGTGGCACCACGGCTGGCAAGGCTGCGTATCACCTTGTCCGTGTCTATGTCGGTATTTATCTTCACGGGAACACGTACAGGCTCCTTGCCAGGCACCATGGTGTAGAGTTCGCCATCGTAGGCAAAGGAAAGCAAACCCTGTGACGAAATGCTCAGGTAGCGCACGGGATTGCCCTTGAAACTGGTCAACTGCCTGCTATTGCCGTTCAGTGCAGAGTGATACACATTGAACGTGCCGTCCTTCTCGCTCAGGTAATAGTATCCATTGCCATCAGGTGCCCAAACGGGGTTGCGGTCCTCACCGGCAAAGGTGGTCATGCGCTTGTACTCCCCACCCTCCTTCATGTATATGTCGCGTGCAATACTGCTGGTATGGTGCTTGCGCCAGGGGTCCTCGTATCCCTTCACGTTGTTGTACAGTATGCGGCCGTCCGATGCTATGCTCACATGATCCATGGATATGGCCGAGAACAAGGTCTGTCTGCCACCCGTCTTGCTCACCTTGTACACGCGGGTGAAGATACCGCCGGGGAAAGTCAGTTCGCTCACCGTGGGATTGCCTGCACGACGTATGAGCAGAGAATCGGCACCAAGCCATGCGGCAGGGTATTCGTTGAAGGAGTGCGTAGTCACTCGACGAGCCTGTCCGCCCTGTGCCGACACCACAAACACATCCATAGAACCCTCCCTGTTGCTTGCAAAGGCCAGTTCCTTGCCATCGGGGCTCCACAGAGGGTTGCCATCATAACTGGTATTCGTGGTCAGTTGCTTTGCCTCGCCACCCACAGAAGGCACCGTGTAGATGTTGCCCATGTAGGAAAAGGCAATACTACTACCATCGGGCGAGATGGCACCGCCACGCATCCACAAAGGTTCTGCCACCTGGGCATAACCCGCCATGCCCATTCCCAGGCATGCAATAAGAGATAAGATTTTCTTGCGCATTGTATGTAGGTTAAAGGTTAATGTGGCAAAGCCACGGTTAATTGCGACTATGTCGCAGGTTAAAGGTTAAAAGGTTAAAGGTTAAGGGTGATAGGTTTTCAGTCCTCTGCGCTCTCCGTCGTGCGAAGCTGCGACTAATCCAGCAAAGCGTAATCAGTAAAGGTTAAAAACTTTTGCTCTCTCAGCGTAATCTGCGTGAAAATAATTAGTTAGCGGTCAGTGGAAAGGTTAAGGGGTTAGGGGTTAGAGTTTAGAGGTTTAGGGTTTAGAGAAAGCTATTTGTGCAACAACTTGTTGCGCAATTTCATTTTTTTTCTCCTTCCGCCAAGCGTCGGATAGTTTCTACCTCATTTACGAGTTGCTCCTGCGAAGGTAGATACAGTTGGTACTGACTGGCAAGTATTGCCGTATTATGCTCTGGCAATGTCATTCTGACCGCCGTGTCGTTCTTGGCTGTGCAGAGCAAGATGCCGATGGTGGGATTCTCATCTGGAAGTTTCTCAACGCGGTCGTAGTAGTTGACATACATCTGCAATTGTCCTAAGTCCTGATGTGTGAGTTTACCTGTCTTTAGTTCTACTACCACAAAGCAACGCAATAACCTATTGTAGAACACAAGGTCGGCAAAGAATTCATCATCTTCAATGAGTATTCTCTTTTGACGAGCTACGAAAGTAAAACCATTGCCAAGTTCCAGCAAGAACTTCTGCAAGTGAGTAATCAATGCCTGTTCCAAGTCTTTTTCATAATATTCAGCCTTGCGCTCCAACCCAAGAAACTCCAATACCATCGGATCTTTGATTATCTCCTGAGGTTCTTGCGGTATGCGTTCCTTTCGGGCTACAGCCAATACACTTTCCTTGTCATTGCTCAATAGAAGACGCTCATAGAGTTGGCTGTTTATCTGTCGTTCCAGTTCGCGCTTGGTCCAGGCATTGTTTACCGCTTCTAATTGGTAGTATTCTCGCTTATATTCATCAGAGATAGAAATAAGCAACTTATATTGAGACCAATTCAATTGCGCACACACTGTATTCGCAATTGGATAAACCCTATAAAATTGTCGACACATTTCTAATTGTCGAACTGAAAAGCCACTGCCATATTCAGGCTCTAACTTCTTTGCAAGATTCTTCAACAAGTATGCTCCATAGTCTGCACGTTCCTTGCCTTTCTGTTCCTCCTCCTGTATGCGACGGCCAATATTCCAATACATCTGTACGCGAGTGAAGTCAACGCTACGAACAGCATTTTGTCTTGCCGATGTGATTATCTCGCGCACCTCATTATATAGGCCATTAATATCTTGCATCTCTTTCATATACGTCATATTTCATTATTCCCGTACGCAAATATACAAATTTTATCACCAACTGCCAAAGAAATTAACGAGGAGAACACGGAGACAATACGACGACTAAAGGCAGACAATACGACGACGAAGGACAGACAATACGACGAGTGAGCATGCTATATATTAAGGCTTTACCAATAAAGGAGCAATGTCAGATATCAGCCATAATACCTACCACGCTTTGTACATAGTAGCTCAGATAGCTCAGTTTCAGTTAAATTATTTATCTATGTATACTCACCTCTGTCTTCCTTCAACAATACTTATGATTATATTATTTAATAATAAGTATTACAATAATATTATATATAATATATTTATTATTAGTTATTTAATATATTTATTATATAATAATATTTCAATATATATAATTATAAATATAGTAATATCACTATATACAAGGGTATGAAAAACAACAACTGAAACTGAGCTATCTGAGCTGTGTATATATCATTGAACGATATATTCTCCATTGGTTCTTGTCCATGCTATACTATGTTACCTATATATATAATGCTGTATATTAGTGTGATACATAGTTAATACACTTCTTAGTAATAAAGTTCTTACTAAGAAGTATAGTACATAAAATCACCTATTAGGATATTGTCATTTGATAATTATTTCATATATTTGACAAGGAATTTAATGAAAAAACTATGGTACCTAAATTTGAAGACTTTTTTTTTCCATGCTTACTATGCTTAAGTGATGGCAATATTTATACCCAAGAACTATTAAGAACTTACGCTATTGACTATTTTAAACTCACTCCTGAAGAAGCGGGCACGCTTATAAAAAGCGGAAAGAAAACTCAAGTTTCAGATAAAGTATCTTGGACAGTATCATATTTCCTACAAGCTGGTTTGATAGATGCTCCCAAACGAGGTACATATAAAATCAATGATTTCGGAAAGAATTTTTTATTAGAGCATAAGGAAGGATTCAATAAAAAGGACTTATTACAAATCCCATCTTTTGCAAATTTTGCAACACGTAAAACTGATAAACAGATAAATGCCATCACAACAAATAATAATACTGATGACAGAACCCCTACAGATTTTATAGATGATGCATTCCGACAAATTAATAGTGCTCTTGGAAAGGATTTGCTAACAAAGATATTGGAAATGTCTCCCTTATTTTTTGAGAAACTTGTAGTAGAGCTGCTTGTAAAAATGGGATATGGTGGTAGTTTTGAAGATGCAGCAAGTGTAACACAATACTCTCATGATGAAGGAATAGATGGAGTTATCAAAGAAGATAAATTAGGACTAGACACTATCTATATTCAAGCAAAGCGTTGGGATAAAGGAAGTGTGGGTAGTAAGGATATACAAGCATTCGTTGGTGCTATTGAAATGAAGAGAGCATCAAAAGGCGTCTTTATTACAACATCGACATTTACCGATGCTGCTAGAAAATGCGCAAAAGAGGTTCAATCTAAAATTGTACTTATTGATGGAGAACAATTGTGTAAATATATGATTGAATATAATCTTGGAGTTTCAACTCATCAAATTTATGAAATAAAAAAAATCGATAGCGATTATTTTGAAGAATAGATTTAATGATTATTACAATTAAAGAAATAAAATATACCATAGCTCAGATAGCTCAGTAATCAGTTGTTTTATCACATTTTTGGTATGTCACAACAAAAGACAAACCGAGGTGAGGTCAAAAATTCTTTTCACGCCTAAGCCAGAGTTTGAATAGGGAGTCGTTTAATGACACGGAGGCGCCGTCTGTGTTGATGATGTCCTTCTTTATCAGTGCCTTTTTGACGGCTTGGATATTGGCAGATGACTCCAGACGATATTTCCTTATGACATCCTTGCTGCTGAAACCAGAAGAGACTCCATTGGCAACGGCTTTGAGGAAATTGAACTGATGCTCGGTAAGTTGTTCAACTTCTCTTTGGAAAAAGATGGTGTTTTGCTCCAGTATGTCGTTTATGGCCGAATTGATGTCTTTGTCTGTAACTACTTTTGCCGACTTGTACCACACCACCCATGAAAGATGCTGGACATAGGATGAGAGGTTTTCTGTAGCCTCGCATATCTTGCTTGCCTGAGCAGGAGTGATGGTTTTAGCTGTTTCACGAAATTTGTCGCATATGAAGCGTGTCCACTCCTCTGTTGGTATTTTCTTCAGAAACATCATATCGCCAAATTTATAGAATGGCATACCTTTGTCGTTGAAGATATTCTCCATCAGATGCTTTTTGCTTCCAAACAGACAATAGGTGACATTCTGCTGATGTTGCCAAATGGTTCTTAGTTTCTTCTGAAAGGTCAGCGAGTCATTGAAATCAGCTATCTGTTGGAATTCGTCAAGACAGATTATAAGTCTTACATTCTTCTTTTGTGCTATCTTTTCGGGCAGTTGAAGAATATCTGTTTCCGAGTTATTGTCGGGGTTCCACTCAAAGGACAAAGAGAAATCGTTCATCGGGTCGGAACCAAATGAAAACTTAGGCGTGATGTTGGAAAGAAATGTCTTCGCTATCTCTATCCATTCGTCAAACTTATTGGATGTCTGCCTGATTACGGCATTGGCAAATGATTGGTAGAAATCATAATCCGACTTGCACTGGAATACATCCAGAAACACAGGAATAGCCACTTCCCTATCTATGTCGCCGATAACCTTCTTTACCAACGATGTCTTACCCCATCTGCGTGGAGATATCAGTATTGTATTGATACCATGGGTAAGATTTGCCTTAAGGCGCTTGCTGTCTTCTATTCTATCGGTGAAATAATTTCCTTCTGCTGCTTTACCGAAAACAAAGGGATTTTCTGTTGTCATGGCTCTGGTATATATAGGTTATGATGATGCAAAGATATAAAAATATTATCAAGTAACAAGTTTCTTAGTAATAAAGTTCTTACTAAGAAGGTTCTTACATGGTGTATTGGCTATATATACACAGAAATGGGACAGAACCATTAGTGTTGATCTGCCCCATGAGATTTATATGAATATGCTGTCTGTTCTTTCCGTGTTAAAGAACTGGTATTATACTTATTCCCCAAAGCGGAGGTCCGGAAATGCTTTGCCTTCAGAACCATCCTTAATCATTTTCACACTTGCCTTTGTCATTATCTTTATCCATTCAATACCAAGTTCTTCTAATTCCGAGAATTTAATGTCTCTTATTCTTCTGTCTGCATCAACAATTACAGAATTGGGTATATTGACATCTCTAAATATGGTGGAAATATGAAATTTGACATCTTTGACAACTCCATGATTTACTCGCACACTTGCTACAATTCCATAATTGGATGGTTTGGCAAGAAGCATTTCCATTTGTTCTGGAGAGAGTTTCTGAAGAGATTCTACAATGGCTTGTTGTATTTGTGCGTTTCTTTTTAAACCATATTCTGTAGAATAGTATTTCTGCTGTTCTGCTTGTTCACTTTCAGTCAATTGCTTGTATCCTGTTGTGTCATGTTGCTCTTTGTGTAAATATACAATATCTGTGTGACCAAATGTTTCACAAACTACACTGTCTTTAATAACAGTATTGTGGTGAATAATCATGGAACTATCTATTGCATTAAATTTAGTACAATAGAAATTCCTATTTATCAATGCGTTTGTAGGCATAAATGTACTAAAAATGAACATGAAGACAAATAATATTTTTTTTAACCTTGAATAAACCATAATTGAAAATATTAAAATGATTTTGTGTTACTTATTTATACCTAACGTGAGTTTGATCAATTTTCGTTATTTAATCTTAAGATAAATTGTATCCATATCTATACAAATTTAATAAAAAATAAGCAAAAAGAACAGTAGAAGTACTAGAGAAATCCTTACTTAATCAAGCTTTTAGTTTTCAAATCTATAATCACTGAAATGCCATTTCCTCTTGTAGAATTTTGCTTTAAGGTATAAACATGGGAAAGGAGTTCCGTTGGCTGACCAATACGGAGCAAGGGTATTGCTAGGCAGCTGTTCGAAAGCATTACTAAGTATTGTCATCCATAAACGGTCCGTAGGACCTAACTCTTTTGGTAACAAAACACCAAGATGCACCTTTGTTCTTTCATCAAAATATAACATGATGCTGTATTCTGCTTCATCATCAAGAGATATAAATTGTTTGTCAATTAGCCGATTTATTTCACGTCCGAGCAACAACATCTCTTTTTCTGATTGGACGCGATAATCTGGTGTTAATTCATTTATCGTAATTTCACCTTTGTTTCTTTGAATTAGAGCTATGGTTTTGCAAAGTTCACTATTGGTTCTATATATTTGAGAACCAACATTCTTAGTGTTTACTTCTACGCCCTGATCGTATACGACTCTTTTTATTTTAGGAGCAACAATGGAATCGCCATATATAAAAGGATAGAACATATGTATAATTTCACCACAAAACCATTTTGCTGGAATAAGAACCGAGTCTCTGCCCAACAAGCGATGTCCATATTTATTTTTAAGCTCTTCTAAAGCATAAATATTGGTTGAGTCAATGAGCAAATACAAAGTTGTATACTCTTTGTCATTAATATTATCGGACATACTAACAAATGTAGATGCTGTTAATGAAATATTTCCAATAGAATTTAGACTAGGCAATAAGGTGACGTACGACAAGCTATTGTCGTAAACACCTGATACTAATTTTCCGTTATAACCACAATGTACTTTATTCAAGCAATTGATAGAAGCATTTGCTTTACATCTATCTTCATAATAAGAATAAAAATTACTTTTGTAATTTTCCATCCTATTATTTTTTATTTGCGAAAAAGAATTTGATGTAGTAAATAAACAAATTAGCGTAATATACACAATTTTCATATATTTATTCATATCTATCATTTCTTTTGACTATAAGGAGGTTCTATAAATTCAATTAATCATTAGCGAATAGTCAGAACCTCTTTAAGGCTACCGCTAATGCGATTTTGGTGCCTCAAATTTAGCAAAACTTTTTCTAACTTTTGATAACCAAAGGGATTTTCTGTTGTCATGGCTCTGGTATATATAGGTTATGATGATGCAAAGATATGAAAATATTATCAAGTCAAACTTATTTGAACTATGCCGAGCAATAGCAAAATCGACAAAGTCAAAAGCAGAGTACCTCATGAGGGGAGCACTACCCAGTGCGACGCTGGACCCAACCACGCAGTGGGGAGGGGGGGATTAGAACAGAAATGCGAATAAACAAAAATCCGCAACACCTTGCTCGGGGAGCTGCGGATTGTTATTTCAAAAGACGCTAAACGCTAATCGCTCACTACTTAACCATCACCTTGCCATTCTGGATAAATATACCCTTCTGCCCCTTCTGCACACGACGGCCAGAGAGGTCGTAAACGGCAGTTTTCACCTTCCCGTTTTCACCTTTCACCTCGTCAATGCCTGTCTCCTCTTCGGTGAGGGCAACAATCTTGCCAAAACTTCTCCAAGGTGATGTTGCCTTATAGTTCTCAATAGAAGCTGCAGGCACATGAAGGATGGCATTCTTATAATTAGATGAGTAAAAAGCATTGCTACTTTTCGAAGGAACATTCTCTGCATAGCAATAGACATTCTGCAAACCAGAGCATTCGCGGAAAGCATAAATCCCTATGTCCGTCACACTATTACCGATAGTCACCGAGGTCAAACCAGAGCAACCATAGAAAGCAAAATCCCCTATGCTCGTCACACTGTTACCAATAGTAACCGAGGTCAAACCAGAGCAACCACGGAAAGCATAATCCCCTATGCTCGTCACACTATTGGGGATAGTCACCGAGGTCAAATCAGAGCAACCAGAGAAAGCAGCACTACCTATGCTGGTCACACTATTGGGGATAGTCACCGAGGTCAAACCAGAGCATTTATAGAAAGCATACCTCCCTATGCTGGTCACACTATTAGGGATTACAGTTGTCTGACAACCAGATATTAGAGTGTTTGACGATGTTTCTATTATGGCATTACAATTTTCCCTACTATCATATTTTGGGTTATTCGCATCAACTTTCATCCCTGTCAAACCAGAGCAACCATCGAAAGCATTATCCCCTATGCTGGTCACACTATTGGGGATAGTCACCGAGGTCAAACCAGAGCAACCATAGAAAGCATTATCCCCTATGCTCGTCACACTGTTGCCAATAGTAACCGAGGTCAAACCAGAGCAACCAGAGAAAGCAGCACTACCTATGCTCGTCACACTATTGGGGATAGTAACCGAGGTCAAACCTGAGCAATTATAGAAAGCATTATCCCCTATGCTCGTCACACTATTGGGGATTACCAAATCCCTTACTTCTTCTCCATTCAAATATAAATGATGAGCATAAGATAAAGGATTAGAATCATAATAACCAAACTCAATATTGCACCATGCCGCAATATCAGAGATATGAACCGAGGTCAAAGCAGAGCATTCAGAGAAAGCTAAATTCCCTATGCTCGTCACACTATTACCGATAGTCACCGAGGTCAAACCAGAGCACCAATAGAAAGCCGACTCCCATATGCTCGTCACACTATTAGGAATAGTCACCGAAGTCAAACCAGGGCAATAAAGAAAAGCCTTCTCCCCTATGTTCGTCACACTATAAGTAATGCCCTCATGCTCTACAGACTCTGATATAACGACTTTGCCAGAATACTCGCCACTGCTCTTCGCTATAACAGTAGCCTGCTTTGCCTCAGCATCAAGGTCATAGTTTATCCCATCAATCTCAACCTTTTCTGCCAGCATGGGCAGGGACAGGAGCACCGCCAGGGACAGAAACAGTGCCCGCAAGGAATTGTGTAGATAATGTTTCATAAGTTATATTATTTAGATTAGTATTTTCAATAACACCTTTTCTATAAGTCCTTACACAACACCACAATGATGCCGGAATTCCAAGCAAATTTAGTAAATTTACCCAACACCACCAAAAAAGATGCAAGTTTTTACAAAGAAAGGAGAAATCAGAAAGGAGAAAGGAGACTTGCGAAGCTTGATGAGCGTAGGCGAACTAATAAAGGTGAAAACGGAACCGAAGGTCGACGCTGAAGTCAAAGGTTTTATCCACCCCCTCCGCTTCGCTCGTCCACCCTGTCTCAGGGGGACAAAGTGAACGGTGGCCATCGTAAACGTCTTCGATTCTGCTGGAGCGGTGTTAGCGTTGGGGATAGTAAGGTCTCTGTGGATTCCACGCGCGTAAGCTGCGTTAATTCCAGCGCAAGCGTCGCATGGCAAAGAAAAAAATCTGTGAATTCCGTGGATTCTGTGTGAGATAAAACTTATCAATGAGCAATTTATCCGCCATACAAGCGGAAAGGTGAAAGGTGAAAACGTAACCGAAGGTTGACGCCTACACACCCTAAAAACAATCCACACAAGCATCTGGTGCTTGTGTGGATATGTCTATATTATATATAAGGTGTATTCTGCTCTCACTTAATCACAACCTTAACTGCGTTTAAGTTGTTTGCGTTCGGCATAGTCAAAGTAAACTTTGCCTCTGCTCTCACTTAATCACAACCTTTTTGCCGCCGATGATGTAGATGCCTTGGGGGAGGGATACGGGATAGGCGGTGTTGCCAACGAGCTGGCCACGGGTGTTGAAGATGGGCATGGGGCCGTTCTCTGCAGATGGGGGTGTGCAAGGAAGATCCTTGATGCCGGTCTCCACATTGTCGGTATATGAGAAGCGGAGTTTGTAGCCATAGGTTCCGCTGGTGGGGAGCTTGTACTTGTCCAGCACTCCGGCACCACAGGAGGCGTTGCCTATGCCAAGCTGGGCATAGTCGAAGTTGGCATACACATTGTCCGATGCCTGCATGTTCCACTGGTGCAGATACTGGTGCTTGTACTCGTCGGTATAGTTGTCCACGGTAAGGTTAACCTGTCCCTCTGTCTCCACGCGGATACCCTTGCCCTCTTCGTTGAGGAAATTGATCCAGCGGAGGTCCTGACGGTCGCCAGAGGTCTGGGGACGGACGTAGTCAACATGGAAGTCGCTAACGGGCAGATCGTAGATGCCCAGGTCGGAACCCTGCTTGCGGTCGATGGTGTTGTCCAAAGGACCGCGTGCATAGTAGCGGGTCATAGAGAGTTCGGGGTTGAACTGCATGAGCATGCCTATGCGGCGGAGGTTGGAACCGGTGACGGTGTACTGTGCATCCAAGTCTACAGTGCCGTCACGGTTGACGGTGTAGACAAACTTATAGTTGCACAGGTTACCTGTTGCATTCTCGGTGATCTTTACGGTTGAGCCATCCTCGCTGGCACTGACTGAGAATCTTCTGCTTGTTATGCCATTGCCTGTCTCATAGTAGGGGTCGGTGCCATAGGGTGCATCGTTCTCGATCCAGCGATAGTTGCTATAGGTGGGCGAAGCACTGGTTTCGCTACCCACGGGAAGCACGCTGATGCCACCCTGCTTCCATGCGGTGATACCCTTGGAGGTGCTTACCTTCATGCTGATGTTCTCGCCCTCGATGGTGTATGTGGTACCGCTCTTGGTGAGAGTGAGAGGTGTGCCACCATTTACATCTGCCTGTGGCAGAGCAGTGCGCTGACTGATGGCATACTGGGTGTTTGCTATGGCATGACCTGCCTCTGCCCATGAGGTGGCCTCGGGAAGACATACTGCCACGTTGAGCAGGTATTCGCCCTCGCCGGATACATCGCCATAGTTAATACCTATGCTCTGAGACTTGCCTGAAGCAATGGAAGGAAGTGTGGTGCTGCCTTCCTCTACAACGGCACCATTCAGAAGGAGTTGCCAGTTGAGTATCATGCCCTCAAGGTTGATGGCCTCGTACTTGTTGGTGAGAGTGAAGGTCTTGGCGGTCTTGTTGAGAGTGCCGAACTTGATGTACTGGTAGATGCGCTTCACCTCGGCAAGCTTGCCGGTGGGCTGGCGGTCGGCGGTGATGATACCGTTGTTCACGAAGTTGCCCTGATGAGGTGCCTGGGGATAGTCGTTACCGTTGCGGTACTTATTGTAGCCGTTCACCTTCAGAATGCCTGCCTTCTGGTCCTCGTAGGAAACGATTGCCTGGTCGACCCAGTCCCAGATACAGCCACCCATACCGTTCTTGCTGCTCTCCATCACATCCCAGTACTCCTTGAGATTGCCCACAGAGTGACCCATGGCATGGGCATACTCGCACATGAAGTAGGGCTTGCCAACACGGTCAACCTCGTTCTGTACCTGAGGTACGGAATTGTACATCACGCTATGGATATCTGTGGGAGAGGTCATGGCACGTGTAGCACCCTCGTAGTGAATGGGGCGTGGGTCAAGGGCACGGGCGGCATTGTAGGCATGGTTGAAATTCACACCACCGTCGCTCTCGTTGCCAAGGCTCCAGGATACGATGCTTGAATGGTTGCGGTCGCGAAGAACCATACGCTCCACACGGTCAACGATAGGGCCACGCCATGTGGGAGAGGTGTGTATGCGTCCGCCGTTGTTCCAGTTCATGTGGAACTCCACATCGGCCTCGTCCATGTGATACATACCCAGGAAGTCCATCATGGCATTCATCTTGGGGCTGCGGGGATAGTGGCTTGAACGCACAATATTTACATTGTTCTGCTTCATCAGTGTGAGGTCCTTCCACATGGTTTCGATGTCCATGGTGCGACCCTTCAGAGGATGAGTATCCTGGGTGTTCACACCCTTGAGCAGGATACGCTTGCCGTTTACCAGGAACTGGCTGTTCTTGATCTTGGCACAGTTGAAACCGAACTTGGTGGCAAAGGCGCTTTCCTCCTTGCCCTCGGCATCCTTCTGTACCACCTCCACGGTGTAGAGTGTGGGAGAGTCGCTTGTCCAGGGCATTAGACCGGTGAGACCTTCGAAGGCGAGAGAGAGAGTCTTCTCTGTCTCTGTAGAAAGGAAGGTGGCTTCACCTGTCTGTGTGAACATCACTTCGCCAGCGGGAGAGAGGAGACGAACCTCGTAGCTCTTGCTTGTGGCAAGGCTGTCCCTGTTGTCCAGGGTGAGGTTTACGAACATGTCGCCTGATGTAGCATCCTCGGAGAGTTGAGACTTGATATGATGGTCGCGAACGAACACCTTGGGTACGGCCATCAGGTAGACATCGCGGTGGATACCGCTCATGTGCCACATGTCCTGACCCTCGAGGTAGGAGCCGTCTGTCCAGCGGATAACGCGCACGGAGAGGTTGTTCTCGCCTGTGCGTACATGCTTGCTGACATCAAACTCGGCGTCCATGTTGCCACCCTCGGTGTAACCCACATACTTGCCGTTTACCCACACGTAGGCACCAGAGTAGATACCGTCGAAGTGAAGAAGCACGCGCTCCTGGTCCCAACCCTCGGGCAGGGTGAAGTTGCGACGGTAACTGCCCACACTGTTCACCAGGCCTCTCTTCATGGAAATGTAGGGAGGATTGTCGGCAAAGGGATAGTTAACGTTAATATAGAGAGGATCGCCATAGCCGTGCATCTCCAGGCATCCAGGCACTACCATATCGTCCCACTTTGTGGCATCCACATCGTTGCCATAGAAATCCTCCTCGGGCATCTGCATAGTGTCGTCGAGTACGTTCCATATCAGTTTCCATGTACCATTGAGGCTCATCCAGCGAGTGCTGGAAACGGGGTCGAGCCATGCATGGTTGTAGCGCTCGTCGGCACGCATAACGTCGGTTGACTGATAGGGCATGTAGGTGGCATGACCCTTTTCCTTGTTCTGGCCAAACACCTTTTCGTCCTGCCAGAAGAGACCCTGTGGCAGGTTGTCGTTATTTACCTTGGTGAAGGTGAAGTGTGTATCGATGCTGGAAGCGTCGGTGGTAAGATATACCTGCTTGTCGGCACTTACGGCCAGATAATAGTACTCGAAGGATGGAGACCATTGAGTGCCAACGTTCTTGCCCACCTTGAACTGATAGGTATCCTCCTCTACTTCGAGAATTTCGAACATCTGGTTCCAGTTGGCCTTAGATTCGTCCATGCTCTGGCTCCACTGCAATGGCTTGCCACCGCTCTCGAAAGCACAGTCAATACACTTTCCGCATGTCTCGTTGAGTAACTGGAACCATGTGGTTGCACCCGTCTGATACATGGGGATGCTGAGTTTCCACATCTGGCCGTATTCCTTTTCCTTGGCTTCCTCAACGATAATCCTGGCATCGTTGTCCTTGCTTCCGCCATTGGACAGGACAAGACCTGTACCTACATTCTTAATAATATAGGTAAAGTATGGAAGTGGAGCCTTGTTGTCCTCCACATTGATGATTTCCTTCAGTTCGAAATAGGTGCTGGTATTGCTGAGGTCGCCCTTCATCCATAGTTCGCCGTTTTCGTATTCGGTCAGTACCTTGCCATTATCACCGGCACACAACAACTGTATGGCAGAACCCGCTATACCGGGAGAATGAATATTGAACACCTGGTTCTCGTTGTTCAGGTTGGGTTTCCAGTGAAGGAGTTTTCCAGGTGCCTTTTCATGCTTCAGAGCCATGTCGATACTCAACTTGGAACCCATGTTGTAAAGACCATAGTTTCCCTCTGTTCCGTCGCTGATAAGTGCCCACATCTGGCTCTTGTTGTCCTCGGCCAACTCGCCCATCACTATGGGGGCATCAGGCTTGTGATCGCCATTGTTGGTCATTGCCTTGCCAGTGTTGCTGGACACAATACGGTAGATGCTGCCCACCGTTTGCGAACTGCCACAAAGTGCAAAGAAACCCGACAACAGGAGAACGGGGATTCTCTTGGCTGTTAAGTTTGAAAGTTTAATCATAATATTAGTTTATTTAGGTTGTTTGTTTATTTGAATTCACTCAATTTGCGGCAATACTTGCCTCCGAACATGCAATAAAGGCCAAGGAGCACAAAAGGCACGCTGAGCAACTGACCCATATTGAACATCATTCCCGATTCAAAATCCACCTGGTTCTCCTTGGTTAGTTCTACGAATATCCTGGAGAAGAAGATGAGGAACAGACAAAGGCCAAAGTAGAAACCCGAACCCACGCGGATGTTGAACAAAGGCTTGCCTGCCTGAGAAGAGGCATATCTGTCGGCAACACTCTTATTGAGCGAGGCACGGTATATTATCCACTCCACCACAAAGAATGAAGCATAGCACAAAGCCTCGTACAACTGGCCTGGATGACGTGGCAGGGTGTCCACACGCTCAAAGATAAAAGCCCAGGGCACATCGGTTGGGCGGCCTATGATTTCGGAGTTCATCAGGTTGCCCATACGTATGGCAAATGCACAAATGGGGGTGACGATGGCCACATTGTCCAAGACGTGCATCAGGTTCAGCTTCACCTTGCGAGAATACAGTATTATCGCCAGCATAAGGCCAAAGGTGCCTCCGTGCGAGGCAAGTCCCTCGTAACCGGTAAAGTGCCATTCGCCATCGGCAAACTTGCGCATGGGCAGGAGCATCTCCATGGGTCGTGACAGGTAGTACTCTGGTTCATAGAAAAGGCAATGACCCAGGCGTGCACCTATCAGTATGCCCAGGAAACAGTAGATGAACATGGGTTCGAACTTGTCCTCGCCCAACTTCTGTTCCCTAAACAGATAGTGCATCAACTGATACACGGCCAGCAAGCCCAGGCACCAGCAAAGGGAGTACCACCTCACCTCCACGGGGCCAAGGCTGAAAGCCACCACATCGGGGTTCCAAAGTATGTATGCTGGAATTGTCATACCTTATTACACATTGAAACGGAAGTGCATGATGTCACCGTCCTGAACAACATATTCCTTGCCTTCCACACCCATCTTGCCGGCTTCGCGAACGGCGGCTTCGCTTCCGTAATGGATATAGTCGTCGTACTTGATAACCTCGGCACGGATGAAGCCCTTTTCAAAGTCGGTGTGAATGACACCTGCACACTGGGGTGCCTTCCATCCACGGCGGAAGGTCCATGCCTTTACTTCCATCTCGCCTGCGGTGATGAATGTCTGAAGGGTGAGAAGGCTGTAGATGGCCTTGATGAGACGGTTGCAACCGCTCTCGGTCAGACCCATATCCTCGAGGAACATCTGCTTCTCTTCGTAAGTCTCGAGTTCGGCAATGTCTGCCTCTGTCTGTGCACTGATGATGAGCATCTCGGCATCCTCGTCCTTGATGGCCTCTGCCACACGTGCGGTGTGCTCGTTGCCGGTGGAAGCACTCTTGTCGTCCACGTTACATACATAGAGCACGGGCTTGGCGGTGAGAAGGAAGAGCGACTTGGCTGCTGCTTGCTCGTCCTCGGTGTCGAAGGTGACGGTGCGTGCACTCTTGCCCTCGAGCAGCACCTTGCGATAGGTGTCGATGACATCCATCTCTATCTTTGCCGCCTTGTCGCCACCCACACGGGCAGCCTTCTCCACACGCTTGGCACGGTTCTCCAGTGTCTCCAGGTCCTTCAACTGAAGTTCCATGTCGATTATCTCCTTGTCGCGAACTGGATCCACGCTGCCGTCTACATGAACAATGCCAGAGTCGTCGAAGCAACGCAAAACGTGTATGATGGCATCGCACTCGCGTATGTTGGCAAGGAACTGGTTGCCCAGGCCTTCACCCTTGCTGGCTCCCTTCACAAGGCCGGCAATGTCCACAATATCGCATACGGCCGGTACTATACGGCCAGGCTTTACTATCTCTGCCAACTTGGTAAGACGCTCGTCGGGCACACTTACCTGACCCAACTGTGCATCTATGGTGCAGAAGGGGAAATTGGCTGCCTGTGCCTTGGCACTGGAAAGACAATTAAACAATGTTGATTTGCCCACGTTGGGCAGTCCTACAATACCTGCTTTCATTTCTTATCGTGTATTTTATTTATTTTTTATAGATGGTTTAGATAATCTAGATAGTCTAGATAGTCTAGAAAATCTAGATAAATTCACCTTTCACCTTTCACCTTTCAGTTCTCTAAAGTCCCAGTTTCTCGGAAATCTCCAGCATGCGGTTGATGGATACTATTGCCTTCTCTGCCACCTGGGCATCGACATGTATCTCTGGTGCCTCGTTCTTCAGACAATCGTATAGTTTCTGCATGGTGACGAGTTTCATGTACGAGCACTCGTTGCATGCACAGGTGCTATCGCTTGGAGGTGCGGGGATGAAGGTCTTCTCGGGACATGCCTTCTGCATCTCGTGAAGTATGCCGCTCTCGGTGGCTACAATGAATGTATCTGAAGAATCGTTGATACTGTACTTCAGCAGGGCGGCGGTAGAACCCACCTTGTCGGCCAGCTTCACTACAGTTCCCTTGCACTCGGGGTGTACCAGCACCTTGGCATCGGGGTACTGCTTCTTCAGTTCCAGTATCTTCTCCACGGAGAACTTCTCGTGCACATGGCATGCACCATCCCACAGAAGCATGTTTCTGCCGGTGATGCTATTTATATAGCCACCCAGGTTGCGGTCGGGGCCAAAGATGATGGGAGTGTCCTGAGGCAACGACTCCACTATCTCACGAGCATTGCTGCTGGTAACCACTATGTCGGTAACCGCCTTTGTGGCCGCCGTGGTGTTTACATAACTGATGACGGTATGACCGGGATGCTCGGCAACGAACTCGGCAAACTTGTCGGCAGGGCAACTCTCCGCCAGAGAGCAGGTAGCCTCCAGGTCGGGCACAAGCACCTTCTTGTCGGGACAAAGTATCTTGCTTGTCTCGCCCATGAAGTGAACGCCACACATTACTATTATGTCAGCATCGGTGGTAGCGGCCTTCTGTGCCAATGCCAGAGAATCGCCAACGAAATCTGCCATATCCTGAATCTCACCGTCCGTATAGTAGTGCGCCATTATCACGGCATTCTTCTCACGGCACATCCTGCGTATTTCTTCCTTAATGTTCATATTATTATCCTTTTTATTTAATTTTCTAAATGTATGATGATAATGATACGGTGTTGATAGTGTAGATAACTTCAGCCGTCATTATGCCTAACTCTCTATTTTATTATCCTTTAAGCCTGTTCAAAGCCATGTTGATAAGGGTGGAAATAACCGTGTTTATAGCCATTTTCGCTATGTTTATAACTATTTCTTCCTGTTTTTATCTTCATTGATATTGAGGTTATACAAGGCTTTTGAACATAGTTATCAACACGAATGTAGATAACTTTTCTGCATGAAATCCCATATTATCATTCCTGCGGTGACGGAAACATTCATGCTGTGCTTGGTACCGAACTGGGGTATTTCCAGGCATCCGTCGGCCATGTCCACGATGTGCTGCTGCACTCCTTTAACCTCGTTTCCCATGATGATGGCATACTTCTTCTGGGGGTCGGGAGTGAAGTTCTGAAGCATGGTACTACCTTCGCATTGCTCCACCGCCATGATGGTATAGCCCTCTTTCCTGAGCCACTCCACGGCATCTTCCGTCTGCTTGAAGTATTTCCATTCCACGGTATCTTCGGCACCAAGGGCGGTCTTGTGTATCTCAACATTTGGCGGAGTTGCCGTTATTCCGCAAAGGCATATTCCGGCAAGGCGCATGGCATCTGCCGTACGGAACACGCTACCCACATTGTACAGGCTTCTGACGTGATCCAGTACTACCACCAACGGGTTCTTGTCCGCCAGCTGAAACTCCTCAGCAGAGATGCGTCCCATTTCCGTTACCTTTAGTTTTCTCATATTTTATTTTTGGACCCCTCCCCGACCCTCCCGCAGGGGGAGGGAGAGGTTACCATTAACTGTTATTATTTGCTTTACTATATACTCCCCTCCCTTGTGGCGAATGGAGTCCTTGGAGGATTGACTGAATGTCAATCTGTGCTCCATGAGGGGAGCAATCTCCATTGCGACGCGAGGACAGGTAAGGGGGTGGGTCTCTCTCTTCAAAGCACTCCTGCCTCTACTTCCCTTACTACTCTTTCCACCAGTTTGTCATCGTTCTCTGGGTCGTATTCTTTTTTCAGCGAGGCATTGAATGTCCATGCGAATACCTGATAGAATCCTGCACGGAAGGGGCCGAGGAAGGCTTTTACTATTTCGTACGAACTTTGGTTACACTCTCGGTCAACGAGTTTTATGAGCAGTTTGCCTTGCGAATAGGTTAGTTTCTTCATCCTTGGAGAATAGGTTCTCCATATCTCCTTCTCCACCGCCTTTATGTGCTCGTCCTTGCTTTTCTTGTCGGGAAGCATTTGCAAGGTTTCGTAGGTTTCCTTTATAAGTGCATTCACCTCCTTGGCAATGGGCAATACCGTCTTAACGTTATGTACAAGTTTGTTGTACTTCTTCCTTTGCCTGTTGTTCTTGAACTTAAGCGGAGCATATATGGGAAGTTCGGGCAAGAGATACTGGTACATGGTATCACCATCCAGTATGTATGGTTTAAGAATGAGATATCTTTGAAGTTTAGGCGCATATCCTTCGCCTTGTGTAGTGATCTTGTCCTGATGCACGAGTCTCAGTTTCTCGATATTCTGCACAACATACTCCTGAGCATGGGTAATGCCAGTGTATGTTGCCAAGAGTATCAATATGACAAGTATCTTCTTCATTCTTGTATCCGCTATTTTTTACCTTTATACAGAGTGTCAGTAACTTACACTTGTATCAAATCCAGCCTTCCTGATTTTCTCTGCTATTGCGTCCATAGTTTCGTGGTCGGCCTTTGCCAGACCTTCCGTTGGCCATTCCCTGTCCAGGGTGTATATCATCACCTGTCTGGGGTTTATTCTTTTCAGTGCCTCTATGTATGGTTCTATGTATTCGTCCTTGCAATTGTCCACGGAGACGAGGTTTCCGTCCTTGTCCTTGACATTGCCCTTCATAAACATTGTCTGCACCACGGCATGACCGTTCATCCTGGCAAGGTTTTCTATAATGGATTTGATGTCGTAGTGACCTGTAGGCTGGTCAACGATACGAATATATTCTTCAGACACGGTATCCAGTTTCATCACAGCATTGTCCACCCTCATGAGTGCATCAAAAACCTCCTTACGATGTATCTGGGTGCTGTTGGACAATACCGTTACCTTAGCCATTGGAAAGTATTTTGAGCGCAATGACAATACATTGTCCACTATCTCTGAAAACTTGGGGTGCATGGTAGGTTCGCCATTGCCTGAGAAGGTTAGGGTGTTCAGATCTTCTCCGCATTCCTTCATTGCTTCCAGCCTTTCCCTAAGTTTGTATTCTATTTCCTCAACGGTAGGCAGAGGTTTGCTTGGACGATGGTCCTTGTTCAAACCGCATTCGCAATAGACACAATCAAACGAGCACCACTTGCCATCGCCAGGCATCAGGTTTATGCCAAGCGATATGCCGAGCCTCCTGCTTTTTACAGGACCGAATATGGGTGATTGGTGCAGTATAGTCATATATATGTTTTTACTTTTTATAGAAACTGGGCATGAATAGGAACAGTACGGTGTATATCTCCAGACGTCCTACGAGCATATAGAAACTCATCAGCCACTTTATGGCAGGATGTACCATAGAGTAGTTGCTGGCAGGACCTGTCAATCCTGCACCTGGTCCTATGTTGCTAAGTGCGCTTATGCTGCTTCCGAAGGCCGTTGTAAAATCCATTCCCAGCAATGTCATCACCGATATGGCGAGCATGATCATGATGGCATAGATGACAAAGAAGCACAAGGTGCGTCTCACTCTCTCGTTTTCCATCACACGTCCGCCAAGACTTACGCTCAGTACGGCTCTTGGGTGCAGCTGCTTGATGAATTCGTTTCTAATGGCTTTCAAGGCCACCACGAATCGTACCACCTTTATACCACCTGCCGTACTGCCGGCACACGAACCTATTATCATCAGCATAATGGTGGGGATGAGGTAAACATCTCCCCATGACACGTAGTCGAACTTCATGGCGGCATATCCCGTACTGCTAATGATACTCGTCACATGGAATAGGGCACTTCGTAACTGCTCTTCCAATCCCATGGGCAATGTATGAAGGCTTTCTGATGCATGTGATGCAAAGTTGAAAAGCAGCACGAACACCACTACGGCGGTAAGAACTATCTTCACGAAGGCATTCAGTTCCTCGTTGCTACGGATTATGTCCCATCTCCTGATTATGGCATAGTAGAACATGCCAAAGTTCAGGCTTGAAAGGAACATGAACACCGCCGCCACATACTCGATGTAGGGTGAATTGTAGTACGCTATGCTTGCCGTGCGTGTTGAGAAACCGCCTGTTGCCGTTGTGGTGAATGAATGGCAGATGGCATCAAAGGCATTCATGGGACCTGTATAGTAGAACAGTGCGCAAACAATGGTAAGCACCAGATATATCATCATCAGCCTCCGTGCCGTTGTGGCTATCTTGGGGCTTAGTTTGTCCATACCAATTCCCGATGTCTCGGCAGAGAATATCTTGTTGTTGCGCATTTCGCCCGTGGGTACAAGGGCAAAGGTGAATACCACTATACCAAGACCGCCCATCCATTGCGTTATGCATCGCCAGAACTTAAGTCCGTGGCTGAGTCCGTCTATGTCGGATATCACTGAGGCTCCCGTAGTGGTGAATCCCGACATGGCTTCGAACATGGCATCCTCTATATTCATTCCTGCCAACATCATATAGGGAATCATTCCTATCAGCGAGAAGAGTACCCATGTAAGTGTCACCACCATGAAACTGTCGGCGCGTGAGAAGTATTTGCTTTGGTCTTCGCTTGCATGCCTGGCTTTCCACTTTCCTATGCTCAGTGTTATGCCGCCTATCACGAAACTCAGTGCGGCACACGACATGAACACCCACCAGTCTTTCTCGTTATGGAAAAGACTGACGGCTCCGGTAATCAGCAGAAATACCGATTCCAGTTGCAGCAATGTACCGAAGATGCTTTTCTTCATTCAGTGTTTTGTTTTCGTATTATCTTGCTCGGCAGTTTTTACCTTTAATCCGACTTTGTCGTCTTTAAACTGCTCCCGCTCGGCATAATCAAAGTGTTTTCTCTTACTCTTAGTTTTCCGTTTTCACCTTTCACCTTTCACCTTTCACCTTTCACCTTTCACCTTTCACCTTTCCGTTTTATCATACGCGTGCTTTGGATAGTCGATGGTATAGTGCAATCCTCGGCTTTCCTTTCTTTCCAGAGCATGGCGGGTAATCAGGTAACCCACGTTTATCATGTTTCTCAGTTCGCAGATGTCCTTTGTGGGCTTCACGCGCTTGAACAGATGCTCCGTCTCCTCAAAGAGAAGATCCAGTCGTTCCCATGCACGGTGCAGACGCAGGTCGCTACGCACAATGCCCACATAGGTAGACATTATCTGGTTTACCTCCTTCATGTCCTGAGCAATGAGCACCTGTTCCTCGTTGCTCAGTGTGCCTTCGTCGTTCCACTCGGGTATGTTGTCGTTGAACTTGTATGTGTCCACCACCTCTATAGAGTGTTTTGCCGCGGCATCGGCATACACTACGGCCTCTATCAGCGAGTTGCTTGCCAGACGGTTGCCTCCGTGCAATCCTGTGCACGAGCATTCGCCCACGGCATACAGGCGTCGTATGCTGCTCTGTCCGTCAAGGTCAACCTTGATGCCGCCGCACATGTAGTGTGCACATGGCGAAACGGGTATGTAATCCTTTGTTATGTCTATGCCCAGGCTCAGGCACTTGGCATAGATGTTTGGGAAGTGCTTCTTGGTTTCCTCTGGGTCTTTGTGCGTTACATCCAGGCATACATGCTCTATGCCATGAATCTTCATCTCGTTGTCAATGGCACGAGCCACTATGTCGCGCGGTGCCAGGCTGAGGCGCTCGTCATACTTTTGCATGAACTCCTCGCCGTTGGGCAGGCGCAGTATGCCGCCATATCCTCGCATGGCTTCGGTTATCAGGTATGCAGGATGCTTTTCTTTGGGATTGTACAGGGCGGTGGGATGGAATTGTACGAACTCCATGTCCTGCACCTTGCCCTTGGCACGGTACACCATGGCAATGCCGTCGCCAGTGGCTATCTTGGGGTTGGTGGTAGAGGAATATACGGCACCCGTACCGCCGGTTGCCACCACGGTAACCTTGGACAGATAGGTGTCCACCTTGTCGGTTTCGGGGTTCAGTATGTATGCTCCGAAGCATTCCACATCGGGTGTGCGCCTTGTCACACGTACGCCTATGTGGTGCTGGGTGATGATCTCCACGGCAAAGTGGTTTTCCAGTACCGTTATGTTCTTGTCCTGGCGCACAGCCTCCATCAGGCCTCTCTGTATCTCAAAGCCTGTGTCGTCGGCATGATGCAGTATTCTGAATTCCGAGTGGCCTCCCTCTCTGTGCAGGTCAAACTCTCCGTCTTCCTTCTTGTCAAAGTTTACACCCCATTGTACCAGGTCCTTGATTCCGGAAGGTCCTCCCTTCACCACCTGCTCCACGGCAGCTGGGTCGGAGATATAGTCACCGGCTATCATGGTGTCCTCGATATGCTTTTCGAAGTTGTCCACTAGCAGGTTTGTCACCGAGGCTATGCCGCCCTGTGCCTTCGAGGTGTTTGACTCCTCAAACGATGTTTTACACACAAGGGCCACCTTGCCCTTGCCGCTCTGGCTCACTTTCAATGCGTAGCTCATGCCTGCTACGCCCCCTCCGATAATGAGAAAATCAAATTTCTTAATCATTTCGTTACTTTTCTTTTTATTGGTCGTGAATCCAGTGTCCGCCTTTATTTTGTTCTGGTGTGCGCGGAATTCAGTATCCTTAATCTGCACAAAGATATGAAAATAACGCCATACACGCAAGCACGCGCCCGCGATTTCGGCTTTATTAACGTGGTTTTGTCTTATTATCATGCCTGCCATTTATTTAAATTGATAAAATTGCGTACATTTGCCGTAGTATAGCACATTATGTTTTGTCCAATGAAAAGAACTATATTCTGCCTCCTGTCGGTATTCCTGCTCCTTTCATGTAAAACCAAGCGTGAGATTATACAGCTTGAACCTGAGATAAGGACAGTTTATGTTGAGCGCAACAAGGTTTCGGACGATGACCTTATGCTTCTTGCCATGCTGAAGCAGGGATTTCGTAACTTCAGTACATCGCCTATGTACTCTACCGACACATGGGAAGGGAGGCTGCAATCACGTCTGCTGGAACTTTGCAACTCGCAGATGTTCCAAAGCAGCCAGTTGGGACTGGTGGTGTACGACATTACAGATGGTAAATATATCTTTACAATAAATGGCGACCACCGCATGCGTCCGGCATCGTGCCAGAAACTTGTTACGGCCATTTCTGCCCTCGACCTTCTCGGTGGCGAGTACAATTACGTTCCACGCATTGATGAGGCTGGAGAGGGCTGGTGCTGGGATGACAACATCACCTCGCAGATGCCCTATCGCGAGCGCAAGACATGGCACATGAACGAAGTTCTGCACATCATGATGAAGGATAGCGACAATCGTCTGGCGGAAAGTCTCTTCTGGCAACTGTCTACATTCGGTGGTGGCAAGTTTGGGGACATAAAGCAGGTGGTGTCTAACATAGAATCTGTGTTCCAACGTGCTGGAATACCGAAGAATAGCGGTTACAAGATAGCCGATGGCAGCGGTCTTTCGCTCTACAACTACATCACCCCACAGATGCTCAATGCCTTGCTTGTATATGCATGGTGGCAACAGGACATCCGTGCCCATCTTGTACCTTCTCTGCCTGTAGGAGGTGTGGACGGTACCCTGAAGAAACGTTTCCACGGCACATCGGCATACAACAACATCTTTGCCAAGACAGGTACCGTTAGCGGCATATCTTCTCTTAGCGGCTATGCCAACGGTGGCAACGGACACGTAATTTCATTCTGTATAATAAATCAGGGTGTGGAACGTGGCAGTATAGGCAGAAGTTTCCAAGATCAGGTGTGCATAGCATTAACTGAAAAATAGTAAAATATATTTACTATATATATATTCTAAATCGGTTAATTTAACAGCTATCAGTTGTTCTTTTAACGACTATCAGTTGTTCATTTAACGGCTATCAGCGGTTCATTTAACGGCTATCAGCGGTTCACTTAACGGCTAATAGCGGTTCGCTTAACGCTTGAATTACTTTTTCACCACATATATAAAATATGCGCCAATGTCCAAATGACAAAGGCGCATATTTATAATATGTGTAAAGAGTTTATTATCTTATGAATAGCATCTCGCGGTATTTGGGCAAGGGCCAGAGCTCGTCGTCGACAATCATCTCCAACTTGTCCACGTGGGTGCGTATCTGCTCTATGAGGGGTGCCACGTTGTCGTGGTAGGCAATGGCCTTCTCTCGCTCAGATTCCAGACGGTTGGCTATCTTGCGTGCACCTATGAGGGAATATACGTGCTCGGTGATGCTGGCGGTGTTTTCGGCTATCTTCTCTATGAGGGAGAGGTTTGTGGCGTTCATCACCTTGGCCTGCTCGGCGGGGAACACCTGTGCCACCTTCACCACGTTGTCCAGCAGCTGGCTCTGGTAGCGTGTGGCCACGGGAACTATGTGGTTGAGGCAGAGGTCGCCAAAGATGCGTGCCTCTATCTGTATCTTCTTGGTGTAGGTCTCCAGCTTTATCTCGTTGCGTGCCTCCAGTTCTGCATGGGTGAAGACGTTCATGCGTGAGAACATCTCCACGGTGTCCTGCTTCAGGTACTGGTCAAGGATGAGTGGTATGTTGGTTTCCACATCCAGGCCTCGCTTTTCGGCCTCCAGGCGCCACTCTTCGCTGTATCCGTTGCCGTCGAAGTGTATGGGCTTGCATGTCTTTATATCCTCACGCACTACGGCAAGTATGGCCTTCATCATGTCCACGCCCGAGGATATGAGTTTGTCCACGCGCTGCTTGAAGTCGGCCAGCTGCTCTGCCACGGCGGTGTTCAGCACTATCATGGAGGCGGCACAGTTGGCTTGTGCGCCCACGGCACGGAACTCGAAGCGGTTACCCGTGAAGGCAAATGGCGATGTGCGGTTGCGGTCGGTATTGTCCACCAGCAGTTCGGGTATCTGCGGTATGTCCAGCATCACGCTCTGTCGGGTGGAGAGGTTGAAGACGTCGTCGTCCTCGCATGTCTCCAGTTTCTCGAGTATTTCTGCCAGCTGGCTTCCGAGGAAGGAACTGATGATGGCAGGAGGTGCCTCGTGTGCGCCAAGGCGGTGTGCATTGGTGGCGCTAACGATGGAGGCCTTCAGCAGGCCGTTGTGTCGGTATACGGCCATGAGCGTCTCCACTATGAAGGTGATGAAGCGCAGATTGTCCACGGGAGTCTTGCCGGGGGCGTGCAGCAGTATGCCTGTGTTGGTGGACAGACTCCAGTTGTTGTGCTTGCCGCTGCCGTTTATGCCCTTGAAGGGTTTCTCGTGCAGGAGGCAACGGAAGCCGTGCTTGCGTGCCACCTTCTTCATCAGTGCCATGATGAGCATGTTGTGGTCGATGGCCAGGTTCATCTCCTCGAAGATGGGGGCCAGTTCGAACTGGTTGGGTGCCACCTCGTTGTGGCGTGTCTTGCAGGGTATGCCCAGTTCGAGTGCCTGTATTTCCAGGTCTTTCATGAAGGATACAACGCGCGAGGGTATGGAGCCGAAGTAGTGGTCGTCCATCTGCTGGTTCTTGGCAGAATCGTGTCCCATTAGGGTACGTCCGGTCATTGCCAGGTCGGGGCGTGCGGAATAGAAGCTCTCGTCCACCAGGAAGTACTCCTGCTCCCAACCCAGGTTGCTCTTCACGCTGCTTATCTCGGGGTAGAACATGCGTGCCACGTCCAGTGCAGCCTTGCCCACGGCCTTGATGGATTTCTTCAGCGGTGCCTTATAGTCGAGCGCCTCGCCCGTATAGGATATGAACACGGTGGGTATCATCAGTGTGTCGCCCATCACGAAGACGGGGCTTGCGGGGTCCCAGGCGCTATATCCGCGTGCCTCGAAGGTGGAGCGTATGCCACCGCTGGGGAAACTGCTGGCGTCGGGTTCTTGCTGCACCAGTTGCTTGCCGCTGAACTCCTCCAGCATGCCGCCCTTGCCGTCGTGCTCCACAAAGCCGTCGTGCTTCTCGGCGGTGCCTTCGGTGAGGGGCTGGAACCAGTGTGTGGTGTGTGTTACGCCCAGTTCCATGGCCCAGTGCTTCATGCCCTCGGCCACGGCGTCGGCGGTCTTCAGGTCAAGTGTGGTGCCACGGTCGATGACGTCGCACATCTTCTCGTACACATCGGCAGGGAGATACTTGAACATCTTCTGCCTGTTGAAAACGTATTTTGCAAAGAACTCGCTTGGGCGTTCCTTGGGTGTGGGCACGTCTATGGCCTTCTTGCCGAAGGCTTCTTCTACTACCTTGAATCTAAGTGTTGCAGGCATGTTGGGAAACGGAAATGTGAAGCAGACCCTCCCCCTTGCCCCTCCACAAGGGAGGGGAGTATATAGATTTTGTTGACGAGGGGATTGGTGGGTCCTGGTTAATATCTTGGGTTAGAAAACCTTGCTCGCCCAGAAGGCAGGGAGTAATTATAGTTGGTATCTTGAATTGCGTAAAACAATCCTCAGTACTTCATACTCCCTCCCATAAAGGGGAGGGTTGGGGAGGGGTCTTCTATTTGTTCAGCGACCAGGTGAAGCCGTCCTTGGTGTCCTTTACTTCGAAACCGAGGGCGGAGAGGTTGTCGCGTATATGGTCGGACAGTGCCCAGTTCTTCTCGGCCTTGGCTTGCTGGCGCTGTTCCAGCACTATGTCCACCACCTTGCCGAAGGCCTCTTCGCGTGCCTTGTTGCTGCCGTCCTTCTCTTCGGAAAGACCCAGTATCTCGAAGGCAAAGGTGTGGAACACTTCTGCCAGTGCGGCTACCACATCTTCCTTGATGCTTGCCTTCTTGTCTATGATGGTGTTCAGCACTCGGCATGCGTCGAACAGGTGACTTATTACCATGGGCGAAGCCATGTCGTCGTTCATGGCATCGTAGCAGTTCTGGCGCAGGGTGTCCACATAACTCATCTCTATCTGTGGTTGGCCCTTCACCTTCTGACCTTCCTTCAAGCGCTTCAGTGCCTTCCAGGCATCCATCAGTCGTGCCAGGCCTTTCTCGGCGCTCTGCAAGGCCTCGTTGCTGAAGTCCACCGTGCTGCGGTAGTGTGCCTGCAGGATGAAGAAGCGTATGGTCATGGGCGAGTATCCGCGCTCCAGTCGCTCGTGCTCGCCGGCAAAGAACTGAGGCAGGGTGATGAAGTTGTTGTACGACTTGCCCATTTTCTTGCCGTCGATGGTTATCATGTTGTTGTGCATCCAGTATGTCACCATGGGATGTCCCTGGCTTGCCTGTGCCTGTGCTATCTCGCACTCGTGGTGGGGGAAGACGAGGTCAAGTCCTCCGCCGTGTATGTCGAACCTTTCGCCCAGGTACTTCTTGCCCATTGCCGTGCACTCGCAGTGCCATCCGGGGAAACCTTCGCTCCAGGGGCTTGGCCAGTGCATGATGTGCTCGGGGCTTGCCTTCTTCCACAGGGCAAAGTCTGCCTGGTTGCGCTTCTCGCCCACACCGGCCAGTGTGTCGCGGCTGGCATCCTTGATGTTCTCCAGCGAGCGTCCGCTCAGTATGCCGTACTTGTGGTCCTGGTTGTATCGCTCTATGTCGAAGTAAATGGAGCCGTTGCTCTCATAGGCATAGCCATTGTCCATAATCTTCTGCACCAGCTGCTGCTGCTCAATGATATGTCCTGTAGCATGAGGCTCTATGCTTGGTGGCAGGCAGTTCAGTGCCGCCATGGCATCGTGGAAACGGTTGGTATAGTACTGAGCCACCTCCATGGGTTCCAGCTGCTCCAGTCGTGCCTTCTTGGCAATCTTGTCCTCGCCCTCGTCGGCATCATGCTCCAGATGGCCCACATCGGTGATGTTGCGCACATAGCGCACCTTGTAGCCCTGGTGCTTCAGGTAGCGGAACAGCAGGTCGAAGGTTATAGCCGGACGAGCATGTCCCAAATGAGCATCGCCATACACCGTAGGTCCGCAAACGTACATTCCCACACGACCCTCCACCAAGGGGCGGAACAGCTCCTTCTGTCGGGTCAAAGTATTGTAAATAAGAAATGGTTGCATAGTCTTTTCTTTTATTTTGTGTGCAAAATTACGAATAAGCGAGCGAAAAAGCAAAGGAAATTTGATTTTTCCGAGCGAGAGTAATTTAGAACGAAGTTCAATGTTACGAATAAGCGAGCGAAATACAAAATAAAGCCTCGATTTATTTTTATTTCCGACTTGCGTAGCTTGATGAGCGAAGGCGAATAACCGACGCGCGCAACAAGAGCAGAGTATGCTGCATACTATGCCTTGTAAGGAGGAGGAAGACCGAAGGTCAACGTGAGTAATTTAGAGGCATTGCCTCAAAGGTACGATTAAGCGAGCGAAATGTCAAATTTCCGATTAAGTGAGCGAAAAGCAAACGGTGAACGAACCTCTATCCGCTCACCGTTAATCCGTTATTCGCAAGCTCATCAAGCTTCGCAAGTCACCGTTAAACTTTCACCGCTCACCGTTTTTACTCCACCACCCAGCGTTCCAGATTGCGTGTCTCGCTGGTGATGTTGGCGCCTATCTTCACCACTTCTCTGCCATCTGTGGCGAATGGCAAGGCATAGTCCTTGGAGTTAATCTGCGCAAGGGCTTCCTCGGCAGTGCCGTCGTGCTTCAGTTCTATGATGTAGACGTACTTGTCGGTGCCTACGAGCAGGTCAATGCGGCCGCGTGAAGTGCGGTACTCTGCTTGCACATAGAGGCCCATCAGCTTGGTGATGATATATATTACATTCTGGTAATGAACCTCCAGATCTCTGACAAGTTCATAAGGGATGCCAGCCATAAATGCCTGAAGCAGTTCCATAAATCGCTGGGCATTGCCACGCTCCAGGCTTTGAACGAACTGGCCTATAATGGATGCATTGTTTACCTGCCGCGAATAGGTGTAGTACGGCAGCAGGAAGTTCACGAATCCCTCCTTCACCTCATCATTCGGGTAATCCAACGTATATGTCTTGAAGCGCTTGTCATAGCCCGTTATGGTCAGATAGCCGCTCTGGTAGAGCACGGCAATGGGGTTGTCCATCTTTATCTGCACGCTGTCCAGTTCGCTGGCACTTGCCTCGTAGCCCGATAGTTCCTTGGGGTTAAGGTCAAACTCCTTCATCAGCTGCACAAGGTAGGTGGGTGTGCCCGTGCTGAACCAGTAGCTGCCGTATTGCTGCTCGCTCAAAGTCCACAGGACGCTGAAGGGGTTATACATGCCTGGAGTGTCAGGGCTGAAATGATATCCGTCGTAGCGTTGGCGCAGAGTTTCGTAGGCCTCATCCTTGGTTTGGCCGTTTGCGGAGGCTAATTCCCCTACCTCGTTGTCAAACGTATCGTGCAACTCACTCTCCGATATACCGCATATGTCATAGTAGTGCGGACTCATGGAAATGTCCATCAGATTGTTAAGGTCGCTGAACACGCTGACCTTACTGAACTTGCTCACGCCCGTCAGCAGGGCAAATCGTATGTCGGCATCAGCACTCTTCAGCACGCCATAGAAAGCCTTCAAAACACTGCGGAACTCATCCTGCAGCTGCTCGTGGCCTATGGCCTGAAGCAATGGCTTGTCGTACTCGTCCACCAGCACCACCACATTGCGCCCGGTCTTCTCCTTGGCGGCACGGATCAGTTGGCGCAAGCGCCCCTCAGGACTTCCATCTACTGCTACACTTCCGTATTGATGTTCGTAGACAGTAATTTGGTCATTCAGCAAGTCATAAAGGTCCTGTAACTTAGTGAAAGGTTTGGCATTCAGGTCAAGATGCAGCACGGGATGCTCCACCCACTCTGTCTCCAAATGCTCCATGGCAAGCCCTTGGAACAAGTCTCTTTGCCCCTTGAAATAAGCCTCCAGGGTAGATATCAGCAGACTCTTGCCAAAACGGCGCGGACGGCTCAGGAAGTAGTACTTGCCACTCGACAAAAGACGGTAGATGACCGCCGTCTTGTCGACATACACCCACCCATTGGTTCTCAACTCAGAGAACTGCTGTATACCTATAGGATACTTCATATCTGCCACGTTATTATTCGTTTCACCATGCAAATATACAATAAATCCCCAATACGTCCAAGCGCATTGGGGAAGATTTGCTCACCACTGAAATGCATCATCATAAATCAGCGCTTTTCTACTGAATAATGTGTTTTCATTTGCTATAAACACATCCTCTGGAATAGTTTTTAGTGCCTGCTGCCACCAATAATCACATTCCCTTGAAGAATCTCAAAAGAATACCATTCGCTACCATTAAGTCTGCTACTAAGATAAACTGTTGCAGTATTATCACCCTTATATACATAAATGGAAGCCGTATTGCTGTATGCCTCTCCTGATCTGTAGGCTTTCACCTGAATGTCGACACTTCCTTCGGTCAAACCATAATATTCAATGGTGAGGTATCCTGTCGCGAATTTGAAAGAAGTCTTCTTGATGATGAACGGCTGACGTTTTGTTACAATTTTCTGTAATCCTTCATACTTTTTTTCTACGTCCGTTCTTTTCTTTATCTCTGTTAGGTATAGCGTATTGAGTTTATCATTCCTAAGGCATAGATCTGAAATTTTACTGCTCCTGGCATTCAGAGAGTCATTTTGCATGCTTATTATGTTTTCTGCATTTGAAAGAGCATGACGTGTATGGTTCAAATTATCGTTAAGGGAGAATAGACCTACGGCACACCCCAAAAGTACTACAAACAGAATTAAAACAAATTTATATTGTTTCTTTTGCCTGAGTGTTTGTGCGTGTTCTTTTTCCAGAGCATCCAGTTTCGCTTGTAGTTCTTGCTTTTCTTTATACGACTTACTCAGTACACCTTTGTAACTATTTAGTTGTGCAGTATTGAATCCCTTGGATTTATAGATGTAGGTGTATCCGTTGGTATGGGTTGACTTGAATATTTCATTTGGTTCATCATCAACAATGAAGTCCTTTTTTGAATCCTTTGACGTTCCATAACTAACTGGCGGAAGTGGTATACAATACTGTTCTAATCCATTGAATCCTGCTCTAAGCGATTCTGTAAGAAGTTCTATTTCCTCTCTGTTTAAATACAATTTCTCCACGTTGCTAACGAGTTCGCCTTGTTCATTGAAATGAACTAACTTACCATTGGTTACAAGGTATGAGATTGTATTTTCAAATAGAGGAAAGAGTCTGTCAATTCTCTCAATAGCCAAACCGTTCAACACTACACACAGACCTATATAGCAGTTCTGTTGAAGTTTTCTAATGTATCCGTAGTACACAAGATTGCCATCACGATGGATGGCAATCTGTGTGGTTGATTTTGCATTGGAAGAGAATGTATGGAAAATATTAGAGGCATAGTCGTCAGGATACTGCGAGTAACCACTATTGAATTCTCCAAAAATATATACCGATGCATTCATGGTCTATTTCAACTTAAAATTAATGGTTTGGTTCGTATTGTCGACAGCATATGCCGCAACTCGGTCAAGTACTTCATTACCTAGAAGAAGGGGTGCATTATTATTGGCGGATACAGTTGCCGTTACGTTACTGCAGCGTATTTTGCCATCAAGTACAACCTCCTTCAAATTTATAACCATGTTTTCAACAATACTCCCGTCGGCTATCTGTGATTGCCCAATACCGAGTATGTCATCTTTGGTAAGGTATCCCTTTTGGTAGAGGTAGTTCGCTTCTGCCACAGAAATCAGAGTTCCAGAGCAGCCGGTATCAAATATCATTTCAAATCCAAATCCATTCACAGATACATTCACGTACTTTACGCCATTCCTCTCTGAAAATGGTATGGATATAACATCCGCCTCGGTCATCTGCCCATAATCTGCGCTAACTTCATTGTTATAAACCTCCGCACCATCTCCATTGTCATAGAAGGCTGGCCGTTCTTTTTTAGCATCACATGCTACAAACATAATGCCTGTGAGAAATATTATGAAATACTTAAACTTCATTTTATTTGACTGTAATTGTTCTTCTTAGATATATTTCTCCCTTTACCTTATAAGTAATCATGTGAGCGCCTTGGGACTTGGGAATAATATTGTTGTCATGAATTATTAATGCATTTGTGTCGCATTCCCATTTACCATGTAGTTCCTCCGATACATTTAGAACAGAAAGTTGGTAGTTAAGTCCTGAATTAACCTGCATAAATCTTCCTCTTGCTTCATCAATGTTAGTTACATCAATTCTTGCTTTAGGGTACTTTGCACGTAATGACTCTACTGTTTCCTGAACTTCCGGACTATCGACATTTGTTGATGTGGTAGTAGAATCAGGTGTTCCTTCTTCTACAACTTTTTCCACTTGCTTTGCTGCCACCTGCGAACTTCCTTTCGTAATATCGGCAGAAGCAAACATGCTTGTATCAGAAATATCTTTGCTATCACAACTTTTTGGAAGGGTTGTTCCTATGATTCCGAGAAGTACCAACATTACAAAAAAATCGGTAAATGGATGTATCTTCTTGATTACAGATAGTATGCCTTTTGTTTTATCACCAGCCTTTCTGTCTTCGCCACTAGGGACTGAAGCGATAGAAGAAACACCAAGCAACTCGGATATACCACTCAATCCAGAAAGATTTTTCTTGATGTCTGCAATTAACTTCTCTGTTTTTTCTAACTTCCTTTCATTTTCTTCGTAACGAGACTTATAGACTTGGGCGTTTTGCAATTTTACATTCAACTCATTGATTTGGGCGCTTAATCTGCCTATCTCCTTGGAGACTTTGTCATTCTGAGCACGTAACTGGCTGATAGTTTTATCCGCATCTTTGTACTCATTCTTGATACTCTGGATTCTCTGTTCCTTATCTCTTTGTGCAGAGAGGATGTCTTGCTTGGCCTTTTCCTGGGCAGCAACAATTTGTTGTTGTGCATTTAAGGTTACATTCTGCATTTCAGCATTCATCTTGTTTATGATCTGTTGTTCTTTAGAACTTGGATGAAATGATGAAACAGAAATCTTCCCTGTTGACTTCACATGGTTTGCCACAACATTTGGTATTGCTTCTAACAAATTGATTGTACTAAAATCATTTTGTCCATTGCTTTTAAAAGCACCCAATGATATAAAATCCTTGTTACTTGAGAATTGCATAAGGTAATGCTGTAACTCCTTCTCAAGAGCCTTGAAATTATCATTGGCCTGAATGAAGTGTGGTATCATGAAACGGCATCCTCCTCCTGCAGTATATTCCATAACGCTACCTATAACAAACTTATTGAAAGCAGCTTCAAGCAAATTATAGATATTCTGAATGTCTGCATAATAATAGTTTATTCGCAAGGTTAAAGCAAAATATCCACCTGTACGGTTTGTGCTGTCTTGTATTTTATCATGATAGTAAAAGTAAGTATAGTAAGCGTTGGTTTCGCCACCAAATTGCATTACCTCCAAAAACATTTGCGAAGGCACATTTGATTTGCGCCCATAGAACGCCTCTATATACTTTGCATCTTCACCAGGGTTGCCCCAAATGTCTTGACCATTTGGGACACCATGGACGAATAGTTTGATATTGTACGCCATATGATTTAACCAGTGATTTTATTCAGGATACACTTCCACAATTTGACACAATATTCGCGAGGTCCTTCTTGATAAGTAATTCCATTTACAGCTTCCGTGTAGAAACCAGTTTGGAAAGGAACAAAATCGCAGTTGTATTCCTTCCATAGTTTGCTTATAGGATTCTGATTCATAAAAGGAACGAAGATACTTGGATACAAATTCTTCACTTCTTTGATTGCTTCTGAAGTATTGATATTGCCAACGGTACGCACAAAGTTTGTTTTGTCAATTTTATTAAAAACAAAAACTGCACTGTCCTTGGGTCTCATTTGTTGTTTTAAACGACTTATTTTGCTGACATAGTTGGCTCTGTCGGTTTGATCCATCCAGTCAGGTTCGACCATAATTGTCCAAACCTTGCGGTTTTGACTTGAAATAATGGTATTTACATAGTTCGGGAACTGTGCGTTTGGTTTCTTGGGATTAAAATAATACTCACCTGGGGCTTCAAGAATCTGACAGATTCTACGTCCATTCTTTATGACCTCTACGAGCATAAAACTGATACGGTCAGTTGAGGCTGCTGCATTGTCACTATTCATTCTTTCATCGAAGTGCTCGCAGATGTCCACATAATTTGTATCTGATGTAGGGCGGAATGTACGGATAGGAGACACCGTATAACCTTCTGCTTGCAAGAAACGGGTCATTCTTACCAATGTCATCGTCTTGCCGCATGCTGGGGGGCCGAAAAGGATGACTAGCGGCGCATTATGGTCAGAAATGGTAACTCTTATACTATTAGGGTCATTTAGTTCTGCAGAACTCAAACCATGAAGTACACCTTCTGATTGTACAGGAGTTTCGGCATGAGCGATAGGCTCTGTATTTAGATGCTCTACAACAGGAACTTCGTTTTCTGCAACAATAGGAGCTACTTCTGCCTCTGGTATTGGATTGGAATTGTTTGTTACTGGCATTGTTTTATAAAATTAAAGGGTTAATATTCTTAGTCTTCATGTTTTTTGAATGCAATATCAAAGAAAATAAACGCTGCCACATCTACAAGGATTGAAATAAGAACCCAGAAGAAGAATCCATGACCATTGTACTCGCCTTTTAGGAAATCGGCCCAGGTGTCGAAGACACTAATCAGACGTTTAACTTTTGTCACAGCATTGGGCGAAGTGTAAGTTGCTTGGTCTGTCTCATCTTTGAAATCAACAAATTGCTGATAAGTGCGTATAGTGGCATAACCAGCATTGAGTTTTTCGCATACTGTCCTTATGTCATCGGCATCATTAAGATCTAATGTTCCGTCTTCAATGTATGTTTTCACTAATTCCAAATTTTTATAATCCTTGTCTGCTTGCTTCTGGTGATTGTTATTTGGGGGAGTCATTTCTTTTACGATGCTCATCAAACGGCTATCAAGAAGGATGTAAATCTTTGTTCGATATGAATCATATAGCTTCTGACGATCCTGGACAGATTTACCTCTGTATGAGAGTGGCTCGATTCTTGCAACTCCAAGTAGTTCTGCAAATCCTCTAAGAATTTCTTTTGCTTTGGGACCAAATCCAGGATTTGCGTCATTTTCTATCTCGGCCTTCAACTCGCCAAGTTTCACATCTACCTTGTTCTTTAACTCAGCACATTTTATTTGAATCTTTGTTTCAGTAACAGTGTTGTCTTTTATTTGAACCAGATAACCCTCTGTGGTTGAAATGTCGCTTATTACCTTGTCATGGATTACGCTTCTGTAGAAAAATGTATGCGTATTTGTTGGCATACTGCATGCAAGCCAGAAGACAAGAGTGATGACAATTCCACCAAGTAAACGCAACCCTCTTTTCTCTAAATAGATATTCTGATTGAAACTGTCCACTATCATTTTGGTTCCCCAAGAGGCAATAAAGAAGAAGCCAATGGTAACAATCCAGCACATAGCAATAGGCAATGTAGATAGTAACAGATGCAAGGACTCTGCCGTTGCCCAGCAACTGGCGGCAGCAAATGCAAAAAATGCAAGAATACAAAAGATTTTCAAGAATTTGTTTTCGTTCATAATTACTATACGTTTCTTCAGGTTCCCAGCTGAAGAACTAAATTGGTTAATAATCTGAACGAACATATAAAAAGAAGCGTGGGAACTGCCTGTCGTCTGTCCCACTCTCTGAGGCCTTCGCATTGCCCGATACTGTTGAACAGACAACGCTAGAGCCCACGCCGATATGACCTACATATTCCATACAATGCATCTCTGACAGTACGTCTCGTAAAGCTACAATTCGTGCTGACAGGATACACTGATGGATGTAAAAATCACACCCGGGTCATCTACCGTTGCTATGTTCGAGACAGTATCTAAAGTTTGCGAAGTTTCAGAGAGTCCAGAACAAAGCGCCAAGTAAACGCCTTTCCATAAGTTCTCGTCCATATGCCCACCCATCCTCCTCTGATGAAGGGTTGCCGCACCAAAGGCTCGGCGTGTGCTTAGACGATGCAAAAGTCAAATGACGGCTAAGGATATTCCTTTTGTCAAAAGTACACTTTGCATGGCAAATTTACACATTAATTTATTAATAAAAGCAAAAACACCTGAAAAAATATATAATATACGTCTATTTCTTAATAAGAAGAATAAACTAAATAAGAGCTACAACCAAAAGATGTGCAAAGACATTAATAGAATGCCTATTATACATGCCCCATATGCTACCACCAAACGTTATATTATACTTGCGTGTGTAAGACAATTACACTTATCGTCAACGGTATATTATAGCATTGCAAGGCATACCATTGAGCAACTTGATCCTCCAATATTATTGGATAAGTAATACTACTCTGTACCTATAAAGCAAAAGAACAAATACAATTATTGCCAGCAAATAAAATCCACAACATTTATTTGCTGGCAATAAATAAGGGGAAGTTTTCTGTATTCTGGCTCTTCTACCTATACCAATACTTCCATGACAATTATTTTTATAGAACTGCTTAGAAATCAAGTCCTAACCGAAAAGTAATGGCACCGGCATTGTCTTTCTCGTATAAGAAAGTTCCGTCACTTAGGTGACCGCAGTAGATCAGGTCGCAATGCTGGAATTCATATCCGACACTCAGGTTCATGGCGGCACCGCGACCAAATCTTATACCCAGTGATGGCGACATGTACAGTCCCTCCTCATCCAATATAGAATAGCCTATGCGGCAATCAAGAAAGAAGGCGGCGTTCTGCTCAAATGGCACAGAGAATCTGGCATCTGCAAAGATGGGGAGAACAAGTGATTTGGAGTCATAGTAATAGTTCACTCCAACACCCACACCAGTGAAGATATAGCGGTTGATTTGGTAGCCATGAACAGTGCTGGCTCCAAATCGGTTGATGGAATGATGCCCAACGCCCAGTGCATAGGTGAAGTCGAGCATACCCTTGTAACCGGCACGAGGAGCGGGACGGTCGAAATCGGAGTCGCCCTGTGCAAAAGACGATGCCGAACAAAGCAGTGCCAAAGCAACGACAATAAAACGTAACTGTTTCATAATGATATTTGTTGTTGAGTTATACAAATTTTATTTTATGCTAAAGTTTCTGTAATCTGCATGACGCTACCTCTGATACACCCTCACGTAGTCAATCTCATAGCGCATGGGCATGGCAGAAAGGTCCACCTTGCCACCGGTGCTGCCCATGGCAAGGTTCAGGAGCAGGTACATGGGGGCGTGGAAGGGGTTGTCGCCATGGCCGTGCCTGCCGTTGATGGTCTTGCTGAGGTCTATCTCGTTGAGCAGTTCGTCGTCCAGATAGATGCGTATGTAGTCCTTGTCCCAATCCATGCGCCACACATGGAACTGTGTTGCCCAGAGAGGGTCCCTGTCGGTGAAGTGGGTGAAGGGCTTCACGCTCTCGTCCCAGACGCTGCCGCCGTTATCGTTGCCCCAACAGGCATTTGCCAGTATGCTGGGCACGCCACGCTTGGGATAGAACTCCATGATGTCCACCTCTCCGCACGAGGGCCATCCGTACTTGTGCTTGCTGCCCAGCATCCATATTGCCGGCCACGAGCCACGGCTGGCGGGGATGCGTGCACGGACGATTAAACGGCCGTAGAGGAACTCATGCAGTCCTCGGGATATGACGCTTGCCGAGGTGCATTCTATGCGCTGGCGGCTGTGCTTCCAGTCCTTGCTACCCTCCCGATACCAAGGGCAGGGGCGGTCTTCCCTGCGGGCGGTGATGAGCAGTATGCCATCCTCCGTTACCGTGGCATTCTCGCCCTGATACCATTGCCATTCGTGGTTGCGCACGAAGCCATGCTCGTACGTCCAGTTGGCAGGGTTTGGGCGTCCGGGAGTATCAAACTCATCGTGCCACACCAGTTTGTAGCCATCGTCCAAAGTTTGCGGCACCTGTGCATCAGCACCAAGAGCCATGCCAAGGAGCATGAGGGCAGAAAGGAGTGTATTCTTCATAGTGGTATTATTATATATAAGGTATTATCAGTGTTATTCCCCAGACAAGGGTTTAATAGGTAGTATTCTCTTCTCTATTCTCCTCTTCAAACGAGCATTGAAGGTTTATCTTTTGGAGTGAATCAGGAGAGATTCTTACAAAAAGACGGTCTTTAATATGTGGAAAATTGGATTTGTCTTTGTGAAGTACTAAATTCCCCTTTTGGAAAGTACCACAATATCTTACACTGTCTTGAAAGAATTTATCGTCCTGTCTCCAAAGATGATTGCCATGCTTTAACGCTTCGTCAGAGGAATGATGCCTTATATTTACAGGTCCGCTAAGGTATTGTGTTTTTCTTGAATCAAGAGTAAACACTATGCTATCATTCTTGTTAGAGATTTGTTCTAAGCGCAAAACAAAGAATCCTGGATAGAAACCCTCTCGAGCATCTCTGAACTCATCACTTGTTCCCCAGAAATAACCATCTACAACCTCACCATTTTTGTAAAGGAACTCTATTATGTTGTCTTCGCAATCATATGAAGGATAGTTTGAATAATAATAGTAATATGCTATGGAATCTATTTCTGAAGAGGTTGGTGTGGGGCTATGAGTTGAAGCTTTTCCCGTACAAGATAGCGATGACATGATAAGTAAAGCAAATAAAATATGCTCAGCAATTATCCTCATTTTGTAAATGTTTATGTAAAAACTCTATTCTCCTACTCTACAATATCCCCTGCTCCTTCAATTCCTCTACCATATGGCAGAGTTCGTCGTACCACTCTTGGCCGAAGCGGCGGATGAGAGGAGAGCGGAGGAAGACGTACAGGGGCATGTCCATCTCCCGGCCCTTGATGACGGCATCGCGGCAGATGTCCCAACGGTGGTAGTTGATGCCCACAAGGCCTCCGCCGAACTCCTTCACACGGATGGGATAGAGGTCGCAACTGATGGGCTTTGACGACAGAAGGCATCCACGGCATCCGCGGAAGGCACAATCGCGGCCGCCAACGATGGTGGTGACCATGTCGCCGTCGGGGTCGGCATAAGCCACGCCCTGCTTGTCTATCATTGCCTGGGCACCGGCACCGAGGTAGGGCCACAGGGCATCAAGTTCGTTCTCTATGCCGGCAATCTCGTCCATGGTGACGGGTGCACCGGCATCGCCCTCCTCGCAACAGAGGCCGTGGCACTTGGAGATGTCGCAACAGAAGCGCTCCGTAACGATGTCCGTGTGTACTATCACGTCGCCCACCATGAGCATGGGTGGCAATTCATTCTTGTCTACCATTGTATGGGTGATTTTCCTTTGCTGATGAGATAATTGTTTGCCTCGTTGAAATGTCCGCATCCGAAGAAGCCACGATATGCCGACAGGGGGCTTGGGTGGGCACACTGGAGGATATGGTGGCGGGAGGCGTCTATCAGCTTGGCCTTGCGCCCGGCAGGTGCTCCCCAAAGCAGGAAGACGAGCCCTTCCCTCTCCCTTGACAGGGTTTCTATGACGGCATCGGTGAATGTCTCCCACCCCTTGCCCGAATGGCTGAATGCCTGGTGTGCGCGGACGCTGAGGCAGGTGTTGAGCAGGAATACTCCCTGCCGTGCCCAACGGGTGAGGTCGCCACTCTGCGGCACAGGCGCTCCCGTTTCTGCCTGTATCTCCTGGAAGATATTCCTGAGTGAAGGCGGAAAGGCAATGCCGTCCTGAACGGAGAAACAAAGTCCGTGTGCCTGTCCGTCGCCATGATAGGGGTCTTGCCCCAGGATGACCACCTTCACCTCGTGGAAAGGCGTCTGGTCAAAGGCATTGAAGATGAGCCGTGCAGGCGGAAAGCATTGCACGGTGCTGTACTCCTGGCGCACGAAGTCGGTCAGCAGGCGGAAGTATGGCTTTTGAAACTCGGAGGAGAGCTGGGCCTTCCAACTCTCCTCCATGCGGATGTCTTTCATAAACATGAGAAAAGACCCTCCCCCTTACCCCTCCACAAGGGAGGGGAGTATATAGTATTGAAGGGTGTGTGGGAAGAATTAGTCTTTTTGAATCTGTTTTGATAGTTTGTAGTAACCACTCCCCTCCCTTGTGGAGGGGCTGGGGGGAGGGTCCCCTCCCCTTTCAGTTTACTTTATCAGGCACTTGCCGGTCATCTCCTCGGGTTGCTCGAGGCCCATGATGTGGAGGATGCTGGGAGCCACGTCGGCCAGTACACCGTTCTCCACCTTTGCGTCCTTGTTGGCGGTAACGTAGATGAAGGGCACGGGGTTCAGAGAGTGAGCGGTGTTGACGCTGCCGTCGGGGTTCTGTGCATTGTCGGCATTACCGTGGTCGGCAATGATGATAACCTCGTAGTCGGTAGCCTTGGCTGCCTCTACCACCTCGCTGACACACTGGTCAACAGCCTTCACGGCCTTCTCGATGGCCTCGTAGATGCCGGTATGGCCCACCATGTCGCCGTTGGCGAAGTTCACCACGATGAAGTCGTACTTGTCCTCCTTGATAGCCTCTACCAGCTTGTCCTTAACCTCGAAGGCGCTCATCTCGGGCTTCAGGTCGTAGGTCTGTACCTTGGGGCTTGCCACCAGGATGCGCTCCTCGCCCTCGAAGGGAGTTTCGCGTCCGCCGTTGAAGAAGAAGGTAACGTGAGCATACTTCTCTGTCTCGGCGGTGTGCAGCTGCTTCAGGCCCTTGCTGGCAATGTACTCGCCCAGGGTGTTGGTAACGTTCTCCTTGGGGAAGAGGATGTGCACGCCCTGGAAAGAAGCGTCGTAGGGAGTCATGCAATAGAACTGAAGGCCGGGAATGGTGGTCATGCCCTGGTCTTCCATGTCCTGCTGGGTGAGCACGATGGTCAGTTCCTTGGCACGGTCGTTGCGGTAGTTGAAGAAGATAACCACATCGCCCTCCTTGATGGTGCCGTCCACGGTGCTGTTGTGTATGGGCTTAACGAACTCGTCGGTAACGCCGTCGTCATAACTCTCCTGCATGGCGGCAACCATGTCTGAAGCCTGCTTGCCCTCGCCAGCGACGATGAGGTCGTAGGCAACCTTGACACGCTCCCAACGCTTGTCGCGGTCCATAGCATAGAAACGGCCAACGATGCTGGCAATGTCGGCATTGCCTGTCTCGGCACACTTGGCAGAGAGCTGCTCGATGAAGCCCTTGCCGCTCTGGGGGTCGGTGTCGCGACCGTCCATGAAGCAATGTACATAGGTGTGGCCGATGCCATACTCCTTGCCAATCTCCACCAGTTTGAACAGGTGGTCGAGGCTTGAGTGAACGCCACCGTTAGAGGTGAGGCCCATGAGGTGAACGCTCTTGCCGTTCTTAACTGCATATTCGTATGCGCTAACGATTTCCTTGTTCTTCAGGATAGAACCGTCGGCACATGCACGGTTGATCTTCACCAGGTCCTGATATACGATACGACCTGCACCGATGTTGAGGTGACCCACCTCGGAGTTGCCCATCTGGCCGTCGGGCAAACCAACGTTCTCGCCGCTTGCCAGCAGCTGGCTGCAGGGATACTCCTTCCAAAGGCTGTCCATATAAGGTGTGGGGGTGTTGAAAATAACGTCACCCTTACCCTGGTTACCTACTCCCCAACCATCGAGGATCATCAAAAGTGCTTTCTTTGCCATAATCTTCTCTTTTTTATCTTGTTTTATTGTTATCCATAATAAGCACATGCGCCCGTCATGTGCGCACACATCGCTTTGCGTAGCAAAGTTAATGATTTTATTTTAATTTCTTTGTGCCAATGCCCAGTTTTTCGTACATATATGGCATGGTTGACATCTCCGCATGGCACAAGCACACTTTTCTTCCCATATTCTTGCACGCAATGCTTGGCATATGGAAAAATATTCGTACTTTTGCCGGAGTAAAAGCACTTTGCACCGAGAAGCGTGAAACACATACTGAGGTTTCTCTTTACCATTGTAATGGCAATTGCTTTTATCAATGGTGCAAGCGGTTCTGATTCCACCCGCCAGGAGAGTCAGGACTTTGAGGAATGCATAGATATGGCATACCTCTCGGCGGACACCACGGACTTTGCGCCCGAACTTTATGGCTTGAGGCAGACACCCGCCTCGAACAACGGGATACGCTCGCAAAGACCAGGCAAGAAGAAAAGCAGCACATACAGTTACCGCACATTTTTCATTTCAGGCGATGGGTTCCATACGCCCCGCGTGCGATATTTCGTTCATAATTCCAACACCACCCTACCGCCCCCTGTCGGCTGGCCATCGGACATGCTGATACGGTTGGGCAGGCTCATCATTTAGCAGAATTTGTATTAGAGGTTCATGCGTCGTATTGTGAGCCTCAACTCGTCGTATTCCATGGCTCAATGCATCGTATTGTCTGAGCCCTGATAATACGACGTGTTTATTGCCGTTGTCCGACGTGGTGTCTGACAACACATTGCAATGTATGCATAGGCATTGCACCACACCATCATATAATATTCACAACCAAACACATAACAATTATGGGAATTCTACAAATCTTTACCCTACTGGGAGCATTGGGCATGTTCCTCTACGGCATGAACCTGATGAGTTCGGGCTTGCAGAAAGCCTCGGGCGACAAACTGAGAGGTTTTCTTTCCGCCATGACCTCCAACCCCTTCAAGGGCGTGCTCACTGGCCTTGGAATCACGTCCGTTATACAATCTTCATCGGCCACTACGGTAATGGTGGTTAGTTTCGTAAATGCCGGACTTCTGACCCTATACCAGGCAATCGGCGTAATCATGGGTGCCAACATCGGTACCACCGTTACGGCATGGCTCGTATCGTGGCTCGGTTTCAAGGCCGACATCTCCGTGCTGGCCGTACCCCTGATGCTCCTGGGCTTCCTTTTCTCCAACTCGAAGAAGAACCAGCGACAGAACATTGGCGAACTCATCGTGGGTTTCTGCCTTCTGTTCCTGGGCCTCTCGTTCATGAAGGAATCGGTGCCCGACCTCAACGAGACACCCGAGGTGCTGGATTTCGTCAAGACATGGTCAAGCCACGGTTTTGGCTCCGTGCTCCTGTTCCTCGTCTTCGGTACCGTACTTACCCTGGTGCTTCAGTCATCCTCTGCCACCATGGCCATCACCCTCATCATGCTCAGCATGGGATGGATACCCTTTGAGATGGCATGCGCCATGGTGCTGGGCGAGAACATAGGTACTACCATCACCGCCAACATAGCCGCATCGGTGGGTAACACCCAGGCAAAGCGTGCCGCCATGTCGCACACCATCTTCAACGTGTTCGGCGTACTTTGGGCACTGGCTCTCTACAAACCCTTCCTTAGTTTGGTAGGCACCGTCACCGCCACCGTATTCGGTTTGCCTGACCCCTCTGCCGAGGGCTTTGCCGTTAGCGGACCTAACACAGCCGAGGGCGTGGCTGCACTCTATGGTCTTTCCATGCTTCACACCCTGTTCAACACCATCAACACCTTCATTCTGGTATGGTTCATCAAGTACATTGAGAAGGCCGTTGTCCTCATCATCAAGGCGCCCAAGGACCAGGAAACCGAGGTGTTCCGCCTGAAGTACATCTCTGCAGGTCCTCTGGCAACACCCGAACTCTGCATGGAGCAGGCCTTCAACGAAATCATACACTTTGCACAGATCTCCAAGAAAGGCCTCGGCTATGCCCGTGCAGCCATAGGAGAGACGAAGGAAGACAAGTTCAACGAGTACAGCAACAAGCTCGTCAAGTACGAGGAAATCTCCGACCGCATAGAGTACGAGATAGCCACCTTCCTGAACGGTGTCTCTGCCGCCGACATCAGCGAGGACACCTCCAAGCAGATAAAGGCAATGTACAAGATTATCAAGGAACTGGAATCGCTTGGCGACTCTGGCGAGGTGATCAGCCGCATCCTCTCCAGAAGAAACGTGCACAACAAGACCTTCGACGAGGATACCGTCAAGAAACTCCAAGGCATGGTGGATGCCGTGGACAACGCCTACGATGCCATGATAGAAAACCTGCTGGATGCCCACAAGGGCACACTGGTGGAGGTATCCAACGCCTACAATGCCGAGGATCGCATCAACAATATGCGCAACGACCTCCGCGATGCCGAAATAGAGGACATCGAGAACAACACGAAGAACTACCAGACAAGCGTCTACTACATAGACATACTGAACTGCCTGGAGCGCATGGGCGACTTCATCATCAACATTTCCCAGGACCTGGAGAAGACCTTCGTACGCAAGTAACCTCAATTGCTAATGACGTATTTGGGTTAATCGGCACTCTAAAGAAAAGGAACCCGCAACTGCCTGCTGCATGTTGCGGGTTCCTTCTATGTATGCTTCGGGCAAATCAATGCTTGCCCGAAGTTTGTCTATACCTTATCTATATAAGTAGTCCTGGAACATTACGTGGTAAATCTGAAGTGCCTCTTCCATGGTCTTGTGGTTTTCGGACTGAGCATCCTTCAGTATTTCTACAGAAGCATTCAGCTGGTATACATTGTAAAGTATGTCCTGAGCGCATGAACCCTGTACTTTCTTGGAAAGGCTGGAATACCATTGCAGATACTCGCAAGCATTGGTGGCAATGCCCATGACGATGTCCTCGGCATGCTGTTTCTCTCCATTGATGAGCCATACGCGGGCAAGGTCAAGGCTGCCGCTCATGTAGTTGTGGCTTACGGTCTTGGCGGGAATTACCTCTTCGGCATAGCGTGCAACGTTCAGCGCCTTCTCTGCCTTGCCTTCGCGCAAGAGCTGCATGGCCAGTGACGACATAAGGCGGCGATGGGTGTAGCACATGCGCAATACAGTTTCGTCGAGATATATGTCGGGATTGTCCAGGCCTCCGAAACGGAACTTGTTCATAATGTTGTCGTACATGCGCTCGGTGTCCATTGTCATGCCAGTCTTCTTGGTATTGAAGGGAGTGATGCGATCCACCAGGCCTTCGCGTACGAAGTTGTTGCCCAGCGAGCCATAGTTGTCGCTGCCCACGGTGCAAGCCACATAGAGAGGACGCTCCCAGTTGGTACGGCACAGCATCTCGTAGATCATCATCTCGCTCTTGTACACGGCACGCTTGCCCTTCAGGCTGATGTGCATAACGTCGGGGATGGAGTCGCCGGCAATCATCATGCCGCTACGGCGTACAGCCTCCTTGTCGATGGTAATGACAACAGAGTCGGTGGGGAAGCACTGAAGTTCCTCGTTCTCATTGAGAATCCATCTGTCGATGATGTTGCTCAGTTCGTAGGGATTATCGCCCAGCAGTTCCTTCATGGCCTGAGGGTCGTCCTTCAGGATTTCTATGGCACGCTCCAGTTCGCCGGGACGAACGGAGATACCCTCGCGAGTGCCGGTAACATACTGCAGGCGCTTCCATGAAATGGGCACAGCAGGAGAGTCGTAGGCAGGGCGCTTCATCTGGTCGATATACCAGTCGGTTTGCAAGTAAGAAAGGTTGCAAACACGGGCATCGGTGCGTATGCCCTCTGTCTCCTGGCAATACCACAGGGGGAAGGTGTCGTTGTCGCCATTGGTGAAGATTATGGGAGACTTGCCCTCGTCCAGGCTCATCAGATAGTTCTGGCCGAAGTCGCGACAAGTGTATCGTCCGCTACGGTCGTGGTCGTCCCAGGTCTGTGAAGCCATCTGCACGGGAACCAGCAGACACAGTCCGCTCAGCACGGCACCATAAACCTCCTTCTTCTTGAATACATATTTATTAAGCAGGTCGCTGATAGCAGCAACACCCAAGCCAATCCAGATGGCGAAGGCGTAGAACGAACCGGCATAGGCATAGTCGCGCTCGCGAGGCTGGACAGGAGTCTGGTTCAGGTAAAGCACAATGGCCAGACCAGTCATGAAGAACAGGAAGAAGACTACCCAGAACTGCTTCACGCCCTCGTCCACCATGCCGTTCTTGGTGCTGATGCGCTTGTTCACCTGCCATACCAGGCCCAGGATACCGAGGATAAGAGGCAGACAGTAGAACACGTTGCGTCCCTTGTTCTCGCGAAGTTCCGTGGGCAGTTTGCTCTGGTCGCCAAGGCGCATGTTGTCAAAGAAGGAAATACCCGTAATCCAGTTGCCGTGCTCCAGTTCGCCATGTCCCTGGATGTCGTTCTGTCGACCGGCAAAGTTCCACATGAAGTAGCGCCAGTACATGAAGTTCACCTGGTATGACCAGAAGAAGTAGAGATTCTCCATCATGGTAGGAACCTTGATGGTCTTGCGCTCGCCAACGTGATCTATGGTGACGTTCTTGCCACTGATGCCACCCATCCATTCCTCGTAGTTTCTCTTGTGACGCTCGGAATACATGCGGGGGAAGAGCATATTGTATGAGTAGACATACTTGTTCTTATGTCCAATGACCTCATAGCGGTCGGGCTCGTTCTCTGACTTCTTCTCCACGCGCTGGTACTGGGGTGCACCCTCTATGCTTACAGGGACATAGTACTGACCCCTTACCTCCATCTTTACGGGAGCGGAATAGGGCTGGCCGTAGAGCAAGGGATTGTCGCCATACTGGTCGCGGCTCAGATAACTTCCCAGCGTGAAGACATCCTCGGGAGAGTTCTGGTCCATGGGTGTGTTAGCCTCGGAACGTATAACGATTACTGCATAGGAAGAGTAGCCTATCATTATCATCAGCAGGCAGAGCAAGGTGGTGTTCATCAGTCGGGCAGAAACCCAGTGAACGCCTTCCTTGGCATAGTTCAGCACGAAGTAAAGGATACCCATTGCTACAACTCCACAGACAATGCTCATGATGCCATGCCCGTAGAAGGGAATACCCAGCATGCCAATGCCAGCAATGAAGGAAAGGTTCATGCGCAGACGGTTCTTCTGCACGGTAGATTCCCAGATTGCCCACAACACAACGGCAATAAGGATGAAGATGTAGACAACAAGACCGGTATTGAAGGGCATGCTGAGGGTGTTTACGAACAGGAGTTCAAACCATCCGCCAACCTTAACGATGCCAGGCACGATACCATAGAGAACCACGGCTACAAGCACAAAACTGCCCAGCAAGGCCATAAGGCTGCCCTTGACATTGGGATTGCTGTTGCGCTTGAAGTACCATACCAGCACAAGTGCAGGCAGGCAGAGCAGGTTCAGCAGGTGCACGCCGATACTGAGGCCGGTGAGGTAGGCAATGAGGATGAGCCAGCGGTCGGCACCGGGCTTGTCGGCATTGTCCTCCCACTTGAGGATGAGCCAGAACACTACGGCGGTAAAGAGGCTGGAGTAGGCATATACCTCGCCCTCTACGGCAGAATACCAGAAGGTGTCGGAGAAGGTGTAAGCCAAGGCACCCGTCATGGCAGCTGCCTCAACGGTAATGAGCTGGGCAAGAGTCTTTACCTCGCCGTTCTCGCCTACCAGTTTTCGTGTGAGATGACTGATGCTCCAGAACAGGAACATGATACATGCTGCCGAGAACAAGGCACTCATGATGTTCACCATCATAGCCACCTTGGCGGGGTCGTCGGTGAATTGCGAGAAGATGTTTCCCGTGAGCATGAAGAAAGGTGCGCCTGGCGGATGTCCCACCTCCAGCTTGAATGCCGTGGTAATGAATTCGGGACAGTCCCAGAAGCTTGCCGTGGGCTCTATCGTGCAACAATACACGACGGCAGCAATGGCAAATGCGATCCACCCCATCAGGGTGTCAATCAGTTTGAACTGTTTCATTATTGTGTTTGTTTAGTTGTTTATGTAGTAAATAGAGATAACGAGAATGGCATAGCGCACAGATTTTCCTAAAGAGATGTACAGCAGCGTGGTGTAGGGGTTGGCACGCATGTAGCCCAGCGTTACACTGAGCACGCTTCCCAGGATGGGAAGAAAGCACAGGGAGCCTATCCATGCACCGCGGCCGTCTATCCATGCCCTGGTCCTGTTTACCTTCTCAGCTGGTATATGCAGGTACTTCTCTATCCATTCCATGCGCCCAAAGGTGCCTATCCAGTAGTTGAACATGGAACCAGCAACATTGCCCACGGTGGCACAGAGGAACAGGGGCCAAGGCTCCAGTCCTGCCAATTGCAGGCTTGCCATTACAGCCTCGCTGCTGAAAGGGAAGACACTGCCTGCCAGAAAGGCAGCAATGGTCATGCCCCAGTATCCATAGTCTTCAAGTGCTTGTATCAGAAAGTCCATAGGCCCATATTTAAGGTGAATAGCATCAATGCGAGAATCAGGCAGAGGCAAAACAGCAGATTGCTTACAATTGTGCCGGTAAGAGCAAAGAAGTGCGCTATCATCGTGCTTGCACCAAGCAGGAACACAGGATAAACCAAATAGTACAAATCCGGCAAGCAAAGCATCAGCAGCCAAGACGCAACTGTCTGCATAACGTAGATGTACAGATACATTCTGGTACGTATCTTGTCGTTATAATAGGTGCGCAGGTAGTGCACGATACCGATTACCGACAACAGCGTGGTAAAGACAAAGTTCAGTGCCTGCGGTTCCCTGTAGGACATCATCCACGCATAGCCGTCTGCCGGAAAAAGCCTTGTTGCCTGCAACAGTTCCCATCTACCCAGGATGAAGCCGAAGTCTCGGGAAAGTATGCACCACCCCAAAGCAAAGCATGCAGGAAGTGCCATACCTACTGTTCCTGCCCAGAATCCGCGCCAGGTGAGGCATCGGAGGAAGACAAGAAGATACCAGTAGTAGAGCGGAACGAAGGCCAGCATGTGCGGTATGGCCAGCGACGCTATCCCCAGGAGAAGAAAGGAATGGAAGATATGCAGCACAGGTTCATGCTGCTGGTATGCAAGGAACATAGTATAGTAGCTTGCCGCCAATGCCGTCACCGCCACCCACCCCATTGAAAAGGAGTGCAGGGCTGGCAGCATGGATATGCACACCACCCACACGGCAGCAATCATACTTGAACGTATGCGCAACAGGGCAAAAAGGTTTGAAGTCTCTATCACTATGTACGTGCAAACCGCAGCCAGCAGGAATGATGCTAATGCCGAATTGCTGAAGGAAAATTCTTGCATAGTGCCGTTCCAAAACCATGCAAGAGCACCTGTCACCATGCACAGAGGCAGGGTGAGGGTACTCTTGCTGACGTGATTCTGGAAACGGTTGTTGCGCATCTTGTCCTTACAGGTCCTGGCCTATGTCCCTGCGGTAGTATTTGCCCTCGAACTGTATCTTCTGCGCCTCCTGCATGCTCTTTGCCAGGGCCTCTGCCTTGGTAGAGCCATAGGAACTTACGGCTATGACACGGCCACCGCTGGTCACAACCTGGCCGTCCTTCATGTCTGTGCCGGCGTGGAACACTATGCTGCCTTCCACATCGCTGATGCCTGAGATGGGGAATCCCTTCTCGTACGAACCGGGATAGCCACCGCTTACCATCATTACGCAAACGGCACTGCGCTGGTCAAATTCTATGCTCTTCTGGCCCAGGGTCTGAGTAGCAACGCCCTGAAGCAGATCCACCAGGTCGCTCTTTATGCGAAGCATTACAGTCTCTGTTTCAGGGTCGCCCATGCGGACATTGTATTCTATGACCTTAGGCTCGCCATCAACATTGATAAGGCCGAAGAAGATGAAACCCTTATAGTCGATACCTTCCTGGGCAAGGCCATTGACGGTGGGACGGATAATGCGGTCCTCCACCTTCTTCATCCAATCCTCATCGGCAAAGGGAACGGGAGACACGCTGCCCATGCCGCCTGTGTTCAGGCCTGTATCGCCCTCGCCAATGCGCTTGTAGTCCTTTGCTTCGGGCAGGACAACGTAGTCCTTGCCGTCGGTAAGCACGAACACCGAGCATTCAATGCCGCTCATGAACTCCTCGATGACAACACGGCTGGATGCACCGCCGAACATGCCGCCCAGCATCTCCTCCAGTTCCTTCTCGGCCTGCTCCAGGGTGTCAAGAATCAAGACACCCTTGCCGGCACAAAGGCCATCGGCTTTCAGTACGTATGGAGCCTGAAGGGTGCGCAGGAATGCCTTGCCCTCCTCCAGGGTCTCGCCTGTAAAGGTCTGGTATGCAGCAGTGGGGATGCCATGGCGCTGCATGAAGCCCTTGGCAAAGTCCTTGCTGCCCTCAAGTACGGCACCCTGCTTGGAAGGACCAACAACAGGGATGGATGCCAGTTCGGCATCAGTCTTGAAGTAGTCATAGATGCCCTTTACCAGAGGATCCTCGGGGCCAACAACCACCATGGTGATGGCATTGGCAAGTACGAATGCCTTGATGGCATCGAAGTCGTCGGCCTTCATGGCCACGTTCTCGCCCACCAGTGCTGTACCTGCATTGCCAGGAGCGATGAAGAGCTTTTCCAACTTAGGGCTTTGTGCAATCTTCCATGCCAAAGCGTGTTCGCGGCCACCAGAGCCGAGCAGAAGTATTCTTTCCATATATAGTGTTTATTTCAAGTAATCGTCAAAGTATCTTGTAATTCTCTCGTGCAGGTGCACGGCATCCTTGCCGTACATGTTGTGCTCGCCACCGGGATAAAGGAAGTAGTCGCACTGGGTTCCGGCATCGATACATGCACGGATGAAGCTGAGTGTGTGCTGGGGAACACAGACGGGGTCGTTGTATCCGATGATCAGTTGCAGACGGCCCTTCAGGTTTCCGGCACGCAGACGCAGGTTGCTGTTCCTGTAGCCCTCGGGGTTCTGCTGGGGAGTGTCCATATAGCGCTCGCCGTACATAACCTCGTAATAGTTCCAGTCGATGACAGGACCACCTGCCACACCCACCTTGAACACATCGGGGAAGGTGAGCATGAGGTTTGTGGTCATGAAGCCGCCGAAGCTCCAGCCATGCACGCCCATGCGGTCCTTGTCCACATAGGGCAGCGACATCAGGAATTCCACACCCTTGTACTGGTCCTGACACTCTACGGTACCCAGCTGGCGGAAGGTGGCCTGCTCGAAGTCGCGTCCGCGCCATTCGCTGCCTCGTCCGTCAAGGATGAACATGATATAGCCCTTCTGCGCCATGTATGTCTCCCAGCCACGGCTGGACCAGTGCCAGCTTGCATCCACGAGGTGGGCATGAGGGCCGCCATAGACATATACAATGGTTGGATACTGCTTCTTCTCGTCGAAATCGGCAGGCAGAACCATGCGGTAGTAAAGGTCGGTAATGCCGTCGGCAGCCTTGATGCTGCCGCTCTTGAAGGTGGGAATGCTGTAGCCCTGCTCCTTCCATGTGTCCTTGGCTGTGAGGATGTTTGTTCCCTTGCCCGTTGTAGTGGAAAGGAGGTTTATGCTACGAGGCACATCGGGGGCAGTGTAGGCGGAGATAACGGATGCACCGTTCTTGCTCAGCAAGGACATGTTGCATACGCCCTCCTGGGGACCCAGCGGAGTGCGCTTGCCGCCAGAAACCTTCACGCTGTACAGGCATGAAGTGCGAGGGTCTGCCTCGTTGCTTCGGAAGATGAGGCGGCGTGCCATGGTGTTGAAGCCCACGAAATTCTGCACTACCCACTTGCCGCTGGTAACCTGCTTCAGTTCGCAAGTGTTGAGGTCCAGGACATAAAGGTGGTTGTAGCCGTCGCGCTGGCTCTGCATCACAGCCTTGCTGCTGTCCCAGGGCAGGAATGCCAGGGGATGCATGGGCTCCACGTACTTTTCATGCTTCTCCTCCAGGACGGTACGCATTATATGTCCGGTTTCTGCGTTATACTGTACCAGACGCATGTGGTTCTGGTCGCGGTTCAGTTCGAACACATATATGCTCTTGCAGTCAGGCGCCCATGAAATGTTGGTGTGGTAGTCGTCCTTTTCGCCCACAAGCTCCAGCCACACGTTCTTTCTGGTATCAGTGTTGAACACACCCACCTTCACCTCGTGACTCTTCTCTCCGGCCATGGGATAGTGGCAAGAGTAGGTCTCGGCTATGCGGGACTCGCCCTCAGCAGCACCTTGCGACTTTATGTCCACCTGAGGATAGCTGGGCACCATGCTCTGGTCCATGCGATAGTATGCCAGGCTTTTGCCGTCGGGCGACCAGAATGTGCCTCCGCTGATACCGAATTCATCGCGATGCACGCTCTGGCCGTAGACGATGTTGTCGCTACCGTCTGTGCTTCCGTCATTGCTGATGACCAGTGTCTCGGCACTTTCTGTGAACACATACAGGTTGCCGCTGATGGTATATGCCGTCTGGCGAGACTTCAGGTTAAAGTCGCGAGACACAGCACCATTGGGCAATACAGCATCATAGAGAACTCGCCCAGCATGGAAGTCGAGCATGATGCGGCGCTGCCCCTTTGTGAACATCACTATGGGTTCGTCGGAATAGGGGAACGAGAAATTGTGTGCACTGAATGCAACCTTCTCGGAAAAGCACTTGTTCACCTGCTCCACGGTAAGTATCTCCTTGCCGGTGTTAAGGTCGTACACGGCCTCGGGGGTAGTCTTCAGTGCAATGTTGCCCCACCATGAGGTGTAGACATTCTCGGGACGCAGACGCCAGTAGCTTTCGCCACCGCCCAGCAGTTCGTCCAGTGTGAACTGCTTCTGCTGTGCTGATGAAGGTGCCATACACATAAAACAGATTACTAATGATAACAAAGCCTTCAGAGAAAGCCACCTTGCGGGATTAGTCTTCATTGTCTCTACGGAATTTATTGAATGTTTTGTCGTTTCTTCTTTCAAAATTCTTCTTGCCGAACTTGTCGCCTCCGCGCTTGAAGTCGCGTCCTTCGCCGCCGCCGCGCTTGAAACTGCGCTCCTCGCTGTCCTTGCGGAAAGGTCTGTCGGCATTGTCCTTGCGGCCGAAGCCCCTCTCGTCACGCCCGAACTTTCTGTCATCGCGTCCGAACTTTCTGTCCTCGCGGGCATACTTGCCCTTGCCGAAGTTGCGGTCGCCCGAGAGTTCGCGCTCCTCGGGCTGTTCGCCAAGGCGTGTCTTGAAGTCACGCTTCTGCTTGAAGCGCTTCTGGTCGGCCATCAGGCGTCGTTCCTGCGCTGTCTTGATGTCTCCTCCGCCGGCACGCATGTCGTTGAACTTGCCGTCGAAGATCTGGTACTTGCGCAGTTCGCACTCCAGCGAACCGTTGTAGAGCGGAGTTCTCAGCGAGGGCTTCAGTCCAATGGCCTCAAAGCACTCCTCCCTGTAGCTCAGCACCCAGGCATCACCGCCCACGAACTGATGCTTGAATCTCTCGCCTATCATCTTGTACAGTCCCAAAAGGTCGGGAGCAGAGATGCGCTCTCCGTATGGCGGATTGGTGATGATGATGCTCTTTTCCTTGGGCTGGGTGAAGTCCTTGAAGTCCTGCAGGGCTATGGTCACCTCCTTGCTCAGTCCTGCCGCCTTCACGTTGCGGGTGGCTATCTCCACCGCCTGTCGGTTGTTGTCATAGCCATAGATATGGTGCTCAAACTCCTTCTCCCTGCTGTCGTCCTCGTATATGCGCTCAAAGAGCTCGCTATCGAAGTCGGGCCACTTCTCAAACGCATATTCCTTGCGGAACACGCCAGGTGCTATGCCACGCGCTATCAGTGCAGCCTCCACGGCAAACGTGCCGCTTCCGCACATGGGGTCTATGAGGTCGCACTCGCCGCGCCAGCCCGTCTGCAGGATGATGCCGGCAGCCAGCACCTCGTTCAAGGGTGCCTCCACGGCCTCCTGACGATATCCACGACGGTGCAGGCTCTCGCCCGAACTGTCCAGGGCCAGGGTGCAGTCGTACTCTGCCACATGGATGTGCAACTGGATGTCGGGGTTTACGATACGGATGTTGGGACGGTTTCCTGTCTTTTCGCGGAACTGGTCCACGATGGCGTCCTTCACCTTATATGCTACAAACTTGGAGTGCTTGAACTCCGTGCTGAACACCACACTGTCCACGGCAAAGGTAGTGTCGTTTGTCAGATACTGGGTCCAGTCAATCCTCTTCACGGCATCATACACCTCGTCTGCGGTCTTTGCCTTGAAGTGACTGATGGGCTTTAGGATGCGTATTGCCGTGCGCAGCTGGAAGTTGGCACGATACATCATCTCTTTATTACCCGTAAAGGACACCATGCGGCGTCCTATCTGAATGTTGTTGGCACCCAGGTCTATCAGTTCCGATGCCAGCACTGTCTCCAAGCCTTGAAAGGTCTTGGCAATTAGTTCGAATTCCATTTATTTCTTAATGTTAATTATCTTCTCAAAACTTGTCTTTTCTAATTCTTCTGCATCAATTTCTCGCCAGGCCTGGTTCCCTCCGTCACCCAGAGGTTGCCGCCGATAACGGTACCCTGCCCTATTGTTATGCGCCCCAAAACGGTGGAGTTGCTGTAGATGATCACATTGTCCTCTATTATGGGATGGCGCGGAATACCCTTTATGGGATTGCCGTTTTCGTCCAGGGGGAAGCTCTTGGCTCCCAGGGTCACGCCCTGATACAATTTTACGTTGTTGCCTATAATGCAGGTGGCTCCTATCACCACTCCCGTTCCGTGGTCTATGGTAAAGTGGTGCCCTATGGTTGCCGCCGGGTGTATGTCTATGCCCGTTTCGGAATGGGCCATTTCTGTCATGATCCTCGGAATCAGCCTCACCCCCAACAGCAGCATTTTGTGTGCCACCCTGTAGTTTATCATAGCCTTAATGACGGGATAGCAGCAGATAATCTCTTCGTAGGACTCTGCTGCCGGGTCTCCATTGTATGCCGCCTCCACATCCATGGCAAGCAGTTCCTTCAGTTCAGGCAGGAAGGCTGTCATCTCCCGGGCCTTGTCCTTGTCTATGACTCTGCACAACTGGGCATACAGCAACTCCTCGGTCATTCCTTCTCCGTAGAAATCCGGGAACAGCATGGAACGGAACGAATTGATTATCTCCTTTACTTTGCTTACCATAAAACTTGGTGTATTGGCGTATGTGTATATAATGCGTGCGCGCGTATCTTTTACAAATATAGCCCGCCGTTTCCGACAGGCTATTGCTTTGCGCTTCAGGATGGGCTTGAACCAACGACCCCATGATTAACAGTCATGTGCTCTAACCAACTGAGCTACTGAAGCAGTTTGCAATTGAGTTTTGCGCTTCAGGATGGGCTTGAACCAACGACCCCATGATTAACAGTCATGTGCTCTAACCAACTGAGCTACTGAAGCAACTTTTTGAGTGTTTTTTCTCAATTGCGGTGCAAAGATATAGGTTTTTTCGGAAATAAACAATATATTTGCAGAAAAAAATAACGATAAACCATGAAAATAATAGGAATTGGCAATGCTTTGGTGGATATTCTCTATCGTTTGGACGATGAACATCTGCTTAGCGAAATACATTTGAAGAAGGATGCAATGACGCTCATCAACGAGCGTTGGGAGCATGAAATCGAGGATATGACCGCAGACATAGAGAAGCGCATGTCCAGCGGCGGCAGCATAGGAAACACCATGCTGGCATTGGCGCGACTGGAGAACGAGCCAGCCTTCATAGGCCGTGTGGGTAAGGATGGCATGGGAGATTTCTTCGAGCAGAAGTTGGGCGATGCCGGAGTTCACACCCAACTTATCCGCGGAAACGAGATGACCGGTGTGGCACACACTTTCATCACTCCTGGCGGCAGCCGTACTTTCGGCACCATGCTGGGAGCCGCATACTACATGGGTCCCGACGACATCTCCGTGGACATGTTCCATGGCTACGACCTTCTGCACATCGAGGGATACCTTGTCCAGGACCAGGACCTGATAGAAAGCATATGCCAGAAGGCAAAGCAGGCAGGACTGATTCTCAGCCTGGACCTGTCCAGTTTCAACGTGGTGAGCAAGAACCGCACCTACTTCCACCACCTCATATCCGACTACATCGACATCGTCTTTGCCAACGAGGGCGAGGCGCGTGCCTTTACCGGCAGTTTCGATGCACAGGAGCAGGTAAGGCACATTGCCCACATGTGCGACATTGCCGTTGTGAAGCTTGGCGAACAGGGCTCCATTGCCACGATGGAGGGCGGGCGCATCTACAAATGCGACGCCATACACGTAGAGCACGTGGTGGACACAACAGCAGCCGGCGACTACTTTGCCGCCGGATTCCTGCATGCCCTGACACGCGGTCACAGACTGAAAAAATGCTTACAGGTGGGCACCATACTTGCCACAGAAGCCGTGCAGGTAATGGGCAGCGAGCTGCCCCCATCTGCATGGAATAGAATCAAGACCAGCATTCATTGCAGATAATCTTCCAGTAAACAAAACGTTATACCCCATTCGCAGTAGGTACAAGTGGCGGATGGGGTTCTAATGACATGAATATGAACAGGCAGTTTTTTCGTATTTTCACCCTCCTCTCCGTTTGCCTCTGCTGCCTTTGCACACATGCACAGGTGAGGGAGAACCACAATTCCAAGGTGGTGCGTAATCTTGAGATTTTCAATGATATATACAAACTTTTGGATATCTTCTATGTTGACACCCTTGCCGCCGACACGGTGATGCAATGGGCCATCGACGGCATGCTTGCCAAGATAGACCCCTACACGGGCTACTATCCTGCCGACGACGACGACCTGCGCCAGATGGCAACCGGAAAATATGCCGGCATAGGCAGTATCATCCGTTATCACAAGAAGCACGACCGTGTCATCATTGCAGAGCCATACGAGAAGACTCCCAGTTACAACGCCGGTTTGAGAGCAGGTGACATTATCCTTACAGTTGACGGCAAGGACATCAAGGGCATGATGCCCGCAAAGGTCACGGAAATGCTGCGCGGCGAGGCAGGCACTACTCTGGAACTGAAGTTCCAGCGCCCCGGAGAGAAGAAGCCACGCATCGTCAGCATCACACGCAGCACCATCCAGCTGCCCTCCATACCCTATTACGGAATACTGGACGAGGGCATAGGCTATCTCAATCTCAGCAGCTTCACCGCCGGCTGTGCCCGCGAGATGCGCCACGCTCTCTTGCAGCTCATTTCCGACGGAGCCAAGAGCCTGGTCCTCGACCTGAGGGACAACGGCGGCGGTTCCATCAACGAGGCGGTGGATATCCTCAACCTCTTCCTGCCCAAGGGAGAGAAGGTCCTGTTCACAAAGGGCAAGATGGCATCCATGAATCATGAATACTTCACCACCACCGACCCCATAGCCCCCGATATGCCTGTAGTAGTGCTCGTAAACGGCATGTCGGCCTCTTCGTCCGAGATTGTCTGCGGAGCGCTTCAGGATCTGGACAGGGCGGTCGTCATGGGAAACCGCACATACGGCAAGGGACTGGTACAGTCCATCCGCGAACTTCCCTACCGTGGAGAGCTGAAGATCACCACCGGACGCTACTACATCCCCTCCGGCCGATGCATACAGGCACACCAGTACAACCACGACGGCAGCAGCAAGACAGTCCCCGACTCCTTGCGCAATGTCTTCTACACCAAGGCAGGCCGCAGGGTCACCGACGGCGGAGGCATAGACCCCGATTGCGTGATGCAGAACGACACCATGCCCACAATGGTCTACGACCTCGTGCAGAGCGATGTCTTCTTTGACTGGGTAACGCAGTTTGCCCTCTCTCACGATGAAATCGACGCACCAGGCACATTCCGTGTCAGCGACAGCCTCTATGCCGACTTCTCCCGCTATATAGAAGAATCCGGCTTCACCTACAACCGCCGTTCCGACGAGATAATAAGCCTTCTTCGCCGTGTAGCGCAAATGGAGGGCTATCTGGAGGATGCCGAGGCCGAGATGAAGGCGCTGGAACTGAAGTTTGCCCCCAATCTGAAGAAGGACCTCGAGCGCATGAAACCCCTCGTGCTGCCCTACCTCGAGAGCGACATAGTGCTAAGGTACTACCACCAGAAGGGAAGCATCCGCCATGCGCTGCCCAAGGACAAGGCCTATCTGGAGGCAGTAAGCCTCCTGCGCAATTCAGAGGGCTACAGGGCGATATTAGAGGCAAAGGACAAATAACCGTGTTTTTTCGACTAACGATATTATGAGACGCAACATTCGCAAAAGCAACCAGGCATTCATGTGGAGCATCATGGCCATGTCCATAGTAGTCTTGCTCATTGCCTTCCTGTTCCTCTACTGGTGTGTACCGGTGAAGTAGAAAGGAGAAAGGAGAAATAAGAAAGGAGAAAGGAGAAACGGTGAGCGGTGAGCGGATGAGCGGATGAGCGGTGAGCGGTTAGTTTTCCGTTTTCAGATTTGACTTCAGCCCCTTCGGGCGTCGACCTTTGGTTCAGATATCCGTTCGCTTGGCAGTCGTGGCAAAGCCTGCGACAAAGTCTGTGGATTCCAGCGTCAGCGTGAACTAACGACTCGAGGACAGGTAATTCTGCGTTTTCTGCGCAGTCAGCGTGAGATAAAAAACGATGACGATGACGATGACGAAAAAACGGACTGTAGAACTGTAGAACACCCCCCTTCGGAGGTGCATATCAAAATAAAGATGGCATCACATTGCGTGGTGCCATATTGTGTTTGCATTAGCAAGCAGTCACCGCTCACCCCCAAGACCCTCCCCCTTACCCAGTCCTCGCGTCGCAATGGAGATTGCTCCCCTCATGGAGCACAGATTGACATTGACTTAAGCCCCTTCGGGCGTCGAACGTTGTTTCAGTCAATCCTCCAAGGACTCCATTCGCCACAAGGGAGGGGAGTAGTTACAACCGACTTGTGCCCATATCAGCAGGACATTATACTCCTGTCCGCGCGTCGCACAGGAGTGTGCTCCCCTCACAAGGCACAGATGGACATTCAGTCCATCTTCTAAAGACCTTGTTCGCCCATACAGGGGAGGGCAGGGGGAGGGGTCCGAACTATGACATTTGGAATTTCAAATAGTGTAAAATCTCAGCAGGTGCGGACATGCACCTCTGAGATGCTGAGGGAGGCAATAGACTCCCCACATGTAGCACAGGTGTGTGCCGAGATAAAAGACGCATGGGAGCAAGAGAAACGTGGGGGAATCACCCTTGAGGAGTTTGAGGAGAAGAAGGGCCGCCTGAAGAAACAACTGCCCATCCTTACCCCTCACGCCACATTCAAGAACGGCCGACGCCTCAATGCCGATGCCGTGCCATCGGGACTGAGCATGTACGACCTTGACCACATCCCCGACCCCGAAGGCCGCTGGCGTGAGATAGAGCCACGCAAGGAAGAGTTGGGCATCGTGATGGCGCACATCACACCAAGTACCGAAGGTCTGCGCCTCATCTTCATCATCCCCGAAGGCAAAGGCCTTGCCGAGGCACAGCGCTGGATGGCAGAGCAGTTGGGCGACCAGAAATACGACGAGTGCGTAAAGGACTATGCACGGTGCTCGTTCATAGTGCCGAGGGAGTATGTGTTGTTTATGAGCGATAAACTATGGGAGCAGACCCCTCCCCAGCCCTCCCCCAACCCCTCCACAAGGGAGGGGAGTAGTTACAACCGACTTATGCCAACATCAGCAGGACATTATACTCCCTCCCCTTGTGGGAGGGATGGGGAGGGGTCCGGGACAGTCAGTTACAACCGACTTGTGCCCACATCAGCAGGACATTATACTCCCCTCCCTTGTGGAGGGGTTGGGGGAGGGTCCGCTGGGGTCCGCTTCTTTAGTTCAAGTTTTAGAAGACCAACTCGGCGGTATCCCCACCCACGGCAGCCGCAACAACTTCATCTTCACCATGGCGTGCCACCTGCGCTATGTGTGCAACGATGATCCGGAGTGGATAGCACGCATACTGCCCACATACGGCGAGAACCGCGAGAAGTGGATGGCTACCATACGAAGCGCATGCAACCGCAACCAGACACCGCACATGTCCAGGATAATGCAACGTGTGCTCTCTATCTGCAAGGAGCGCGAGCGGGAGGAGCAGGAGGCAGAGCAGAGCCCCGAACAGCCGCCACGGATGCCAAAACTATTGCCACCGTTGATAAGGTTGCTAATCAGCAAGACCCCCGACATCTACAAGCCAGCCGTGGCGCATGCCGTGTTCCCTGCCTTGGCTTCGCACCTGTGGCAAACGAGATTCAGGTACATCGACAATGTGGAGCACGAGGCCACCTTGATGAACGTGCTGATGGCAGGTACTGGTGCCGGCAAGAACTGCATCACGGAACCCATAAACCGCATCCTGAAGGACATCCGTCAGCGTGACATGGAGAACCTCCGTCGTGAGCGTGAGTGGAAGAAGGAGGTGCAGAGCAAGGGTGCCAACAAGGACAAGCGTCAGCGTCCCGAAGGCTTGGTCATCCAGGAGATAGACCCGGATATGACAAACGCCGCCTTCGTGCAACGACTGGCCGATGCCGAAGACCGTTTCCTCTATGCCCGAATGAACGAGATTGACCAGTTCGATGCCTTGAAGGGCTCTGGCAAGAGCAAGGCGCAGTTCCAGATAATGTGCCTGGCATTCGACCCGGGCAACACCTACGGACAGACGCGAATAGGTACGGGCTCCGTTAGCGAGCGAGTGAGCATCCGCTTCAACTGGAATGCCTCCACCACCGTGAGCAAGGGCAGAAGATATTTCAGTCAGGTGCTGACCGACGGCCCCATCTCCCGAATAAACTTCTGCACTATACCAGAAAGAGAAATCGGTGCCGAGATGCCAACATACGGCACCTACGACGAAGCCTTCGACGAGGAACTGCGACCCTACATTGAGCGGTTGAACAATGCCCGAGGTCTCATAGATTGCCCCAAGGCAAGGACTCTGGCAAAGAAACTCGTTGAGGAGTGTGCCGACTTCTCTCGTCTCTCGATGAGCCGTGTGTACGAAAACCTTTCCTTCCGTGCCAACGTGATTGCCTATCTGAAAGCCATGGTGCTCTATGTGGCAAACGGCGAGAAGTGGGACAAGACGATAGAGAACTTCATCCGTTGGTCCCTCCAGTACGACCTCTGGTGCAAGATGCACTTCTTCGGCCGAGAGATAGAAATGGCAGAGAATGCCATGAATAGCGAGAAGCGGAGTGGTCCGCAGAACCTGCTGGAACTCTTGCCCGATGTGTTCACACGAGAGGAACTCCAAAGATTGAGGCATAAGATGGGAGTGGACAAAGGCAGACTATGCGACATGCTCTACAACTGGAGGAGAAGAGGCTATATCGAACAACATGAGAATAGTACCTCGCAACAAGAATGCTTTAAGAAAACGGAGTGGTACTTGAATAAACGGATGAGCGGATGAGCGGTGAGCGGTGAGCGGTGAGCGGATGGTCGTCAGTCGTCAGTCGTCAGTTAGTTTTTAACGCTTAACGAAGACGAAAACGAACTTTGCGATTAAGCGAGAGCAGAGTTAAGCTTGCTTAAACTATGCCGAGCATGAGCAAAGTCAAGACGACGCAGTCGGATTAAAACGAAAACTACCTTTAACCCTTAACCTTTATTCGCCTTCGCTCATCAAGCTAAAGCAGTCACCCTTAACCTTTCACCTTTCACCTTTCACCTTTCAAGACATGCAACTTTCAAACAACTTCCGTCTGAGCGAGTTCACTCGCTCGGACACCGCCAAGAGACTTGGCATCGTGAACGAATGCTCCTCGGTGGAGCAAGTGCTTAACCTGGCATACCTTTGCCACATGGTATTGCAACCTTTGCGTGATAGGTTCGGTCCCATCCGTATAAATAGCGGCTATCGGTGCCCGGAATTGAACAAGGCAGTTGGCGGTGTGGCGAACAGTCAGCACATGCGTGGCGAAGCGGCGGACATCTATCTGCCAACGAAGGCCAAAGGAGAGGAATACTACGAGTTCATGAAAAACCTGCCCGTATTCGACCAACTTATATGGGAGCGGAGCGGAGGCACCTACTGGATACATGTCTCCATCCGACGGTTGGGAGGAAACCGCAAACAGGTGAAAAGTATTGTGAAAAACTAAAGTCCTAAAAACTAATAATATGGAACATATAACACGAAAACGAGGAATGTCCTTCGGCCGTGCCGCCATGCGTTACTATCCCGACCTTGGCTATGTAGCGGCCGTGCGACGCTTCCGACAGGAAATAAGAGACACCCAAGGTCTGCATGATGCCTTGATAGGCATGGGCTACGAGGAGCGCCACCGCTACCTCACACCTGGGCAGATGAGAGTGATAGAAGACTTTTTGGGAGAACCGTAACGAAAGGAGAAAGGAGAAATCAGAAAGGAGAAATCCAACGCATTAGACTGTTATGCGCTAATTACCGATTGGTTTAAAACAGAAATGCGAATAACAGAAATCCGCAACACCTCGCTCGGTTGGGGTGCTGCGGATTTTTATATCAATGCCTCCAAAAGCGAAAACGCTAATCGCTCACTACTTAACCATCACCTTGCCATTCTGGATATATATACCCTTCTGTGCCTTCTGCACACAACGGCCAGAGAGGTCGTAGACGGCAGAGTTTTCAGATTTGATATTTTCTTTTTCCGTTTCTGTAATGCCAGTAGCGTCAAAACTGATATTATTGTTAAGTACAAACATGCAGGATTTGCCATTGATGCTCAGTCCATTTTCTGTACTTACGATATCAACACCTACAGGAGCATCAGACAAAGTCAAGGCGCCATCCTCTGCAATGGCTCCGTACTTCTTGGCACCGATATTATACAGGTATGAGGCGTTGCCTTCCTTCAGCACAGTCCAACATGTACCCTCGCTTTCCTCGTCCAGCGAATGCGTATAGGCAATGTTTACCAAATCACCCTTTGCGCTGTCGTACACGCTGAAATTTCGTCCAGTGACATCTGCTATCATATATACCTTTCTTGATTCAAGATCTTCCGCATCCATTGCCATCTCCTTGATTCGAATAAAGCTGCCCCAACCAGAGAAGGCATAATCCCAATAAGCACCTTCTGGAACATAAAGTTGGGTGTGGTTATACATATTAGTGCTGCTAATTTCAATTCCGTCCATAACTGCTGGCTTTATTGCCTTACAAACAATGGTCTGTAACAAACAGCCATAGAAAGCACTCCCTATCCTCGTCACACTATTAGGGATAGTCACCGAGGTCAAACCAGAGCAATAAGAGAAAGCATAAGACCCTATGCTCGTCACACTATTAGGAATAGTCACCGAGGTCAAGCCAGAGCAACCACGGAAAGCATAATTCCCTATGCTCGTCACACTATTGGGGATTACCAAATCCTTTACCTCTTCTCCATTCAAATATAAATGATGAGCATAAGATAAAGGATTAGATTCAGAGCCAGCAAAATCAATATTGCACCATGCCGCAATATCAGAGATATTAACCGAGGTCAAACCAGAGCATTCATAGAAAGCATCCGTCCCTATGCTCGTCACACCATTGCCGATAGTAACCGAGGTCAAACCAGAGCAAAACCCGAAAGCCTTATCCCCTATGCTCGTCACACTATTGCCGATAGTAACCGAGGTCAAACCAGAGCAATCATAGAAAGCCTGACCCCCTATGCTCGTCACACTATTGCCGATAGTAACCGAGGTTAAACCAGAGAAACCATAGAAAGCCTGACCCCCTATGCTCGTCACACTATTGGGGATTACCAAATCCTTTACCTCTTCTCCATTCAAATACAAGTGATGAGCATAAATTAAAGGATTAGAATATTCACCAAAATCAATATTGCACCATGCTGTAATGTCAGATATATGAACCGAGGTCAAACCTGAGCAACCATAGAAAGCATTTTTCCCTATGCTCGTCACACTATTGGGGATAGTAACTGAGGTCAAACCATCGCTATCATAGAAAGGAGTTCTGCTTTCCAAGAAAGCAGAAGACCCTATGCTCGTCACACTATATGCAGTGCCCTCATGCTCCACTGACTCAGGAATAACGACTTCGCCAGAATACCCGCCATTGCTCTTCGCTATAACAGTAGCATCCTTCGTCCAACTATAAAGCTCATAATTATCCCATCAATCTCAACCTTTTCTGCCAGCACAGGCAGGGACAGGAGCACTGCCAGGGACAGGAACAGCGCCCGCAAGGAATTGTGTAAATAGTTCTTCATAAGTTATATTATTTAGATTAGTATTTTCAATAGCACCCTTTTCCATAAGTCCTTCCACACACCACAATGGTGCCGGAATTCCAAGCAAATTTAGTAAAATTACCCAACTCCACCAAAAAAGATGCAAGTTTTTACAAGAAAGGACTTTACGAACGGAAAGGTGAAAACGGAAAACGGAAAACTTTTCAAACGGAAAGGTGAACCAAAGGTCGACGCCCGAAGGGGCTGAAGTCAAAACGGAAAAGTCAAAGGTTTTTATCCCCTGTCTCAGGGGGACAGTCTGCTGGCGCGGTGTTCTGGGAATGCTTAGAGTTTTTACTGCGATGCGGTTAGTAATAGAAATTTATTGGCACGCAGACTTCGCAGAAGTACGCAGAAGTACCTGGAACTAAATCATTTGAAGTCTTACACAGGCAAAGGTTTTTGAATACGCAGACTTTGTCGCTCGGGCATGCCCTGCGACGGCTGGCGCGGTGTTAGCGCTAATACTCCGCATGGCAGTCGTGGCGAAGCCTACGACAAAGTCTGCGGGTTTCTATTTAAGAAAATGACCCGTAGCTAATGTTTTGACTATTAATAAATTCTGCGGATTTTGCGGATTCTGCGTGAGATATTAAAGCGGTTAAAGGTTAAAGGATGAGCGGATGAGCGGAAAGCGGAAATGAGAAAGCCCCCCATAACAACAACCAGTCCCGAATGTAAATCTCTCTACGTTCGGGACTGATTGTTACAATGCGATAGTCTGATAGTCCGATAAACAGGTTTTACCTCACCGCTACAGTGATGGGATGAACTCCTTCACATTGTAGCCCGAAACCTTGAGGCGGAGGTCGGTGCCTCGGGTGTCGAACTGGCTCCACCGGATGGTGACGGTCTTGCGCTCACCGGGGAGGAGGTGGAAGTAGTTGTCGGAATATTCCACGGGCAGAACCTGTTCGCCGTCCTCGCCGCAGAGGTTGAGGCGCAGCATCAGGGCTGGGGTGTCGCCGGTGTTGGTGATGACGAAGTGCATGTCGGGGTCGAACATAAGCCTTACATCCACCTTGCCCATGCCAAGGGCAGAAAGTTCCTTGGCGGACTCATTGCCCCAGAGGAAATAGGTGTTGGTGGAGAGGAGTTCGCCATTGAGCATGGACACGGCCTCCAGACGGAGCATGTAGGACTTGGCGGTATCGGGAGAGAGAGCCTCGAAGCAGTTAACGGTAGAGTCGGAAGGCAAGTGTGCCAGGGCGGACTTCTTCCACACTTCCCTACCCTGCAGGTCGTAGATGGTGGCAATGGTCTTGATGTCCTGTGCAGGCTTCATCATGTTGACCAGTTGCACCTGACGGGTGGAGGCATTGTACTGGACGTGCAGAGGTTCGCATGCCTTCTTGATGCCGAAGAATGCCGCCGTGGGGTCGAAGTAGTAGTCGTAGGTCTGCCACACCATAGAGGGCCAGCATGAGTGGCTCATCCAGATGATGAGACCCTGGCGGTCAAGGTTGGCACTCTCGTACATGGCACGGTAACCGTCGTAGTTCTGCCACTGAGCCAGGGCGGTGTATGCCTTGGCAGGATGAGTGCCCAGGCGCTCGGGCATCTTCTGGGCATATACCCTATCCTCGCCAAAGCGCTCGGCCAGCAGATGGTTGAAGGTGGAGCCGTACTGTGCACCCTTCTGTGTGAAGTCGTGCTTGCCCCAGAATTCGTTCTGAGGCCACAGGTGCTCGGGAGCGAGCATGCGGCAGAGGCTCTCGAAGTTGGGCACGTTGGGCATACCACGCTCGGAGTGCAGTTTGCCTGTCTGTATCTCGAAGTAGTCCTTCACGGGCAGTGCACGATAGGGACCGTGTCCGCTGACACCATCGTCGGCAGAACTGGGGAAGTACAGGGCACCGGGAGCCAGTTTCTGTACAAGTTGTGCCAATTGCTCGTCCAGGGTCTTGGGAGGATAGCCCTCGTTGCGTCCGCAATAGAGCGCTATGCTGGGATGCTGGCGTATGCGGCGCATATAGTCGCTGGCATTGGCCATGAACATGGGTTCGTTGTGAGGATTGGGTCCGTCGGCAGGATTTGCCAGCCAGAAGTCCTGCCACACCATGATGCCGTGGCGGTCGCAAGCCTCGTAGAACTCCTCGTCGCCTGTCTGTCCCACCCAGTTGCGTATCATGGTGCAGTTCATCTGCTTGTGGTATCCTACGGCAATGTCGTACTCGCGTGCACGGTAATTGAGGTGGTTCTCCGAGAAGCCCCAGTTGCCGCCCAGGGGTATGAAGCGCTGGCCGTTGATGTAGAGCTGCAGGCGCGTGGTCTCGTCCTTGTAGGTCACCTGGCGGATGCCGGCAAGGTATTCTGTGCGTGCGTCGGCCTTTGCCTGCTCGGTGTGGAAGGTGTATGCCGCAGGGTACATGTAGGGCTCGCCATATCCGTTGGGCCACCATAGGCGCATCTGCTGGCTGGCCAGCTGGCGGTATTCCTGGGGAGAGAAGGTAACCTCTGTCTCGGCAGAGGGAGCCAGTGTTATCTCCTTTTCAAAGACAATGTCGCCGATGTTGCCTCGCAGGGTACCCTTAACAGGAACGGAAAGATGGTTCTTCACGAAGACGGACGGAGTCATCGTGGCCTTGCCGTCGGCAAGGGTGGTGTTCACTATGGGGTCGGCGATGGTAACGGCCTCGGTGGAGGTGAGGTAGACATCGTTCCAGATGCCCACTTCGCGGCCAGGGATAGTGGTTATCCAGTCCCAACCGATGGTAGCGTGGAAGGTGGGGTTGTCGCCACCCAGGACACCACCGTTGAAACTGGTATTCTCGCCAGTCTTGGTCTTGCGTGCACCGGGGTTGGCATTCTTCTCTATGTAGACAAGGAGTTCGTTATCGCCCTCCTTAACATGGTCGGTGATGTCGAACTGCCCGCGCATGAAGGCACCCTCTATCTTGCCCACCTGCTTGCCGTTGAGCACCACCAGGGCCTTCCAGTTGATGCCGTCGAAGTTGAGCAGTATGCCTCTGCCCTTCATCTTCGAGGGAACCTGGAACGTGCGCTTGTAGAGGAAGTCGCGGTTGAAGAACGACTCGGATATCATGGCCAGGTTGTCGTCGAAGTTGGGGTCGGGCAAGGCACCGGCATTGTAGTAACTGGAGAGCACGGTGGCAGGCACGGTGGCAACTATCTCGGGACCAACAGGCACGGCCTCGAGTGTGGGTTCGTTGATGGGGCACACTGTCCAGTTGCCTCCGTTGAGCATGTATTTGGCGTCATTCCACCCCTGTTCGGTATGTGCCACTGCCTTAACGCCACCACGACCGTAGACCTCTATCTCGCTGAGGCAGGCGGCATCGGTGTTGCTCACACGGACATAGCGTGCTGAGGTCTTGTGCCTGATCACCTGCACCTTGCCATCGCTCTGCTTGCTGTTTGCAGGCACGGCATAGGGTTTCCAGTTCTTGGCATCGTTGGAGACTTCCAGCAGGCCGCTATTACCCTCGCCCAGCCAGTGCAGGCGCACCTCCTCGATAGAGGCCACGGTGCCGAGGTCGACATAAGCCCAATCGTCCTTCTCTGCCTTCCACACGCTGGTGAAGCGCTGTGCAGGGAAGATGGAGCGAACGGCCTTGCCCTTGCGCATGAATGTAACCTCCTTGATGGACCAGTAGAAGGCGTTGTTCTGGCGGAAGGTGAGTTCTATGGAGCTGAAGGTGCGTTTGCCTTTGAGTTTGAAGGTCTCCTTCAGTTCGCGTGCCATGGCGGTAGCCTCCTCGGTCTGCTTGTTGGGGTCGTTGATAACCTTCCTTCTGCGAGGACGTCCCGGCAGGGTGTCGCTCTTTAGCATGTAGGTGTACGACTTGGCACCCATCACATCGCACTGCATGGAGTATTGCTCGAAGGGCTTGTCCTGGTCGTATGCCACGAAGCCCTCCACCACTATTTCATCGGCCTCGATGTCCATGTTGTGCCAACGGTAGGTCAGTGTGGCAGTGCTGCCCTCAACCGGTATGCGCGACCACTCGCTATTGTTGATGGTAAGTTTGCGCTCGTTGTGAGGCAAGGGTTTGCCATTGGCCAGCACCTCCAGGAAGGCAGGCTGGCTGGTGGCCACCACGCCATCGGTGAGTAGCTGTGCGGTGAGGTTGAGGTCGTGCGCCCCCGACTGGTACACGGCACGGTGCAGGGCCAGATTGCGGTAGGCGGTGTCCTTCTCCATCTTAGGACCGAAATACTCCAGTGGATTACCCGGATAGATACCTATGCCACGACTGTTCTCCTGTGCCATAGAGGGCATGGTGGCAGAAAGAATAAGGGAGGACAATACCAGTCCCTTTTTCATAAGATTCCTGAACTTTGAATTGCTGTTATGTCTCATGATATTATGATGAATATTTATTTTTGCCTTTGCGAGATTAGTGTTTTGAAAGGCCCCCAGGGGGGAGGAGGAGTAGTCGGAGTAATCTGATTGTAGTTTTCCGTTTCTGTTTAATCCCCAGTTGTAACTACTCCCTCCCATACAGGGGAGGGATGGGGAGGGGTCCGCCCGTTCCTCAAAACATCCCCTGTATTCGCCTTATTCCTGCCACGAGGGTGTCTACCTCGTCGAGTGTGTTGTAAAGCCCAAATGAGGCACGGCAAGTGCCTTCTACGCCCAGGCGGCGCATGAGGGGTTCGGCGCAGTGGTGGCCTGTGCGTACTGCTATGCCGAGGCGGTCGAGCAGTGTGCCCATGTCCAGATGGTGGATGTAGGGAGTGTCGCAGGTGGCGCCAAGCGGTTTCACCTCGAAGGATATTACAGCATCGTGCTCGCTGATATGCTCGCCAAGGGGACCGAAGATGTGCATGCCCTCGATCTCCTGCATCTTCTCTATGGCATAGCGTGTGAGGTGGCGTTCGTGCTCCTCTATCTTGTCCATGCCTATGGCAGAGAGATAGTCGAGCGCCTTGGCAAGGCCGGTGGAGGCAACATAGTCGGGCGTGCCTGCCTCGAACTTGTAGGGGAGGTCGTTGAAAGTGGTTTTCTCGAACGATACGGTCTTTATCATGTCGCCGCCGCCCATATAGGGTGGCATCTTCTCGAGCCATTTCTCCTTGCCGTAGAGCACGCCGATACCGGTGGGGCCATAGGTCTTGTGACCAGAGAAGGCAAAGAAGTCGCAATCCAGTTCGCTGACATTCACGGCAAAGTGCGGTGTGCTCTGTGCGCCGTCGATGAGAACGGGCACATCGTGCTCGTGGGCTATGCGGATGATGTCCTTGACGGGGTTGATGGTGCCCATGACATTGCTGACATGGGTGACGGAAACCAGACGTGTGCGCTCGTTGAAAAGACGCTCGTATTCGTCCATGCACAGACGGCCGTCGTCGGTCATGGGAATCACCCTGATCCTGATGCCGCATCGGGCCTGTGCCAGTTGCCATGAAACGATGTTGGAGTGGTGCTCCATCTGGCTAAGGATAACCTCGTCGCCCTCCTTCATGAAGGCCTGGCTGAAGCACGACGCCACCAGGTTGATGCTCTCTGTGGTGCCTCGGGTGAAGATGATTTCCGAGGTGTTGGCGGCACCGATGAACTGGCGCACCGTCTCGCGGCTTGCCTCGTGGAGGTCGGTGGCGGCTTGCGAAAGGAAGTGCACTCCACGGTGCACGTTGGCATTCACGTTGTAGTATTCGTGGCTCATGGCCTCGACGACACAACGCGGTTTCTGCGTCGTGGCACCATTGTCCAGATACACCAGCGGATACTTGCCGTATATGGTTTTCTCGAGTATGGGAAAGTCTTGTCGGTACATGTATTAAACGGAAAGGTGAAAGGTGAAAACGGAAAACTATATCGAGCGGAAATGTGAAAGGTGAAAACGGAAAACTATATCGAGCGGAAATGTGAAAGGTGAAAACGGAAAACTATATCGGCTTATTATAAGTTTATTTGCAGAACTCCTGCCATAACACAGTTTTCCGTTTTCACTTTTCCGTTTTCCGTTCTTAGCAAAGCTTACACCCCTCGCACTTGCTCAGTTCGCCGCGGAGGCGCTTGTCCACGATGAGGTGAAGGCGGTCGCGAAGAGCCTCCAGGGGGATGTTCTCTATAACCTCGGTGATGAAGGCCGACTTGAGCAGCAGACGGGCCTCGCTGAGCGATATGCCACGCTGGCGCATGTAGAACAGGGCCTGGTCGTTCATCTGTCCCACGGTGCTTCCGTGCGAGCACTTCACATCGTCGGCATAGATCTCCAGCATGGGCTGGGTGTACATGCGTGCCTGGCGTGTGGAGCAGAGGTTGGCATTGTTCATGGTGGATGAGGTCTTCTGTGCATCCTTGTCCACGAGAATCATTCCCGCAAAGGCACCCACGGCACTATCGTCGAGGACATATTTGTACAGTTCCCTTGACTGGCAATGGGGCACCATGTGCTCTATCAAGGTGTTGTTGTCCACACGCTGCATCTTGTCGGCTATGACACAACCGTTCAGTATGGCCTCGGAATTTTCTCCTGCCATCTGCACGCGGCATGCGTTGCGGGTGTGACCGTTGAAGAGAGTGAGCACGGTGTGGCGCACGGAACAGTCCCTGCCCTCCCGTATGAACACGTTGCTATATCGTGTGCACATCAGGTTGGTCTCCTCTATCTCGTAGAGATTAAGGCGGCTATTATCGGCACAATATGCCTCGATCACCTGGTTGGTGAGGAACTGCTGCTGGTCCACGGCATGGTCGGTGATGATGATGTCGGCCTGTGCGCCCTCTTCCATGACGATGAGCACACGGCGGTTTACCATGGTGTCCTGCTTGCCCTTGAGCACGTTGTTTATCTGAATGGGGTGCTTGGCACGGGTGTTGCGGGGAACATGGATGAGCAGCGCGTCCACGGCAAGCATGGTGTTCAGTGCCACTACGGCATCACCGTTGTCTGCTATATTGTTGTAATAGGGTGCAAGGTCGATGTCTGCCTCCTTGACGGAACGGCAGAACTCCGTACGCTCGGTGGCGATGGGAGACAATTGTATGCCATAGTCGGGAGCAAAGTCCTGCGCCACGTCGGTATACTTGTATCGCTCTACCTTCTTGGAGGGGAACCCCTGCTCGGAGAAGATGCGCAAGGCCTCTTCCCTGTGGGCGTTCATCATGGGGCATGAACGTTGCGCTATGGTGTCCCTTACCTCGGTGTAGAACTCTATGTATTGGTTGTTCTTCATTTGCAAAGCATTTACTGGGCAACATAGTCGGCAAAGCCCTTGCCGTCAATCTCCAGGGCCAGTTCAGGACCTCCTGTCTTGATAATCCTGCCATCGATGAGGATGTGCACCACATCGGGCTTCAGGTAGTCGAGAAGGCGCTGGTAGTGGGTGATGACTATGGCGCTGGTTTCTGGCTTGCGGAGCTTGTTGAAGCCCTCTGCCACGATGCGCAGGGCATCTACGTCCAGGCCCGAGTCGGTCTCGTCCAGGATGCAGAAGGTGGGCTCGAGCATGGCCATCTGGAAGATCTCGTTGCGCTTCTTCTCGCCACCAGAGAAACCTTCGTTGACGGAACGGCTTGTGAGCTTGTTGTCCAGTTCCACTATCTTGCGCTTTTCGCGCATGAGCTTGAGGAAGTCGCCGGCAGAAAGAGGTTCGCGCCCCTGAGCCTTGTAGCGTGCATTCACGGCGGCACGCATGAAGTTGGTCATGGACACGCCGGGAATCTCCACAGGGTGCTGGAAAGACAGGAATATGCCTGCATTTGCCCTTTCCTCGGTGCTCATCTCAAGAATGTTCTGTCCGTTGAAGATGATTTCGCCCTCGGTAACCTCGTAGGCAGGGTTGCCCACGATAACATTGCTCAGTGTGGACTTGCCTGCACCGTTGGTACCCATTACGGCATGAATCTCGCCATCGTTGATAGTGAGGTTTATGCCCTTTAATATTTCTTTGCCATTGATACTGGCATGTAAGTTGCGTATTTCTAACATAGTTGTTTAACGTTTAAGACCCCCTCTGCCCTGCGGGCAATGTCCTCTCGTCAAACTGGGGAGTTTTCCCCTCACCAGGCACGAATTGACTTTGGGTCAATTCTCCGAGGACCTTGTTCGCCCCCTCTATGGGGAGAAGGGCTGGCGCGGTGCTTACGGAGTTATCGGAGGATGTATGTGATTCTCCGCTCACCGCTCCACGCTCACCGTTGAAGAACAGTTTCCCGTTTTCCGTTTTCACCTTTCACCTTTCAGTTTTCCGTTCGAATCATCCCACCGAGCCTTCAAGGCTTACGCCCAGGAGTTTCTGTGCCTCTACGGCAAACTCCATGGGGAGCTTGTTGATGACGTCCTTGGCATAACCGTTGACGATGAGGCTTACGGCATCTTCCGAGGATATGCCTCTCTGTTGGCAATAGAAGAGCTGCTCCTCGGAAATCTTGCTCGTAGTGGCTTCGTGCTCCACTATAGCGGTGTCGTTGTGTATGTCCATGTAGGGGAACGTATGCGCACCGCAATTGCTGCCCAGTAGCAGGGAGTCGCAGGAGGAATAGTTTCTTGCACCCTCGGCATTGGCACCCACCTTGACCAGGCCACGGTAGGAGTTCTGGCTCTTGCCGGCACTGATACCTTTGCTGATGATGGTGCTCTTGGTGTTCTTGCCGATGTGTATCATCTTGGTGCCAGTATCCGCCTGCTGGTAGTTGTTGGTAACGGCTACGGAGTAGAACTCGGCTTGCGAACCGTCGCCGGAGAGAATGCAGGAGGGGTATTTCCACGTGATGGCACTGCCCGTCTCCACCTGTGTCCACGACAAGCGGCTATCCACGCCACGCAGGTGTCCGCGCTTGGTAACGAGGTTCAGCACACCACCCTTGCCGTCCTTGTCGCCAGGATACCAGTTCTGTACGGTAGAGTACTTGACCTCTGCCCTGTCCTTTACCACTATCTCCACGATGGCGGCATGCAGCTGGTTCTCGTCGCGCATGGGGGCGGTACAGCCTTCCAGATAGGACACGTAGGCATCATCGTCGCACACTATCAAGGTGCGCTCGAACTGGCCTGTACCCATGGCATTGATGCGGAAGTAGGTGCTCAGTTCCATGGGGCATCGGACGCCCTTGGGGATGTAGACAAAACTTCCGTCGGAGAATACGGCCGAGTTCAGTGCGGCAAAATAGTTGTCGCGATACGGCACCACAGAGCCAAGATATTCGCGCACCAGGTCGGGATGGTTCTTCACCGCCTCGGAGATGCTGCAGAAGATAATGCCTTTCTCCTTAAGTTTCTCCTGGAAGGTGGTCTTGACCGACACACTGTCCATGACGGCATCCACCGCCACACCAGCCAGTGCCATGCGCTCCTCCAGGGGAATGCCCAGTTTGTCGAAGGTCTTCATCAGTTCAGGGTCTATCTCCTTGGGACCGTCCTTCTTGCTGCTTGCCGTGGGGTCGGCATAGTATGATATGTCCTGATAGTCTATCTGTGGCATGTCCAGGTGGGCCCACGAGGGCTGCTCCTGTGTCTGCCAGTATCGGAAGGCTTGCAACCTGAATTCCAGCAACCAATCCGGTTCGCCCTTCTTAGCCGAGATAAGGCGGACAACGTCCTCGTTGAGTCCCTTTTCTATTATCTCGGTGTGGACGTCAGTGTGGAAGCCATATTCGTAATCCTTGTTTACAAACTCTCTCGTAATGTCTTCCATTTCTCTTCAATATAATTTACACCCGGCACGGAGTCCCTGTCCACGTACTTGTCCAGGTATTCCACCTGCCCCGTCATCACCGCTACGCAGACAATAAGCACCGCCCATTTGGTGACTCCGAGGATGCACCCGAGCAGACGGTTCATCAGCCCTCCCACCAGAGTCCAATCCAGGAGCTTGGTGGCCAGAGAAGCCAGTATGCCCAATGCAATAGGGGTGACCACCCATATGCCTATGAAGGCTATGGCGCCACCCCCTATCTGCTCGTAATACTTCCATGCCAGATACAGACCTATGAAGAAACCGGTCATACTGGCCAGTTCCTTCAAGAATCCGTTCTTAAGCCCCATGACTGCTCCGTAGAGCAGTATTGCCAGGGCCACTATTTCTGTTGTATTCAGAGGTATCATCTCGACGTATTTGCCGAGCTGCTGAATAAGTTCCATCTCTATGTTGTTTACAGCTTTGCCTTGATCTCGATCTCGGCAAATGTCTCCAGGATATCGCCCTCGCGCAGGTCGTTGTAGTTGACCAGAGAGATACCGCACTCGAAGTTGGTGGTAACCTCCTTGACATCGTCCTTGAAGCGCTTCAGGGCATTGATCTCGCCTGTGTAGACAACGATACCGTCGCGGATGACGCGAGCCTTGTTGGTACGGCTCACCTTACCGTCAATAACGTAGGCACCTGCCACGGTACCAACCTTGGAGATGTGGTAAACCTGGCGTACCTCCACCTGAGCGGTGATCTCTTCCTTGATTTCGGGAGAGAGCATGCCCTCCATGGCGTCCTTGACCTCCTCGATGGCATCGTAGATGACGCTGTACTGACGGATGTCCACACCCTCCTGCTCTGCCAAACGGCGGGCCTGGGCACTGGGACGTACCTGGAACGCTATAATGATGGCATCCGATGCGGCGGCCAGTGTGACATCGCTCTCGCTGATCTGACCAACGGCCTTGTAGATGACGTTGACCTTGATCTTCTCGGTAGAGAGGCGCTCGAAAGAGTCCTTCAATGCTTCGATAGAACCGTCCACGTCGCCCTTTACAAGCAGGTTCAGTTCCTGGAAGTCGCCCAAAGCGATACGACGGCCGATTTCGTTCAGATCCACACGCTTCATTGTGCGCAGGCCCTGCTCGCGTGCCAACTGCTCACGCTTGTTGGCAATCTCGCGTGCCTCCTGGTCGTTCTCCATGATGTGGAAGGTGTCACCGGCGGTGGGAGCACCGTTCAAGCCCAGGATGGTTGCTGCCTGAGAGGGACCGATCTCGTTGATGCGGCGGCCACGCTCGTCGAACATGGCCTTCACACGGCCGTAGTTGGTACCAGCCAGCATCACATCGCCTACACGCAGAGTACCGTTGCTTACCAGCACGGTGGCAACATAGCCGCGGCCCTTGTCGAGTGATGATTCGATGATGGAACCAGTAGCCTTGCGGTTGGGGTTTGCCTTCAGGTCGAGCATCTCTGCCTCGAGAAGTACCTTCTCCAGCAGTTCCTCAACACCGATACCAGCCTTGGCACTGATGTCCTGGCTCTGGTACTTGCCGCCCCAGTCCTCAACGAGGAAGTTCATGGCAGCCAGGCCTTCCTTAATCTTCTCGGGATTAGCGGTGGGCTTGTCTATCTTGTTTATTGCAAATACTATGGGTACATTGGCTGCCGTGGCATGAGCAATGGCCTCCTTGGTCTGAGGCATGATGCTGTCGTCGGCGGCAATGATGATGATGGCGATGTCGGTAACCTGAGCACCACGGGCACGCATGGCGGTGGACGCCTCGTGACCAGGAGTGTCGAGGAAGGTGACATGGCGTCCGTCCTTCAGTGTCACGTTGTATGCACCGATGTGCTGGGTAATGCCACCTGCCTCACCGGCGATAACATTGGCCTGGCGGATGTAGTCGAGCAGAGAGGTCTTACCGTGGTCAACGTGACCCATCACGGTTACGATGGGGGCGCGTGGAACGAGATCTGACTCGTCGTCCTCCTCCTCGATTACTGCCTCGCTAACCTCGGCACTGACGTATTCTGTCTTGAAGCCGTATTCCTCTGCAACGATGTTGATTGTCTCGGCATCCAGACGCTGGTTGATGCTGACCATGATACCGATGCTCATGCAGGTACCGATAATGCTGGTAACGGGCACGTTCATCATGGTGGCCAGTTCGTTGGCAGTTACGAACTCGGTGAGTTTCAGCACCTTGTTCTCTGCCATCTCGTTCATCATCTCCTCTTCCATCTGCTCGCGGAATGCCTCACGCTTCTCGCGGCGATACTTGGCGCCCTTGCCCATCTTGCTGCCCTTGGCGGTCAGGCGTGCCAGAGTTTCGCGAACCTGCTTTGCAACCTCCTCTTCGCTAACCTCCACGGGTTGTGGCTGCTGCTTGGGCTGGTTCTTCTGCTTGTTCTTGGCCTTCTTGCCCTGACCCTGCTGCTGGTTGGCGGCGTTGTTGTTCTTATTGCCCTGACCCTGCTGGTTCTTGCCCTGGCCCTGCTGCTTCTGCTGGGAAACCACGGCATTTACGTCCACCTTCTCCTTACCGCCGCGCATGCGCTGCTTCTTGCGGTCGGCCTGGGCCTGCTGCTGCTTTTCCTCGCGCTCGCGCTTGCGCTCGTCCTTAGATTTCTTCTTTGGACGTGTGCTCTGGTTCAAGGCAGACAGGTCTATGTGGCCCTGTACCTTCAGGCCGTTGCTGGGCTGCTGGGGAGCGTTCAGGCGGAAGACACCGTTCTCCAGAGTGCCGGTTACCTTGCCATCGGTAATGATCTGGGGTTCGTTGGCGGCGGGCTTTGCCTCCTCTGCGGGTTTTGCCACTGGTGCTTCGGCGGGCTTTTCTGCCTGCTTCTTCTCCTCGGAGGCTGGTTCTGCCTTCTTCTTGGGAGCATCCAGGTCGATATGGCCAACTACCTTCAGCGCCTGCTTCTTTGCCTTGGCCTCTTCTTCTGCCTTTGCCTTAGCCTCTTCTTCTGCCTTAGCCTTGGCTTCTGCTTCAGCCTTGGCCTTAGCCTTTGCTTCGGCCTTTTCCTTTTCCTTGCGCTCCTTCTCCTCCTTCTGCTGCTGGAGCATGTGGTTGGCAGCGTCCTTCAGTACACTGTCAGGTTTGAACTCCTTAAGGAGCAGGTCGTACTGCTCGTCTGAAATCTTGGCGTTGAGGTTTGCCTCCACCTCGCCGATTCCCTTCTTGTTCAGGAAGTCAACGGCGGTCTGCAAACCTACGTTGCACTCCTTTATGGCTTTGCTTAATCTTATACTCATTATGTGTATCCCTCCCGGGGTATTATCCTGTTAGTGTATGTGTGTTGTTATTATTTCTCGAATTCTGCGCTCAGTATGCGGATAATCTCGTCGACGGTTTCCTCCTCGAGGTCGGCCTTCTGTGCCAGTTCCTCGCGGTTGGTGCCCAGCACCTGGCGTGCAGTGGTATAGCCCTGCTTCTTCAGGATGTCGATGATCCAGTCCTCGATGTCGTCGCTGAACTGATCCAGACTGATGTCGTCTTCGTCAATCTCCTCGTCAATCTCGCGGTATACGTCGATGGTGTAGCCTGTGAGCATGCTGGCAAGCTTGATGTTGGCACCGCCCTTACCGATGGCCAGAGAGATCTGGTCGCTGTCCAGGAGCACCTCTGCTCTCTTCTCCTCTTCGTTCATGTTCACGCTGTTCACTGTGGCAGGGCTGAGTGCACGGGTAATCATGAGCTGTGCGTTTGATGTCCAGGGCAGAACGTCGATGTTCTCGCCGTGCAGTTCGCGTACGATACCATGAACGCGGTTACCCTTCACACCCACACAGGCACCTACGGGATCGATGCGCTCGTCAAAGCTTTCTACGGCAACCTTGGCGCGCTCGCCGGGGATGCGTGCCACCTTGCGGATGGCAATCAGACCGTCGTGAATCTCGGGTACCTCGGTTTCCATCATACGCTGGAGGAACATGGGGTCGGTACGTGAGATGATGATCTTGGGGTTACCGTTGGCATTGTCCACCTTGCTGATAACGGCACGCAGTGTTTCGCCCTTGCGGAAGAAGTCGCCGGGCACCTGCTCTGTCTTGGGCAGGATCATTTCGTTGCCCTCGTCGTCGGTAACCAGTGTCTCGCGCTTCCAGCTCTGGTAAACCTCGCCATTCACAACCTCGCCCACACGGTCCTTGAACTTGTTGTACAGGGTGTCGTGCTCCAGTTCCAGGATGCGGCTTGCCAGGGTCTGGCGAAGTGTCAGGATGGCACGGCGGCCGAAGTCGGCAAACTCCACGCGCTGGCTCACTTCTTCGCCCTCCTCGTAGTCGTCGTCAATCTTGCGTGCCTCGCTCAGGCTGATCTCCATGTTGGGGTTCTCCACCTCGCCATCGGCCACTACTACACGGGTGTGGTAGATCTCAAGGTCGCCCTTGTCGGGGTTAACGATGACGTCGTAGTTCTCGTCGGTACCATGAATCTTGGCGATGACGCTGCGGAAGCACTCTTCCAGCACACCCACCAGTGTGGCACGGTCAATGTTCTTTGTTTCCTTGAACTCCGAGAATGACTCAATCAAGTCCATGGAATTCAGTGTGTTGTTCTTCTTTGTTGTTGCCATTTATGTTGTTGTTTATTTCATCCAGTATTTAGTGTATGCTGCCTCTTCGTAGGTGAAAGTGTGTGGCACCTGCTCCATCTTGGGTCGCTTCTCTCCCTCGCGCTTTACCTTCTCCTCGCAGGTGATGGTAAAGGTCTCCTCCTCCACGGCGGTCAGTATGCCGCGGTACTTGTGTCCGTCCTTCAGTTGTGTCTCTACGGGTTTCTCCAGATGTATCTCCCACTGGCGGCGCACCTTGAAGGGGTAGCCAAGTCCGGCACTGCCCACTTCCAGTTCATAGTCCTCGTCCTCGCGGTTGATTCTTGATTCGATGTGACGGCTCAGGTCGGCACAATCCTCAATCCACACGCCTTCGGCATGGTCTATAAGAACCTCGATGCGGTCGTCTGCACTGATGTTTACTTCTACCAGGAAATACTCTTTTCCTTCCAGCCATTCACTTACGGCTTGTTCTACGGCACTCTTACTGATCATCTTCTGAATAATGCTTAATGCAAGATTATTACTGCTTCTTTTAACGAAAAGTGAGGAACCTGTCTGGCCCCTCACTCTATCGTGGTTTATTCTGTGTGCAAAGATAAGGATTTTCCCTTATATATGCGCGCGATGATGTACTATAACTCCATTATGGATGAAGTTTTTAACAAACTTTTACATTTACTTGGGTTCTTTCGTGCCTTTTATGCTGGTCTTGGGCAAAGAAGGCATCGTTCTTCCTTATGTCAGGTGCCGCAGGGGTAGAATGGGCTTGTGTATGAACCCTTTTCCTTCTTGGGGCAGCACTCTACGTCGATGTCCTTCTTCCAAAGGCCATGCAGGTTGCAGTACTCGTACACCGCCACAGGTCTTGCTCCGCAGGTGCATATCTCTGCTACGGGTTCGTCTTTCAGGTCAACGAGAATACCTCCGTTCTCTGTTTCTACGTATATGAAGGCTATATGATGCTCGGGCGACATGGGGTGAAGCACACTGCCCACCTCTATGCGGAGTTTTCCACCTTCCAGTTGGGTAACCACTGGAACGTGCTTCTCCTGACTGGCATCCACGGTGTTGGGTACCAGTTCTTCCATCTTTTGCCCGCAACAAACCACGGGGACATTGCTGTCAACAACCTTTACGATAACGTTGCCGCAATGGGCACACTTATAAAACTTGGTTGCCATAATCTTCTTTGTTTTTAGTTCTTGCTATTCTTGTTATGGATTCCTCTTTGAATCCGATGCAAATTTACGACGTTTCCTGTGTTGGGCAATCATTTCCGGGCAAGATAATTTGTGCCGTTCACAATAATTATACTATCGTTACATTTGTTTATCAAAAAGGTGCCAGTTTTAGCATTTCTTTAATGTTCGTGGTGTGCATATTCTCAATAAATCCTTACCTTTGCTCTGCACAACAGAAAGGTATATATACAAATGGCACGAATATTCAATAATCTCACCCAACTTGTGGGTGGCACTCCCCTACTCCACCTTGCCCGCCTCTCTGCTCATTATGGCATAGATGAGAATACCTGTGTGCTGGCAAAACTGGAATACTTCAACCCGGGCGGAAGCGTGAAGGATCGTGTGGCATTGAACATGATTCTGGATGCCGAGCGCCGTGGTGTACTTAAACCTGGAGGTACTATTATAGAGCCTACAAGTGGAAACACAGGCGTAGGACTGGCATGGATAGCCCGAGTGCGAGGTTATGAGGCCGTTATCGTCATGCCCGACTCCATGAGCCATGAGCGTCAGCAACTGCTTCGTGCCGCTGGTGCGCAGTTGGTTCTTACTCCAGGTGCACTGGGTATGACCGCTGCCATTGCCGAGGCAGAACGCTTGCACGAAAGCACTCCCAATTCCGTCATTCTTGGTCAGTTCTCCAACCCAGCCAATCCCGAGGCGCACTCGCTCACCACGGCACAGGAGATATGGGACGATACGGACGGACAGGTAGACTACCTCGTGGCTGGTGTGGGTACAGGTGGTACTCTGTGTGGTACTTCCCGCCAGTTGAAGACTCTCAATCCTTGTCTTCAATCCATTGCCGTAGAACCGGCAGAGTCTCCCCTGCTTACAGGAGGCACTCCCTCGCCTCACGGCATACAGGGCATAGGTGCTAACTTCGTTCCTCAGAACTACGACCCCACCGTTGTTGATAGCATCATGCCTGTTAGTACGGGGCAAGCCATGCGTGTTGCTCGCGAACTCTCCCACCACGAAGGCCTCATCGTCGGCATATCCTCTGGTGCTGCCATCCATGCTGCCCTCCAACTGGCTCTCACACCCGAGGCCCAAGGCAAGTGCATCGTTGCCGTATTGCCCGACACAGGAGAGCGTTATTTGAGTACTGGGGTGTACTGAGATCCAAATGAGCCTACTAATATAGATACAAAAAGTGGTGGACGTACCCACCACTTTTCATATACTATTACTATATTACCATCCTTGGTCCCAGATGTTAATATCCCTCCTATGTTCCTCTCTTGCTGCAGGAATGGCAGGTTCGTCGGGAAGAACAGGAACTTCGTCTGAAGATGTTGTCAGCAGTAGGTCTTCTTTCATTTCTGCAGACACACACTTGGGAGTGATATATATACTTTTCTTCTTAGCCATCATTTCGTTTTCCATTAGAATATAACCTTCTTACCATTAACGATATATACTCCACCCTTTACTGGATTCAGTACGCTACGACCACTCAGGTCAAGGATGATGTTTTTAGTTTCGCTTCTCGTTTCCTCAATGTCTGTTTCCACATCTTCGCCGAGTACGCTGATTCTGATGCGAGACATGGCGGCAGGTTCTACCTTAACAGGCGAACCATCTCGTGCAGTAATGGTCATGTACAGACGGAAGGGATTCAGATATGAACCGCTGGCAATGGGTTGCCATGCACCAGCCATTGATATGGCCATGGCACCATCAGGCAATTCATTCTCGTATCTCTTATTGTAGATACCTGTTATTTCGTGCTTTGCAAAGACCGAAGAGCAGTCAATTGTGGTTTCAACAGATTGGAACAAGGTTGTATTTTCCAGAGTGAGATTCATGCTTCTTGCTTCATCGTTTCTTGCTTTAATCAGATATGGATAGTTGGCATTCAATGTGCCAGACTTTATCTTGATTACCTCCATTCTCATGTCGTCTATTGTGCCGTCATCATTATGGTCGTATGAGTTGACATTATTGACATATGCCACTTCGTACTTATCAATTATCTCGGACACAGGAATCTCAAAGGGAACATACAGGGCGTTCCATTTGAGGTTGGGAAGAGTACGGGTATAGGTTAGAGTTCTAAATGTCTGTTCCGTATTGTTTTCAAACTCCTCGCCATCTGTCAAGGTTAAGTCCTGAAGGGGAGTAACCGTCCCGAAACGGCTCCAAGGCGCAGTTGCCTCATAACTATCAACAGAACCAGCAGGAACATGCAGGGTGGCATTTCCTATGGGGGAAGATTCAAATGCATTGCTCTCTGTAGAAGGTACATTCTCTGCATAGCAATAGACACTAAGGAGTTTGGAGCAATAAGCGAAAGCCAATTCCCCTATGCTCTTCACACTATTGGGGATAGTAACCGAGGTCAAACCAGAGCAAGCAACGAAAGCAAATTCCCCTATGCTCGTTACACTATTGCCGATAGTAACCGAGGTCAAATCATCACATTCACCGAAAGCACCCTCCCCTATGCTCGTCACACTATTGCCGATAGTCACCGAACTCAAAGCATTGCAAGAAGCGAAAGCATAATTCCCTATGCTCGTCACACTATAAGTAGCGCCCTCATGCTCCACTGACTCTGGAATGACAACATTACCAGAATAAGAACCACTGCTCTTCTTGATAACAGTTGCCTGCTTCGTCTCTCCATTAAGTCCATAATTTATCCCATCAATCTCGACCTCATCAGAAAAAGGTGGAAGGGCAACAATCTCGCCGAAACTGCTCCAAGGCTCTGTTGAGTTATAAAAATCAATGGAACCAGCAGGAACATGCAGGGTGGCATTTTCCCAGTCTATACCATCAAATACGTCGTTCCATGCTGAAGGCTCATACTCGGCATAGCAATATACATCAAGGAGCTTGGAGCAATTACGGAAAGCATAATCCCCTATGCTCGTCACACTATTGCCGATAGTAACCGAGGTCAAACCAGAGCAATCACAGAAAGTATAATCCCTTATGCTCTTCACACTATTGGGGATAGTAACCGAGGTCAAACCAGAGCAATCCCGAAAAGCACTATTCCCTATGCTCGTCACACTATTGGGGATAGTAACCGAGGTCAAACCAGAGCAACCCCAGAAAGCATAATTCCCTATGCTCTCCACACTATTGGGGATAGTAACCGAGGTCAAACCAGAGCAACCCGAGAAAGCATAATTCCCTATGCTCTCCACACTATTGGGGATAGTAACCGAGGTCAAACGAGAGCAACCGTCGAAAGCCCCATCCACTATGCTCGTCACACTATTGCCGATAGTAACCGAGGTCAAACCAGAGCAACCCGAGAAAGCATAATCCCCTATGTTCGTCACACTATCGGGGATAGTAACCGAGGTCAAACGAGAGCAACCTGAGAAAGCAGAACTCCCTATGCTCGTCACACTATTGGGGATAGTAACCGAGGTCATACTGGAGCAACCTAAGAAAGTCGACTCCCCAATGTTCGTCACACTATTGCCGATAGTCACCGAGGTCAAACTAAAGCAATTCTGAAAAGCGCTATTCCCTATGCTCTTCACACTATTGGGGATGGTAACCGAGGTCAAAACTGAGCAACCACTGAAAGCAGCCTCCCCTATGTTCGTCACACAAATGGGGATAGTAACCGAGGTCAAACCAGAGCAACCAGAGAAAGCATTATCCACTATACTCGTCACACTATTGGGGATAGTAACCGAGGTCAAACCTGAGCAACCAGAGAAAGCATTATCCACTATACTCGTCACACTATAAGTAGTACCTCCATACTCAACAGACTCTGGAATAACGATTTCTCCTGAATACTTGCCACTGCTCTTCGCTATAACAGTGGCCTGTTTTGTCTCAGCATTAAAGTCATAATTTACACCATCAACCTCTGTTGAAAGAGCAACAATATTGGCAAAACCGCTCCAAGGTTCTGTTTGCGTATAACTCTTCACAGAAGCAGAAGGAACATGAAGGGTGACTTTTTCTGGATTTGAACCATCAAATGCATCGCTCTCTGTAGAAGGCAACTTTATTGCATAGCAATAGACATCAAGGAGTCCGGAACATTTAACGAAGGCATTAGTACCTATATTCTTGATATCGATGCCCATAGTAATTGATGTCAAACCAGAGCAACCAGCGAAAGCATTATCCCCAATGCTCGTCACACTATTGGGGATAACCAAATCCTTTACCTCCTCTCCATTCAAATATAAATGATGAGCGTTATATAAAGGATTAGAAGTATTGTCTAGAAAATCAATATTGCACCATGCTACAATATCAGAAATATGAACCGAGGTCAAACCGGAGCAATCAGAGAAAGCGTTTCCCCCTATGCTCTTCACACTATTGGGGATAGTAACCGAGGTCAAACCAGAGCAACCCGAGAAAGCATAATCTCCTATGCTCTTCACACTATTGGGGATAGTAACCGAGGTCAAGCCAGAGCAACCAGAGAAAGCATAATCTCCTATGCTCGTTACACTATTGGGAATTACCAAATCCTTCACTTCTTCTCCATTCAAATATAAGTGATGGGCCTTATTTAAAGGATTAGAATTAATATCACCAAACTCAATATTGCACCATGCAGCAATATCAGAAATATGAACTGAACTCACAGTGCAAATCATCCCGAAAGCGTTTCCCCCTATGCTCTTCACACTATTGGGGATAGTCACCGAGGTTACACCCTGGCCAAAACTGAAAGCACCACCCGCTATGCTCGTCACACTATAAGTGACACCCATAAACTCCACAGACTCAGGGATAACAATCTTGCCATAATAGAAGGCTAATCTATGTATAACCGTAGCTTGCTTTGTCTCAGCATTAAAGTCATAATTTATACCATCAACTTCAGTAGTAATGGCAACAATATTGCTAAAACCGCTCCAAGGTTCTGTTTTCTTATAACTCTCCACAGAGGCAGAAGGAACATGAAGGGTGGCATTCTGATAATTAGAATCGGTGAAAGCATCAGTTGCAGAAGGCACCTTTTCTGCATAGCAATGGATATCAAGGAGTTTTGAACATTTGGCGAAGGCTTTATCACCTATATCATTGACCCCGCTGCCGATAGCAACCGAAGTCAAACCAGCGCAATCCTGAAATGCACTATTCCCTATGCTCTTCACACTATTGGGGATAGCAATCGAGGTCAAACCAGAGCAACTACGGAAAGCATCCTGCCCTATGCTCGTCACACTATTAGGGATAGTAATCGAGGTCAAATTGGAGCAATAATAGAAAACACTATTTCCTATGCTCGTCACACTATTGGGAATAGTAACAGAGGTCAAGCCAGAGCAATAATAGAAAGCTCTATCTCTTATGCTTCTCACACTATTGGGGATAGTAACCGAGGTCAAACCAGTGCAATTTCTGAAAGCCTCCACCCCTATGCTTGTCACATTATTGGGGATGGTAACTGAGGTCAAACCGGAGCAATAAGCGAAAACATAATTCCCTATGTTCTTCACACTATTGCCGATAGTAACCGAGGTCAAACCTGAGCAATAATAGAAAGCACTATTCCCTATGCTCGTCACACTATTGGGGATAGTAACCGAGGGCAAGCCAGAGCAATATTCGAAAGCACACGCCCCTATGCTCGTCACACTATTGGGGATAGTCACCGAACTCAAACCAGAGCACTTAGAGAAAGCACCTTCCCCTATGCTCGTCACACTATTGCCGATAGTCACCGAACTCAAAGCATTGCAAGAAGCGAAAGCATAATCACCTATGCTAGTCACATTATTGCCGATAGAAACCGAGGTCAAATCGTAGCAACTAGAGAAAGCGCTATTCCCTATGCTTGTCACACGATAAGTAGTACCTCCATACTCAACAGACTCTAGAATAACAATTTCTCCTGAATACTTGTCACTGCTCTTCGCTATAACAGTGGCCTGTTTTGTCTCAGCATTAAAGTCATAATTTACACCATCAATCTCAACCTGTTCTGCCAGCATGGGCAGGGACAGGAGCACCGCCAGGGACAGGAACAATGCTCGCAAGGAATTGTGTAGATGTCCTTTCATCTTCAATTGTTTTGCGCAATCCCAATTCCCAGAAGAAAGCAGTTAGGATATATAATAAAGGTGTGGGAACTATATCTGCTTTATCCTTAGATTAGGCCTTCGCATTGCCTTTAGCATGGATAAAGCAATAGCCCACACCAAAGGTTATGTATGTAGCCAATACTGGCTGTACAAACCAACGATGTGGTGCTATCGCTATCATCTTCATGCTAAAATTAAAGTTGCGAAGTTTAATCTAAGAAGATAATTTCAATAACACCTTATTCGGTAAAGTCCTTCCTCACACCACCTCTGTGGCGACGGAATTTGGAAACAAAGGTAGCAAAAAAGAATGAGATAAGAAGTAAAAGGTTGGGTTAAAGTGCAAACTTTCACCCTCTTCAACCAAATCTTCTCCCAGTACCAGATACTTAAACTGTAGTTTTTGTATGTGAAAACTGTAATTTAGGTATATAAAACTCCAGTGTCGAAGTTTTTTTGGGGGGGTGTCCGTTAAGGTGTGTGTTTTTGCCCTCCCGAGGACAAGGGCGTGACAATAGTATTTGTTCGGCGAACGAATACCGAGGACAAGGTCGTGACAATACCGAGGACAAAAAAGGGCCCTCGCAAGGGGCATACAGCATTAATCATAAATCGTTCGTCAATGACTACTACGGTTCTTATATTGCAATGATTTTATACTATTAAACCCAAATCGGTTCATTAGACAGTTATGCCCTCAAAGTAGCAAAACATCTGTTTGAATTATATTCGACCTTTTCTCGCCAAGGCTAACTTCAAACGAGTTTGAGTCCGCTATTATCATCATAACGCTAATGACTGATTTGGGTTAAATGTTTTGCCGGACAGCAACAATAAAACATAAAAAAGTGGTGGATTCCACACCACTTTTTGTATTCTATAAGTTTCTTTATTTACTTATGTTGTTTGTTTATATCCCCTACATGAGGAAGGTCATGCCTTTGATGGTGTTCTGCTTTTTTTCTTCTATCTCCTTCTTCATGCGCTTTATGGCGCATTGGTAGAAGAAGGCTACCAGATACTCGGCACTGTCGTTGTGGAAGAGTTTTAGGGCACGGATGTACTCTTCCTTGGATTCACGGGTGATGATGAGGATGGGGTGTCCTGCCTGAAGAAGGATCTTGTTGGATAGAAGTCGTGCCATGCGTCCGTTGCCGTCTCGGAAAGGATGAAGATATATGAAGTGCCCGTGAAAAATGGCGGCAACGAACATTGGCGGCAATCCCTTTTGAATGGCACGTTCAGTATGCTGCAGAAGGTCGGGAACTTTCTTTATCAGTTGTTCATGGTCGCCAAAGAGGGTGTCTCCTGCTCCCATGTCCATCGTTGTATATTCACCAGGGTTGGCACCAGGGTGACGGTATGAAATGGTATGGTGTGTGAGTGTGGCATGTAGCGACAGGATATAATCCTCTGTCAGAGGGCATTGTGTGGAGTCAAGCATCTGCTCGTAGGCATGGAAGTGGTCGAGCATCTCCATTGTTTCCACCAAGGGTTTGTTCGTAGGCACCACGCCCAATCCCAATTCCTTCAGTGCCTTGGTGTCATTGATGGTATATGAATTTCCCTCTATGCCAAGGCTGTGTGCAGAAAAGAGTATCTCATTATATTGAAGATAGTCTTCTGGTGCCATCTTCTTCTCAACGCACTTTTGATATTCTGGTAAAAGTTCGTTGTACTGTTTCTCTAAATCTTCACACATTTTTTAGTGGGTCCTGTCCAAGTATTACTTTTTCGCTTCCTGCTGCTTCTTGGCATTGGCGATGGAATCCTCTTGCAACTGACGATAGATGGCCTCGGTGAGTTCATCTTCGTAGGTCTTGGCAGCATCCAGTTTTACAAGAGCTTCTTTGTCCTTCTTGAGTTTCTTATCCTTTTTGCGTTCCTTCCATGCAAAGGGATGCATGATGTAGTCGGTGGCTTTGGAACCGATAATGTCAGAAACACTCTTCTGTTTTGGCTGGGTGAGGCCATTGTTCAGGGACTTGTTGATGACATCCACAACACGAAGTTCTTTGTCGGCCTTTACGCTGAGTTCTTCCAATGTGTCGGTATAGGCGACAGAGGTGTCTTGCTTGGTAGGCTTGGTTTGGGTGTTTTTTGTGGTGTCTGACGGGAGACTGAACGGTGAGTTGTGAACGGTGAGTTGTGAGCGGTGAGAGCTTCCGCTTTCCGTTTTCCAAGACATAAGGGTAAGCATCATTGCCACCAACAGAAGTAAGAATGGTATTTTTTTCATGTTACGGGCTTGTTTTCAAGTACCAAAGATACGAATAAGTGTTTTATGGTGCAAGGATTTCGCATTCTTTAACGTTGGAGGTTCACCTTTCCGTTTTCACCTTTAATCCCGCTTTGCGGTTTTGAATCTGCTCATGCTCGGCATAGTTCAAACAAGTTTGACTCTGCTCTCGCTTACTCGCAGTTTTCCGTTTTCACCTTTCCGTTTTCCGTTTCTTTAATGTGCCTCCAGCCAGTTGGTGCCCCATCCTGCGTCGGCAATGAGGGGGACGGTGAGCGAGGCGGCACTTTGCATTTCCTCTATAACGAGGCGCTGGAGCTGGTCGCGCTCTTTGGGAAGGACGCTGAAGTTCAGTTCGTCGTGCACCTGTAGGATCATGCGGCTTTGGAGACCTTCTTCTCGCATGCGCTTGTCCACTCGTATCATGGCCATCTTCATGATGTCAGCGGCACTGCCCTGTATGGGCGAGTTGATGGCATTGCGCTCGGCATATCCGCGCACTACGGCATTGTGGCTGTTGATGTCGGGCAGGGGGCAGCGGCGGTGGAAGATGGTTTCGGTGTACCCCTTCTCGCGTGCCATGGCAATGCTTCGCTCCATGTATTCCTTCACACCGGGATAGGTTTGGAAATATCCGTCTATAAGTTGCTTTGCTTCGCTTCTGCTGCACCCGAGGCGCTCTGCCAAGCCAAAGGCACTGATGCCGTAGATGATGCCGAAATTTGCCGTCTTTGCACGTCGGCGCTCATCGCTGGTCACTTCGCTTATGTCCTTGTGGAAAATCTTTGCTGCCGTGGCGGCATGTATGTCCTCTCCGCACAGGAAGGCCTGCACCAGGTTTTCGTCCTTGCTGAGGTGTGCCATGATGCGGAGTTCTATCTGGCTGTAGTCGGCAGAGAAGAATAGTTGTCCCTCGTCGGGGATGAAGGCCTTGCGCACCTCCTTGCCCATGGCATCGCGCACGGGGATGTTTTGCAGGTTGGGGTTTGAGGACGAGAGTCGGCCGGTGGTGGTGACGGTTTGGTTGAAAGTGGTGTGTATGTGTCCCGTGGAGGCGTTTACCAGTTTTGGCAGGGCATCTATGTATGTGCCAAGGAGTTTCTTCAATCCTCTGTGTTCCAGTATCTTGCCTACTATGTTGTGCTTGTTTCTGAGGCCTTCCAGCACTTCCTCGCCGGTGACGTACTGTCCTGTCTTTGTCTTCTTTGCCTTGGAGTCGAGTTTCAGTACATCGAAGAGTATTTCTCCCACCTGACGTGGCGAGGCGATGTTGAACCTCTGCCCTGCCAACTGGTATATCTCCTCCTCCAGTTGTGTCATCTCCTGTGTGAAGTGTCGGCTTGTTTCTGCAAGTCCCGGTTCGTCTATGCGCACACCTGTTTGCTCCATGCGTGCCAACACGCACATCAGTGGCATTTCCATGTTCTGGAAGATATCCCAAAGCCCCGTCTCGTGCAACTCCTTCTCGAAGAGTTCTTTCAGTTCCTTAAGTGTTGCCTTGCGGTACGCCTCCTTCAGGTAGTCAAGTCCGTGTCGCATTTCCGGGTGCAGTAGATAGTGTGCTATGGCGGTATCAAAGAGACGCTTCTTCCCTACTCCACTTGCCTCTAAATCAAGTGCTTGCACCTCGGGGTACTGTTCGGTAAGTTCCTGCCAATGCGCCTTCAGGTCGTGCCCGATGATGGTGTCGCCATCCAGGATGAATGGCGGTTCGTCTACGCAGACCCCTCCCCAGTCTGTCCGCGCGTCGCACTGGGGAGTGCTCCCCTCCCGAGGCACAGAAACACATTCAGTGCTTCTTCTGAAGACCTCGCTCGCCCCTGTATGGGAGGGAGTAGTTACGGGTGTATTTGATGCTATGTCAGCAAACAAGTCGCCCTGTATACTGCCGTCTTTGAAACGGACTTGCGGAGCTTGATGAGCGGAGGCGAATAAATCTGAGGGGTTGTTCTCCGCTTTTACCTTTCCGTTTTCCGTTTTCACCTTTCCGTTCGTCAAGTTTTCCGTTTTCCTCAGCAACTGGCGGAACTCCAGTTCTTCGTAGATGCGTTGCAGGGCTTGGTGGTCGGGTTCGCTGAGTTCCAATGCGTTGATGTCCAGTGTAATGGGTGCGTCCTTCACTATGGTTGCCAACCAGTGGCTCTGTCGGATGAGGTCGGCATTCTCCACCACCTTCTTCTGTATGGCACCCTTCAGTTTGTCGGTATTGGCGAGCAGGTTCTCTATGCTTCCCCATTGTTGGATGAGAGTGCAGGCGGTCTTCTCTCCCACCCCAGGGCAACCGGGTATGTTGTCACTGGAGTCGCCCATAAGGCCCAGTATGTCTATCACCTGCAGGGGCGACTCTATGCCCCATTTCTCGCATATCTCCTTAGGACCCAAGACCTGTGCCTCACTCTTGCCAACGGGCGGACGGTACATGCTCACGTGCTCTGTTACCAACTGTCCGTAGTCCTTGTCGGGCGTCATCATGTATGTCTCAATGCCCTGGAGGTCAGCCTGATGTGCTAATGTGCCAATCACATCGTCGGCCTCGTATCCGGGGACTTCAAGCACGGGAATGTGGTATGCCTCCAGTATTTCCTTTATCTTGGGCACGGCAAAGCGTATGGCCTCGGGTGTCTCCTCGCGCTGAGCCTTGTATTCGGGAAACGCCTCGTGGCGGAAGGTGCCGCCGTGCGGGTCAAAGGCCACACCAAGGTGTGTGGGGCGCATGTTGCGCAACACATCCTCCAGGGTGTTCACAAAGCCCAGGATGGCACTTGTGTTCTCGCCCTTGGAGTTGTATCGTGGATTTTTGATGAAAGCATAGTAGGCTCTGTAGATGAGAGCATATGCATCCAAAAGGAACAATTTCATAACTATTTATCTTATTTGCCTACAAAAATACTGAAAATTGTGATAATATTCCGCCTTTTTCTGTAAATTTGCATTTGATAACGCATGATTATAAGTCCAGTGGATTTACTAAAAGAGATAAGAAAACCCGTTGAGGCCGACCTGGCACGGTTCAATGAAATGTTCCGTGAGTCGCTCAAGTCCGACAATCCTTTGCTTGGAATGGCATTGGATCACCTGACTCGCCGCACCGGCAAGCAGATGCGTCCCATACTGGTGATGCTGGCTGCCCGTGGTGCCGACAACAGTGTGGACGTGGTCAGCGATCAGGTTATCCATGCGGCCATTGCCATGGAACTTCTGCACACGGCATCCCTGGTGCACGACGATATTGTTGACGAGAGCGACCGCCGTCGTGGCCAGAAGAGCGTGAACAGCCTTCTGGACAACAAGGCAGCCGTCCTGGTGGGCGACTTCCTGCTCAGCAAGGCCATTGAGCATGCCGTGGCATGTGGCGACAGTAGGGTAGTGGCGCTTATCTCCAACGTGGGTATCATGCTTTCCGATGGCGAACTTCTGCAGTTGGCCAACGTGGACAGCAAGGAAATAGGGGAGGGCTCGTACTACGAGGTGGTGCGCAAGAAGACCGCCTCTCTCTTCTCCGCCTGTGCCGAGGTGGGTGCCTTGCTTGCTACGGATCATCCAGGATACATATATACTATGAAGCGCTTTGGTATGCTTCTCGGTATATGCTTCCAGTTGAAGGACGACATCTTCGATTACGACGACCAGCACGATGTGGGCAAGCCTGCCGGCAACGACATGAAGGAGGGCAAACTCACACTGCCCGTCATCTATGTTGCCAACAAGAATCCCGAGGCTCATGCCCTTGCTTTGAAGGTACGTGCCGGCGAGGCATCGCAAGAGGAAATCATTCATCTTGTCAACCTCACCCGCCAGGAGGGTGGTGTCTTGTATGCAGAAAGTGCTATGGGCGACATGTCCGGCATGGCCACAGGATTGCTGGATGAGGTAGGGGAGAGCACCATTGTCCAAGCCCTGCAATACTATCTCGATTACGTGGCAAAGAGGGCGATGTAGGGACTTACGAACGGAAAGGTGAAATCGGAAAACGGAAAACTGGGATGTGAGAAGGCAGTTTTCCGTTTTCCGATTATTTAGTGGAGGTTCATAAAGGGTAGGGGGTGTTATGAAGCCCTGCCTGTTTTTAACTCCGAGTTCAGCAGCGTATAGACATATTTCGGACTTTGGAAATACAATCCAGTTGCAGAGTCGCAAAGTTTGGTGTATGTCTCAGAATTATATAGGGTGTCAAGGGCTTCACAGATGTTCATGTTGAAATCCTTGGAAAGCAATTCTGCTAAATCTGCAGCCATTCCTTCCTTCATGTATTCAAACTCAGCCTTTGTCATAGTCTTATAAGGTGTTTAATGGCCTTTTTTGTACCAAAAAAGTATTGGAAGGTTATCCCTTTCATATACTTGAGACGATTTAGGAACTCTGTTTTTGTTCAATGTTAATATTGGATCCGTGGTATAAGATCATAGTTCACCTCCTGTTCTTCTGCAATAAAGTGTAACGCTCTCCACTGCATCATCAAAACTGAGCGTGTGCATAGCACCATAGTTTTCCTCTATGAAGGCAATGCCTTTATGAGCACGGATATATCTGTACGCTTGCTTTTCAGTCAAACTATACCGCTTGGCAAACTCGTTTATCAAGGCAATAATATACTCGAATATGTCCCTAATACTGTATTTCATAGTATGAAAAACCAATATTCCTTTCGCAAAGATAGTGCTTTTTCATGAAATACAAACGTATTTATGTGTTTTATGCCATTGCTGGTGTTAGATGTGGATTAATGGCAAAGAATAACTTTGCTCTTCTGCTGTTTTACCCAATTGTTCATTGCACGTAACAGCCTATTGGACGGTTTGGTTTTAAGATAAAAATATATGATGAACGTCGGAATAACAGTCCTGTTTACCGACCCGTAAATTTGGGTCCCATGAGGCTGTTATTCGCTTCTCCCGAGGACAAGCGCTTGTCCTCAATGGTGACAAGGACGTGTTGTCGGGACAACAAACCCTTGTTCTCCAGGAGGACATATTTATGTGTCTTTGGGGGTGGTTTTGTGAGTTTCTTGCTCCAAGTCCAATTGGCCTCTGCAAAATAAACTTACAGGACTTGTTGTGTTGTCAGGACAGGTTCTATTTTATAGCCTTGTTTTCGCCCAAAATCAATAATTTTGTTGATGTTGCTTTTTCCAATTTCTCTGGTAAATGCAAAAAGTATGCCATCAGAGCTTTTCATTAAGTCCTCTTGGCTTTCAAACCATCTGTTGTCCTTTTTCATGTCATTCGTGCTTTCTTTCCAACTTTGTATTGCGCTATATGACATTGTATCCAACGGAATCTGTTTATGTATTTCAGAGAAAGTGAGATGAGGGTTGTTTTCTACAAATAATTTGACAATTGCCAAGGCCAAGCGCCCCTTCCCGTAATGTCCTCGGCCGTTTAATGTGTAGTGAGTGTAGTCCTTCTTGCTTCTTTTCTCTGTCTTTCTTGTTTTGTATGATGTATGTTCTTCTGTACTAATGGCTTGGTGTTTGTGTTTAAGACCAACATTGATTTCTAATTCACTTATGATTCTTTTAGCGTTGTTTTCGCTATACCCTTCGCTCAATAAGTGTAACTCCAGTAGATTTGTTAAAGTTTCCTCGCCATTTTCTGTTACAAAATCATTGATATACCTATTTATTTCTTTTTCCTGTTCTAACTTCTCAATTTGTGCTTGGCAGAAGGAGGCAAGTTCCATAATGCTAAAGTTCTCCTGATTGAAAAGGTCTACGAATGTCTTTCCTTTTGGCGAGTCTATTGTAAAGTTGATTTGAAAAACACTGATGGGTTCTTTGCCGAATTCATAATAATAAAGTTCAATGTGTTCTCCGATATAAAGACCGAATTGTACGGGCAATAGTTTCATGTAGGAATGTAGTTGTACAACTTCATCCCTGTTTTGAAGGTGGTTGGGCTTTTTCATCTCAATGACGAATGCGGGTGTTTCTTTATTGAAGAAAACGATGTCCGGATATACGTAGTTAATGCTACTGCCCACCCTTAATTTGTACTGTTTTTCTACACGTTCGCAGTGCCAACCCAGTAGAAGGCGGAAATGATTATATATAAGTTCTTGATACTCCTGTTCGCCTGCTTCTTTTGTCTTCTTTTCTAAGACATCTTTACATAGGGTATTCCATTTTTGCATAGTAGTGCCATCTTTTGCACAAAGATAGCTAATTTTTATCATTAACGTGACTTATAATCGTTGTTTCTTCTCTCGTTCTTCTAGATCACAAAAAGGATGATACAAATAAAAATGCCCTTAACAGACTAAGAATCATCTGTTAAGGGCATCTTTATGCCTCGTGAGAATCGCTTTATCTCACATTTTCGGCCACAGGGGCGTGAATTTTGGATTGTCAAGAGGGAAAAGACCCTCCCCCGACCCCTCCACAAGGGAGGGGAGTATGATGTATTGCAGATATGGACACTTAGTCGGTTGTAATCACTCCCCTCCCTTGTGGAGGGGTTGGGGGAGGGTCCTCCATTATTTAAAAGAACTTCACCTCCTCGCCCAGGACTTCGCTCAGTAGCAGGTTGGCCAGGCGGCTGGTGCCAAGGCGCAGGTACTGGTTGGAGAGCCACTCGGTGCCCAGCACCTCTTTTACTATGGTATAGTACACGAGGGCATCGTGAACGGTGTTAAGGCCACCAGCAGGCTTGAAACCGATGCGAACTCCGGTCTTTTCGTAATACTCCTTTATTGCCTGGCACATCACGTAGGCAGCCTCGGGAGTGGCGGCAGGGTTCTCCTTGCCAGTGCTTGTCTTGATGTAATCTGCACCTGCATACATGGCCAGAAGGCTGGCTGTCTTGATGTCGGCACAAGAGGGTAGGAGGCCGGTTTCCAGGATTACCTTCAACTTCTTTTCGCCACAAACGGCCTTCAATTCGCTGATTTCATCACACACCGTCTCGTAATCGCCGCTCAGGAACTTGCCCACGCTCATCACCATATCTATCTCTGTGGCGCCGTCCTTTATGGCCAAGGCAGTCTCTGCCACCTTCACCTCGATAAGCGCCTGAGAACTGGGGAAGGAACCGCTAACGCAAGCCACTTCCACACCCTCTACCTCCAGGCTTTGGCTCACGATCTGAGCAAAGCAGGGATACACGCAGATGGTGGCAACGTGGGGTAGGTCGGGGTATGCATCCTCGAACTCGTTCACACGTTCGGTGAATTTCAGCACGCTTTCATCGCTGTCGGTGGTCTTCAGGGTGGTAAGTTCCACACTTCCCATCAGGAACTTCTTCACCTCCAGGTTGTCGTTCTCTGCCACCTTGTCCTCGATGATACGTGCCACGGCACGCTTTACTTCCTCGTCCTTGATGTTGGTGTCGTACTCGGCCATCATCAGTTCATACTTGTTTTCTTCCATAATGTTTTAAGGGACCCACCCCCAACCCCTCCACAAGGGAGGGGAGTAGGTGGTGCGCTTTAATTTAATATTTAGTTTTTAATCGTTTTATCAGTATAAATCACCAAATTGCATCTAAAGTTTGCTCATTCTAACTTTCCTCCATTAAAGTTCCTGAGGTGGGTTTTAGCACCTCAAACAGGGCTTTGCCCTTGCTTTCGCCTATACATTCTATTAGGTCCTGCAGAGTGCTCTTGCGTATCCTTGCCATGCTCTTGAAGTGCCTGAGTAGCAGTTCCTTTGTCTTGGGACCTATGCCGGGGATGCTGTCTAACTCGCTGGCAATCTGTCGTTTGCTTCGCTTGTCGCGATGGAAGCTGATGGCAAAGCGGTGCACCTCGTCCTGTATCTGCGTGAGGAAACGGAACAGGGCGCTATCCAAGCGCAAACCTATTGTCCTCTGTGGGAAACCAAAGAGCAGTTCGTTGGTGCGGTGCTTGTCGTCCTTTGCCAAACCAGCTATGGGTATGCTCAGGTTCAGTTCGTCCTCCACAACCTCCCGTACAACCTCCATTTGCCCCTTTCCACCGTCGGTAATGATAAGGTCGGGTAGGGGAGTCTCCTCCTCCATCATGCGGCTGTAACGGCGACGTACCACCTCCTTCATGGAGGCGTAGTCATCAGGACCTTGAACGGTCTTTATGTTGTATTTGCGATAGTCGCTTTTGCATGGCTTTGCCTTCCTGAATACCACACATCCAGCCACGGCATCCTCGCCACTGATATTGCTATTGTCGAAACACTCGATGTGCATGGGCAGGGTATCAAGGCCCAGGGCATCCTGCAATTCCTTCAGGCAACGCACCTGTTTCTGCTCAGGATTCAACTTATCCGCCTGGTTTAATCGGTCCTTCTTGTATTGCATGGCATTCAGGTGGGAGAGTTCCAGCAGCTTCTTCTTGTCGCCCCTTTGCGGTATGGTAAACTCTACATTGTCCAACGATAGTTCCACGTGGAACGGAACGATGATTTCACGACTTTTGCTGCCGTATCTTGCCCTCATTTCACCTATACCGGCTATGAGCAGTTCCTCGGCACTCTCGTTTAGGCGCTTTGTGTATTCAAAGGTGAAGGCCTGGTTGATGCAACCGTTCACGACGTGCAGATAGTTGATGTAAGCGGTTTTTTCGTCGTTTTCTATGTTGAAAACATCAATATTGTGCAGCGTGCTGCTCACCACCTCGCTCTTGCTCCGGTAGTTTTCCAGAAGGACGTATTTGCGCTTTATTGCCTCTGCCTCCTCGAACCTCATTTCCTCGGCCAGGGATTGCATCTGTGCAAGCATCTGGCGCTCGATTTCACCGGTATTTCCCTTCAGTATTTCCCGTGCTTCGTTGATGCAGGCAAGGTATTCCTCCCTGCTTTGAAGTCCGCAACATGGCCCCTTGCAATTCTTGATATGGTACTCAAGGCAAAGTTTGTGCTTCCCGTTTTTGATGCTTTCAGCGGAAATACTCTCTCTGCATCGTCTCAAGGGATAGAGGTTCTTGATGAGTTCAAGCAAAGCCTGTAGGGTGGGGATGTGGCTGTATGGACCGAAGAAAGTGCCCAGGCGCTTGTCTATCTTTCTTGTGTAGATGATGCGAGGCAGGTACTCGTTGGTGATGCAGATGCTTGGGTAGGTTTTACCGTCTTTCAGCAGTATATTGTAGCGAGGATTCCATTGCTTTATCAAGTTATTCTCCAGAAGCAGGGCATCCTCCTCGGTGTTTACTACAATATATTTTATGTCGTGAATCTTGGAAACAAGCACACTCGTCTTGAAGTTGTCGTGCTCTCGGTTGAAGTAACTGCTAACCCTACGCTTCAGGTTCTTTGCCTTTCCAACGTAGATGATAGTGCCACTCTCATCGAGATACTGATAGCACCCAGGCAGTTCGGGTAAACTGCCCACGATGGCTTTCAAGTGTTGAAGAGTTTCTTGTTTCATGGTGTAGCAGACCCACCACGACTCCCGGACCCACCCCCAACCCCCCCACAAGGGAGGGGAGTAGTATCAACTGACTTGTGCTTATATTGCCAGTACATTATACTCCCCTCCCTTGTGGAGGGGTTGGGGGAGGGTCCGTTGGGGTTTGTTGGGTCCTTCTTTTTCTTTACTTAAATCACCATCAACGTTGTTATCTCTGTGTCCGCATCGAAAACATCCCTTCCGTGGAGGCCTTCGATGGTGAGTTCGATGATGAAGTTGATGTAAATCTTCTTTGGATTGAACTTCTTCACGAGGTCGTAAACCGCCCTCATGCTGCCACCTGTAGCAAGCAGGTCGTCGTGTATAAGCACCACGTCCTCCTCGCTGATGGCATCCGAAGTCATGCAGATTTTGTCGGTGCCATATTCCTTGGCATACTCCTGTTCGATTACCTCGCCAGGGAGTTTGTTGGGCTTACGAGCCATAACGAAACCGGCATTCAGTTCTGCCGCTAATATACCTCCGAGAGGGAACCCGCGACTTTCCACACCAACCACTTTGGTTATGCCTTTGTCCTTGTACATGGCCAAGGTTTCGTCGCGCATAATCTTCAGGCATTCGGGGTTCTTGAATAGGGTAGTGACATCCTGGAACTGAATGCCAGGAATGGGGAAATCGGGTATAACCCTGAGATTCTCTAAAAGTGTTTTATTGTTCATTTTTAATATGATGATGTTTTAATGCTGGTGTAATTGTTTCACGTGAAACATAAAGCCTATTGGGGATTCCTGAGTAATCCGAATAATCTGAGTATTCCAAGTTTGTTGAATTATTCGCCCCTTATGCCACATACTCAGGCGTATATATTCCCCTCCCTTGTGGAGGGGTTAGGGGTGGGTCTTTATCTTCCCATCAGCACCAGCAACACGTTGATGTCCGAGGGAGATACTCCTGGTATGCGCGATGCCTGTGCCAAGGTTTCGGGGTCGATTTTGATAAGTTTCTGTCGCGCCTCGGTGGAGAGGGATTTGATGCTCTCGTAATCGAACTTGCCACGAATCTTTATGTTCTCCAGGCGAAGCATCTTGTCGGCAATCTCACGCTCGCGGCGGATGTAGCCGTTGTACTTTATGTGTATCTCGGCAGCCTCAACTATCTCCTCGCGGCGGTTGGGGATGGAGTCGATAAGTTGCCTGAGCGCGTTGATGTGCTTTGCCAGCGACATGATGCCAACCTGTGGACGAGTGATGAGGTCCATCAGTTTGCAACCCTTCTGCAAGGGCACTGTGCCCATCTCCTCCAGGGCATCGTTTATGTATGCCGCCTTCACGGAGAAGGTGCGGCAGAATTCGCTAATCTTCTCTATCCATTCCTTCTTCTCCATCCACCTCTGGTAGCGCTCCTCGGTGGCAAGGCCGATGTTGTAGCTGCGCTCTGTTAGGCGTGCATCGGCATCGTCCTGGCGAAGCAGTATGCGGTACTCGGCACGCGAGGTGAACATGCGGTAAGGCTCGTCCACACCCTTGGTTACGAGGTCGTCGATGAGCACACCTATGTAAGCCTCGTCGCGATGCAGAACGAAACTCTCCTTGCCTTGAAGTTTCAGTGCGGCATTGATGCCGGCAATGAGACCTTGGCCAGCCGCCTCTTCATATCCCGTGGTACCATTCACCTGACCGGCAAAGTAGAGGTTCTCCACCACCTTTGACTCCAAGGTGTGATATAGTTGTGTGGGGTCGAAGAAGTCGTATTCTATGGCATAGCCAGGACGGTACACCTGCACGTCGCGGAAGCAAGGCATCTTGCGCAAGGCATCCAGCTGCACCTCTATGGGCAGGGAGGAAGAGAAACCGTTCAGGTAATACTCCTGAGTGTCCACACCCTCGGGTTCGAGGAAAAGCTGGTGCTGGTCCTTGTCGGCAAAGGTAACCAGTTTTGTCTCTATGCTGGGGCAGTATCGGGGACCTATGCTTTGTATCTGTCCGTTGTACAGAGGCGACTCGGGAAGCCCCTCTCTCAGGCGCTCGTGAACGTCGGGGTTTGTGTACGTTATCCAGCAAGGCAACTGGGGTAGGGGGCGTGCCTCGCCCATGAAGGAAAAGTTTTGCGTTACGGTGTCGCCCGGCTGCTCCTCCATGTCCTCAAAATGCACACTGCGGCCATCTATGCGCACAGGAGTGCCCGTTTTCATGCGTCCGCACCTTATACCGTGGCGTATAATGCTATCTGTCAATTCTTTAGATGCGGGTTCGGCGCAACGTCCGCCCTCCAGTTGGGTGCGTCCTATGTGCATGAGGCCGTTGAGGAAGGTGCCAGCCGTGATGATGACACTCTTGGCATGCAGGGTGACATCCATGTAGGTCTTCACGCCCGTCACCTGCTTCGTCTCCTCGTCAACGAGCAGTTCCCTCACCTGATCCTGCCAGATGTTCAGGTTTTCCGTGTTCTCCAGTATCTGTCTCCATTCCCAGATGAACTTTGCCCTGTCGCACTGAGCACGAGGGCTCCACATGGCAGGACCCTTGCTGCGGTTCAGCATCCTGAACTGAATGGCGGTGCGGTCGGTAACCTCGCCCGTATGTCCGCCCAGGGCATCTATCTCGCGCACTATCTGCCCCTTGGCAATGCCGCCGATGGCAGGGTTGCACGACATCTGTGCAATCTTGTTCATGTCCATGGTTACCAGGCACGTCCTGGCGCCAAGCCTTGCACTGGCCGCTGCTGCCTCGCAACCGGCATGTCCGGCACCGACGACAACAACATCGTAATTGAATTCCATCATCTACACTTATTATTTCATTCGCAAAAGTACGGAATTTCTTTCTACTTTTTCTTAAAAGCGTTGCACAAATAAATAAAAAACCTTAAATTTGTGGCGTCTATCGTACCTAAATCTAAGTATGCGTGTGCGAGGGCGCACATTGCCCCCATGCCACGGCGAGGGTGCGACGGGCCCTGACAGAGAGAAAGTAATCAAACAATAAACACTTAAACTTTAATCAAAATCCTATGTGGTTAATCAATTCATCAATCGGTAGGAAGGTGGTTATGTCCGTAACAGGCGTTGCGCTCATTCTCTTCCTCCTGTTCCATGCGTCAATGAACGTAGTGGCACTCATCAGCGCTGAAGGTTACAACATGATTTGTGGTTTCCTGGGTGCTAACTGGTATGCCTTAGTGGCAACCGCAGGTTTGGCAGGCTTGGTAGTATTGCACTTCCTGTATGCCTTCTGGCTGACAATCCAGAACCGCCGTGCTCGCGGCAACAGCCGTTATGAGGTTGTGGACACTCCCAAGAAGGTAGAGTGGAGCAGCCAGAACATGCTCGTTCTGGGTATCATCGTTATCCTGGGTATGGGCTTGCACCTGTGGAACTTCTGGGCAAAGATGATGCTCGTGGAGCTGGCTCCCTGTGCCGGTGACCACCATTTGGCCACCAATGGCGTGTATTGGATTGCAGAGACTTTCTCTTGCCCCGTTTACACCGTCATCTACCTCGTTTGGCTTGCTGCCCTGTGGATGCACCTGAACCACGGTTTGTGGAGCTCTATGCAGACCTTGGGTTGGAGCGGTAAGGTATGGTTCAACCGCTGGCGTTGCATCAGCTGCATTGCTGCTACCGTCATCATCCTGATGTTCGTTGCCGTTGCCGTTGCCTTCTGCTTCGGCTATCGTCCCTGCGACTTCAACGAGGTTGCTGGTGCTGCTGCTAACGCTTGCCATGCAATCGGTTGCTAATCATTATCAATTAAACTAAATCCATTAATCTATAATCTACCAAAATCATGGCAAAGACTTTAGATTCAAGAATCCCCGAGGGACCTATTGCTGAAAAATGGACCAACTATAAGGCTCACCAGCGTTTGGTTAACCCCAAGAATAAGCTCAAGCTCGACGTAATCGTTGTAGGTACAGGTCTGGCAGGTGCCAGTGCTGCCGCTTCTCTGGCCGAGATGGGTTTCAATGTATATAACTTCTGCATTCAAGACTCTCCCCGTCGTGCACACTCTATCGCCGCACAGGGTGGTATCAATGCAGCCAAGAACTATCAGAACGACGGCGACTCTGTTTACCGTTTGTTCTACGACACCGTAAAGGGTGGTGACTATCGTGCTCGCGAGGCCAACGTATATCGTCTGGCAGAGGTGAGCAACGCTATCATCGACCAGTGCGTGGCACAGGGTGTTCCCTTCGCTCGCGAATACGGCGGCATGCTGGCCAACCGTTCTTTCGGTGGTGCACAGGTAAGCCGTACTTTCTATGCCAAGGGCCAGACAGGTCAGCAGCTTCTCTTGGGCGCTTACTCTTCACTGAGCCGCATGGTAAACACCGGTAAGGTTAAGCTCTTCACTCGTTACGAGATGGAGGACGTAGTTATTGTTGACGGCCGTGCTCGTGGTATCATCGCCAAGGACCTGGTTAGCGGCAAGCTTGTTCGCTTCAGCGCCAACGCCGTTGTTATCGCTACCGGTGGTTATGGCAATGCATACTTCCTCAGCACCAACGCTATGGGTTGTAACTGCACCGCTGCTATCCAGTGCTACCGTAAGGGTGCTGTGATGGCTAACCCCTCATACGTTCAAATTCATCCCACCTGTATCCCCGTTCACGGCGACAAGCAGTCTAAGCTGACTCTGATGTCTGAGTCTCTCCGTAACGACGGCCGTATCTGGGTTCCCAAGAAGTTGGAGGATGCCAAGGCACTTCAGGCAGGTACAAAGCAGGGTTATGAGATTCCCGAGGAGGACCGCGACTACTACTTGGAGCGCCGTTATCCCGCTTTCGGTAACCTGGTTCCCCGCGACGTGGCTTCACGTGCTGCCAAGGAGCGTTGCGACAAGGGCTTCGGTGTGAACAACACTGGTTTGGCCGTATTCCTGGACTTCTCTGAGTCTATCCAGCGTCTGGGCATCAAGGAGATTCTCCAGCGCTATGGCAACCTCTTCGAGATGTACGAGGAGATTACCGACGTTAATCCCGGTAAGTTGGCTAAGACCGTTAATGGCGTAGAGTACTATCACCCCATGATGATCTTCCCCGCTATCCACTACACTATGGGTGGTGTTTGGGTTGACTACGAGTTGCAGACAACCATCCCTGGCTTGTTCGCTATCGGTGAGTGTAACTTCTCCGACCACGGTGCCAACCGCTTGGGTGCTTCTGCCCTCATGCAGGGTCTGGCCGACGGTTACTTCGTACTTCCCTATACCATACAGAACTACCTGGCTGACCAGAAGCTGTGGGCACGCCTGTCTACCGACCTGCCCGAGTTCGAGGCTGCCGAGAAGGCCGTTGAGGCAGAGATCGACCGTCTGATGAACATCAAGGGTAAGCGCTCTGTTGACTCTATCCACAAGGAACTCGGTCACATCATGTGGGAGCACGTGGGCATGGGCCGTACCAAGGAAGGTCTGCAGGAAGGCTTGAAGCTCCTGAAGGCTATCCGCAAGGAGTTCAACGAGAACCTCTTCATCCCCGGCACCAAGGAAGGCCTGAACATCGAGTTGGACAAGGCTATCCACCTGCGCGACTTCATCCTCATGGGCGAACTCATCGCATACGATGCATTGCACCGCGAGGAGAGCTGTGGCGGTCACTTCCGTGAGGAGCACCAGACAGAGGAAGGCGAGGCAAAGCGCGACGACGAGAACTTCTTCTACGTAGGTTGCTGGGAGTACCAGAACAACGACGAGTCTGCTCCCGAGCTCATCAAGGAGCCTCTCCAGTACGAGATTATCAAGGTTCAGCAGCGTAACTATAAGAACTAATCCCCTTTAATCCGAAAGATTATTATGGCAAAGAATATATCAGTAACTGTAAAGTTTTGGAAGCAGAATGGTCCCAAGGATAAGGGTCATTTTGAGAAGCACGAAATGAAGAACGTCCCCGACGATACTTCATTCCTCGAGATGCTCGACATGATGAACGAGGAACTCATTGCCGCTGGCAACGAACCCTTCGTATTCGATCATGACTGCCGTGAGGGTATCTGCGGCATGTGCTCACTCTATATCAACGGTACACCCCACGGCAAGACCGAGCGTGGTGCTACAACATGTCAGCTCTACATGCGCAAGTTCAACGATGGCGACACCATCACCGTAGAGCCCTGGCGCTCTGCCGGTTTCCCCGTCATCAAGGACTGTATGGTTGACCGCATGGCATTCGAGAAGATCATGCAGGCAGGTGGCTACACCAGCATCCGCACAGGTCAGGCTCAGGACGCCAACGCCATCCTCATCTCCAAGGACGATGCCGACGAGGCAATGGATTGCGCCAGCTGTATCGGTTGCGGCGCTTGCGTAGCAGCATGTAAGAACGGTTCTGCCATGCTCTTCGTTTCATCCAAGGTTAGCCAGTTTGCTCTCCTGCCTCAGGGTCAGGTAGAGGCAGCACGCCGTGCCAAGGCAATGGTTGCCAAGATGGACGAACTGGGCTTCGGTAACTGTACCAACACACGTGCCTGCGAGGCCGTTTGCCCCAAGTGCGAAACTATCGCCAACATCGCTCGCCTCAACCGCGAGTTCATCAAGGCAAAGCTCGCTGACTAAGCCAACAGCGCATCCTTATATAATATATAGTATGTAAGGACCTCAATGATAATCCCGATGGTGCTACCACGTGCCATCGGGATTTTTTTAGTTGTATTGCCATTCATACTTTTGATTTTCTTGTCCACCCTGATACTTTTTTTTACTTTCTTCTGAAAATATTTCGAATTTCTCTTGACTCGTCCCTAAGGTCATGTATTAACTTTGTATTCGCTAGTAAAATATCGTACGATTATGTGTAAATCAACAAAGTTAAAAATCGGAGAGTTCTCAAAGATAATGCAGGTGACGGTGAAAACCTTGCGCCACTATGAACGTAAAGGATTGCTTGTTCCAAGTGAGGTAGACCAGTGGACAGGATATCGCTATTATAGCATCGGACAGATGTTGCGCTTCAATACTATTCGTGGACTACAGCGGCAAGGTTTTACACTCAGTGAAATCAAGGAACTATTAGAAGATGGCGCACAAATGCCAAGCATTGACCTATTGACTCAAAAGATAAATGAGACGGAGCAGCAACTGCAGGTGTTGGTTGAGCGTCGTCGTCAACTGCTAAAATGGATGGACTCTCACAAGCAAATCAAGACAATGAAACAATTTAGTATTCAATCTCTGCCAGAGACTATCGTGGCAAGCCACCGCGAAGTAATTCCAGATTATACCTTCCTCGGGTCTCTCTGTGTAGAGAAAATAGGTCCAGAGATGCAACGACTCGGTTGCAAGTGTCCACCTCCAGGATATTGCTTTACCATTGAGCACAACGAGGAGTTTTGCCACACAAATATTGACATAGAATATTGCGAGCAGGTGGAAGAAATGGGCATAGACAGTGATATCATACAATTCAAGTGCTTCAAGGCCGTCCCCAAGGCGCTATGTATGAAGCATATTGGTCCCTACGAGCGTTTTTATGAATCTTTTACCAAAGCCTTTGCCTATATGGAAGAACAGGGATACAGAATTGCAGGTTCTCCTCGCACTTGCTATATTGACGGTGCATGGAATCAAAGTGACCCAGAACAATGGTTGTCTATCATTCAGATTCCTATTGAGTAGTGTTGCGTTACTTTCAAAAGATTTTTGTACCTTTGTACTTGCGGTTTTGGCTTGATCACTACCTCCATATGGCATTCTCTGTAGGAAGTAGCAAATATAGTAAAACCGACGCCAATAGCTAATAAGTAAAAAAAGATAAGCCAATCTGATGTGAATACCCCCGCCTCCTTCCTCAACCTCGAGAACATTGCCCGTTCCTCCGATGGGGTAGAGTACCATCCTCTGCACCCCTTTCTGCCAGAGAACTGCCGTGTGCTCTTCCTGGGCAGTTTCCCGCCGCAGAGGAAGCGCTGGTGCATGGACTTCTACTATCCCAACTTCATCAACGACCACTGGCGCATAGAGGGCCTCATTTTCTTTGGCGACAAAGATTATTTTGTGGACACCAAGGCAAAGACCTTCCGCCTTGATCTCATCATCCCCTTCCTGATGGACAAGGGCATCGGCTTCTATGACACCTCCACCGCCGTACGCCGCCTGAAGGACAATGCCTCTGACAAGTTTCTGGAGGTTGTCCTGCCCACCGACATACATGCCCTCCTGTCTCGTGTGCCACATTGCCGTGTAATAGTCACTACGGGCGAGAAAGCCACCCAAACCTTATGTCTGTCCCTCGGTATCCCCAAAATGCCTTCAGTGGGGCAGTATGTGCCCATTCCCGATCTCTTTGCCGACGGAGAGCAAATGTTTCTCTATCGTCTGCCCTCTTCCTCCCGCGCATATCCCATGTCTTTGCCCCGTAAAGCCGAAGCATACCGCCAGATGTTTGAGTTCTGCGGGGTAAAATACCCCCTCACGCCAAGCGTGCAGTTTCCCTATTAGAGAACTGCAGTTCTCCAACAAGAAAACTCGAGTTCTCCAATAGGGAAACTCATGCGGCAATAGTATCAGTTAACTCTCGCTTAATCGTACCTCTGACATTTCTCTCGCTTAATCGTACCCTTGACCTGAAGGTCTAAGGTACTCACGTTGACCTTCGGTCTTCCTCCTCCTTACAAGGCATAGAATGCGAGCACTCTCTGCTCTTGTTTCGTTCGTCGGTTGACTATCGTCTTCCTCCTCCTTATAAGGCATAGTGTGCAAGCACCCTCTGCTCTTATTTCGTTCGTCGGTTCGGAAATTCTCAAATAGTAATTTGTTTTTTCGCTCGCTTAATCGTACCTCTGACCTAAAGGTCTAAGGTACTCACGCTCGGAAATTCTCAAACAAGTTTGGAATTTCTCTCGCTTAATCGTACCTTTGCAGGCGAAATGATATAAAATATATAAATAAGATATGCGTAAACTATTTATTACACTTACGGCAGTGATGTGCTCGCTCTTTGCGAGTGCCGATGAGGGCATGTGGATGCTTTCGCACATCAACTCCAAAACAGCTCAGGACATGAAGGCTCTGGGTATCAACCTTACCACCGAGCAGTTGTACAACCCCGAGGGACGCAGCCTGAAGGATGCTGTCATCAACCTGGGCGACTTCTGCTCGGGTGTGGTAGTATCTTCCGAGGGTCTGTTCTTCACCAACCACCATTGCGGCTATGGTGCCATCCAGGCACTGTCCACTCCCGAGGACGATATTCTGAAGAACGGTTTTGTTGCCAAGAAGCGCGAACAGGAGCGTCCTGCCCACGGGCTCTACGTCCGCTTTCTGGACAGAGTGGAGGATTGCACCGAGCGTGTGAATGCCGAACTGGCACGCCTCTATAAGGAAAAGGCTCCCAAGATGGATTCTGCACGTGTGGAGGCTTTCTGTGTCGATAGCATCTGCACTGCCTTGGAGAACGAGTTTAACGAGAAGAACCCCGGACTTGAGTGCCGTGTGGCTTCCTATTATAGCGGCAATGCTTTCTTTGCCAACTTCTACAAGGTGTACAACGACATCCGCCTGGTGTTCACCGCCACAGAAACCCTTGGCAAGTTCGGTGGCGATACCGACAACTGGATGTGGCCCCGTCAGACATGCGACTTCTCCATGTTCCGCATCTATGCCAAGCCCGATGGCACACCAGCTGAGTACAGCGAGGACAACGTGCCCCTGAAGACTCCCGGCTATGCTCCCGTATCCATCAAGGGCTATGCCCCCGGCGACTACTGCATGACTATAGGTTATCCCGGCCGCACCAACCGCTACCTCTCTTCCTGGGGCATCGTGGAACGCACCGAGGCAACAAACCAGGCCGTTATCGACGTGCGCACCGCCAAGCAGAACGTGTGGAAGCACTGGATGGATGCCGACCGCACCATCGAACTGAAGTATTCCAGCAAGTGGGCAAGCAGCAGCAACTACTGGAAGAACTCCATCGGTATGAACAAGGCTGTGAAGGACCTGGACGTGGTTGGCCAGAAGCAGAAGATCGAGGATAACCTGCACCAGTGGTACAGCCGCAATGAGGCTTCCATGGCTCAGTACGGTTCCGTGCTCTCTGCACTGGAGAAGGCCTACACAGAGCGCAAGGCTAACATGGCTCTGCTCACCTACTACAGCGAGACCTTCTTCCGTGGCATAGAGTTGCGCAATGTGGCAAACCGTGTTTCCCGTTTGCCTTTCGATGCTACTGCCGAGGATGCAGCACTCTGTGTGGACAACCTGAAGGCTTTCTTCAAGGACTACGAACCCCGTGTGGACGAGGAGACCATGGGCACCTTGCTGCAGAACTACCGCCAGTGGTCCAAGGGCGAGTTCTTGCCCTCATTCTATAACCTGATAGACAGTGTCTACGGCGGCAACACCATGGCTTACGCCAAGGATGTCTTTGCCAAGACCTGCCTGCTCGACACCACCTGCGTGGCCAAAGTTATGGCAGACAGCACCCTGCGCGACACAGACATGGCTATGCAGTATGCCGACGCCATACTGGACACCTATTACGACCTGCTGGGTACCGTACAGAGCACCATGCCAACCATAGAGTACAACGAGCGCCTGCTCAACAAGGCCATCCTGGAGATGGATCCCAGCCAGGCTCACTACTCCGATGCCAACATGACCATGCGCCTGTCCTATGGCAGCATCAAGGACTATACTGCCAACGGCACACACTACAACTACTTCACCAACCATCAGAGCCTCCTGGACAAGATTGCCCAGCAGCAGGAGAATGCCGACTACATCATGGAGCCCGAGATAACGAAACTCCTCAAGAAGGGCAAGTTTGGCAAGTACAAGGATAAGAAGACCAAGCAGATGCAGCTCTGCTTCCTCAGCAACAACGACATCACCGGCGGCAATAGCGGTTCGCCCATGTTCGATGCCAACGGCCACGTCATTGGCCTTGCCTTTGATGGCAACTGGGAAGCCATGGCTGGCGACATCAGCTTCGACCCTGCCCTGCAGCGCTGCATCGGTGTGGACATCCGTTTCGTTCTCTGGATTATCGACCGCTGGGGCGGCGGCAAGAACATCATCAAGGAACTGGGATTGTAAGACTCTCACTATTCGTACAAAAAGCGTCGGGCCAATGTCAGTCCGGCGCTTTTTGTTTTTCGGTATCGCTTTTAGTGTGTTTATTTTACGCTATTTAGCGTTTTTTCTTGTTGAAAATTTTGGAGAATATTTGTGAATACATTACATTTGCAACCTCTAAACAACCTAAAAACAATGATTTTACAATACCAGAGCATAATGCCTTGTCAGGGCAGGAAAGGGGAAGGCTTCCTCTTGCGTGGTGCTATGCGTATTGATAATCAATCAATTACCCCCCCCTATATTCCGTTAACGATATTACATTCCTCTGCTAAGAGGATGACCTCACAGGCATATCGGTTCTTCCGATATGCCCCTTTGCAGTATATACATAATCCTAAGATAATAATAACTAAATTACAACCTAAAAACAATTTATTTTATGAAGAAGATTTTACTTTCTTTGTTTGCTCTGCTTATGACAGTAGGAGCATGGGCACAGATTGAAGTATCTACCAAAATAGATGCTCCAGAAAACACCTATTCACTTTGTAGTAAAAATGGAGCTTACATGTCAGTAGGTACAGGTGCAACTCAATATAACATTGGTCGCTTCGCTTTTTACAAGGCTGATGGAGAAAATTCCTACAAGATTTTTAGTGTAGATGCCAACAAATGGGTCTCTTATACAGTTGCTGCGTCTTACGGCGGAGGTGCAAACAAGGCAACTCTCGTTGATACTCAAGAATCGGCACAAAAGTGGTCAGTTGTTGCAAATGCAAGCAATAACGGCTATTATAACATTGCTCCTTTCACCAGTGCTGGTGCTGTAGCTGGTTTCTATTGGAATTTCCATGGTGGAGCAGGAGCATCTGGTAAGACATACATTTATGATGATAATAAGACTGTAGGTTTTTATGATGGTGTAAATGATGGCGGTTCTTTGTGGAGTTTGGAAAAGCTTACCCTTGCTACTCAAGAAGAAATAGCTGCGGCAAAGGCTCTTGTTGTTGCAGGTGTTGGTTATCCTAAGACAACTTCATCTGTTTATCAAGCGATGAATGCATTGACTTTAGGCAAGTCTACCACTAAGCACATTGAATTGGTTAAGGATGCTTATATCGCAAGCACCGATATCCAACTCCCTGAAGATGGAAAAACATATACACTTTCTTTCTTTGATCCCACAGGTGCTGAGCATAAGATTGCTGCAGATGGAACTGCTGGTGCAGCTACTTCAGGAAAATTCTATTGTAAGGTGTATACAAATGTGAACGAGGAAACACGTTATGCTTTTGTGTCAGAGAATGGTCAGTTCTTTTGTTCACACGGCATACAAGGTACTACTTATAATACTTATAAGTTTGATTATAACGATTTTACTGTCAATCCTATGGTGTCGGTTACCAGTAATGTTGATTCCTATACCAAGCAAGATCGTTTGGGTTATGTATATTTAATGGCAGATCATCGTCATAATTCTACTGGTTTAGGTTCTGTATGCTTAAAATGGAGCGCCAACACATATGACAATTCTGCGGGTGCCCATTTTGAAAATACAAATAATAGAAAGTATACTACTGCAATCAAGATGACAGAAGTTGAAGGAAATCAAGTTTCAGATAATGTAAAGCAGATTGCAAGCACTATAACTGCATTGGTTACAGGCAAGAAGAGAATAGGTTCTGCAATTGGCCTATATGCAGATTGGGCATTTGATTCAAAAACCGGTTCTGACTACACGAGTTTCGAATCGGCCGTGAATGAGGCAGCAAAAACAAAAGTTGTGGAAGGATATACTTTTTCAGGACTGAACAAGCCTGAGACTAACAAATTCTATCGTTTGAAGAACTATGCCTCAAATAATTATATGTCAGGTAATGCAGATGATGTTAAACTCTTGACTAATGGTGCAGATGTAGCTTCTACTATATTCTATCTTGGAGCAAATAATGAATTGCTGTCATATAATTCTGGACTTTATCTTGATTGTTCTGCTAAGGGGTATTGTGCAGTTGGTACATCAAAGAGTGGTTTAGTTGATGTTGCATACAATGGAGCTAAAGCAAATGTTATAACTTATAAGAATAATAGTTATTGGACTTATGGCGCAGGAGGAAACAATGGCAATCTGGACCGTGGTAAAGACACGCCTAATCATAATGGTTACAACTGGATTGTTTCTGAGGTAACCTCTCTCCCTGTTGTTATCGGCGAGGCTGGTTATGCGACATTCTACTGCCCCGTTGCTGTTACTTTGCCAGACGGTTTGAAAGCATACTATGTTTATGAGACAACAGGAAGTTATGCTAAGATGGAAGAGATAAATGATGTAATTCCTGCAAACACTGGTGTGATTTTGGAGGGTACACCTAACACATACAATCTTACCATTGGTGGTACAGCAGAGAGCGTAGAAAATCTCATGTCAGGTACTGTAGCAGATACATATAAGACAGAGGATGCTTATGTTCTCTCTGCACAGGGAGAACCTGCTGTGGTTGGTTTCTACAAGGCAACCAAGAATCAGAGTGGCAATACTGCATTCTTGAACAATGGTTTCAAGGCATATCTTCCCGTAGAATCTGCCGGTGCTCGCTTCCTCAGCTTCGACTTCGGTGGCAACGAAACTGCCATTGACGAACTGAAAGGTGAAAACGGAAATGTGAAAACTGTAATCTACGATCTCTCTGGCCGTCGTGTACAGGGTGCTCAGAAGGGTATCTACGTAGTAAACGGCAAGGTGGTTATCAAGTAAGTGTTTAGAGTTTAGTGTTTAGGGGTGGAGCTTAGTGAGGCGCTGATGCTTTTGTTTAGTGTTTCTGCAAGACTAAAACCTTATAACAAAACTCTAAACCAACATAATAAAAAAGATTAATATATAATTATGAGAAAGACATATATCACTCCCTCTGTTGAGGTTATCAAGGTAGACGTAGCCAACATGATGGCAACAAGCATGCCTATCGTAGATGGTACTACTGTAGACACCAACAACGTTGCCGACCAGCTGAGTCGCGAAATGAACAGAAGCATTGAGATGCTGAATCAGGTGTGGCAGTAAAACCACAACAAGTTTATAGTTTCATAGAAAAGGACGTGGTGCAATGTTATGTTGCGCCACGTTTTATTATTATTATCATTACGAGTTGGGGAGATAGCCAGATGTTAGGAAAACTTGCCATGCTTTAACGCTTTTTTTGTTGAATATTTTGGAAGAAACAGTAGAATCCATTACCTTTGCAACTCCTAAACAACCTAAAAACAATGATATTACAATACCAAAGCATCATGCCTTGCCAGGGCAGGAAAGGGGAAGATTTCCTCTTGTATGATGCTGTGTGTGTTGATAATCAGTCAATTACCCCCCCCCTGTATTCCGTTAACGATATTACATTCCTCTGCTAAGGGAATGACCTCACAGGCGTATCGGTTCTTCCGATAGGCCCTTTGCTGTATATACCTATACGTAAGAAAATAATAAACAAATCACAAAACCTAACACAATTTATCTATGAAGAAAATTTTACTTTCATTAGTTGCTCTGCTCTGCACAATGGGAGCATGGGCAGATTTTACAAAGACCTATTCTGGTGCAACAGAATGGGTAAAAGAAGGTTTTACAGCACCAGCGGAGGTTACTTCTCTTGCTACTTCTGGTTGGACAATTGCAAAATTGGAGTATGATGTTGAAGTGACATCAGAATCGCTCACCGTTTTGTTTGATTGGAATAATTCTGCTCCTTGTGGTCTGAATACTCTCGGTATTGAATTGGTAAATCCTTCTACAGACGCTATTGTTGCATCACATTATTTGAAAGGAAAAGATAGCGCAGCATCAGGTGCAGCTTATGCTTTATCTGGTTTAACCAATGGTTCATACACATTGCGTTTTTACGCACAGGAGGATGGTGTGAATGACGCTTTTAGTAAGACTGGTGGTGCTGTAACTGTAACTGGTGCAGACCTGAGTGCTCCAACTATTACATATACATTGACCGATGCAAGTGGTAATGAATTTGTAGGAACATATAGGGGTGAACCTGGTGTTGACGAGCCCATCCTCTTAGGCGTTGCTGGCTATACACTTACCGATAAAGTTTGGAATGGCAATGCTTTTTCTGCAACCATCACCTTCCCCTTCCCCGTTTCTAAGGTGGGTGGTACTACTAATTCAACCATGATTCATCAGGGGTCTTGGTCTACCGATAAAAGATGGCATGCAGTAGATGATTATGTAAAGGTTCAGACTCAAGATGTAGATCCTGAAAATATCTCAGAGTGGTTGTGGGCCATCTATCCTCAATTGGTTGAAGGAGAATTTTCTTTCAAAATCAAGAATATCTCTGCCGACAAGTATGTAAGTGTCAATCTTGAATCTGCTGCAGATGCAACGGCAAGCAATAAGCCTGTAACGCTCGCAGCGGAGGGCACTGCATTTACAGTATCGGCAAGTGGCAACTATATTAAATTTAATTATGTGAACACAGCAGAGACAGCACTGCATCTCACCATAAATGGTAGTGGAGACACCGATGTATTCCTGGGTGTTTATGGTGGTTCGCATAATGGCGATAACATCGGCTTCCCTGCATACTCTGTTGTGACAATCAGCAATGTTGGTTATTCTACTATTTATTTGCCTTTCGATGCTGTTCTTCCAGAAGGTCTGACAGCTTATGCTGTTACTGCAACATCTGCAACATCTGCAACAATGACGGCATTAGATGGTATCAAGGCAAATAATGGTGCCATACTGAATGGTGCCCCTGCTACCAAGTATGTGCTCACTGCCGGCACTGTGAATTCCGATTGGTCCACCAACCTTCTTGAGGGTTCTGTCGCAGACACAGAGGTTACTGGTGAAGCTTATGTCCTGGGTACTGTTAACAATGTAACAGGATTCTATTCTGCATTGCTGACAAATGGCAAGTTTAAGAATAACGCCGGCAGAGCTTATCTTCCCGTAGCAGCAGGCGCTCGTTTCCTCAGCTTCGACTTCGGTGGCAACGAAACTGCCATTGACGAACTGAAAGGTGAAAACGGAAATGTGAAAACAGTAATCTACGATCTCTCTGGTCGTCGCGTACAGAAGGCTCAGAAGGGTTTGTACATCGTGAACGGCAAGGTGGTAATCAAGTAAGTGTTTGAGTTTAGTGTTTAGGGGTGGAGTTTAGTGAGGCGCTGATGCTTTTGTTTAGTGTTTCTGCAAGACTAAAACCTTATAACAAAACTCTAAACCAACATAATAAAAAAATATATATAATTATGAGAAAGACATATATCACCCCCTCTGTTGAGGTTATCAAGGTAGACGTTGCCAACATGATGGCAACAAGCATGCCTATCGTAGATGGTACTACTGTAGACACCAACAACGTTGCCGACCAGCTGAGTCGCGAAATGAACAGAAGCATTGAGATGCTGAATCAGGTGTGGCAGTAAAATCCACTGTACAGAAGAAAACTTACATGTATAGTTATAGCCGTGGTGCGATGCAATATCTTGCACCACGGCTTTTTTCTTGCCGCAAAGGGGAGCGTAATACGCAAAAAAACACTATCTTTGCTTTCTCTATAAGACACAGATAATACATGAAGATAGTAGTTTTAGATGCATATACAGCCAATCCGGGAGATCTGTCGTGGGAACCATTGAGTGCCTTGGGCGAGGTGGAGGTGTACGACCGCACTGCCCCCGAGGATGTGGTGAGACGTGCCGCGGGTGCCGATGCTGTGCTGGTGAACAAGGTGAAGATAACACGCGAGGTTATGGATGCCCTGCCACAGTTGCGCTATGTGGGCGTACTTGCCACGGGCTACAATGTGGTGGATATCAAGGCAGCAAGCAAGCGCGGAATCACCGTAACCAACGTGCCGGCATACAGCACCATGTCCGTGGCACAGATGGTGTTCGCCCACCTGCTTAATATCACCAATTCTGTGGCACAATACACCATCGAGGTAAAGTCGGGCACCTGGAGCAGTTGCGAGGACTTCTGCTTTTACAACGTACCCTTGACGGAACTGGATGGCCGCACAATGGGCATTGTGGGCGTGGGAAACATTGGCATGACGGTGGCAAGGATGGCACAGGCCTTCGGCATGAAGGTGTTGGCAATGAGCAGCAAGTCGGCAAAGGCACTGAAGGCGCTGGGCATACGCAAGGCTTCTTCTTACGAGGAACTCTTCTCCCAGACCGATGTCCTATCTCTGCATTGCCCCCTGACGGACGACACCCAGCATCTGGTCAATGCAGAACGCCTGGCACTGATGAAACCTACCGCCATACTGATAAACACAGGCAGGGGTCCGCTGGTAGACGAGCATGCTCTGGCAGAAGCCTTGAACCAGGGTAGGCTGCGTGCAGCCGGAGTGGATGTGCTTGTAGAGGAACCGCCCCAGAATGACAATCCCCTGGTAGAGGCAACAAACTGCTCCATCACCCCACATATAGCTTGGGCCACTGCCGAGGCAAGGGAAAGACTACTGGCCATTGCCATAGAAAACCTCAAGGCCTTTGCCGAGGGCAAGCCACAGAATGTGGTGAACGGAAAACGGAAAGGAAAAATAAAAAAGGAGAAATGAGAAATGAGAAAGCAGAAATGTGAAAGCTGCGAGTAAGCGAGAGTCGAGCGTGAGCAGCTAAGACAAAGTCAATATGACAAAGCAGGATTAATGAAAAAATGTTGAGTTACATAGAAAACTATTTCTCCTTTCTCCTTTCTTCTCTCTCCTTTCTCCTTTCTCCTTTCTCCTTTTCAAATTATATTTATGAAATACAAAGACCTGTTTCTGGATTTCGACGACACCCTGTACGACACCCATGGCAATGCCGACATAGCCCTTCGTGAACTCTACGAGGACTTCGGCCTGCATCGCCACTTCAATGCCTTCGAGGATTTTCACGCTCCGTATTGGCAAACCAATGTGGAACTATGGAAGCAGTATGCCGCCGGCGAGATAACCCGCGATGTCCTTATCGTGGAGCGTTTCCGCCGTCCGCTGAGCAAGGGGCATGGATTGGAGGATGTCAGCGTGGAGTACTGCCTGGAGGTAAGCGACCGTTTTCTGGAACTCTGTGCCGTAAAGCCCGGTGTTGTAGACGGAGCGCACGAGGTGATGGACTATCTCAAGTCCCGTGGCTATGGCCTGCACATGTGCAGCAACGGTTTTCACGAGGTGCAGTACCGCAAGTTGAAGGCCTGCGGCATGAAGGACTATTTCGATACCATAGTACTGTCCGAGGATGCCGGTGCCAACAAACCCTCGCCACTCTATTTCGATTATGCTTTCCGCATGACTGGTGCCAAACCCGAAACCACACTTATGATTGGCGACAATTTCCAGACAGACATCCTCGGTGCCAAAGGTGCCGGACTTGATGTCATGTGGTTCAATCCCCATCCCGAGGATAACAAGGCTACAGAGCCAGTTAATTACGAGATACACAACCTCAGGGAAATGCTCAATATCCTCTAATATTACATTCTTTGGAATATAGTTCCGAGTGTCCGGATAGACAAAATGCGTCTATTGTGGGCACTCGGAACTGTTTTTATGCAATTATATTCCTAATCCTTTGGGACATATACCATAAAACACTAACTTTGGTGCGTAGTATGTGCAATAATGAACAAACTAAAAACATATAGCATGAAAAAGACTTTTCTACTTTCTCTTCTCCTTACCCTGCTGGGAACCATCTCGGCATGGGCACAGGCTCCCGTTGCTACAGCGGAGGAGGCAATCACCGGATTGCTCAACCGTATAGGTGGCAATGGCGCAGCCGACAAATTTGAGATTGTGATTGATGCTTCCTTGGCAGAAAATGGCCAGGATGTGTTTGTCATCACTTCGCAGAATGGCAAGCCCTGTATCAAGGGTAACACACAGTTGTCGGTGGCAACAGGTATCAACTGGTACTTGAATCACCATGCACACATCAATCTCACTTGGAACAACCTCACAACGGATCTGTCACAGGTGACACTTCCCGTTCCTGCTGGTGAAGAAAAGCATGTGTCCAGCGCTAAGTACCGTTACGACTTCAACACTTGTACCTTCTCTTACTCTATGGCTTTCTGGACATGGGAGCGTTGGCAGCAGGAGATTGACTGGATGGCACTCCATGGCATCAATGCCCCCTTGAACCTCGTGGGTCTTGACGTCGTTACACGCAAGTTCCTTCGTGAACTCGGTGTGAGCGAGAATGACATCAATGCTTATATCGCAGGTCCTGGCTTTATCGCATGGTTTGCTATGAACAACCTCGAAGGTTGGGGTGGTACCATAAACTCATCAAGCACAGGAGTGCAGATGAATGGTAACCCCGACTGGTGGTACACCCGTCAGGAACAGCTCTGCCGTAATATGCTCCAGCGTATGCGCGAACTGGGTATGCAGCCCGTTATCCCTGGCTTTAGCGGTCAGGTGCCCAACTGCATCGTGAACTACTCCATCGACGGCTTTAGCAGTGGTGATGTGGTGAATAACGGTTCTTGGGCTGGTGGCTATACACGCCCCGATATCTTGAAACCCAACACGGAAAGCTATCGTACTTTTGCTGCCGTGTACTACAAGCACTTGCACGAAGTGATGGGTGTTTCTGAACTCTACAGCATTGACCCCTTCCACGAAGGTAGCCTCCCCGGTGGCGTTACAAATGAAACGTGCTATCCCAACATTATGGTGGAATTGGATAAGTATTTTGGTAATGTTGAGCAGAGCGTAAAGGATTCTTATAAGGTGACTCAATCTCCAAGTTGGATGATTCAGTACTGGCAGGGCGTGCCCCAAAGCGGTGCGTTTACTGCAATGAAGAATGCCGGTTACGCAAGCCGTTTCATCGGTCTTGACCTCTTTGCTGACAACATCTATGCCGACAATGCAGCCAAGTGGCGTACCAACTACTATGACACTTGCCCCTACATCTACTGTATGCTCCACAACTTCGGTGGTCGTAGCGGTTTGCACGGTCGTTTGGAAACAACTATGGATGGTTACTTCCAGGCACTTGAGAAGAATAATAATTGCCAGGGTATTGGTGCTACTCCTGAAGGTACGGAAACGAATCCCATCCTTTATGACATGCTCTTTGAACTTCCTTGGATGAATAGCAATCCAGGCGCAGATGCATGGTTGGAAGAATATGCTCATTCTCGCTATGGTGTGCAGAATGACAAAGCCCTCTCTGCTTTGAAGAACTTGAAGAAGTCTGTTTGGGACTGTAAGGTGAACCAGCAGGGTACTTCTGAGGCGGTTATCCTTGCCCGTCCTAACTGGACAATTAAAAGCGTGTCATCTTGGAGTACATCCGCTATTTATTGGGACACACAGGATGTGTTGCAGGCGGCAGATGAACTCTATGCCATTAAGGATATTGTAACTGAAAATGGTGGTCAGGATGGTATCGCCAACTACAACTATGACTTCATCGATGTGGTGCGTCAGGCTATGGTAGACTATGCAGCAGAGTTGCTCCCCTTGATAAATGCAGCTCGTGGCAACGATGCAGAGTACACTCGTCTCTATCAACTCTACTTGCAGCTTATGCTCGACCTCGACGAGATGCTCTCTTACGACGAGAACTTCAAGCTTGAGCGTTGGACAAGCCTTGCACGCAATATTGCTGACGAAGTAGCCTGCACTACTGAGAACGACCGTAATTGGCTCGAGTGGAATGCCCGTACACAAGTAACCGTATGGTCAAAAGGCAACACTGACCTTCACGACTACTCCAACCGTTGTTGGGCAGGGCTCATCAAAGACTTCCACTACAAGCGCTGGAAACATTTCTTTGAAAATAATGGCAATGCTCCAAGTGGTGGTTGGTTCGACGGCTTCGAGTATCCTTGGACAGTAGATTTTAACGAGACATACAATCTTGCTGGTGACTACTCACAGGTGGTTATCCCCACCGATATGACTGCTACAGAAAAGGCGGCGCAGACCTTCGGCAACTACTTCGGTCGTGTAAAGGGCGCTACAAAGAACTACATCTTCCCCATGGGAGTGACACGCAAGGCTACCAAGAGCGATGTAATTCCCGAGGTATATCGTGGAAAGACTGTTGAACTTCCTCTCATCATTGGTAAGAATGTAACCATCACGAGCGTATGGATTGACCTCAACAACGATGGCTCTAAGGGCAATGGCGAAACGCTCACGGCTACGAACAACCAAGTATCTATCCCCGCTGATGCTACGATTGGTAAGACTACCGCACAAGTAGTATATAGCGACGGAACGGACATCACCTTCAGTCTCGCACTCGTTGAGGATATTGACGAAGCCCGCACTGTTACAGCCGTAGCAGGTGCTAATGGTTCTGTAGCTATCGAGGGAACAAGCGAACTCTCAATCACCAACACCGAAGCGGTGAAGATGACGGCTACAGCCAATACGGGTTACAACTTTGAGAACTGGACCGACGCTGCTGGTAATGTTGTCAGCAACGACAACCCCTTCATATATTATGGTAAGGAGGAGGCCACCTTCACGGCAAACTTTATTCAGGACAAGTGGGGAGTTGTGGCATGTGGCAATGATAAAGACAGCAACGGAAATGTTAAGGATGAACAGACTATTCTTTCGGATATAAAGAATAATGGTGTCTTTCCACAAAACATAACATTTGCATACTATAATCGCGAAAAGGAGACAATATATGAAGCAGCTGCTGCACCTACAAGCATCTTTACAACAGTCCCGCAGATAATAAATGTTCCACAAGGCGCAAGTTTTGACATTGAATACAATGGTGGCAATGGACTTAAATATGCATACTTCCGCGCATTCATAGACCTTAATGCCGATGGCGATTTCGATGACGAGAACGAACTTCTTAAAACAGTAGGTACAGAAGGCAAAGAGAACACAGCAGTATGCTCAAGCAAAATCAATGTTATATTGCCCTACGATATTCCATTAGGAATGACTCATATGCGCTTACGTTTCGATGGCGCATGGCACAACAATAGCAAACCTTCAAGCAATAAAGCCAAAGACCCCTGCATCCGTCCTGTTTACGAAATTGTCATCAACGTAACAGAGAAGTCTGACAAGGCCGCTACCATCAACGTAGAGACCAATAACGCAGATTGGGGTACTGTCGAAGTATGGACTGACGAAACGCCCGACGGTTCTACAGGTACTGAGTGGGTTGTCAGTGCTAACATCCCCATGTACTTGCGTGCTACCAAGACAAGCGAAGATGTTGAGTTCCTCGGCTGGTACGACCACTACGGACGCTTGCTCGCCAACGAACTGGAATACACGATGTATGCACGTGAAGACGCCACTTACACAGCCCGCTTCCGCAAAATCATGGAGATTGACGGTTGGGAGTTTGAGTATCGTACCAATGCTGAAAGAGAGGTCATTCTCACTCAGGTGAAGCAAAGCGGTGACCACGACCTTGAAATCCCCGAGACCATAGAGATTCTGGGAGAACAGCGCAAGGTTGTGGGTTTCGACAACGACCTGTTCAACAACAATAAGGACTTGTGGTCGATTACGATGCCTAAGAGCATGGAGTTCGTAAGTACCAATGCTGTATTTGAGACCTCTTTAAATGGTAATATTGCTCCGTCTACAGGTGGGGATGCTCTGGATAGTAATAAAAGTCAACTTATAGATCTTGGCGGTTATGCCTTGGATAAGAATAAAGTATGGACTTTGAATATATCCTTCAAAACTGAAGGTAAGAACTCTTTATATAATCGATGGGGTACAATTTTGCTTTCAGGAGGTAATAACGCATCGAACAATCAGTGGCTCTACTTGTCAGCAAATGGTAACGGTTACCTAAGATTGCCAGGTTTTAGTGGTTTGTATTCTGATTCTCAAGATGCTTATAACTACTTCTATGAACATACAAATGGTAAAATAGCAACTTTCACTGTATCGATAGCCAACCAAGGTAATGGAACTGCTATCGTGACAGTAATAAATTCTGAAGGAGTTTCAAAGTCAAGTTCAGCAGTAACGTTTGATGCCAAAAGTTTTACTCAACTCTCCAGTTACATAACAAAGGGAGTAAACATTACCAAACTTGAGATAACAGAAGGACCTATTCCTAATCCATTCAGCGGCTGTTCAAACCTTGGCACTATTGCATTCAGCGAAGCTTGTGCGAATTATTATGTTCGAGATGGCGATCTCTATAATTCAAGCGATGTGCTTATCTGCTCTCCTGAAGGTAAGACAAAGGTGGATGCTATCCGTAACCTTGGTACACTCATCGACAACACCAAGGCATTGATGGAGGTTATCGCTACTTCTATTGATCCTGTTGGTAAGGAAACAGAGATTGAACTCAGCACAACAGAAGGTAATGACTACTATATATGGTGTAGCAATCCCCACACAGGTGATAATGCAGACGCAAGAGGCGGTGTAGCTGCTTTGCTTGACGAAGACCCAAATACTTTCTTGCATACTAATTATACTAACAAGTCAACAACTCACGACTACTTGCAGATTAACTTTGGTAATGCCGACGGTTTGAATAACTTCAAGATAGCAGGTCAGCACCGTGCTGATGGTTCGGACGACCGTCCAAAGAATATTGAAATCTATGGTAGTAATGATAACTCCAAATGGACTTCTATTGCCACTGTAACAGGCTTAGAAGATAAAGCTGGTTTTAAATGGTCATCAAACGCTATTTCTGCAGATATCAAGTATGTTTATCTGAAGTTTGTTGTGAAGACGCACGATAATGAGAATAATGTTGGTCGTCCGTGGTTCCACATGGCGAAGTTCGACCTCATCAAGTTAACATCTACCGTAGAGGTTGCTCCTAAATACAAGAACTTTGTTGGGATAACAGACGATGAGGCTGCCACGGTCTATGATGGCTTGATTAATGCTTTGTATCCCTATAATAATGGTGGCACAGCTGATGAGTTGCAGGCAGCATACGATGCATTGAAGCCTTTGTACGATGTTCTCAAAGCAAAGAAGGATAAGATTTTCAATGGAGTTTACAATATTAACTTCAGTGGTGTGCCAATGTTTATTGCGTATGCCGAAGGCAATGCTTTGAAGGGCTTGACTGGTAGCGGTAACGCCGGAATTAGATTGTTTGACGGTGCGACCGATAATACAGGAGATAGCAATATGGAGTTGCACCAAAAGGCTATTGAGGATAAGGTGGCTGCTGATGCGCTCTTTACAATTGTTCCCAACAGCGAGGAAACAGGTTATACAATCTCGGCTCAGGGACAGTACATGCGGACTACCGGTGTTTATAGTCAGTGGTCAATACAGGCTTTTGATACAGATGTGAATAATGCTGGTGTTTATCTTATTGAAGATGTCTCTGAAGATGTCTTTAAATTGAAGAGTAACAAGAGCGGTACCCAGTACGTAAATGACTGGGGACCTGTATTCGGTAACGATAACTCTGATAAACCGAACTTGTCAACATTTACCTTCACCCCAGTAACAACGTATACCTTCGCGGTCTCAAAAGCAGGCTTTGCTACTCTCTGCCTGCCTTTTAATGTGGTGTTGCCTGAAGGTATGTATGCCTATGACCTTGCAGAATCAAGGATTGCCAATAGTGGCGATGTGATGTATGCCTATATGGATGTTATTGCTGAGGAAGGTGATGTGCTGAAAGCAGGTACTCCAGTAATCGTTAAGGCGGAGGAAGATTCATACAACCTTGCCATCACGATGGATGATACTGATGCGAAGGGGGCTCTGGATGGTTCGCTTCTGAAGGGTAACTTCGTAAGTCAAACCTTGACTCAGGGTACAGATGTGAAGAAGTTTATCTTTGCCAATGGCACTCAGGGTGTGGGCTTCTACCTTATGGACGAAGCTGGCACTATCGGTGCCAACAAGTGCTGGATGGAATGGACCGTTCCTGCTGGCCAGGCAGAGGTTCGCTCCTTCGTGATTTCCTTTGACGATGCAACTGGTATATCCGACATCATAACCGGAACAAAGGAGAACAGAACACACCTTATATATAATATAAGTGGTCAGCGTCTTCATAAGACTCAAAAGGGTCTGAACATCGTGAACGGCAAAAAGATTATATACTAACTCACAAAGACAAAGGACACAAAAACATGAAGAAGATATATTGCAAACCAGTAACCTCTGTGCATGAAATTGCATTGTGCAGTATAATTGCCAGCTCCACCACAGTTGGTGTTTACAACAACACTTTGATGGATGCCAGCAATTCCCTTTCCCGCGAAGGTGGCACTCACAACAGCACGTGGGACTTTGAATGGTAGGCTAAGCATGCCTTAATAGGCATAGTATTAATACAAAACGCCTCGCAACTGTACTTGCTCACAGTTGCGAGGCGTGATGCTTTTTACTTTTTCTTTTTTGGTTTGCGTCGTGCCCAGCCTTCTTCGGCAAAGTCGGGCATATCGCCTTTGAGAGGACTTGTGTCAGGATGCAGGAACTTCATCCAGTCGTCCTTGGTATAGTGATGCTGAGAGGGATTTAACGGTGAGCGATGAGCGGATGAGCGGTTAGCGGAGTTTTCTTTTTTACGTCTTCCCCTTTCTCCTTTCTCATCTCTCCTTTCTCCTTTTTCCTTTAATCCCGCCTTGCTTCTGCCCTCGCCAGTTCTCAGTTTTCCGTTTTCCGTTTTCCGTTTCCCGTTTCCATTGCTTCTGCCCTCGCCAGTTTTCCGTTTTCCGTTTTCCGTTTTCCGTTTGTCTTTGTCGTTCTCAGTCTTGTCGGCAACGTCGCACACTACGCTACGGCCTTTTACGGTCACTCCGTGCTTCATGGCCTTGATGACATCCTGGGCCTGTTCCGATGCTACTTCTACGAAGGTGAAACTCTTCATGAGGTCTATCTTGCCAACCTCCACCTGCATGCCCTTGGTGCTGCGGTTTATGAGTCCGATGACCTCCTTGGCGTAGAATCCGTCTATCTTGCCCACGTTGAGGAACAGACGGGTATAGCCCTCTTCTGCCTGGCGTGGGCCCTTTCCGCCGCGTTTTGAACGGTCGGCACCATTGCCGCCCTTGCTCTCCTGCACCTCCTCTATCTCTGGTGCGTCGGCATAGTAGGCAAGGAAGCGTCCGAACTCGCGGCTTACGATACGCTTGATGAGTTCCTCCTTGTCGAGCCACTCCCAACGGCGTACCACTTCGGGCATGACATCGGCAATCTCCTCTTCCATTACATCAACACGCTCTATGTCGTCTATGACACGGTAGAGCTGCTTCTGGCAGATGTCCTTGCCAGAGGGTAGGGTACCACGCTCAAACTGCTTCTGTATGGCCTTTTCTATAATGCGTATCTTGCCCTTCTCGCGCACGTGCACTATGCTGATGCTCGTGCCTTTCTTGCCGGCTCGGCCTGTGCGTCCGCTTCGGTGGGTGTAGTTCTCTGTGTCGTCGGGAAGACCATAGTTGATGACATGGGTAAGGTCGTTCACATCCAGACCACGTGCCGCCACGTCGGTGGCAACCAATAGTTGCGTACGGTGCTGGCGGAACTTCTGCATGGTCAGGTCGCGCTGCTGCTGGGACAGGTCGCCATGCAATGCATCGGCATTGTAACCGTCCTGTATCAGTTTGTCGGCTATCTCCTGAGTCTCCATGCGTGTACGGCAAAAGACGATACCGTAGATGCGGGGGTAATAGTCCACAACACGCTTTAGGGCAAGGTATTTGTCTTGCGCTCGCACCATATAATATATATGGTTGACATGCTCGGCACCCTCGTTGCGCGAGCCAACCTGTATCTCCTTGGAGTCCTTGAGGTATTTGCGAGCAATGTTTTCTATCTCCTTGCTCATGGTGGCGGAGAAAAGCAGGGTACGATGCTCTTCGGGGATACCGCCAAGGATTTCGTTCAGGTCTTCCTGAAATCCCATCGTTAGCATCTCGTCAGCCTCGTCAAGAACAACATTGCTAATGGTTGAGAGGTTGGCAGCACCACGCTTCATCAGGTCGATGAGGCGGCCGGGAGTAGCGACAAGAATGTTTACCCCTCGTTTGAGTGCACGTATCTGAGCTTCAATGCTTGTACCTCCATACACGGGCAGGATGTGTACTCCCTCGGAATGCTTGGAGAATCCCTCCAGGTCGTCGGCTATTTGCAAGCATAGTTCTCGGGTGGGAGCCAGTATCAGCGACACAGGATGCATGGGCGCTCCTTCAGTAAGCTGCACTATGGGCAGACCGTATGCCGCAGTCTTGCCGGTACCGGTTTGTGCCAGTGCCACAAGGTCGCCTTGCCATCCGTCCTCGTCTCCATTGCCTAAGAGTACGGGTATCACCGCCTCCTGAATGGGCATGGGGTATTCATAACCTTGCTCGCCTATGGCTTGCAGTATTCTCTCGTTCAGTCCTAATTCTTCAAATGATTTCATTCGAATCTCTTATTCCTATTCTTTTAGTAATTTATATACTCACACATCAACTCCTCGCATCAGCGCCAGTCGCTAAACTCTAAACCCTAAACTCTACACGTTAAACGTATAGACGTTTGTCTCCTTTTGCTTGAAGCCCATCTTGCGATATAGGGCATTGGCTGCCACACGGGCAGGTTTGGAGGTAAGTCCTACCTTATATGGCTGTCCCGTGCCGCGAAGATAATCCAATGCCTCTTCTACAAGTCTGCGTCCCAATCCGGTCCCCTGGCATTCGGGCAGGACCACTACGTCCTCTATGGTGGCATGGCGTCCTGTGGGGATGGTGAAGCAGCACACTGTGGTCATGCCAACTATTTTTCCTTCTTCATTCCTCGCCACAAACAGGTGCGAATCCTCCTTGGATATGACCTCGTCTATTATCTCCCTGTTGGCCTTGCACGAGGTGGAAAGCACGCCAATCAAGGTTTCTATCTGACGGAAATCCTCGTCCGAGCAGAATGTCATTATTGATATTTCCATAGGGTAAGTGGAATTTGTTACTATGTCTCCTGCGATGTATTGTCAGTGTTTGTTGCTGTTTGTATCATGTGTTCCTGTCTGCCACCAATGACGTACCATGCCAGTATGCCGGCGCACAGGACGGACAATATGGCAACCATGCTCCATGCCATGCCATTGCCTCCGAAGGTGTCTACCATGCTGTATTCCTTCACCTTGTCGCCAAGCAACCAGACTTGCAGGCATGCCACTGAGTTGTTGAGGACATGCAGGATGATGGGCCATATTATATTCCCACTTCGCCAGTACAGTATGCCCAGCATGATGCCCATGGCAGTAGCAAAGAATACCTGTGCAGGGTTCATGTGCATCAGACCGAAGAGTACAGCACTTACGAGGATGGCAGTTGGGACGCTGCTATTACGTCTGAGCATGTGCCCCATGATGCCCCAGCGGAACATGATCTCTTCGCCCAGTGGCGCGCCAATGGCAATAGCCAGCATGCCCCATGGTTCGCGGCACATATCTATCATCTGTTCCTCTAAGATATTGGGCAGAGCCAGCAGTTCGCTAAGCAAATCCAGCGCTATGGCGCCGAGGATGCATCCGCCGAGGGCTGTCAGACTTCGTTTCCACGGAGTGCTGGACGGCACGAAGTTGCTTTTGAGATAAAGGCTTCGGCGGAAAAGAAACAGGCAAGAGAGTGCCATAAGCACATTGCATGCAAAGGTGGCTATGCCTATAAGTTGCGCATCAAACACTCTGTTCGAGACATTGTCCAGCAGGTTGCCCCCACCGTTAAACATCTGAACGAACAGTACGACAAGTCCTGCCATTGCCTGGAACAGCAGGAAAAGAAGCAAGGCCAGAAGAGGGCGCTTGAGAATGACAAGGAATCTGTTCATGATAGGTTGACTATTAAGTCCTCTCGGTGGAGGCACGGGCATATCTGCCCACTATGTACAGAGTACAAAAGTAACCATTTATCCATAAAAACGCAAAGATTTCTTGTACGGCTTTCAGGAATTGCTTACTTTTGTCCTCATAATGCAGACACAGGATACCATAACCAGCGCACAGAACCCCAAGATAAAGGCTCTGTTGCAACTTCAGCAGAAATCGGCTTGCCGCAGAGAACAGGGACTTTTTGTCGTTGAAGGCAGAAGGGAACTCATGCACTGCTTGTCCAAGGGATACCAGGCAGATACCTTGTTTATCTGCACCGAGATATTGAAGGCAGAGCAGGAGTATGACAACCTTCTTGCCGCCATGCCTTCTTGCAAGTGCATATATGTTTCGCCCAATGTATATGACCGTATAGCCTACCGTGGCGGCACGGAAGGTGTAGTGGCTACCATCCGTATGAAGGAACATGGTCTGGACACTTTGCCTGCTCCAACAGAAGGGCATGCGCCGCTCTACGTGGTACTGGAGAGTGTGGAGAAACCCGGCAATCTCGGTGCCATCCTGCGCAGTGCAGATGCCGCTGGCGTGGATGCCGTGATAGTGTGCGATCCGTTGACCGACCTATATAACCCTAACCTAATACGTTCCTCTTTGGGCGGTATTTTCTCTGTACCTACAATAGCATGTACCAGCCAGGAGTGCATACTGCATTTCAAGTCAAATGGCATACGCATCCTCACGGCACAGTTGCAGGATTCGTCGCTTTACTACGATACGGACATGACCGTGCCCACTGCTATTGTTATGGGAACAGAGGCTACCGGTCTCACCGACCAATGGCGCCAGGCCGCCGATGCCCACATACGTATCCCGATGCTTGGAATTTTAGATTCTCTCAATGTTTCCGTATCTGCTGCTATACTTATGTTCGAGGCAGTAAGGCAGAGGAGGATAACGGTGAGCGGTGATGTATAGCGTTTAACATGGGAACAAAGCTCGATGCGATAAAAAAACGTGAAATGAAAAAAGGAATCTCAATTGAGATTCCTTTTTCGTACCCAGAGCCGGGATCGAACCGGCACACCTTGCGGTATTGGTGTTTGAGACCAACGCGTCTACCTATTCCGCCATCTGGGCTTATTTGCGAGTGCAAAGGTATGGCATTTTTTCGGAACCTCCAAACAAATGGCGAAAAAAGTGTTTAAAGGACAATGTTTTTGTAGTAGATAGTGCTGAGCATACAAAAGGGCATCCTTGTCTTTGCGAGGACAAGGATGCCTGTATAGTTATGTATTTGCTTTAGCGGCAGTTACTTTTCTGCTGGTTCTGCTGCCTTTTCGTCCTTCTTCTTGGCAAGGTACTCGGGAAGAGCCATGCCAGCCTGGTCGAACAGGTCGTTCAGAGGAGGAACGGACTTCATGAGACCAGAAAGGAAATTGGCGGTAGAGGTTTGGCCGTTGGCATTGCCTGCACCACCGTCCCAAACAGTAACCTTGTCGATATTGATACCCTTGATGGCATCCACCTGAGTCTTGACGAGTTCGGGCAACTTCTCCAGCAGGAGCAGTGTGTATGCCTTGGTAGCATCGCCTCCGGCAGCCTTGATCATGCGGTCGTAACCCTCGGCCTGCTTGGTGAGGATCTCGTACAGACCCTTTGCCTCTGCCTCCATCTTGGCGTAGATGGCATCAGCCTCACCCTTGGCATTAACGCGCTTCTGCTCTGCCTCTGCCTCTGCGGCAATAACCAGACGGCGCTTCTCGATCTCCTGAGCCACGATGACGTTGGCGTTCTGGCTGGCACGGTCGCGGTCGGCACGAGCGTCCTCGGCCTTCTGCTCTGCGGCATAAGCCTCTTCCAGAGCCTGAGCTTGGGCAACCTTCTCGGCAGCGATGGCCTTGCGCTGAGCCTCAGCCTCGCGCTCACGACGGTTGGCATCAGAGTTGGCAATGGTAATCTTTGCCTCATTCTCACCCTGTACGGCCTGTGCATTTGCCTCGGCGGTACGGATACGGGTTTCGCGGACAGCCTCGGCACGGCCGATTTCGCCCACCTTCTCCTGCTCGGCAACACGAACCTTAGCCTCGTTGATAGCCTTGGCGGCAGCCTCCTGACCGAGAGCCTCGATGTAACCGCTCTCGTCCTTGATGTCGGTCACGTTCACGTTGATGAGGCGAAGACCAATCTTCTTCAATTCAACCTCTACGTTGGCGGTGATGGCCTCCAGGAACTTGTCACGGTCGGAGTTCAGTTCCTCGATGCTCATGGTGGCGATAACCAGACGCAACTGACCGAACAGGATATCACGTGCCATTTCCTGAATCTGTGAGGACTGAAGACCCAGCAGGCGCTCGGCAGCAGCCAGCATGGAGTCGGGCTCGGTGCTGATACCCACGGTGAAACGGCAGGGAACGTCCACGCGGATGTTCTGGCGAGACAAGGCATTGGTGAGGTTTGCATCAATGCCGATGGGGGTCAGTGACAGGTAGGCATAGTCCTGGATCACAGGCCATACGAAAGTACCGCCACCATGAACGCACTTGGCAGAACCACGGTCGCCAGTGGTACCATAGACAACAAGGATCTTGTCCGAGGGACAACGACGATAGCGGTTCAGTATAGCCATAACAAGCATTACGAACACCACTACGCCTACGATAATCAAATAAATAGGATCAATCATAATGGATATTGTTTTAGGTTAGAGTATTAATGTTAGGACCCCCTCAATCCCCCTATAGGGGGAGGAGCAGATGAAGGTTGAACGTTGACTTGCGTAGCTTGATGAGCTTGCGAATAACGATTAACGGATGAGCGGTTAGCGGAGTTTTCTTTTTTACGTCTTCTCCTTTCTTCTTTCTCATCTCTCCTTTCTCCTTTCTCCTTTTTTCTTTCTCCTTTTTCCATTGACTTCAGCCCCTTCGGGCGTCGACCTTTGGTTCACATTTCCGTTTCCTACAGTTTTTCCACGAGCACGGTTGTGCCGTCGATTACCTCAGTAACACGCACCTTGGAACCGGAGCGCAGAGGAGTGTCGGAGTCTGTCAGGGCACTCAGTTCCTGCACAGAGCCAGAGAAACTGATCTGCACCTTGCCCATGCCAGAGCGGTTGGATGGTACGGTGAGGTACACGTCCACGGTCTGACCTACGCAGTCATCAATATGGTATGCGCCGTTTCTTTCCAGTTTGCGCAACTGCCTATATATAATAAGGAATATATACACAAAGAGCACACCCACCAGAATGGCTACGAGTGACAGGACTATGGTATTGGGAATGACCGAGTAAAGGCACACACCGCCCCAACCGAGACCAAGCAGGAAGTTGATGAAGTTGCGGATGGTAAACAACTGCATGGCACCGCCAGTGTCCAGGGTGTCGCCATCGGAAAAGCCGGCATCTCCGCCGAAGTCTGCATCGCCCCCAAAGTCAACGTCGGTATCAGCATCGCCGATGCCTATAAAGGTGAGCACCATCTGGATCAGGAAGACCAGCGAGGTAACCAATGCAATCACCCAGTACACCTGAAGGGGGGAGGGCAGGGCATTGTACCATTCATAGAAAGCGTTTGTCATAGGTATAAGAGTTATTTTGTTGAAAAACTAAAATCCCTTTTGTCATAGACAAAGGTATATAAAAGGAAAGAAAGTGCAAAATCTGACGGAACTTTTTTAATAATTGTATAAGGTATTTGTGGGAAAAATAACTTATCTTTGCGCTCAGCATCGTAAAAATCATCGTATAATGAACAAGAATCTTGTAATTGTGGAGAGCCCTGCCAAGGCAAAGACTATAGAAAAGTTTCTTGGAGAGGAATACAAGGTACAGTCCTCCTACGGGCACATCCGTGATTTGAAGAAGAAGAACTTCAGCATAGACACAAATACCTTTGCTCCCCAGTACGAAATACCTGCCGACAAGCAGAAGATAGTACAGACACTGAAGAAAATGGCAACCGAATCGGAGACCGTATGGTTGGCTTCCGATGAGGACCGCGAAGGAGAAGCCATCTCTTGGCACCTTCAGCAGGTACTGGAACTGGATCCCACACGCACAAAGCGTATCGTGTTCCACGAGATTACAAAGAATGCCATTCTGGAGGCAATAGAGAATCCTCGCACTATAGACGAGAATCTGGTTAATGCACAGCAGGCACGCCGTCTGCTGGACCGCATCGTGGGTTTTAAGTTGAGTCCCGTCCTGTGGCGCAAGGTGAAGCCTGCACTTTCTGCAGGCCGCGTGCAGAGTGTGGCTGTTCGCCTGATAGTAGAGCGCGAGAGAGAGGTGGCCGCTTTCCAGAGTGAGGCATCATATCGTGTTACCGCCTTGTTCCAGACAGAGAAGGGTGAGGAGGTGAAGGCAGAACTGTCGCGCCGTTTCCAAACCAAGGAAGAGGCACTCGCTTTCCTGGAACTTTGCAAGGGTGCTACATATACCATACAGGAAGTGACGAAAAAACCGGCCAAAAGAACTCCGGCGCCTCCCTTTACCACCTCCACTCTGCAGCAGGAGGCCGCACATCGCCTGGGACTTAGCGTGGCGCAGACCATGATGATAGCCCAGCGCCTGTATGAAAGCGGTATGATCACCTACATGCGTACCGACAGCGTGAACCTGTCCAAACTCTGTCTGGCAGCCAGCAAGAAGCACATCACCGAAACCATGGGCAAGGAGTATGCGCAGACACGCCAGTACCATACCAGCAGCAAGGGGGCACAGGAGGCACACGAGGCCATCCGCCCCACCTACATGGACAAGACCGAGATACAGGGTTCGGCACAGGAAAAGAGGCTGTACGAACTGATATGGAAGCGCACCATAGCATGCCAGATGGCAGATGCACAGATAGAGCGCACGCAGGCCGTCATCTCCATCAGCGGAGTGGACGACTGCCAGTTTGTGGCATCGGGCGAAGTGATTACATTTGACGGTTTCCTGAAAGTATATCAGGCACAGAACCTTTCTGCTGAAGACGAGGAGAACGAGGCAGGCGAGAACCTGTTGCCAACCTTGACAGACGGACAGATGCTTGCTGGCAACGAAATCCTTGCCACACAGCGCTTCAGCCAGCGTCCACCCAGATACAACGAGGCTTCTTTGGTTAAGAAACTGGAGGAACTGGGCATAGGCCGTCCTTCCACATATGCAACCACCATCACCACCATACAGGACCGCGAATATGTCCAGAAGGGTGACAAGCAGGGCGAAACAGTTCCCTACACTACCATAACACTGAACGGCGGCAACATCACCGAGACGGAAAAGGAAATAACCATCGGTGCAGAGAGGGGTAAGCTCCTGCCCACCGACACAGGCATTGTGGTGAACGACTTCTTGCAGGTCAGTTTCCCCGAGATTATGGACTACAACTTCACCGCCGAGGTGGAGAAGGAGTTCGATGACATTGCCGAGGGCAAGGCCGAGTGGACACAGGTGATACGCAAGTTCTACGAGGACTTCGAACCCAAGGTGGAACAGAGCATGAACAGCCGTAGCGAGCGCAGGGTAGGCGAGCGCATCCTGGGCACCGACCCCACGAGCGGAGAACCCGTGATGGTGAAGATTGGCCGCTTTGGCCCTGTGGTGCAGATAGGCAGCACGGACAGTGCGGAAAAGCCTCGCTTTGCCCAGTTGAAGAAGGAGCAGAGCATGGAGACAATCACCCTGGAGCAGGCTTTGGAACTCTTCCGCTTGCCTCGCGAACTGGGCGAATACGACGATTGTCTCGTGAAGATAGGCGCTGGCAAGTTCGGTCCCTACATCAATATCGGCAAGTCCTACATATCCATACCCAAGGGCACCGATCCCCTGAGCATCACTCTGGAGCAGGCCGTGCAGATAATCCTGCAATACCGTCTGGATGAGGCACGCAAGCACCTGAAGACCTTCGAGGAGGATGCCGAACTGGAGGTGATGAACGGCAGATACGGTCCATACCTCTCCTACAAGAAGCAGAACTACAAACTGCCCAAGAACATGCACGACAGGGCAGAGTCGCTGACCTATGAGGAGTGCATGGAGATTATCAACAATGCACCGGCACCGGCAGCCAAGCCTGTCAGAAGAAAGAAGTAGGCAGATATGAAGAGCATTGTCCTGTTGGGATACATGGGTGCAGGAAAGACCACCGTGGGTCATGCACTTGCCAAGGAGATGGGCCTCCAGTTCTACGACCTGGACTGGTACATAGAGATGCGTTTCCACCGCAGCGTGGCACAAATCTTCGAGGAACGTGGCGAGGAGGGTTTCCGCGAGATGGAGCGCAATATGCTCCACGAGGTGGCAGAGTTCGAGAACGTCATCATATCATGCGGAGGCGGCACGCCATGCTTCTACGACAACATGGACTACATGAACTCGCTCTGCGAAACCGTATACCTGAAGGCATCGGCAGAAGTGCTGGCAGCCCACCTGAAGATGGGCAAGGTGGTACGCCCCCTCATCCAGGGCAAGACCGACGAGGAACTTGCCGCCTATATCCAGGGCATGCTTGACCAGCGCGAGCCTTACTATATGAAGGCCAAGCACATCTTCAACGTAGACCTGCTGAATTCCAGGGAGAAGGTGGCGGAAAGCGTCAGGCTCCTGAGGGAGGCAACCGGCATTTAGCCCGACGGACAAGCAAATTTATCATTTTATTATTATACAGTCTAACCATTACAACAACTGCCTTTGGCAATAATCCTGTCATATTAATGAAAAAGTGGCGTATTGAGGACTCGGAAGAGCTTTACAACATCAAGGGATGGGGTGTAAATTTCTTTGGTATCAACGATAAGGGACATGTCTATGTGGAGCCCAAGAAGAACGGAGCACGCATAGACCTGAAGGAGGTGGTGGACCGCCTTGCCACCAAGCATGTTGCAGCACCTATGCTTCTGCGCTTCCCTGATATCCTGGACAGCCGTATCCAGAAGACCGATGCCTGTTTCCGCACAGCCGGCAAGGAGTACAACTATCAGGGAGAGCACTTCATCATTTTCCCCATTAAGGTGAACCAGATGCGTCCCGTGGTTGAGGAGATTATCAGCCATGGCAAGAGATACAACCTCGGTTTGGAGGCTGGCAGTAAGCCCGAACTTCATGCCGTGCTGGCAACCCACATGGATACAGAATCTTTGATAATCTGTAATGGCCACAAGGACCAGAACTTCATTGAGTTGGCTCTGCTGGCACAGAAGATGGGAAAGCGCGTGTTCCTGGTGGTGGAGAAGTTGCCCGAACTGAAAATCATTGCCGACACAGCAGCCAAGCTCGGTGTACGTCCCAATCTTGGCATACGTATCAAGTTGGCCTCAAGCGGTAGCGGCAAGTGGCAGGAGAGCGGTGGCGATGCAAGCAAGTTCGGTCTGAACAGTTCCGAACTGCTAACAGCCCTGCAGACTTTGGAGGAAATGAATCTGAAGGATTGCCTGACATTCATCCACTTCCACATCGGCAGCCAGATAACAAAGATACGCCGTATATCCACAGCACTGAAGGAGGCAGCACAGTTCTATGTACAGCTTCATGCCATGGGTTACAATATCAAGTTTGTCGATTGTGGCGGTGGTCTTGGCGTTGACTACGACGGTACACGAAGCAGCAACTCGGAAAGTTCAGTCAACTATAGCATTCAGGAGTATGTCAATGACTGTGTCTACACCTTTGTGGAGGCTGCAAACAAGAACAATATCCCTCATCCCAACCTCATCACCGAGGGTGGCCGTAGCCTTACGGCACATCACTCTGTGCTGATTCTGGATGTAATGGAAAGTGTGACGGCACCTCAGATGCCCGAGGACTTCCAGCCCACGGCAGAAGACCACAAACTGGTACACGACCTCACCGATATTTGGGACAAACTGTCTAACCGTTCCATGCTTGAGGACTGGCACGATGCCGAGGATATCCGTGAGGAGGCGCTCGACCTGTTCCGCCATGGCATCATCGATCTGAAGACCCGTGCACAGATAGAGAGTCTGTACTGGGCTATCAGTCATGAGGTGGCAGAACTGGCACATCATCAGAAGCATGTCCCCGACGAATTGCGCACCCTGGACAAGCAGATGGCCGACAAGTACTTCTGCAACTTCTCCCTGTTCCAGAGCCTGCCCGACTCATGGGGTATCGACCAACTGTTCCCCATCATGCCTATTGCCCGACTGGAGGAACGCCCCACACGTTCGGCAACATTGCAGGATATTACCTGCGACTCGGACGGTAAGATTTCTGCCTATGTCAATGGCACACAGCAGACAAGCTACCTGCCTCTTCACCCCATAAAGCATGGCGACCATTACTACATCGGTGTGTTCCTCGTAGGTGCATATCAGGAAATCTTAGGTAACATGCACAACCTCTTCGGCGATACCAATGCCGTGCATATCTCCATAAACAGTGATGGCGGTTACGAGATAGAGCAGATTATCGACGGCGAGACCGTGGCGGATGTGCTTGAGTACGTACAGTACGAGCCGAAGAAACTGGTGCGCCGCCTGGAGATTTGGGTTAGCAAGGCAATAAAGGACGGCAAGATTACAGAGACAGAGGGCAAGGAGTTCATCAGTAACTACCGTGCCGGACTCTATGGCTACACTTATCTGGAATAGGAGACAGGACGGGATGGATAAGATAAATGTGATAAAGGTGGGCGGAGCCGTAGTGGAGAACGAGGCATCGCTGAAGGAACTGATAAACCAGTTTGCCACTATGCCCGGCTACAAGGTGCTGGTACACGGCGGTGGACGTTCTGCCACCAGGATAGCAGCACAACTGGGTATAGAAAGCCATATGGTAGGTGGCCGCCGCATTACCGACGAGGACATGCTTCAGGTGGTTACCATGGTATACGGCGGTCTTGTAAACAAGCGCATCGTTGCCTCCCTGCAGGCCCAGGGTGTCAATGCCGTAGGTCTGACTGGTGCCGACATGGACATCATACGGAGCCACAAGCGCGAGCCTAAGATGGTGACTATGGATGACGGAAGTCAGCAGTTGGTAGACTTCGGCTTTGTTGGTGATGTGGACTTTGCTAACGGCAGGCGTTTGGCTGCCCTCATCAAACCCCAGGAGGGAGTGGAGGCCGTTGTGCCCGTAGTGGCACCCCTCACCCACGATGGAAAGGGCAATATCCTCAATACCAATGCCGACACCATGGCTGCTACCGTGGCAAAGGCTTTGACAGAGGAGTTTGAGGTTACGCTGACCTACTGCTTCGAGAAACCCGGCGTGATGGCCGATGCCGACGACGATGACAGCGTTATTCCCACTATAAATACCGAGTCCTATGCCCAACTGAAGGCCGACGGCATTGTCTCCGGAGGCATGATACCCAAGCTGGACAATGCTTTCGACAGCATTTCCTCGGGCGTGAAGCGTGTTGTCATCACCCATTTCATGGACATACAGGCCAGCATGGGTACTGTGATAGAGAAATAAAAACAACTATATTTAGTTGCATCCGTAGCCCCGACTTGTATGCAGGTCGGGGCTACGCGTGTCTTGTCACGCTTGTCACATTATTGTCACACGTTTTTCACGCTAAGGAGAAGGGGTGTTTGCTACAATTTGCCTATCTTTGCATCCAAACAACCGCAACACCATGAAGAACTTGACTAATCTTTTGCTTTCCTTCGTACTGTTTGTTTCCATTGTATGTTGCCAGGGTTCGCACACGCCCGAGCAGGAACAACGCCTGGCGCACGATTATCTGTGGCAAGCCAACAAGACGAGCATAGAGAAGCCCGAAGAGCGCAATGCCATGTATGACAAGGCGGCACTGCATTTTGCCAACATCGTTGTGCGCAGTGATGCCAACGACACCTTGCGTGCCGATGCCCTGTTCACCCTGCGCTGGATTTCCGCCTACATAAGGCACGACTACGACATGTCTCTGCAATACCTCAACCAGTATCTGGAAATCGTAGGTCCCGAGCATGAGAGTTACCCCACCTGTCTGGCATACAAGGCCGACGACCTGTGGCACTTCGGGGCACATGACTCTGCCATACACTATGCCTACAAGGCACTGGAGGCTCCGCATACACCACAGGACAGGATAGAGTACATTTGCCATCATGTGTTATGGAACATATACGAGAGTCGCGAAATGCCCGACTCCGCACACAGGCATAAGACTCTGCACATGCACATACGTGATAGCCGCGCCTTTGAACCCATGAGCATGGAGGAACTGAAAAGCCAGTTGGAAACCGACATCCTTACCTCGACCAAGGATGATGGAGACGGCATGTCCGTGTGGGTGGCTCTTGCAGGATGCCTGGCGGTACTGTGTCTGGCGTGTGCCTGCGTATTTTATCTCAAACGTAAGAAAAACAATGCTTTCACCGATATTGTAGGGTCGGCAGATAGTGCTATGCCCACTTCTGCTACTGTTATTGATACAGAAACCTTGAAGATGGCTTTGGCAAAAGGGTGCCAGGCGTTTGCCACGACATCCGTTTGCCACGACATCAATGCCATGAAGATGAATGAAAGGGAACTGCCTGCAATAAATTCCGAGACAAGGAGGAACATAGAGCGTACCTTGCTGGAATGCTTTGCCGAGGCATGCCATGGTCTGCTTGCAGAAAGCGACCTCAATGAGCAGGAACTCATCTGCCTCCTGTGCATGCATCTCGGATGCTCCAATACGCTCATTTCGCACCTTGGGCACACCACCAGCGCCACCATACGCAAGAGGAAGGAGCGCATACGGAAGAAGATTTCAGCGGCTCTGTATGAAATAATTGCCGGCGAACTATAGAATTCGGAATATTATTGCTATCTTTGCACCAAACGTATATACCTAAAACCAATTATTTTAATATGATGAAAAAGTTTCTGACAGTGTGCACCATGTTGGCCGGTATCGCCGGTATGGCATGTGCCGACAATCTGGAGGGCTTCAAGTACGGTAACGAAACCGCGCCAACAGGCAAGGAATGGGAATCCGTAGAGGAACTCGCCCTCAACAAGGAGCAGCCTCATGCATGGTTCTTCTCGTTCGAGAACGTAGAGAAGGCACGTAAGGTTCTGCCCGAGAACAGTAAGTATTGGCAATCGCTGAACGGCACTTGGAAGTTCCACTGGGCTCCCAATCCCGACGAGCGTCCTGCCAAGTTCCACGAGGTTGGCTTTGATGCCTCTGCCTGGGACAACATCCCCGTTCCCTCTTCATGGAATATCGTGGGCCTGCAGAAGGACGGCACACAGAAGTATGGCACTCCCATCTATGTGAACCAGCCCGTTATCTTCCAGCACCGTGTGGCCGTTGGCGACTGGAAGGGTGGCGTTATGCGCACTCCTCCCACACACTGGACAACCTACAAGCACCGCAACGAGGTGGGTTCTTACCTGCGTACCTTCAGCGTACCTGCCGATTGGAAGGGCCGCGAGGTGTTCATCACCTTTGATGGTGTGGACTCTTTCTTCTACCTTTGGATCAATGGCAAGTATGTGGGCTTCTCAAAGAACTCACGCAATGCTGCCGAGTTCAATATCACTCCCTACCTGAACGAGGAGGGCGAGAACACCGTAGCCGTAGAGGTTTACCGTTCAAGCGACGGTTCTTTCCTGGAGGCTCAGGACATGTTCCGTCTGCCCGGTATCTTCCGCACCGTGGCCATCCAGAGCCGTCCCGCCGTTCGCGTGCGTGACCTCGTGGTTAAGCCCGACCTGGACGAGAACTACCAGAACGGTGTGCTGAACATCAGCGCCGACCTGCTGAACACCTCCAAGAAGAATGTCAAGGACCTGAAGATGCGCTACACTCTGTATGCTCATGAGTTGTACAACGACGACAACAAGGCTACAGACGTTATCGCATACAGCGCTCCTTTCACCTTGAACAAGCTCACCGGCAAGGCTACCGTAAAGGCAACCCTGAACATGATTTCTCCCAACAAGTGGACAGCCGAGGCTCCCTACCGCTACACTCTCGTAGGTGAGTTGCTGGACAAGAAGGGCCGTGTGCTGGAGACCGTTTCCACCATCGTTGGTTTCCGCGAGGTAGAGATCAAGGACACTCCTGCCGACAAGGACGAGTTCGGTTTGGCTGGCCGCTACTACTACATCAACGGCAAGACCGTGAAACTGAAGGGTGTTAACCGCCACGAGAGCCATCCTGCCGTTGGCCATGCCATCACCCGCGAGATGCAGCACGAGGAGGTTATGCTGATGAAGCGTGCCAACATCAACCACGTGCGCAACTCTCACTATCCCTGCGATCCCTACTGGTACTTCCTCTGCGACAAGTACGGTATCTACCTGGAGGATGAGGCCAACATCGAGAGCCATGAGTACTACTATGGCGAAGCCTCTATCTCTCACCCCGTGGAGTGGAAGAAGGCTCACGTGGCACGTGTAATGGAAATGGCTCATGCCAACGTGAACAACGCTTGTATCGTAATCTGGTCTTTGGGTAACGAGGCAGGTCCTGGTAATAACTTCGTGGCTGCCTACGATGCACTGAAGGCATTCGACGCTACACGCCCCATACAGTACGAGCGCAACAACGACATCGTGGATATGGGTTCTAACCAGTATCCCTCTATCGGCTGGACACGCGGTGCCGTTACCGGCAAGTACAATATCAAGTATCCCTTCCATATCTCCGAGTATGCACACTCCATGGGCAATGCCGTGGGCAACCTCATCGACTACTGGGATGCTATGGAGAGCACCAACTTCTTCTGCGGTGGTGCCATCTGGGACTGGGTTGACCAGTCAATGTACAACTACGAGAAGGACGGCACCCGCTATCTGGCATACGGTGGCAACTTCGGCGATACTCCCAACGATGGCCAGTTCGTGATGAACGGTATCATCTTCGGCGACCGCGAGCCCAAGCCTCAGTACTACGAGGTGAAGAAGGTTTACCAGTATGTTGGCGTGAAGATGCTCGATGCCAAGCATGGCAAGGTGGAGATCTTCAACAAGAACTACTACACTCCCCTCAACGACTATGTAATCGTATGGTCACTCTGGGTTAACGGCAAGTGCGTACAGCAGAACCAGCCCGTACAGGGTCCCCGCATGGCTCTCCAGCCCCGCCAGAAGGCAGTTTACACTCTGCCCTACAACTTCGCTTCTCTGAATCCCAAGGACGAGGTATTCGTGAAGGTACAGTTCCTCCTTGGCCAGGATATGCCTTGGGCAAAGCAGGGCTATCCCCAGTTCGAGGAGCAGCTGCTCGTGGCAAGTCCCTCTGTGGCAGCACCTGCCATCAGCCAGGTTGCCGACAATGCCAGCAAGCCCGTTGTTTCCGACGATGCCGACAAGGCGTTCCAGACCGTCAAGGGTGAAGGTTTCGAGGTTCAGTTCGACATGCAGCAGGGTACTATCCACAAGTTGGTTTACGGCAATGAGAGCGTTATCGTTCCCGGCTATGGTCCCCGCCTGAATGCCTTCCGTGCCTTCGTGAGCAACGACAACTGGTGCTACCAGCCCTGGTTTGCCAACGGTTTGCACAACCTGAAGCACCGTGCCGAGAATGCACAGGTCATCAAGGAGAAGAACGGCAACGTGAAGATCACCTTCACCGTCATTTCCCAGGCTCCCAACTCTGCACGTCTGCAGAGCAAGAACGGACGTTACGATAGCGGTATCCACACTCTGGAGGAGAACACCGACCGTCCCTTCGGTCCTGACGACTTCAAGTTCACCACCAACCAGATCTGGACAATCTATCCCGACGGCTCTATCGAACTTCAGGCAGCCATCACATCTAACAACCCCGCCGTAGTATTGGCACGTCTGGGTTACGAGATTGGCGTTCCTGCACAGTACGACCGCTTTGCATACTATGGCCGTGGTCCTATCGACAACTACAACGACCGCAAGACTGGCCAGTTCATACAGCAGTACTCTTCTACCGTTGCCGAGCAGTTCACCAACTGGCCCAAGCCCATGCAGATGGGCAACCACGAGGAGACTCGCTGGACATCTCTCAGCAACGCCAAGGGCAAGGGTATCCTCGTAGTGAACGAGAAGCCTTATGCCGTTTCTGCCCTGAACCACAACGCTATGGACATGACCATGGCTACTCATCCCCATAAGTTGCCCAAGAGCGACATCAACTACCTGACCATCGATGCTATGGTAACAGGTCTGGGCGGTAACTCTTGCGGCCAGGGCGGTCCTCTGCCTCACGACCGTGCCTTCGGTGTTCCCACACGCATGGGCTTCATCATCCGTCCCGTTGGCGCCAAGGGTGGTGTAGAGGTTAGCACAGCCAGCCAGAAGCCTCTGCTCATGATGCAGCAGAAGAACGGCGACGTTACCATCGAGAGCGGTATCGAGGGTGCTACCATTATGTATAAGGCAAACAAGGACAAGAAGGCCAAGGAGTACACCGGTCCTATCGCATTCCGCGACGGTGGCACTATCACTGCCTTCTACAAGGAGAACCCCGAACTGCAGGTAACCATGACCTATGCCAAGATAGAGAAGATCAACACCGAGGTGGTATTCACCAGCAGCGAGGAAGCTGGCGAGGGCAATGCTTCTCATCTGACCGACGGTGATATCAACAGCATCTGGCATACCATGTACAGCGTTACCGTGGCCAAGTATCCTCACTGGGTTGACTTCGACGCTGGCGATGTGAAGAACATCAAGGGCTTCATCTACCTGCCCCGTCAAGACGGTCCCAACGGCAACATCAAGGACTACGAGATCCTCGTTAGCACTGATGGCAAGAACTGGGGCGAGCCCATCATGAAGGGTACCTTCGAGAACAACCAGAAGGAGAAGAAGGTTATGCTCAAGGCTCCCGTCAAGGCACGCTACTTCCGCTTCCGCGCTCTGTCCAGCCAGAACGGTCAGGACTTTGCCAGCGGCGCCGAGTTCAGCATTATAGCAGAGTAAAAAACTATGTAAAACGGGAGGACCCCTCCCCAACCCTCCCACAAGGGGAGGGAGTAGTTACAACTGACTAAAGCACACATCAAACAGTAGATTATACTCCCCTCCCTTGTGGAGGGGCAGGGGGGAGGGTCCGCGGTCCGCTGGGGTCCTCCCTTTCCGTTCAATATATTATGAGTGCAAGAATTATAGGGCTTGGAGAGACCGTAATGGACATTCTCTTCCACGAAAAGAATACTGGCAAGGGCGAATACGTCCCCTTTGCCGCAGTGCCGGGTGGCAGTACTTTCAACAGTATGGTGTCTGTGGGCAGAAGCGGTGTGCCGTGCAAGTTCATGGGATATACCGGCAACAACAGGGTGGGGCATCAGATTGTAGAGTTCATGCACCGCAACGGCATATCCACCGAGTATTTCCAGATTCGCGACAACGAGCGTGCAGCACTGTCCCTGGCATATCTGGACAGCAATGGCGATGCCGACTATACCTTCTACAAGGAAGAACCTCTTGCCGCTACGGATTACAGTATGCCTGAGTTTACCGGGAAGGACTATTTCCTCTTCGGTTCCTACTATTCCATCTGCCCTGGCTTGCGTCCGCAAGTGAAGGACATTCTGCAAACCGCCCACGATGCCGGCACGGTGATATACTACGACATCAACTTCCGCCGCTCGCACAGCCACCAGAAACAGGAACTCTTGCCCGTGATACAGGAGAACTGCCGGCTCAGTTCCATTGTCAGAGGCAGTGCCGACGACTTTGACATCCTTTTCGGCACGCGCAACCCCGAGGAGATATACCGCAAGCATATCTCTCCCTTCTGTCCCATATTCATCTGCACGGCAGGTGCCGGACATATATTTATATGTACTCCAACGGGGACTTACGACTTTATCGTCCCCCAGATTCCTGCCGAAGAAATTGTCAGCACCGTTGGTGCCGGCGACAGTTTCAATGCAGGTTTCCTCTGTGCCATGCACCGCCTGTCCGTCTGCAAGGCAGACCTCCCCAAGATGGAGCACACCCAATGGCAGCAACTCGTAGAAAACGGCATCCAATACTCTTCTCAGGTGTGCAGGAGTCAGGATAATTATATAAAGTAAGAGACGAAAAGAAAACAGATATTATTCCTCATAACGTTGAAAAGACGTATCCGCACATCAAACTATATCTGGTAGGAAAAAGTTCGACAGCGTCGCACCAATTCATTACCCCTGCAGAACAAATCATTTCGCAACCTACATGCTTTCATTGCCAGACAAACAGATACTGCAGGACTTTTTGATGAGAGAAATTCAATCTTAATACCTAAATCTAAATGTCGGATAAACTGAATATTCAAACTTTTAGTTCTATACCCTATAATATTTTAAGAAATATTCACTATATTTGCATGGATTAAGTTAAAAAAGATATGGAAACTATCATTAACATCTTCGCGCTTCTGGGTTCGCTCGGCCTCTTCCTCTTCGGTATGAAGATAATGAGCGAGGGCCTGGAGAAGTTTGCAGGCGAACGTCTGCGCAGTATTCTGGCATGGATGACCAAGAACAGGTTCATGGGTGTGCTCACTGGTGTCACGCTCACAGCCCTCATCCAGTCGTCCTCCGCTACTACCGTTATGGTGGTGAGCTTCGTAAATGCAGGTCTCATGACCCTCTCCGAGGCTATCGGTGTCATCATGGGTGCCAACATCGGTACCACCGTCACCGCATGGATCATCACGGCAGTAGGCTTTAAAGTGGACATTGCCGCCTTTGCCATTCCTCTGCTTGCCGTGGGCATGCCGCTGATTTTCTCCAGCAAGGGCAACAGAAAGAACCTGGGCGAGTTCATCTTCGGTTTCTCGCTGCTGTTCCTGGGTCTTGAATACCTGAAGGTAAATGCCGAGGGCATGCACGTGGACACCATCGTCAGCAGTCTGGTAACATACATCCCCTGCGACTCTTTCTTCGGCACGGTTCTGTTCGTTATCCTTGGTGCTATCATCACCATGGTGGTGCAGTCATCTTCTGCAGCAATGGCTATTACCCTGATGCTGCTGGCCATGGACATCCCCGGGTTCGGTTTCGTACAGGCAGCAGCCTTGGCAATGGGTCAGAACATCGGTACCACCATCACCGCCTTCATGGCTTCGCTTGCCGCCAACACACAGGCACGTCGTGCTGCCATGGCGCACCTGCTGTTCAATGTGATTGGTGTACTGCTGGTACTGCCCGTCTTCACCTATGCATGCGACGGTGTCACCTATATTACCACAGAGTTGCTGGGCCGTGCCGATGACGATACCACATGGAAACTTTCCACCTTCCACACCCTGTTCAACCTCATCAACACCTGCATCCTGATAGGTTTCGTGGCACAGATCGAGAAGCTGGTTTGCCTGCTCGTTCCCCAAAAGGAGGCAGAGGAGGAATACCGCCTGCAGTACATCTCTGCAGGTATGCTCTCTACTGCTGAACTTAGCATCATGGAGGCACAGAAGGAGATCAACAGCTATGCCGAGCGCTGCAACCGCATGGTAGGCTTCGTTAACGACCTGATGAAGGCAGAGAAGGACGATGATTTCAACAAGATATTCTCTCGCATAGAGAAGTACGAGAACATCACCGACAACATGGAGGTGGAGATTGCCAACTATCTGCACAAGGTGAGCGAAGGCCGCCTGAGCATAGAGTCCAAGATGGAGGTTATGCGTATGCTGCGCCAGATCACAGAACTGGAGAGCATTGGCGACTCTTGCTACAATCTGGCACGCACACTCAACCGCCACCGCCAGAACTGCACCGACCAGTTCACCGAACTGCAGCTCTCCAACATGCACAATATGCTGGATATGGTTAGTAAGGCAATGCTGCACATGGCCAGCATCGTAGAGGCTATCCTCTCTGGCAACCATGTCGACTACAACACCTCTTACAACCTGGAGAACGAGATCAACAATTATCGCAGACAACTGAAGAACCGCAACCTTCAGGATGTGGACAACAAGCTCTACAGCTATCAGCTGGGCGTGTTCTACATCGACTTCATCTCCGAGTGCGAGAAACTGGGCGACTACATCCTCAACGTCGTTCAGGCAACAAAGGCAGAGAAGGTGTAAAAAAGAAAAGCGCAGTCAATTACAATAGCAAAGCCTATCCCAGTCGTGTGGGGTAGGCTTTTGCTATTGTACGGCAGGCTTCATCCCATCTTTCCTGTGAGATAAGCCTTGGTGCGCTCGTCCACAGGAGTGGAGAACATGGTGGCGGTATCGCCGTATTCTACCAGTTCGCCAAGGTACATGAACATGGATTTTGACGAGATGCGCATTGCCTGCCCCATGTTGTGGGTAACGATAAGTATGGTCACCTCTTTCTGAAGTTCCAGGAGCAGTTCCTCGATGTGCTTGGTGGCTATGGGGTCAAGAGCCGATGTAGGCTCGTCCATCAGCAGTACATCGGGCTTCATCGCCAAGGCACGGGCAATGCACAGACGCTGCTGCTGACCACCCGACAGGAAGGTGCCTTTCTTGTTAAGCACATCCTTCACCTCGTCCCACAGGGCCACACTTTTCAGGCACCGCTCCACCGTGGCATCCTTTTCTGCCTTGGACAGACGGATGCCATTGAGCGCATACCCCGAGAGTACATTGTCGTAGATGCTCATTGTGGGAAAGGGAGCAGGGCGCTGGAAGACCATGCCCACCCTGCGACGCACGTCAATGGGTTCCATGGAGAGGATGTTTTCCCCGTTCAGCAGTATTTCCCCGTCGACACGTATGTTGGCATAAAGGTTGTGCATAAGGTTTACCGCACGCAACAGGGTTGACTTTCCGCACCCCGAAGGTCCCATGATGGCGGTGATGGTGTTTCTTTCGATAGCGGCCGACACATACTTTACCGCCATTGTCTGCTTGGTGTATGACACGCAAGTCTTCTTGAATTCAAGTATAGGTTTTACTGGTTCCATTTCTTTGCAAGGTATTTGGCTGTTAGATTCAATGTAAGTACGAATAAGAGCAGGAAGAGCGATGCACCCCATATCAACTCCTGAAGGTTGGGGTCGTTGAAGAATTCCCAAATGAGCAGAGGCACTGCCGAGATGGGCTTGTCAACAGAGAAGCGCACAAGCGAGCAGCCAAGGGCGGTGAACATCAGGGGTGCCGTCTCGCCGATAACTCTGGAGATGGCAAGCAGCACACCGGTGAAGATGCCTCCGAAGGCGGCTGGCAACTGCACCTTCATCATGACACGCGCATTGTTGCCACCCAGTGCCAGGCCTGCCTCCCTGAGCGATGAGGGGAGAATTTTCAGAGTCTCTTCTGTTGAACGGATGATAAGCGGAAGCATCATAATGCATAGCGCCACACTGCCTGCTATGGCCGAATAGCCCTTCATGGGTACTACGACCCAGATATAGGTGATGATGCCAATAATCACCGACGGTGTGCCCTGCAGAAGGTCGGTAAGATAACTTACTGCCTGAGCGAAGCGGCTCTTGCTGTTCTCTGCCAGGAATGCACCGCACAAGATGCCAACTGGAACGGCAACGGCAACGGCCATGCCCAGCATTATCATCGTGCCAATGATACCGTTGGCAATGCCACCGGGAATAGGCCTGCCTGCCTCGATGGCCTTCATGGCCTTATAAGCCGTAGGGGTAGGTTCGGTAAAGAACGACCACGACAACTGGTCGTAACCACGAATTATCACCTCTCCCAAAATGGCAAGCAGAGGAACTGCTGTAAGCATGGCAAGAAAGCATACGCCCCATAGCATAAGTTTGTCCTTTGCCAACCGGTTTCTAAGTTTGAATGTAGTCATATTCTTGCACGTTTAATCATTATCTTGCCCACCATGTTGATTGCTGCAGTTATCAGGAAAAGAATCAAACCGATGGCAATGAGCGATGAGAGGCGCAAATCATCTGCCTCGCCAAACTGGTTGGCAATGATTGATGCCATCGAATTGCCAGTAGAAGTTATTGAATTGGGGATATTATTGGTATTGCCTATCAGCATGGTCACCGTCATCGTCTCGCCCAAGGCACGCCCTATGGCAAGGACATACGAGGAGAAGATACCCGAACCTGCAACGGGGAATACCACCTTGCGTACAACCTCGGCTCTCGTTGCCCCAAGACTGTATGCACCCTCCTTCAGGTCGTTTGGCACCATCTTTATGAACTCGGCACTGAGCGATGCTGCATAGGGGATGATCATGATGGCCAGCACCAATGAAGCGGTGAGTATGCCCGACCCTTGTGGCGAAATGTTGAGAGCCATAATGACAGGACGCAAGGTGTAGAATCCCCACAAGCCATAGATGATGGAGGGAATACCTGCCAGCAAATCGGTTACGGTACTGAGCACAGCAGCAACCTTTGTACCCTTGAAGTACTCGCCCACGAACAATGCAACGGGGAGTGAAAAGGGTATGCAGAAGATGAGGGCCAGGAGTGTAGTGAGCAGTGTGCCCGTGATGAATGGCAATGCACCATACTGCTCGGCACCCTCGGTGTAGTTCCACTCCGATGAGGTGAGGAACCTGAAGAACCCGAAATGCTCGAAAGCATCGTAAGCATCAGTGACGAGGGCGTAAACCACGCCCCCGCACACTACAGGTACTACCAATGCCGCTATAAAAAGGAAACCTCTGTATAGTTTGTCATTCATAGTTTTATGATTGTTACAGTATTGTCATTCCATCATAAGTTACCGTATGCAGGTTCTTCATGCTCTGCTCCCTGGCCTTCTGTGGAAGCGGTGCATAGTGTACCTCTGAGGTAATGCCCTGTGCCTCGTCCGAGAGGATGTACTTCAGGAGGTCGAGCGTGGCAATAGCCTGCTCCCTTGAGCGGTCGGAATAGTTCTGCTCCTTGTAGACAATCATCCATGTGAACGTGGAGATGGGATAAGCACCCTGCGCATCAGAATTGGTGATTGAGCAACGTGTGTCGGCAGGGATGTCTCCGGAAGCGGCTGCCGAGATGCTTGTTGATGCAGGCTCTACAAACTCGCCCTGCAGGTTCTGGACCTTTGCGTATGCTATCTTCTGTGCAAAGGCATACTCCGACCCTACATAGCCGATAGAGTTCTTCGTCTGCTTGATTACACCAGCCACACCGGGATTGCCCTTTGCAGCCTGCCCTGAGGGGAAGTTTACCGACTTGCCGGCACCGAACTTCTCTTTCCACATGGCGCTGGCCTTTGTAAGATAGTCGGTGAAGACGAAGGTAGTGCCCGAACCGTCTGAACGGAATACGGGTATGATAGCCTCGGCAGGGAGTTGTGCATTGGGATTGAGGGCAGCCAGGCGCTCGTCGTTCCACATCTTTATATTGCCAGCGAAAATATCGGCAATCACCTCGCCTGAAAGGTTGAGTTCGCCTACTCCCTCAAGATTATAGGCAAGAACTACTGCACCCATACAGGTGGGGACATGAAGCACCTCGGGCATATCGGCCATCTCCTTGTCCGTGAGGAAAGCATCGCTTCCGGCAAAGTCAACGATCTTGTCGCGCAGGTTGCGCACACCGCCACCCGAACCTATGCCTCCGTATGCCACGGCATCGCCATTGAGCAGGGAAAACTGCTCGAAGACCACATTATAGAAAGGCAGAGGAAATGTTGCACCTGCACCGGAAAGTTCCTGTGCCTCACGTCCGTCGGTGGAGGTGTTGCCTCCGCATGATGCCGCCACCATGGCAAGCAGCATCGTCATAATGAGTGAAAAAGTCTTTTTCATAGTTCTGTCTTGTTTTTGATTGTTTTACATTATATACCAAATCGGTCTTGGGCTAAATACCGAAATAGCAACTCACGTAGGCGGAATAGCGGTTGTCCGCACCGTCGGCCTTGGGAATGCTCATGCGGAAGTTGGGGGCCACCTTGACATACTTGCCCAACTTGAACTGGGCGCCCAGTATGGCCGAGGATTCGTCCTTCTCCACGTTCCACTTGTCCTTGGAATAGACATCGTCGAAGCGGGCATAGAGGTCTGCGCACTTTGAGAGTTTGGCAGAGGCAAACACCGAATAGCCATACTGGTCGGCATCCTGCTTGTAGGAGGCATTCCACATGTGGCTGTACTCGGCACCTACGGTAAACCTTTCCGTCTTGTAACCCACGAAGGCTGCCATGTTCACGGTGTTCTTCTTGCCCTCCTCGGCCGCCTCGTTCAAACCTCCGTACAGACGGATTTGAAAGCCCTTAACGGGTGTCAGCGTCATGCCCAAGCCATAGTTGAAACCATCCTTCACCTGAATCTTCTTGTACCCCTCGCCATTCACTATAATGGCATCGGCAGAAAGCCAGTCGGTGAACTTATACGATGCAGAAACACCAAGGTCGGCACTGCTGCCGAACTTGTACTTGTCCTGGAAGGACTTCATCACATAGCGGTAGCCCCAGAACTTTTCCTGGAAGTTGAACTGTGTGGTGGAGATAAGACCGCCTGCCAGTGTCAGTTTGCCCTTCTTCCATTGTACCAGGGCATTCTTCACATAGAAGATACGGTGGTAGTCGTCCACCTTGGAGGACTTGCCTATGTCGGCCACGCCCTTCACGCTCAATCCCTTGCCCAGGTTGTACTCGTAACCCAGATAACTTCTCTCCAACTCAAACCCGCGGTCGTCGTTCTCTGCACCGAAACCCGTGTGCAGGTTGGCAAACACCTGGATGATGGGCTTACCCTTGGGTTCTTCCTTCACTTTGGTATCCTGGGCCTGTGCCACGATACCCATGCCGGCAAATGCCATGGCAATAATCATTCTTCTTTTCATAGTTTACGGTGTCCGTTTCTTGTTTGGACACCGCAAAAGTAGGGGTATAATGTTTCAGTTTTGTTTCAAAAAAGTTAGGTTTGAGTTAAAACCCAAATCGGCCATGGAAGATGTTACATTTTTATTAAATCTCCAGGCAGACGGTACATGGTATGCTTTTTCTCCGTAATTTTGCATCGCAATAATATTATATATAAGGTATGGACACAACAACGAGACGCATACTCATCGTGGACGACGAGGAGACGTTGTGCGAGGTGCTGAAACTGAACCTTGAGAACGAGGGCTACGACGTAGACACGGCCTTCAGTGCCGAGCAGGCTCTGACCTACGACCTGAGGTCCTATTCGCTTGTCCTGCTGGACATCATGATGGGCGAGATAAGCGGCATAAAGATGGCCCGGATGATGAAGGCAGACATCGCTACCGCGGATATTCCCATAATCTTCTGCACGGCAAGGGACAGCGAGGATGATATGGTGATGGGGCTCAACCTGGGGGCAGACGACTACATAGTAAAGCCATATACCGTGCGCAATGTGGTGGCTCGCATAAAGAGTGTGCTCAGGCGCACATCCGGGCACAAGGTGGCGCAGGCGGCTGCAAGGACAAACTCCCTGGTGGTGGAGGGGCTGCACCTGGACATGGAGTTCAAGCGCTGCACGGTGGACGGCACGGAGGTGAAACTGACCAGAAAAGAGTTTGAACTGCTGGCATACCTTATCTCCCACCGCGGGCGTGTGTGCAGCAGAGAGCAGATCCTGAGCCGTGTGTGGAGCGATGAGGTGGTGGTGCTCGACCGCACCATCGATGTCAACATCACCAGGGTGCGCCAGAAGATAGGTCCCTACGGGACATATATTGTAACAAAATCCGGATATGGCTATGGCTTTCGCGATTAGACTTTCCTACCACAGGAGGCTCCTGCTCATGCTCCTGTCCTTCTCGTGGACGATAATACTTCTGTCCATAGGTTTCCAGTATATGAGGGAGAAGCAGTACAAATCCGACTTCCTCAGCGCCCAGTTGCAACAGTACAACCGCCACCTGCTTGAAACCGTGGAGGAGGGGCTGCCCTATGAGACCTACATCGCCTCGCACGAAAAGCCTTTCGACGATTTGCGTGTCTCCGTCATAACCCTGTCGGGTGCCGTGGTTTACGACAACATGATTCCGCTCGACTCGCTGGACAACCACATCGGACGCCCGGAGATAGCCTCCGCACTAAGGCATGGGAGCGGCTACCACATCGGCCGCCAGTCGGCAAGCGACGGGCGCGAGTACTTCTACTCAGCCACACGTGGCCAGAGGGTCATCGTGCGTACGGCCATCCCCTATTCAGCCACACTCAGGGAACTGCTCCAAGCCGACTGGACCTTCCTCTTTGTGATGATAGCCATCAGTTTGGCCATGAGCATAGCGGCTTATTTCAGCACACGCAAACTGGGCAAGGACATAGAGAGAGTAAATCAGTTTGAGTCCGAACAGGAGAAGAACCGGATTAAGCGCCAGCTGAGCAACAACATCAACCACGAACTCAAGACGCCAGTCGCTTCCATACAGGTCTGCCTTGAAACCCTGCTCTCCGGTATAGCCCTGAGCGAGGAAAAGCGCCAGGAACTCATAGCAAGATGCTATGCCCACAACGAGCGTCTGCGCCAACTGCTGAACGACATCTCGCTAATAACAAGACTGGAGGACGGAAGCCAACTGATCAGCACGGAGAATGTCTGCATAAACAATATCCTGAGGGAAATCTCAGAAGAACTGGGTGTGTTGCCTCCGGAAGAGCGCCTTGAACTGCATATCAATTTCAACGAGGAGGTTACACTTGCCGGCAATAATTCTCTGATAGGCTCCATCTTCAGCAACCTGACCAAGAATGCCATAGCATATTCCAGTGGCAGGAATATATATGTGACGCTTCTGGGTAGCACGGAAGATGAGTATAGGATACGTTTCGAAGACGACGGCACTGGTGTCGGCGAGGAGCATCTGCCACGACTATTCGAGCGCTTTTACCGCATAGACAAGGGACGCTCACGCAAATTGGGCGGCACCGGCCTTGGACTTTCCATCGTAAAGCATGCCGTTCTCTTCCATGGTGGCAACATCACGGCAACCAACAGGCCTGAAGGAGGCCTACGCTTTGATTTTACCTTGATGAAACAATAAATAAACGGTGAGCGGGTAAACGGTGAGCGGATGAGCGGTGAGAGGTAGGGACGCTGCGTGCAGCGTCCGCATAGTTTTCCGTTCGTAGGGGTGAGCGGTTAGGACCCCCTCAATCCCCCGGACCCCTCCATACAGGGAGGGGCAGGGGGGAGGGTCCGTTGGTTGGGGAGGGGTCCTTCCGTTTCCCCTACCATCCCATCACAATGCAAAGCACGGAGGAGAAGTGCGCTACGGCGCCAAGGAGAACGAAGATGTGCCAGATGGCGTGATAGTGGGGACGGTCGTCGTGAGCAAAGAAATAGGTTCCTGCGGTGTAAAGTAGCCCCTCTGCCAGAATGCCGGCAATGGAGTAGACGGAAAGGCGCTGGTATACGCTATCGGCTATGAACAGGCCGCTCCATCCCATAAACAGATAAAGTCCAAGGGAGAGGCGCGGATACTTGCCTATGGCAATGATTTTATACACCACACCGGCAATGACAAATGCCCATTGTAGGCCAAAGACAAGCCATCCTTGCCAGCCACCTACCACTCCAACGGCAATGGGGGTATAGGAGCATGCAATCATCACATAGATGCTGATGTGGTCGCACTTGCGGAAGGCGTTCTTCACCTTGCCGGGGGGCAGCATGTGGTAGACGGTGCTTGACAGGAACATCAGGAACATGCCCACAACAAAGAAGATGACGCCAAAGGACATCTGCCATCCCTGTGCCGTGGCTGGCCAGATGAGCCAAATGCAGCTCAATGCAAACACGACACCAGCCAGATGTGTCCAGCTGTTGCCGTGCTCAAAGGGAACTTCTTTCATTAGAATTCGAATTTCTCAATCTTCAGTTGGCCGCAATCCAGGAGAATGCCTGCATACTCCTTGAACTCGGGTGTCTGTTCGTGCAGGTCGAGTGATGCCTGGTCTTCCCAGGTCTCGCAAAACATGAACACATCGGGGCGTGTGGCACTCTCAAAGACATCGTATGCCTTGCAGCCCTGGTGCAACTGACTCTTGGCTGTGAGTGCCATAGCAGCAGCCAAAGCCTCATCATAACGGCCCTCATTGGCCTGGAAGAAACAATTTAATCGTAACATAGTTGTATTTATTTTATAGGTTCAAAGTTTGGACAGGAATTTCTCCTTGTTTATAATGTAGCGGACGTGGTCGCCTTCGCCGATGAGGCCTTGCTCGTCGTGGGCTTCAACGTGGAAGGTGAGCTTGCGGCCCTCGCGGGAGAGCAGGGTGGCCGTGGCAGAGACATTTTTGCCCAAGGCAGTTGGCTTCACATGGGAGACGGAGATATGGCTTCCCACGGTGGATTCGCCCTCTGCCAGTTCGCCCTGCACGCATAGCATGGCGGCATTCTCCATCAGTGCCACCATCATGGGAGTGGCCAGTACGGGGAGGTCACCGCTTCCTACGGTACAAGCCAGATGCTTCTCCTCCACGATAATTGTACTTGTATATGTCATAGGATTTAGAATTTCATTAATTTCAGCACAGTAATCATACTTCACCGGCGCTTTGTAGACATTGTATCCCAATGCCTTGGCAGCATCCACATTGGCCTGGGCATCGTCGATGAAGAGGCATTCCTCGGCCTTGGCACCAAGCTGTTCCAGTACGGCAAGGAAGATATCGCCGTTGGGCTTGGCCATGTGCATCTCCTGAGAGAGGAAGAGGTGGTCGAAGTACTCCTCTGTCTTGCCCCCGAAATGCTTCTCGGCAATATGCACCCAGTGCGCTTCGTTGGTGTTGGACAAGAGGTGCACCTTGTAACCCTCTGCCCTCAGTTGCCTGATAAACTCCAGTTTGCTGGCAGGTATGTCCAGCAGGCAGTCGTTCCACGCCTCCAGCACCTGCTCGGCGGTGGTGCCGGGGTGGCAGAACTTCTGTATGCCGGAAACGAAGTCCTCTGTGGAGATATCTCCCGTCTGATATAGATCCATGGCACCGTTTGCCACCAGTCCGTCGCATAGCGTTGCCTTGGCCCTTCCGTTCTCTGCACCTGCAGGATCGGGACGTTGCAGAATCACGCTGGGGTCGGCACCCAAGGTGCGGAAACTCTCCAGGCATCGCGGCATGTCAAGGTCTATCAGCACACCGCCCAGGTCGAATATAACGTGCTTAATCATAGAGTTCCAGGTATTCGTAAGTATTTCCCACGATGGAGAGGTAGCGCTCAAAGTCGCCCTTGGCTATCACCACCGTGCCACGGCAATCGTTGGGGTGGAAACTCAGCGTCTCCGCCTCCTGAAGGGTTGCATCCAGAAATAGGTGCACATGATGCTCCTCGTCGTTGATAAGGCCGAAGGGCGACACACTGCCCGGCTCAAGGCCCAGGTATTTCATCATACGCTCGGGCGAAGCAAAGGACAGTTTGCCAGGTGCCGCCAAGCCACGGCTCTGCAAGGCCGCCTTTAGGCGCTGCTCCAGGCTGTGTATGTCCAGATTGTGGTCGCAATGGTAGCACACCAGATAGTGGCGGTTGCCCTTGTGGTTGCGCAGGAATATATTCTTGCAATGCACGCTCCCGTCATCCTTCCACCAGCGCTTTGCCTCCTCTATGGTCTTTCCCTCGGGATGGTTGTAGCTGCTGAAAGGTATGTCGTGCTCGCGCAGGAAGTTCAGTACAGTCTCTTCTCGTGTCATAAATTTCTTTTTATGCCTCAAAGATACTGACTTTTGCTTGTAAAACAATAAATCCGTGTATGTTTTTACGGCAAAAGTTATAAGATGCCTTAAATTGGTTTATTCCATGCAAAAACCAGAGACGGCTTAATTGTCTATAATAATTGTTAATCAGTGTAAGCATTTTCAACCGATTCTAAAAAATAATATACCTTTGGCCATGTGATTGCTAAATCACCTATTATTCAAAGTCTAACAATCAATAATTGATAACTATTTCCTATGAGAATCAAAAAGTTTTTCTTCACCATGATGGTGATAATTTCGTGCTCTACCTTTACGGCAGTGGCGCAGGACGTGACGGGAGGCGACAGCCAGTCTCCTCCGGTTACCGTTGGCGGCAATGAACCGACAGAGGAGCAAAAGTCGGTGCTGAGCGAACTGCTCCAGGAGATTGCACTGAACAGCAGCATCACTGGAGACATTGCAAATCTTGACAGCGAAGACAACGTGAACTCTATTCTGGATGCCTTGAAGGATGCCGGTGTGGCAGGTGATGATGCCACCAAGGAGGACATTATCTCTGTTCCATACCTGAAGGTGGAACTTAAGGATGTCAGGCTGGAGGACGACAACTCTGTTTCAAGGCTTACCTTCAACGTATCTCCCACAGTAAACCACAAGGGCACAGAGGTGAAGGTCTCCAGCTTTGCCAAAGCGCTCACTTTCCGCCTGCCTGTACCAGGCGCATGGACAGGTGCGATGATGGCAAGGCACGAGGGAAAGCCAATGGGAGCATACAACGTAAAGGTGGGTGCTGATGGTTCAAAGTATGTGGAATTGAAGTCTGCCGAGTTCTCAGAGTTTGCTATTGAGACAAATCTGGTTGAAGTCAGTACCCTTGATGAATTGCATAATGCGCTCGCATCCCCTGACAACAATCCTGTCCTGATTACCCAGACGATAGTGATTCCGGAGGGAATGCAAACCATGATAGACCTCATGGGCAAGGACGTGACTGTCCCCGAAGCAGATCCAGAGACAGGCAAGCACATCTATGCTATCAACAACAAGGGTAATCTTACCATCAAGAACATCTATGATGTCGGTTCCATCTCAGCGCGTGGTATCTTCAATGGATACAATGGTACCAACTCTGATGAAAAGGTTGATGGAGCTTATCTTGTCATAGAAGGTGGCACATTCTATGCCCTTGACTCTGATGGCGGTGCCAGTCTTCTAAATTGTGCCGAGGCAGAAATCAAGGGCGGCACATTCGAAGGTGTGGTTGCAGCTGTCGATTCTCGTGCCAGCGCCGAGACAACAATTTCCGGAGGAACATTCCGCAGCAGCAGCAATGGCGGTTATGCAATCCAGCAGAACGGCGGAGGCACACTGACTATCAACGATGCCACAGTGGATGGCGGTTTTGGTGCAGTTGGCGCATATGGTGGCAGTGTGACTATCAACGATGGCACCTTCCTGCCTACAGGACGCGAAGGCAGCAAGTGTCATGTGGTGTATGTGGCAAGCGGTGCCATTGTGGAAATCCACGACGGTACCTTCAAGATGAACTATCCCGAGAATGGCACTCCTGACAGCGGCGAAGCCGTGGCAAGCTATGACAACGGTACAGTGAATATCTATGGAGGAACCTTCTATGCCCATTTTGATGAAATTTCTCCCGTTCAGCTTTCTGAAGGCGCTGCTATCAGGGGCGGTAAATTCCTGGACCACTCTGGCAATCCAATCCGTCACACATGGATTACCAACTATCTGAAGGATGGTGCCGTTCTTTGTGATGACGGCAAGGTTGTTGTGCCTAATATTCCCGAAGGCTCGTATTTTGATGAAAACCAAACAGTAATACTATATATTGGGGGAACGGGAGGCAAGTACGAAACGCTTCAGGAAGCCCTTGAAGAGCTTGAAGAAAGTGTACATTCATGGGAATATTTAGGCTTTATCCCAAAAGTATCCATCTATTGCAAGCCTGGTGCCGATGTAGGTTCCCTGCAACATGCTCCTGTGATAAGTTCGCTTGTTATTTATGGCAATAATGCAAATGTTACAGGCGATGGTGAGCACTACTTCGACTTGGGCAATACCGATCCAAACGGTGGAACGGACATTACCTCGGATATAGAATTTGTGGTAGACGGACTTAATGGATGCGGTGTTTGGGGCACAAAGGCAACAGAGCATACTGTAGACATAAAGTTCACCAACTGTGAAAACATGGACAAGGTGTGGGTTAACGGCACCACTGGCACACTGAACATTAATTTGGAAAACTGCTCCTTTGAGGGCCTTCTGCCCGAGGCGGTTTACTCCAATGCCAATGGCAGCATAACGCTTGACAACGTGTCCTTCTCCAATCTGAACAAGGCGGTCAACCTCAACCACAAGGTTGCCGGCGAACAGGTGATTACAATCCAAAACTGCACCTTCACAAATTGCGGTAACGATGTAGCTGCCGACCAGATTCCCGTTCGTGTACTCAGTTCGGTAGAGGGCGGCACTTCCACACTGACTGTTGACAACTGTAACTTCAGCGGTACTCCCGAGGGTGGTGCAGACATCCTTTTGGATTATGCAGAGGCAGGCAAGTCCACACTGACCATATTAAAGACCATGGTCAATGCCGTAATCGAAAAGGAGGATCCGAAATACAATGCTATTGTTAATATTTTCGTATCAGAGACTCCCGTCACCTTTACAACTGATATGCACGGAGATTTGTTGAAGGAGTACACCATCAATGATGCCGAGGTAGAGGACTTTGAATTCGTATGTACCAGCAATATGTCACAGGTAGAAACTCTTACCTATACCCGTACTCTTGCCAGCGATGGTTTCAATGCCCTGTTTGTTCCGTTCTACATTCCCCTTGAGGTTCTTCAGGACAACTACGATGTCTTTGCCTTTGACCATGTAATACCCAGTAATAGTAACGACGAGGAGACCAAGTGCTATGTGGTTGTTCATTACGTAGAAGGTGGAGGTTCGCTAAGAGGCTGCCAACCTTATCTTATTCGTCCCAAGACTCCTGAGGCTAAGGAAATGAAACTTGAGTTGACGAATGCCTGGATGCGTAACACCACACTGCCTTTTGAATCAGTCAATATCCCAGGTGGCACAATCAAAGGCACTCTTGTCAAGAAGAGCGGTGCAGACCTGGCTGATTGCTATGGCATATCCAAAAATGGCCGCTTTGCAATGATTGACGAGGATGACAACCTTGGGGTCTTCCGCTTCTACCTGGAACTGGAAGAAGGTGTGAGCGCTCGCAACATCGGTATCCTCGTCGATGGTGAGTCAGATGACGCAACAGGCATTACAGAAACTGAAAACGGAAAACTGAAAACGGAAAACTATTATGACCTCTCCGGCCGCCGCGTGCAGAATGCCCAAAAGGGTGTCTTCATAGTGAACGGAAAGAAGGTGGTAAAGTAAACGGAGAACTGTTGTTTGATCAGTCTTAAGTTCTGCCCGTAATCTATAACATTAACAAAAAACAATAAAGTTATGAAGAAGCAATATATCGCTCCCGCAGTGGAGATTATTACCATAAGCCGTGAAGTAATCTGCGCCCAATCCAACGTGCCGGTATATCCTGGCTACGAACCTATGGGCTAACTTGGGTTAAATCCAGTTGAAACGGTCGGTTGCCACGTGGTAGCCGGCCGTTTCTATTGGTTGTTTCAAATTTTATCATTATCTTTGTCTACGCATAATATATTTTAAGGTAGGTTCTGTAAATTAGCTCTGGCATTAAAGAGCCAAAGTCAATAGAATTCTACCAGATAAGAGATAAACTAATTTATAGAACATACCTTAGTTCAATGGGAAGAAACAAGTTCTCGCAGCGCGAGATAGAGATTATCGGCAAACTGTTGCGCCGCAAGATGGCTGGAACCCGCTTCCAGCAGAAGATGGTGCGCCATACATTGCGCACTACATTTGAGTTCAATATCGCAGACTTCAACATTCAAGGCAAGGCCTTCGGACCCGAAGACCTGGACGAATGTGTGCGCCGTGGACGCATACAGATTCTGGACGATGCCACTATCGATGCCATGAAGCAGCGCCATGCAGAGAAGCGCCAGCGCGATGAGGCTCTGCGCCAGGCAGAGGCCGTGGCAAGCGGCGATGCCGTAGATTGGCAGGAGGTGCAGAGGCAGTGGGACGAGTACTACAAGAACAATCCCGAGGAGCAGCCGGCAAATGAGTAATCCCCCCCCTAATGCCCATGATTGCCATTAACAGCGAAAAGTGCACGAGGTGCGGCAGATGCCAGAGGGTATGCCCTGCCTTGATACCGGTGATAGCCAAAGGCGAGGCACCTGCATTGCGCCATCCCGAGGTGTGTATAGAGTGCGGACACTGTGTGGACGTATGTCCCACGGGTGCTTACGAGCACAGCGCCTTTCCTCCGGAGAGCATGCACACGATAGACAGGAACGCCTTGCCCTCGGCCGAGAGCCTGATGGAACTGATACGTTCGCGCCGAAGCAACCGTACCATTACCGATGCTCCCATACCAGAGGAATCCCTGAATATGATTATGGAGGCGGCTCGCTATGCTCCTACCGCACAGAACAGCAGGCAGGTGCGTCTCACATTGATTGCCGGCGACGAGGGATTGCATACAGTGGAGGCTGCTACGATAAACTTCTTCATGCGCCTGTCGCGCTTCATGCTCTTTCCTCCAGTGAAGCTTGTCCTTCGTCCGTTCCTGCGCAAACTTTACGATGAGGCTCCTGCACTGATGGCCATGAACGAACAGTTCCGTCGGGGCAAGCGTCCATGTATCTGCAATTGTACAGCCCTGCTCGTCATGTCCACTCCAAAGGGCTATTCGTTCGGTTCGCAGGACAGCAACCTGGCATACCAGAATGCATCCCTGATGGCAGAGTCCCTTGGCGTGAGCCAGATATACATGGGCTTTGTGCAGACTGCCATGTTCATGATGGGGACAAAGCGTGCAGCACGCATCCTCGGTATTCCCGAGGGACATAAGCCATGGGCCATAATGGGTTTGGGCATGCCCGCTTTCAAGTATGCCAAGTATACCAACAGATAAATTCTAAACACGATATGAAACGTTTCTTCTTTTTGGCAATAATGTTGCTGCTGGCAATAGTTCTGCCCGTGCGTGCAGAGCGCAACCCTGCCTCCCTTGTGGCTTTGGCAGAGCGCATAGGCGGACCGGGCACGGCAGAGAAGTTTACCTTTATCCTGGAGCCTTTGCAGGAGTCGCAAGCCGAGACATTTGCAATCGGGCGCGAGGATGGCCGGGTACTGATAAAGGGCAATAGCCTCAGCGCACTGACCACAGGACTTGGCTGGTTCCTGAACCATCATCTCAAGGTGAACATATCGTGGAACTCACTGAATGAGGGCAAGCCAGGACAGCCCTATGCCGACCTCTCGAGCATGGAGCAGATGGAGGTAAGGGCAGAGACACGTGTAAGTGATGCTCGTTATCGATACTATCTGAACTACTGTACCTTCGGCTATTCCATGACAACATGGACATGGGACCGCTGGCAAAGGGAAATAGACTGGATGGCGTTGCATGGCATCAACATGCCTCTGCAGATTGTAGGTCTGGAGGAGGTGTGGCGCAAGTTCCTTACCCTTGAGGAGAACGGCTTGCGCAAATATAACTATACCGATGAGGAGGCCAAGGCCTTCGTGCCAGGTCCTGCCTTTACGGCATGGTGGGGCATGAACAACCTGGAGGGGTGGGGCGGTACTGCTCCCGGAACTCTGAACGGAGGTACATGGGATGGTGCCGGTGGCGTCCAGGACGATGCATGGTATGTGCGACAACAGAAACTGGCAAAGAGAATACTGGACCGCCAAAGGGAACTGGGCATACATCCCGTGCTGCCTGGATTCTCTGGCATGGTGCCTGTGAACTTCACCGAGAAGACCGGCGTGCCCACCGATGCCAATGGTGGCAAGTGGGCAGGAGGTTTTCTGCGTCCTCGCATCATAGACCCCACATACGAGGGCTTTGCCACAATAGCCGCAGATTATTACACGTGCCTGAAAGAAGTTATGGGCGAGAGCCAGTACTACTCTATGGACCCTTTCCATGAAGGTGGCGCAATCTCCAGTGGCAAGTATGCCGAAGCATATCGTGCCATTTACGATGCTATGGAGGCGGCCAAGGGTGGTTCGCAATGGGTAATCCAGCAATGGCAATGGGACGGAAACCAAAGGAAGTCTATCAATGCCGTGCCGGCAGGCCGGCTTATAGTGCTCGACCTCTTCTCTGATGGCCGTCCTGCCTTTGACCACTACAACGGCTATGCTCCGCAGGATGCGGTGTTCTGTGCCATACCCAATTTTGGCGGACGTTCCGGTCTTATGGGCAGATTGAACAATCTTACGGACAACTATTTCTCCTATAAGGCCAAGTATGGAAGCATCAAGGGTATAGGCGCAGCCCCAGAGGCCATAGAACAGACGCCAGTAACCTACGACCTTCTGTTTCAGTTGCCTTGGATGGGAAAGAAGCCCGATGTGAAGCAGTGGGTAAGGGATTATGCCACGGCACGCTATGGCATGCAGAACGAGGAGGTAGCGAAGGCATGGGAACTGCTTCGCCAGAGTGTGCTGAACTATGGTGCCGATGCCATACAGGGTCCTGTGGAGGATGTGTGGGGAGCACGCCCAAATCTTGATGCACGCCCTGCCAGTACCTGGGGCAAGACGCTGAGCCATGCTGGTGCAACATACACACCGGAACGCCGACAGATGGTGATAGATGCTGTTTACAGGTTGCTTGCGGCGGGGAAGTCCCTGAGGTTGAAGAAGGGTTCTGTCTATGAAAGCAACTACCGCTACGACCTTGTGGAATTTGTGGGTGCGGTGATGGCTGACTATGCCTACGAACTGCTTCTTGGAATAAAATCTGCCAAGGAGGCGGCTGGTGCAGACTTTGCCACAGATGCTACGTACATGGCTCGACGCGATGCCTTCCTGGCTCTCTTGGCGGATGTGGACGACTTCAAGGGAACCAACCTCAACTTCCGCTTGGGCAAATGGACCCAGGAGGCGCGTGATGCTGCGGCAGAGGTGGAGGGGGCAACAACGGCAACCGCCGACTGGTATGAGTTCAATAATGCCCGTACGCTCATCACCACATGGTCAAGTCCAAACACCAACCTCAACGACTATTCCTATCGTTCATGGCAGGGTCTTATAAAGGATTTCTACCTGCCCCGATGGAAAGCGTTCTTCGATAATGGCTGTAAACCTGCCAACTATGGTTTCTTTGAGTGGAACTGGGCGCATGGTATGGAGCATAGCGTGGGGCAGACGCAGGTGAGTTCTGTGCGTTTGGGCAAAAAGCAGAAGGGCTATTCCTACAGCCCGACTCCAAAGGGCAATACCTTGAAACTGGCACGAAAACTGCTTGACAAGTATATCGTCCCGGTCAAGATGGGGGATGATACATTCTATGCCTACCGCTATTTGGAGAATAATGTGCTGAAGAACACAGGCCTATGATAATACGTACTTCAAACCACGGGCAGAGGATTGCAGAATATCTGCATTCCGTGCCTTTTGCTGTAGATCCGCAAGAGCTGTATACGGCAGAAACGCTGTATGGCGGACTCGACCTTTCACGTCCCGAAACTTTTTCTCAGTGCTATGACCAGCAGGTATACAATCACTATCTGGCACAGGGTAAGGTTACGGACAATCCGCTGGAGTCGCTGGCACGCAATCTGCATGACTTCTGTATTATGCAGAGTACCAAACGCCTGCTTGCCCGGTACGACAAGTGCCAGGTGGTGGCAGTTATGGGAGGTAATGCCATGAGGCGCGATGATGCGGCATACGAGAAGGTGGCACGCATCAGCAAGGCACTTACAGAGCAAGGCTCGCTGATGGTTTCCGGTGGCGGTAGCGGTGCTATGGAGGCAACCGGTTTCGGAGCATGGATGGCAGGGCGCAGCGAGGAGGAGTTCCGAGAGGCGCTTTCCCGACTTGCTTCAGTACCTGTGCAGGAGAGCCATAACTATCTTGCCGTCTCCTTTGGAATCTTGCGCGACTATCCTCAGACCCAGTACATCAATCTCAGTATTCCTACATGGCTTTACGGCCACGAATGGACATCGCCCTTTGCCACACACATAGCCAAACTTTTTGAGAACAGCGTACGAGAAGACACTCTTCTTACTGTGGCTTATGGTGGCATCATATATGCTCCGGGACGTGCAGGTACCATACAGGAGGTATTCCAGGAGGCTGTGCAGAACCACTACTTGACTTTCGGTTTTGCCAGTCCTATGGTGTTCCTCGATACGGAGTTCTGGTCAAAGACCACACCATTCTATCCCCTCCTTGTGGACTTGCTGCACAAGGGCATCTACAAGAACCTGCTGCTGTCCTTGACCGATGAGGTTGACGAGGCAGTAAAGACCATAACGGACTTTCAGCAGATGATAGGAAAGCAGAATGTATGATAAACAACAAGAGGTCGCTGTTGGGCGACCTCTTGTTTGCTTATGAGATTGTTATCAGTTGTTCATAGCCAGACAGTTGTACATGTGCATACGTGCAGTCTCGATTCCTTCTGCATTAAGGGTGATGTCCATCACTTCGCCGTTCTTCAGGAACAGCTGTGCGTTGTTCTCGTCAACAAGTTTGATGAGATTTGTAACCTGATCTTGGAACTCGGCGCTCCATATCTGTTCCTTTTCGTTGAAGACAAGGTTCATGGAGTTAGTTCCGTCGCTAAGGGCATAACCGTTCTTCAGGGTCTTCACCTCAATGTCCTGTCCCTTGCTGTTCTTGATGGTCTTGGTTTCGCCGGCATCAGCCAAGGACTTCTTGCCGGTCCAGAACTCTATGGAGTTCAATACCAAAGCATCAGCCAAAGCAGCGAGTTCATATACGGGAACAATGCAGAAAGCCACGAAAATAAGTTCGTTGACCCACTTGCTGCCGATGTTGTCATTGTAGTTCTTCACCTTTGAGGTCAGTTGGAAAGAACCGATACAAGAAGAGAACAGGATAGATGCTGCTACCAGCATTACAGAAAAGTTAATGATCTTCTTCATAATAATAATGTTTAAAAGGTTAATAATAATGTTTAAAAGGTTAATAATGATGTTTTGTCCTATATTATCTGTTCTAGTTCCTTAACATTTCGTGTAACCTCTTCGTCGGACACCTCGAGGTCGAACAGGTTGCCGGCAAGGTACTGGGTGTAGGCTGCCATGTCGATGAGGCCGTGGCCAGAAAGGTTGAACAGGATAACCTTCTCCTCGCCACTCTCCTTGCATTTCTCTGCCTCAGCAATGGCGGCGGCAATGGCATGGCAGGACTCCGGGGCAGGGATGATGCCTTCTTCCTTGGCAAAGAGCAGACCAGCCTTGAAGGTTTCGGACTGCTTCAGGTCAACTGCCTCCATGTAGCCGTCCTTCATAAGTTGGGAGATTATCACACCAGCACCATGGTAGCGAAGACCGCCAGCATGGATATTGGCCGGCATGAAGTTATGGCCCAGCGTATACATTGGCATCAGAGGAGTCAGGCCGCTAAGGTCGCCAAAGTCGTACTGGAACTGGCCGCGTGTCAGTTTAGGGCAGCTGGCAGGTTCGGCGGCTATGAAACGTGTCTTGCGCTCGCCACTGAAGACATGGCGCATGAAGGGGAAGGAAATGCCTGCAAAGTTCGAACCGCCGCCAAAGCAACCGATAACAATGTCAGGATATTCTCCAGCCATCTCCATCTGCTTCTCTGCCTCCAAGCCTATGATTGTCTGGTGCAGGGATACGTGGTTCATGACGGAGCCAAGCACATACTTACAGTTGGGGGTTGTCATGGCCAGTTCCACAGCCTCGGAAATGGCAGTACCCAGCGAACCGTTGTTGTTGGGGTCCACGGTGAGCACGTCCTTGCCGGCACGTGTGGACATGGAGGGAGATGGGGTAACCTGTGCGCCATAGCTCTGCATGATGGCACGGCGGTAGGGTTTCTGCTCGTAACTGATCTTCACCTGATACACCGCAGCCTCCAGACCGAATACCTTGGCGGCATAGCTCAGTGCGCATCCCCACTGGCCGGCACCTGTCTCGGTAGTGATGTTGGTGACACCCTCCTGCTTGCAATAGTATGCCTGTGCCAGGGCGCTGTTCAACTTGTGGCTGCCGATGGGGCTTACGCTCTCGTTCTTGAAGTATATGTGTGCCGGAGTGCCAAGTGCCTTTTCCAGACCATAGGCACGTACCAGGGGAGTGCTGCGGTAATATTTGTACTGCTCGCGCACGGCTTCTGGAATGTCTATCCATGCATGTTCCTGGTCCATCTCCTGTCGGCTGGCCTCCATGGAGAAGAGTGGGAACATATCTTCGGGGGTCATAGGTTTCTTGGTCTTGGGATCCAGCATGGGCATGGGTTTGTTGGGCATGTCCGCCTGGATGTTGTACCATTGTGTGGGTATATCCTCCTCGCTGAGGAAGAAGCGTTTTTGCTTGTTCATATTGTGTTGTTTGTTTATTCTGTATGTAGTTTGTCAGTTAAGTCTGTACATGCCTCCTGGAATCATCCGCACTATACCCTTCATCTCCATTGTGAAGAGCAGACCGCTGAGTCTGCCTGCAGGTATGCCAGTGCTGACGGAGATAATGTTCAGTTGCAGGCGGTCCTTGTTGCGCAGGGCTTCCACGATGAGCTGCTCTTCGTCGGACAGTTCGGGGAACAGTTCCTGCTGGATTCCATTTGCCAGTTGCTTCTGTCTGGCCTTGTCGTTCTGCCATCCCATGGCATTGACAAAGTCTTCGGCATTGATGAGAAGGCCAGCTGTATTGTTGGCAATGATCCTATTGCAACCGTCGGATTGTGCATCGGTCATCCGCCCGGGAAAGGCAAAGACTTCCTTGCCATAGCTTTGTGCTATCTCTGCCGTGATGAGGCTGCCGCCGCGTGATGCACTCTCCACAACGATGGTGGCATCCGAACAGCCTGCCACGATGCGGTTGCGCTGCACGAAGTAGCGTTTCTCTATGGTAGTACGCGACATGAATTCGGTAAGCAGTCCGCCCTGGCATACCATTTCCTTTGCCGTGTTGCGGTGCAGGGTGGGGTATATCTGGTCCAGTCCATGTGCCAGCACACCGATGGTTTCCATTTTGTTTTGCAGAGCCTGGCGGTGGCACTGTATGTCCACACCGTAGGCCAGGCCGCTCATTACGAGGACATCGGGGCACAGCTCTGCCAGTTCCCTGATGAAGACCTCGCACATCTGGCGCCCGTAGTCGGTAATCTTGCGTGTACCCACCATGCTTACGATACGTGTCTTGTTCAGGTCTGCATTGCCACGGTAGTACAGCATCATGGGACCATCGTCGCACTCCTTCATGCGCTGGGGATAGCGAGGATCCAGAAAACTGATGCAGTCCACCTTCACCTTCTCTGCCCATTCCAGTTCCTCCTCACAACGTGGCAGGCACGAGTCCATTAAGCAGAGGTTTTCCTTCAATGCCGGGATGGCATCGGGGATTATGTCCATGATATTGTGCCTGTTCTCATATACAGCCGTAGCACTGCCCAGTGTTTCCACCAGTGTCCTTTGCTGAGAGAAGTTCAGTTTGGGAACCCTCGTCAGTGCCATCATGTATAGAGTCTCTTTATCCATTGTTTTTCATCAGGTGTGATATGTACTCGAAGCCGAACCGGCAGTTCAGGCATCTTGCATGGTCGCAGTATTCCTTTTTCAACTGTATCAGCGCCTGGCTGTCGTATGCTGTGCCAACATCCAGACCGCAGGCCTGCCACTGCTTCAGGATATGGTTCTTCTCGCCGGGCAGCTGCTCCAGAAAATCCGTGGCGCGTGTGCGGTATTCGTATGTGCCGTGGTGTTTGTCGTAGGCAAACAGCAGATTTGCCACGGTGTTTATAATTATAAGTCTGCGGCTCCCTTTGCTTATTCCGGCCGCCGCAAGCTTGTTGTCAATGTCTTCAAGCGAGGTGGCATCCAGTATGCTGCTCAGTGTGCAGTGCCCCTCGTGGAATAGTCTTGCCATCTGCCTGATGCGCACGTCGGGGAAGTTCTGCGGTCTGGTGCGCAGGTAGTGCCAGTTGGATGCTGCCATAGGTTCGGGCAAGGTGAATTTGTGACTCAGGAACTTGTATTCGGTATGCATCCGTCTCTTCAGGTCTTCGTCTGCAACCTTGTCTATGAGTCCGGCAAGTCCCAGGAACATGCATTCTATCTGAAACAGGTTGTCGCGGTGCTTGCCTGCCGCATTCAGCGGGACACGCTTTGCCCACATCTCAAAGATGTCGCCGTTAAGACCGAAACCGAAGTTGCGTGCCAGGGTTATGAACGTTGTCTGTTCCCAGTTGCCGCAGCATTCCTTCAGTATATCCAGTATCCTTTTGGAGCGTGCCTCCATCCTTTCTGCCAGAAGGGAATCAAACCATGAGTGTGCTTTGATGGGCTCTATTCCCGGCACAAACTTATGGCAGCGCGGATAGTCGGTGGTGCGAAGCAACTCTTCGTAATTCTCCTTTACTTCCTGTGGCACGGTGATGATTACTTGTGGAACTGCCAGGCCGCTTTCCGTGCGAATCTCTGCATCTGCATGTTCCACCACATGGAGTATGGTTGTGTTGAACACAGGGTCTGTGTGGTGCCTGTGCCTGTTCCAGTCGCTGGAGCAGGAGTGTATCTCCACATTGCCAGCCCATACCATGCCGTCCACTCTGATGCGTGCATTGAGAAAGTCGGGACCTTGGTTGCCGTTGTGCTGACCTGGGTCCAAAATCTCTATCTCTGTACCGTCTGTCGTTGTCAGACTTCTTGACGGCAAAAGCTTATGCATCCATACATAGTGGAGCAGTTTCTCCATTTTTGCGTGTCATTTTGATGGCAAAGATACTAATAAAAATGACATTTCGTTCACGGGGAGTGGATTTTCATGCTCACATCGTTGTACTTTTCGCTAAATCTCACAAATAAAGTTAATTTCTTTTGTGTTTAACTGACTTATTTGTACCTTTGAAGCCTGTTTTCTAAATTACTTGCGTTCGGAAGTCCAAAAAAAATGGCTTTATTTTTGTACTTCGCTCACTTATTCGTAATTTTGTGCGATTAAAGAAATAAATAAAGATGAAAATTGCACTTATAGGTTACGGCAAAATGGGCCGTATGATAGAGGAAATAGCATTGAGTCGTGGACATGAGATAGTATGTACCATAGACATAGACAACCAGCAGGATTTTGACAGCGAGGCATTCAAGAGCGCCGATGTTGCCATTGAGTTTACCGCACCGCACACTGCCTATGAGAACTACATGAAGGCCTTCAAGCATGGCGTCAAAGTGGTAAGTGGCAGTACTGGCTGGATTCCCCAGCATGGCGAGGAGGTCAAGAAGATGTGCATGGAGCAGGGCAAGACCCTGTTCTGGAGTTCCAACTTCAGCCTTGGCGTAACAATCTTTCGTGCCGTCAACCGTTATCTGGCACGTATTATGAATGGTTTTGAGTCCTACACCCCTGTGCTCGAGGAGGTACATCATATACACAAGCTCGACCATCCCTCTGGTACCGGCATCACGCTTGGCGAGGAACTGGTGGCAGAAGTGGAGCGCTTGAACGGTTGGGAGTTCGGTATGCTAACCAATCCCGACGGAAGCAAGGAAGGCACAGCCGAGGTTCCTGCCGATAAGTTGCGTATAGACAGCATCCGCCGTGACGAGGTTCCCGGTATCCACTCCATTACCTGGGAGAGCGAGGCAGACTGCATTACCATTACCCACGATGCGCATTCCCGTAAGGGATTCGCCTTGGGTGCAGTACTTGCTGCCGAATACACCGCCAAGCACGAGGGACTGCTTACAATGTCCGACCTGTTCAAATTCTAATGCATATAGGATAATGAAGAAATACCAACCAAAAAAGATTGACTGGATAAAGGGATTCGTGGCATGTGCTCTGTACATTGCTTTCCTTGTGTGGATACAGTCCTGGTGGGGAATCATTGTGTTACCTTTCATTTTTGACGCCTACATTACCAGGAAGATAAACTGGGGCTGGTGGAAGGATTTGGAGGACCCCATTCTGCGCACCATCATGTCGTGGGTAGATGCCATCGTGTTTGCACTGGTGGCGGTTTATTTTGTCAACATCTACTTCTTCCAGAACTACACCATACCTTCCAGTTCTCTGGAGAAGAGTCTGCTAGTGGGCGACTATCTGTTTGTAAGCAAGATGACCTACGGTCCCCGTGTGCCTCAGACTCCCCTGCATGCTCCCTTGTGCCAGCACACCCTGCCTATGGGCATCGGCAAGAGTTATATTGAGAGTGTGCAATGGGACTACAAGCGTGTCAGTCCCAAGAAGGTGACTCTGAACGACATCGTTGTCTTCAACTATCCTGCCGGAGACACCATTGCCTACAACTGGCAGAATACCGACTACTACCGCATGTGCAAGGAACTGTACATGTACAACATGGACGTGCCATCCAATCTGGACAGCATGTCAGCCTTGGAACAGTACCGTTTCTACAATCATGCTATTCAGGTGGGTAGCGACTATGTCAAGTCCGTTCCTGCCCAGTTCGGCAAGGTACAATGGCGTCCTGTGGACCGTAGGGAAAACTATGTGAAGCGTTGTGTGGGCCTCCCCGGACAGACATTGGAAATCCGCGACCATATAATTTATTTGGACGGGGTTGCAAACAAGGAACCCGAGGAAGTGCAGTACAACTACGACGTGGTGCTGAAGCAGCAAATCCCCCAGTCATTGATAGACGAACTGGGTATTTCTCATGAAGATCTGGAGGCGCTCAGGAACTTTGGAAACATGCCAATGACATCCAAGGTGAAGGCTGCACTGGAAGCACGCCCCGACCTGGTGGAAAGCATAACTTATCACAAGCAAGATGAAACGGGACTTCTGTATCCCCTGAACGGGCACACCGGCTGGACATGCGACAACTATGGTCCTATCTGGATACCTGCCAAGGACGAGACCATACAGTTGACTATGGAGAACCTTCCTGTCTACGAGCGTCCCATACGCATTTATGAGGGCAATGACCTGCAGGTTACCGACGACGGCCGTATACTGATAAACGGCAAGGAAACCAACGAGTACACCTTCAAGATGGACTACTACTGGATGCAGGGTGACAATCGTCACAACAGTGCCGACTCGCGTTATTGGGGCTTTGTTCCCGAGGACCACATCGTGGGCAAACCCATTGTCATCTGGTTGTCTATGGATCCCGACCGTGGCGGTTTGGGCGCTATCCGTTGGAACCGTCTGTTCCGTTTGGTTGACAACATCAAGTAGTCCCCATATATTAAATAATGTGTATGGCAACATCCCCCAAACAGAAGGTTGCCCTGGTACTTGCCAGTGGCGGAGCTAAGGGCTTTGCCCACATAGGTGCCATAGAGGCACTGGAAGAATGTGGCTATGAGATAACCTCCATAGCTGGCGCTTCCATGGGGGCACTGATAGGTGGCATCTATGCCGCCGGAGGTTTGGACAAGGTAAAGGAATGGATGTACGACCTTACCGACCGCGAGGTGTTCCGCCTGGTGGACTTTACACTAAGTCCCAATGCTTTGGTAAAGGGGGAAAGAATCATGGACGCTCTCAAGGCCATTGTGCCTGATTGTAATATAGAGAACCTGAACATTCCTTATTGTGCCGTGGCTACGGACCTGAAAGAGGGTAGGGAGGTTGTCTTGCGTAGCGGCAGCCTTTATGCAGCCATACGTGCCAGTATATCCATTCCCATGCTGTTCCGTCCTGTGGAGCACGAGGACATGCTCCTCATAGACGGCGGCATTACCAACGGTCTGCCCTTGGACCGTGTCGTGCGTACCGAGGGAGACAAACTGGTGGCCGTTAACCTGGAAGACTATGAATGGGAAGATGACGATGCTGAGATGCCAAAGGCAGAATCTGGAACTTCGGCGCTGACTCTTCTTTCACGCAAGTTCCAGGCAGGCTTGAATGCTTTGAGCAACAACTACATTTCCCTGACCTACGACACCATTTCCATACTGATGAAGCGCAACACGGAAATGGCCCTGCGCCTCACTCCTCCCGACATTTATCTTAACGTCTCCCTTGGAGAATATGGAAGTCACGACTATGACGAAGCCGAGGCCATAGCCAAATTGGGTTACGAACAGATGAAGACAGTGCTGAAAGGTGCAAAATAACCGTATGGCGCCTCTGTATTTGTGTCCTTTGTGTCCTTTGTGTGAGAAGAAACGATTACCGGATGATTTATATTTTCACGCAAAGGGCGCAAAGGGCGCAAAGTTTTTATTTCTTTTCCTTTCGTATTCCACGCTTGCGCTGAAGGGGTCGCAAACTTCGTTACGACAGGAGAGCGCAGATAGTTTATCCACCCCCTCCCCCTGTCTCAGGGAGAGAACGGACCCCCTCAATCCCCCTGCAGGGGGAGGAGTCAGTCACAACCGACTTGTGCCCACACCATACTGACTGTCCCCCTGAGACAGGTGGGCGAAGAGGGTCTTTAGAAGAATGACTTGATGTCATTCTGTACCCTCTGAGGGTCGCAATTCCCATTGCGACGCTGGGTAAAGAGCGAAGCGACGGAGGGGGTGGATTGTTTTCACCTTTCCGTTTTCACCTTTCCGTTCGTCATCGTCTTCGTCATCCGTTCCCATCGCGCCAGCCGTCGTGACGAAGTCTACGACAAATTCTGTGGATTCTAATTTCTGTATGATAGCACATATTCTGCTCATTTCTTAGGAATAATTCTGTGGGTTCTGTGGATTCTGTGTGAAATATATTCCATTTCTCACGCTGATATTTTTTTCTCACACAGAACTCACAGAATACACAGATTTTCCATTCTGAAGATATATTTCTGATGTGAGGAAATTGCATTTTGAATCCACAGAATTGTCGCTCGGGGCTAAAGCATACCCCCTCCGCTTCGCTCGTCCCCCTAACTTAGAGGGACAGTTGGCTGGCGCAGTGTTAGCGCCAATAGTTTCCGTTGCCTTTGCGACCTCTGTTGCGCGTAACGAGCAACTACTCCAGCGGAAACGTAGTTGGCATTGGAAGTTCTGCGTCCTTTGCGTCCTTTGCGTGAGATAAAGATTAGCATGTTGACACGGAGGATTAGCGTTTATGCAACAAAGACCCGTTTTGTTTTTGCTGTCTTGGAAAATAGTATTACCTTTGCCCCTGAATTCCGTCGCCACAGCGGTGGTGTGAGGAAGGATCTTACCGTAAAAGGTGTTATTGAAATTATCTTCATAAGTGAAATTCTCGCAAAATTCCATTTAGAGTGAAGATGATAGCGATAGCACCACATCGTTGGTATGTACAGCCATTATTGGCTACCTGCATATCCTTTGGTGTGGGCTATTGCTT
>JAZRJU010000022.1:0-55993 GCA_045645965.1 Bacteroidaceae bacterium
GTAGGGGTTAATGTTGTTCTTGATTGGCCCTCAAATTTAAAATCTTCAACAGACATTACAATTTTCTGCACCTCATCAATGTTTCCAAATTGTTCATCTTCCGTACAAGATGAGAAGAAAAATAAGGAAATTCCTAATAATTTTAACGATGTTTTCATGCATCCGTCTATTTAAGATTATCCCCAACCGCCTGTATAATCATCTCCAGAACCTGTACCGTCACCATTGCCTGGACTTGCTGCAAATCCTTTTTCTACTTCTACTTCAATAACTTCAACCTGTGGAGTTTCATAAGCCAACAATTCTTTATCCATTTTCATAATTCTAAAAGTTTTATGCCCACCAATTCCCAGAAGTAAGCAGATAAAAAATAAGGTGTGGGAACTATATCTGCTTTATCCTAAAGTCTGGTCTTCGCATTACCAATTGATACGGATAAAGCAATAGCCCACACCATTAGGATATGTAAGAAGCCAATATTGGCTGTACAAACCAATGATGCGGTGCTACTGCTACCATCTTCGTATCAATAATCAAAGTTGCGAAGTTTGACTTTAGAAGATAATTTCAATAACACCTTTTACGGTAAGATCCTTCCTCACACCACCGCTGTGGTGACGGAATTCGAGGCAAAGGTAATATTATTTCCCGATACAGCAAAACAAAACCGTACTTTGTTGCATAAAACCAATCCTCCGTGTCTACATGCTAATCTTTATCTCACGCAAAGGACGCAAAGGACGCAGAACTTCCAATGCAAACCACGCTACCGCTGAAGTAGTCGCTGGCTACGCACTCTCCTCTCACCATTTAATCATCAACCCGGTTCCACGAAGACACGGAGGATTAGAGATTTTGGAAGATTCGTTTTCTTTGGAATAAAGCAAACTCGTTTGTTTTCTTCCCAAGAGAACTAATCATGGGACAACGTCCCTGGGTGCATAGCACCTTAAAATCTCTAAGACGGGAAAGTTCCTTTCTATGAACCACGCGATGCGTTTCCATGCCACACTATGGCAGGAATAAGCAGCAAGTAACCGACGAGGCATAGAATGGGGGCAATGATTACTCTTCGCGCGGAGAAGATGCCGAAGCAGAAGGTTTCGTTAGTACTCCCCTCCCCTGCCATAAGCAAGAAACCCGTCAGGACAAGAGATATGGAAAGAATGCAAATCACATAGTGTGGATATTCCAAAAAGATTCGTTTCAAGGTCATAAGCATTATTTTGAAGTTTGTTCTGGGAAACAAGTTGCAAGAAGTTCTTTCCTGTCGTAATGATACAGCAGCGAGACTATCTTATTCATAATTCGTTTCCATTGGTATTCCGTTAAGGCAGAACCGCGACGCCTCTCCGGATTCAACGTATCTACCCATCCCAGCCATTCAAAGCTCCGGGAGAGCATATCGCGTGCGAGTGTATCTGCTTCAGCATGATGTCCTGTGTGGTATAGACAATTCAGCATAGAAAGGGCGGCTGCATCGTATGGAACAACTTGCTGAGGCATTTCCTTCTGCCATTTGCGTACAACGGCCATGGCACGCTCATTATCGCCCTGCTCAAGCAAGACATCTATCAGGGTTGCCATCTTGTGCTGATGTCCGTATGCCATCTTACGCACGTCATAGTCAGCATACACATCACCGGCAGACAAGCCTCCGTAGGAGAAGTTCTCCATGATGTTCTCGTACAGGCGTTCCACGTTTACACGTGTTTCCATTTCTGTAGTATAGGAGGGAACGATGCGAAACAACAGGCCCTCCAGTACAAGGTGAGGTTTCAGATATGGCCTTTCGTCTATGTTCATGGACGTTGTCAGGTACAAAGGTCTGGTTTCATCGCCATTTGCGAGAAGTTGGAGTATCAGCAGGTCGCTTTTCAGGAGCATATCCATGCCAGCAAAGGAAAGAGGCATCTTCTCTCCTGACTTCCGCATTACAAAAGCAGTGTCCGTGGGGATGCAACGTATATCCAGCGTTTCCCATTCGTCCTCTCGTCCGCAGGCCAGTGCCTTCACGTAGCGACGAAGACGTACATCTTCCTCGCTCATACCGTCCGTACGGTTGAACACCCAATGCCTCAGGATGTTTGCCATGTCAAAAGGGTTCTCGCCGAGTATCCTCCTCAGGGTATGCGGTTCCTGCTGGTACAACGCCAGCACTCTGTCGTGCAATTCAGGTTCTAAGCGTACAGCATCATTGTTGCCATAACTGTAGTCTTCGGTTTCCCATCCCAATGGCAAAGCAGGAGAATCGTAGGCAGGACGCAGCATCTGGTCGATATACCAGTCGGCACTGGCATAAGACAAGTTGCACACCCTTGCGTCCGTGCGCTTCCCTTCCACTTCCTGCATATACCAAAGGGGGAAGGTGTCGTTATCGCCATTACAGAAGATGATGGGTTTGCCCTCCTTAGGCGCGCTCTCCAGATAGTTTTGACCAAAGTCGCGACAAGTGTATCGTCCGCTACGGTCGTGGTCGTCCCAAGTTTGACATCCCATCTGTATGGGGACAAGCAGACAGAGAAGCACACCAACAATCACCGATGACCGCTCTCCAAACTTCAAGCGTCTCAGCAACGACACCACCGCACCCGTTCCAAGACCTATCCAAATGCAGAAGGCATAGAAGGAACCTGCATAGGAATAATCTCTTTCCCTGGCCTGCAGAGGTGTCTGGTTCAAGTACAGGACTATCGCCACTCCAGTCATGAAGAACAACCAAAAGGTAATGAGAGACTGGTTTCTGCCCAACTCGCCCTTCCTTCGTTGCCACCAAATGCCTAAGATGCCCAGTAGCAATGGCAAAGCGTAATAGACATTACGTCCCTTGTTTTCCCTTAGGTCGGAGGGAAGTTTGCCCATATCACACCCCAAAAGCAAACCGTCTATGACATCTATACCCGTTATCCAGTTGGCGTGCTCCGTTTCGCCGTTGCCTGGAATATCATTCTGTCTGCCCGCGAAGTTCCACAGGAAGTACCTTATATACATATAATATAACTGGTAGGACACGAAGAAACCGATGTTTTCCTTCATCGTAGGACCTTTCACACCACCCATCCACTGCTCGTAAGCCCGGGCATGGCGTGAAGAGTGCATACGTGGGAAAAGCATATTCTGGTCGTAAACGTACTCTATTTTTTTGCCCACATCCATGTAGCGTCCCGTCTTGTCCGACTTACGGTAGATAGTCTCCCCCTCCTTGCGTTTGGCAACCATAAAGTCACCCTTACGCTCATACTCAGGCTTTGCCTTGTAGGTAGGCCCATAGAACAAGGGATTGTCCCCGTACTGTTCCCTATTGAGATAGCGTTTCAAGGCAAATACATCCTCTGGAGAGTTCTCATCCATCGGCGGATTGGCAGCAGAACGGACAAGGATAACCCCATAGCAACTGAATCCTACAAGAATCATGGTCACGCAGGACAACACAAACCTCCTTGTTCCATGCCAACGGATCAATCCCCAAACAATCAGTACGGAAAACAACAATATAAAGCCAACAAGTCCAGAATTGAAAGGAAGTCCTAACAGGTTAACGGCCAAAAGTTCCGCCCTGCCTGCCAGCCACAGGACGCCAGGGATAAGGCCATAAAGTACACCGCCAAGCAGAATAAAACTAACCGACAGAGCCTTGCACACTCCCCACATCGTTGTCTTCTTCGTCTTCCTGAAATAGTAAACCAGCACCATGGCAGGTATGCAAAGGAGGTTCAAAAGATGTACACCAATGGAAAGGCCTATAAGATATGAGATAAGCAATATCCAACGATTGGAATCTGGACTATCTGCCTCGTCCTCCCATTTGAGAATTAACCAGAACACCAGTGCCGTAAGAAAACTGGAATAGGCATAAACCTCCGCTTCCACGGCAGAGTACCAGAAGGAGTCGCTGAACATGCAGGCAAAGGCACCCACCATGGCGGAACCTTCTATGAGGAGGAGGTCCTGCACACGTTCCACCTCGCCATAACCGCACACCAGGCGGCGCATCAGGTGCGATACCGTCCAGAACAGAAGCATTATGCAAGCGGCACTGAGCAAGGCAGACATGATATTCACCATATATGCCACTTGAGATGGGTCGGAAGCGAACTGGGAGAACAGATTAGCCGTAAGCATGAAGAACGGTGCGCCTGGCGGATGACCTATCTCCAGCTTATAAGCGGAAATGATGAACTCGGAGCAATCCCACAGACTGGCTGTAGGCTCAACCGTAAGACAATAGACCGTGGCGGCAATGGCAAAGACCAGCCACCCTACGATACGGTCAACAAGCTTGAATCGGATTTGTTGCATGGTTGCACGGATTTGGTTTCTCCGGCAAAGGTATGAACAATGGGCACACCTTCATGCAATATCTACCTTACATTACCCTTACAATTACCATACAACAAAGGTACAGCATTACCTCATCAACACTACCGGCGGACAAAATCTCCCTTTTCATCGGCAAGGAAGTATTCCCGCCCTCTCTTGTTCTCTATCCTGTATGAGGAAGACTGTCTTGCCAGCGAAGACTTCATTCTGCTGATGAAGGTGTACAATGTGTCATCGGGATTATCCTTCTTTGGCCAAAGGGCAGAACATATCTCCTCTTTGGTAAGAGTACGGTTGGGACTTTCCAGAAACATGTTCATAAGCTGTTCCTGCATGGGAGTCAGAGTCAGGTTAGCACGCATGGATGAATGGACAACCGCCACTTTGAAAAGCCTGCGGTTGGCAAGCATGAATACAAGCATAAGCAAACCCGCAAGGAAAGAAAACATTGGCCATTCCATGCTGGCATGACCGAACACGCTTGCCATGGATGGATTGGCATAGGCACGTACCGCAAGAACCACCTCGTTACCATTGGTACCGCATCCTGCCAGCATTATTGTATCACTGCATATACGTGCATGGGAAGTTCCGGTTTCATGACCTTCTCCATGTACCTGAACCAGGGAATAGGAGACGTGTGCCGTATCGCGCAGGGAAGGGATATGCAGAAAGTTGGCAAAATCATGATGAGTGCCGTTGAAAGTAAGCATAGGACTCCCCGGCATAGAGGACAAGGAATCAAGTATACCTTCCACGTTGGCATCTGTTAGTGCCGTACGTTGCAGTGCCTGGTTCAGGTCCTCTGCCATCTCTGTCCTGGCCTTGTCATAGCATCTCCATCCTGTGATAACGGACACCGCAATCATCAGTAACGGAAATATCACCATATAACGTAAGTTCTTCATTCTTGCGTGCGTATTGCCGTTTAACATTCTCTGAGCAACTTGCGTGCTGCCTCTATCAAAGTATCCTTGCCCTTTGCAACATCCTCGGCCTTCAACTCGCATGGAATGGTGGGAGGGATACCAAATTCTATGTGCTGCTTCTGCTTGTCATACTGAGGACAGGCGCTGAAACGCACCAGCCAGCCATTAGGCAGTTCGCTGGTAAAGGGCATGCCACCGCCACCGCCAGTCCTGTCGCCCAAAGTGCGGACATTAGGGCAACACAGCATATCACGGACGAAGGTGTTTGTGGCACTGTAGCATCCACGGTTGGTCAGCACTATGGCAGGCTTCTGCCAACGGATAGTGGTGCTCGGTTCCAGATACTCGGGACTTAGTTCCGAGAAGTCGGAATGTCCTGTACCTGTCTTATATGATCGGTAACCCGTAAGTATGCGTTCGTTGGTGAAGTGCGATGCCAACCGCTGGGCATAATCCAACTGCCCTCCTCCGTTGCCTCGGACATCTATAATCAGCCCCGAACACAAGCGCAGATGGTGCAAGACCTCGGCAATATTGCCCTCACCTATGCCAGAGGAGAAACTATGGTAAACGATGTACCCCACATTATCATCCAATATGCGGTAATACAAACCTGCTGCTATACGATAGTCCTTGCCAAGGTATGCCTCCCTGATTTCTTCGTTCAGGTTGGAGGGATAATCCTCCTTCCATGCCCAATATCGCCCTACATCGGCGGCGGTGTAAAGGTTGACATGCCCGTCTTGAAGTTCGCCGAGCATATTGCAAAGCACCTCCTGCAATTGCGTAGAGGTCATTTTCTTGTTCAACTTGCCACGATACCTTGCATGCACCTCGTTCCAATCAAGTCCTATAGTCTCTGCCTTATAATCGAGGAAGCAATAGTGCTCGTCGATTATCTTCCACAGGGCTTCCATATTGCCCTCTGGGGTATTCTCGAACTGCACCTCATCTACACATGAGGCAAGCGTCAGGACTGATAATATAATAAGATATAGTCTTTTCATCCGTCTGTCTCTGTAAACATCACACTACAATATCACCGAAGTCTTCCGCTCGGACTTTTTTACTTTGCGGAAATGCTTTACGAAGCCTATCATGAAGGAATGCGAGCGGTCGTGCATCTTGATGCCATGAACATGACTTTGCCTGATGTCGCACAGATAGCCAACCCTCATGACCGTGTACTTGCCAAGGGGAATATCCATGGTAAGCTGTTGCCACAGGCTGAAGGCATTACCCGGGTAGGAGAAGCAGGCATTTCCATCGGCATATCCGCTTCCTATCTCGTAGTAACTTTGCCCGAACTGAGGAGAGAACATCACACCTGCCACCGGCATGTTTGCCTGATACCTGACCCCTAAATCAAGTCCCCACAAACGGAATTTGTATATTGCCATCACGGAAGCAGAGAGGTCCACGCATATCCTGCCCTGGGCAGGATTGTTGCCTCCACGGGAGTTATACAGCACCCCTGCATCTGCCCCTATGGCTCCACCAGCCATAAGCCGGAGTCCCTGCGCAGGTGTCCAGTTGTAGTGCCACAAGGCGTCGTACCCTATGTGTCCGCCCAAATCAGTGGCTGTGCCCGAAATGTTGGAGGTTTGCGAGAAGGTTCCTTGCCAGAGGGTTTGGAAAGACACACGCCGGTGGGCAAGACGTGTCATTCGCAGAGTTTCGCGAACGAACGACACCTGATAGCCGGTGTAGTTTATGGGCGACAGGTATGTATCCAACTGATGTGATGAACCTATGCCCAAGACAAAGGAATGTGTACGTATAGAATCCCCTGCCGATTGCGCCACGAGGCGAAGGGGCATGGATAGTATTGCGAGGGTCATCGCAATACTTGTAAGCAGACGGCGAGACATTGTCATAGATTAACAGTGTTGGATTTACTCAAACAAATGCATCTGTCCAGTGAGTTCGTCCGCCACATCCTGCTGGCTTTTGCCTGCATCGGGGTCCAGGTTTTCTTCCTCGTCCTCAATACCGTTCTTTTCATCGGCAGCTGGCTCTTCAGGGAATCGCAGTGGTTCCAGTTCCTCAACCCCAGCAACGTTAAGTGTTGTTATACGCTTGCCCTTGGCCTTGAAACTCTTCACTCCGATGAATTCCTCGGCATCCAGTTCTATTGGCTCTCGGAAATCGTCGGCCCCGCCCATGGTCACCTTTATGCGCGGATAGACGGTATCGGTCAGGAGGAGAAGTTCGTTGTCGGGGTTCTCGCCAAGGAAGTTCTGCTTGCGCGATGTAGCCTCCAAGGGGAAGCGCTTCACATAGGCATAGCCACTCTGGTCCTTGTCGAAGAGGACGGCCGTCCATATCTTGCCGGCGTCGTACTTCTCTATGCGCAGGATACTGTTCTCGTAGTGGTTGTTGGTATCAAAGTTGGTAACATAGAAATCACCGTTGGGCAGGAGAACCAGTATCTGGTCATCGCTTTGGAACTCGCCCAGATATTCGCCCTGCTCGTCGTAGTTGATGCGGTTAATGTCGGGATCCCACCATACCTTGCGTCCGCCCAAGGTGCTGCCACCATGGCTCTTCAGTGTGATGCGGGCAATCTCGTTCTTGGACAACAGGTTGCCCATGGAGGCACGTCCCTTGATGGCAAGCAGAGAGAAGTCGTAGTCGAAGAACACCTTCTTCAACTTCGGGTTAGGTTTCATCACCACCTTAATCACCTCGGCCTCGCCATTGGGGTTGGCGGTAAAATAGAGCACACGGCTGCCTGGGGTTCCCTTTGTCAGGTCGTACTCGCGGTCGCGTGTCATGCTGGTCACGTTGAAACGCTTCACATAGTAGTTTCCCGCCTTTCCGTCGCGGTACACGGCATTGTATATGATGCGGCTGTCGCTCTTCTTGAAGATGGCCACATGCATAATCTCCACCTTGCGCTTTTCCTTCTTCGAGCGCTCGGTTTCGCCAACGAAAATCTTGTCTGCCACCTTCACCACCTTGTATGTACCGTCTTTGTAGAAGATGATAACATCGTCTATGTCCGAACAGTTGCAGATGTATTCGTCCTTCTTCAGCGATGTGCCGATGAAGCCTTCCTCGCGGTTGATGTACAGTTTCTCGTTGGCCTCCACCACCGTAGCGGCAGAAATGGTGTCGAAGTTCTTAATCTCCGTCAGGCGCGGATGGTCCTTGCCATATTTGTCCAGGATAAACTGGAACCACTGGCATGTCACCTCCACCATGTTGGCCAGTTCCTTGTCTATCTGTGCCAGTTCCTCGCGGATGCGTGCCATAAGTTCCTCGGCCTTGTCCTTGTTGAACTTCAGTATGCGTGCCATCTTTATCTCCATCAGGCGCAGGATGTCTTCCTTGGTAACCTCGCGCACCATCTTGGGATACCACGGTGTCAGACGCTCGTCAATCCATTCGCAAGCCTCGTCCATGGTCTTGGCATTCTCAAACTTCTTGTCCTTATAGATGCGCTCCTCTATGAATATCTGTTCCAGCGAAGCGAAGTGCAGTTGTTCCAAGAGCTCGCCCTTGCGGATAAGACGCTCCTGACGCAGGAGTTCCAGAGTATTGTCCACAGAACGGCGCAACACGTCGCTGACGGCAAGGAACTGTGGTTTCCGCTCGTCAATGACGCAACAGTTGGGGCTTATGCTCACTTCGCAATCCGTGCAGGCATACAGGGCATCTATGGTCTTGTCCGACGAGGCGCCAGGGGTGAGGTGCACCAATATCTCTACATTGGCAGAGGTCATGTCCTCCACCTTGCGCACCTTTATCTTGCCCTTCTCGGCAGCCTTCAGTATGGAGTCAATAAAGGTCGAGGGCTTTGATGCCGTACCTGTAGTCTTGCCAAAAGGTATCTCAGTGATGGCCAGAGTCTTGTTGTCGCGTTTCTCTATCTTGGCTCTCACACGCACAGCACCGCCACGCTGACCGTCGTTGTATCGGCTAACGTCAATGCTGCCTCCCGTGGGGAAGTCGGGATAAAGATGGAACTCCTCGCCACGAAGGTACTTGATAGCAGCCTCGCATATCTCGCCAACATTATGTGGCAGAATCTTGCACGACAGACCTACGGCAATACCCTCTGCTCCCTGTGCCAACAACAATGGGAACTTCACAGGCAAAGCCACCGGTTCCTTGTTGCGGCCGTCATAACTCAGTTTCCATTCCGTAGTCTTGGGATTGAAGACCACATCCAAGGCAAACTTTGACAGACGAGCCTCGATGTAACGTGCCGCGGCGGCATCGTCACCTGTCAGGATATTACCCCAGTTTCCCTGGCAATCGATGAGCAGTTCCTTCTGACCCAATTGTACCAAGGCATCCTTGATACTGGCATCGCCATGGGGGTGGAACTGCATGGTATGACCCACGATGTTCGCCACCTTGTTGTATCGTCCGTCGTCCATGCGTTTCATGGAGTGCAGTATACGACGCTGAACGGGCTTGAAACCATCGCCTATATGAGGCACGGCACGCTCCAGGATTACATACGAGGCATAGTCCAGAAACCAGTTCTGGTACATACCGCTGAGATGGTGAACTCCGCCACCACTTTGTTGTTTGTTGTCTGCCATTTTACGGGATTTTCCGTACAAATATACGAAAAAGATATGGCGTCGCATCGGTATTGCGACGCTTTTTTCATTTATTTGAGTTAAACTCTAATATACTTTCAGTCGTTGGGATAAAATATTCAAGCAAGCTTGATATCTTTTTACTCGTTTATTAGTATCTTTGTCCGTATGAGGTACCTGATTCTATTGTTATTCATGCTTTTGTCTATGATTCTCGCTCATGGACAAAGATTCCGGGTAGCGACATGGAATATAGAGAACGCTTTCGACACTGTTCGCGACGAAAGCAAGGACGACCTTGACTTTCTCCCCCATGCAGAACGTCGTTGGCACAGCGGTAGGTATTGGCGCAAACTTCGTGGCATCACCCAAACGCTTGCAGCGATGGAACTGCCTGCTCTCGTTGGTTTCCAGGAGGTGGAGAACGACACGGTACTACGCGACCTGACACATCGCACAGCACTATGGTCGGCACACTACAAGTACATCATAACTGACAGCCCAGACTCCCGAGGTGTGGACGTGGCTCTCCTGTATAATCCAAAGGTCTTTTCACTCCTGTCGTGGCATGCCGTGCGGGTACCGAGTGTGGAGCAGGGGCTGCGACCAACAAGAGACATCCTCGTGGCCAGCGGTTCAATTGGCAAGGACACTCTGCATGCCTGTGTGGTACACCTGCCCAGCAGGCGCAACAACGACAAGGCCACGCGACAAAACCGAGCACTGGCCGTTGCCACATTGTGCAATGTCCTTGACTCGTTAAATGGAAAGAAAGTTTTGATAATGGGCGACTTCAACGCTGAACCTGGCGATGAAATCTTCATACACTTGTCCAAGAGACTTGTCACACTAATGCCAACCGACAGGAAGACACTGAACAAAAGACGAGGCACCTATTACTTTCGCGGAATATGGGGATACCTGGATCATATCCTTGTCAGTCCCGAACTGTATCAGCATGCCCTCGACAAGGCCACAGAATGCAGATTCCCATGGTTGTTAAGAACTGAAAAGCAGATTCCCCATCGCACCTATGGAGGCACCAGTTATCTCGGCGGTCTCAGCGACCATTTGCCACTGATTGCCGACTTCAATATTAGGTAATATTCAATGAGTAGTGAGCTGAGGGCAATACGTTAAACGTTCATCGTTCATCGTTCAGCAGCGAACATCTTGTCCACCATCTGCTGAGTGAAGGGACAGGGTTCTCCACGATGCTTTGCCAATTGGAACTGCTGGCATGCACGCACTACGGACTCTTCTTCAAAGCATTTGAACAATGTATCTTTCAATTCATCCAAGCGTGCCACGTCTTTGTCTGCAAACAATCCGCACTTTGCATAACTGACATCCTTCTGTGGCATAACACCATGATAGTAGTACGACCACACAAGAAACTGCATGCACACGTCCGGAGTCATCAGTATTTCTTTCATATTAAGTTTCAAGTTTATTATTATTCGCCTACGCTCATCAAGATAAACAGTCACCTTTGGCTCACCAAGCCAAAGCAGTCATCGTTCATCGTTCAACATTAAACATTAAACGTTAAACGTTAAACGTTCAACAAGTTTTCCGTTTTCACCTTTCACCAGCCCAACCCAGCGTATATATCTGCACCCGCACTGTGGGAAAGGTTTTGCGCAATGCTCTTATGCAGTCGCTGATAGTTGCTCCCGTGGTCATGATATCGTCCACAAGCAGGACAGTCCGCCCGTTCAAGTCGGTGTGTCCCCTCCTTGCTTCAAAGATGTTATAGGTGTTTTCTTGCCTTTGCTGTGCCGTCTTATGCGTTTGAGTATCATTGTTCTTTCTCCTGATTAGCACATCTGTGCATACAGGGATTCCGATTGATGCAGCCACACCTCTGGCAATCCACTCTGCCTGGTTGTATCCGCGTTTCAACCTTCTTCGCAAGGACAAAGGCACAGGAATTACGTAATCTGCCTCCTGTCCCAAACCCAAAGCGTGCCACGTGGGGAAAGAAAGACGTGCCAACCTTTCTCCCAACTTCGGGCAGCCATGATACTTTATGGCGATGAAGATATTGTGGCAGTCAGAGGAGGCATTGTAATAGAAAGAACTTCCGGCAGCATCCACCTCATGCCTGTCCCACATGACACGAAGCAATGGATTGTCTGTAGCACTTGTCCACGTCACTGGCAATATTCTGCACAAGCAAACGTTGCACATATCCTTCTCCGTGCTGTCCAGTTCTGCACCGCACACTACGCAATGGCGGGGCAAAAGCAGGTCAGCCAATGTATGCCAGAAATTCATCCGGTTTGTCGTTCATGATAAGTTCCGTGGGAAAATCGGTTTCGTCTAAAAGTTCCCACAGATACCTGTAATCGGCTATGGAGAAGGCAGTGTGTGCATCACTACCCAGTATAACGGGGATACCATGCTTGCGGCTCAAGCGCAGTATCTCCAAATTATTGGCTCTGGCCTGTAGCTTACCTCTTGAAGGAATCAGACTGCTGTTGTTTATCTCCAGCAGCGTTTTGCTTTCACCGGCAGCCAGCACGATGGGTTCAAAGTCCAGTTCCGCAGTACCATCGCCAGGATGCGATACAATTTGCACCCAAGGATTGCACACCACATTTATCATGCCCTCCGTATTCTCCTCGCGCGTGCCTCCCTCCCAACAGAGCGAGTGTATGCCGGCAATACGAAGGTCCAATATACTATAGTAGTACTCATCCAGATCCAGAGTGCCGTTCTTGTCCAGTATGTTGAGTTCCGCACCCAGCAAGAGCTTAATGCCATACATCTCGCGAGGAACAACATGAAGATTACGGAAATATATAGGGTCGCACGTACCGGGAATACCCGGTGCATGCTCCGTTATGCCCAGTATCTTCAAGCCGCGTTCTGCAGCCTCGCGTGCCATTTCCTGCATCGTACTGTAGGCATGGCCAGACACGATGGTGTGCGTGTGCACATCCAGTTTCGGAACCAGCCGCATTATGCCTCAGCCTGTGGGGTTGTTGGCATCTGGGGTGCGGCATTTCGGGGGAAACGCAGGTTGTCGCGCATGAACTGCTGTGGATTCACCAAAGGCAGCATGGCACGTGGGAAACCTGCATCATCTGTACGTACTGCCAGAATACCGCGGGCTGCACCTATGGTAATATCTGTCAGGTGGTGAACCAGACCTACAGGCAGTATCCACTGGTCGCCATTCAGGTCATACATGGACGACCATGACTCACGAGAGAACTCGAACACAGTCTCCACACCCAGCATCATCTGCGTGATATCGTTCTTCTTGTATTCTATGTTCAGCAGACAGCGGACCAGACGGTTCTGTGTGTCGCTGCTGAAGTTTATCTGATTGCCAACCTGCAATTCGCCCTCCGGCCACTCGTTGCACAAAGTTACGAACTGTACCTGACGAACGTCGTTCAACTTGAACTGAATCTGTATTTGTTGTTGCTTGCTCATATACCTTATTATATATTATATATATTAGATTGCTATTTTGACGGGTGTAAAGGTACAACATTTCTTTCTAAAACGTCCACAAAACCCTGCATAATGGCACTATTCTGCAAAAATAATCGTACTTTTGCAAAAACACTCATCATACAATATACATGCAAGCAGAGCAATTAACCCTCTTTGACGAACTGGATGCTTCCATTGCAGTGCCATGCCCGTTTTTGGGGCGTAAGGTGGCGGTTACCGGGACCTTTGCACAGAGCCGACAGGCTCTCCGCAGTACATTGCTGAAACTTGGCGCCAGTGAAGTGCGCTTTGACAAACTGCAACGCAACACCCATTTTCTCCTTGTCGGCAACACCCCCGACCCTGAAGTGATCAACTACTGGCGTCTTTATGTGCATGACGGCTACAACATTTGCCGCCTTACTGCAGAGGATCTTCAGTGTATTCAAAGCGGAAACTATTCCGCCTACCAGATGCCGGAAGATATGCCCAAGGAACTTCACCTGACACAAGAGCACATCTACTGGAACGCTCCCGAAATAAGCGGACTGAAGAATACGCGCCAGGTTTCGCCACTTGCGCTGAATGCCCTCGATGTGCTATATGGCAAGGAGATATTCGTGCATCCGTCTATCATGGACTCCGCACCCACATTGGCGCAAGCACTTGGATGCCTGGGTGCCTATGCCAATACAGAAATGGCAGACGACATAGACTGCATCCTTATCCCCAAATTCATGCCCCAGGACATCTGTCATGCCGTGGAATGCTATTACAACTCCAGTCGCGCCACGCAGTTCAACATACCATTTATTCTTCTCGAGGACCTGCAGGCCTATATCATGGACCGCACACAGCAGTTCCCAGACCCCACGCTTTTAAGTCTAATAAGTATATAATAACAGACAACTATGAAAATCAGAGTAGGATTCGGATTCGACGTACATCAACTTGTAGAAGGTCGCGACCTTTGGCTTGGCGGCATCCAGCTGGAGCACACCAAGGGTCTTCTGGGCCATAGCGATGCAGATGTGCTTATTCATGCAATCTGCGACGCTCTTCTCGGAGCGGCAAACATGCGTGACATTGGTTACCATTTCCCCGACACCGGAGCGGAGTTCAAGAACATTGACAGCAAGATCCTTCTGCGCCGTACTGTGGAAATCATTGCAACCAAAGGTTACCACGTGGGCAATATAGATGCCACCATCTGTGCCGAGCGCCCAAAACTAAAGGCACATATCCCATCCATGCAGGAATGCCTGGCCGGATGTATGGGCATAGATGTGGACGACATCAGCATAAAGGCAACTACAACGGAGAAACTCGGTTTCACAGGTCGTGAGGAAGGCATCTCTGCCTATGCCACCGTGCTGATCGAGGGATAAACTAATACCCATTGTCCTAAAAGTCTCCAAAGACTTTAAACCTCCAACCCTACAATCTTATGCCCGACGATATCATACTATACACCTCCGAAGATGGCAAAAGCCGCATCAAACTTTACGAACGTGATGGTTTGATATGGCTTAACCAGTTGCAAATGGCCGAACTTTTTGCCACCTCTAAGCAGAATATCAACCTGCATATCTCCAAGATTCTAATTGACAAAGAGTTAGATGCAAATTCAGTTGTCAAGGAATACTTGACAACTGCCAAAGACGGCAAAACATACAATGTTCGTTTCTACTCATTGGAAATGATCATGGCTGTTGGATTCCGTGTCCGTACTCCCCGCGGCACTCAGTTCCGTCAATGGGCCAACAAGAACTTGACAGAATACCTTCGGAAAGGATTTGTAATAGACGACGAGCGACTGAAGAATCCCGATGGCAGACCTGATTACTACGACGAGTTACTGGAACGCATACGGGACATCAGAGCCTCAGAGAAACGCTTTTATCAAAAGGTAAGAGACCTGTTTGCACTTAGTGTTGACTACGACAAGACAGATAAGGCCACCCAAATGTTCTTCGCTACTACACAGAATAAATTACTATATGCCATTACAGGGCGTACCGCGGCAGAAATCGTCGTAACCCGTGCAAAAGTCGATGACCCAAACATGGGACTTACATCATGGAAGGGCAACATAGTACGCAAACAAGATGTAATCATTGCCAAAAACTATCTTACCGAAGATGAACTAGACTCTCTGAATCGCCTTGTAGTCATCTTCCTTGAAACCGCAGAATTTAGAGCGAAAATGCGCAAAAATCTAACAATGGATTATTGGAGAGAGAATGTAGATAACATTCTTATCAACAATGAGCAGTCGCTGCTTGTGGACAAAGGTTCTGTTAGCAACAAGCAAATGGAGACATTTGTTTACAGGGTCTTTGACAAATTCAATGCCCGCAGGAAGGCCATAGAAAGGGCAAATGCTGATGCTGAAGATATGTCACAATTATTAGAACTGGAGCAAGACTTAAAGAAGCGCTGACTCCCGCCACCGCACTTGATATAAATCAATAAAACACATAGTTACGGTAAAAAGTACGCCCAGACTATTGCAGGTCTCGGAAAAAGCCGTACCTTTGCATCGTGTTTTTCATGGTATTAGATTTAAGGTTAACGAAAGATTGGTTGTCGTGATGACAACCTTCTTTTTTTGTATCTATCTGGCATACGGAAAGGCAGATAGATAAAGGGCACGGGAAAACGGCTGTCCTTCTCGTGCCCTTTATAATGTATAATGTGTTGTAAGTGGCTGCTATGATAGGATGTACTGCAGCAGACGGAGTTCCTCCTCGTTGTACACATCTCCCCATTCCTGTTCCAGGAATTGTATGCTGCATTTTCCGTTTGGAAGACTTTCACGCACCTCCTTGATGTCCTCCTTGCCTATCACCTCGTCAGTGAAATAGGTTATATCCATGCGTTTGCCATGATGGAGAAGAGCCTCAAGATCGTCCAGGACTTCGTCCAGGTCAATGTTTTCGCTCTCTGCAAAATCATCCAAGGCTATCTTGCGGTCAATGGCATGAATGAGTTTTATTTGTCTGCGGCTACGTTCGCTCTTAATATGGCTACCAGCACTGCTGTGCATGCCACTGTTCATCATAGCCATCAGTTCTGGATCTTCAATGCCGCTGTAGCTGGGCTGAATATTTTCCTCCTCGTCATCGTCGCCCATCGATACAGCATGGGGCTTTTTTCGGAACTTCTTGCCCTCAGGGGTGTATGTGAGAGTGTTGCTCCTCTGATTCTTGATTTTCAGAAGTCCCACTTCTATGGCACGGTCTATAATTGAATTCCAGTCTTCTTCGTCCATCCCCTCGGCAATACCGAAAGACTCCAACTGGTCCAGTTCCATGCACTGTAATTCCTCTGTTGCCTGGCCCGTCAGTATGTTTTGCAACTGTGTGCGGGTTAGTCCCACACCAGCCTCCTGTATTACGATTATGATTTTAACTATTCTGTCCTGTATGTTCATAATGTGATCCTGTTTCTTTTCAATATGTACGCAGTCCCCTTTCTTCCATTGCCTTAAAGTCCATTTTTCCGAGGCATCTGTCAAAGGTGAGCGGTTTGTTGTGGTCGCTCAGGTATGTACGTTTTTCTTTTGTGATGTATTTTCCTGAAGTCAGAGCCAGCGAATCCTGTCCGAAAGGCGTTTCTATTCCGCCCAGGCCAAGCATTGTCGGGAACACGCAATCCGTCTGAATAGGTTCTGCTGTTCTGGATGCCAGCAGTTCCACTCTCTGAGGATGCTCTGCACGATATGTGCTGTCTGTCCATATCAGGAACGGCACGTGCAACTGGTAGTAGCTGGGCCATGGCGATGCATGCAGATACAGGTTGCGTCTGTCGTCGTAGATATCCTCACCATGGTCGCTGACATAAAGCATTGCTGCCTGTCTGTCCTCATTTGCCAGCATACCTATGATTTTGGACAGCATCATGTCTGTGTAGCGGATAGTGTTGTCGTAGGCATTAAGCAGAATGTCCCTGTTGTCCTTTGTGGCCTTCAGCGCCTGGTCAGGAGTGTAGTATGCCTGATTAGGCAGGTAGCGGTCTGAATACGTGCTATGGCTGCCATAGGTGTGTACAACTATGAGCAGATTGCCCTGGTTCTTGTCAAGGACACTCTGTATTTCCGGCAAAAGCAGCGAGTCCATCGGAGTGTCCTCCATCCTGTCTCGCAGGAATAGCACCTCTTGTGCCTGTTCTCCCAAATGGTCGTTAAACGACTTGTTGCGCGGTTCGTTGCTCAAGAACGCAGTATGATAGCCAGCCTCGTTGAAGGCTGCCATAAGTCCCTTTGAATGATATAGGACCTTGTAGTCATCGGCAGTGGCAGGAGACAGCAGAATTGGTATGCTCTTGTGTGTGGTATTGCTCTGGGACAAGCAGTCTTTGAAGACAAGCAGGTCCTGAGTCTGTGCCAGCAGGGGAGTGGTCTCCCTTTCATAGCCATTCAACTGCCAATTGGCGGCACGGCTTGTTTCTCCTATAACCAGTACCAGTACCTTGGGTATTGTATCAGAGTCGGAATCCACAGCCTCAAAAACAAAGTTGCTGCTGCGTTCCAGATATTCTTCGCTCAGCGACTGGCGTTCTATAGCCAAGCGCAGGTTGTAGCACACATTTATCGGGAACAGGTCTTCCAATACCGTCCATTTGCCTGCACGGTCAGCCATAAACGTCATAGGCAGGGATGTCAGCAATATTGCCATGCCGGTGCAGAACTGCCCCTTTATAAATCTTTTTGAAAAGGAATATTTCTTGCGCACCTTTATGGCGGCATGCACAATGGTGGGCACATATATTACAACCACGGCCACCACTGCCGGATATATCTGCGACAGCATTTCTCCCATCTCAGCCGGACTGCTGGTTGTAAGGTTCAACCACATGTCCACGGCTATGACCCCTTTGCCGAAGAGGTAGCTCAGTACTATATTGAAAGCACCGAGGAAAAGGACCGGGAACATGTACAGCATCGTTCTGGACAATCTGTACGACAAAGTCAGTATGCACCAATACGCACCCAGTGGCAACAGCAGCATGGTCAACTTGCCCAGCAAGGGCATGCTTTCTGTTACACAAAGGATTAAGTTGGGAAGTATCAGTACAATCAGATATAGAAAGAAGGTCAACTTCTGTTTCATTTCTTGCTAATGCTCTTTTCTAAGCCATTTATTGTACTGCAAAGGTAATACAATTTCCGTAGATACCAAACGTTATTCAAAAAATCATGGTTCTACACCAAAAATGTTCTGCTTACTCCTCTTTTGTATCTATCAGCATTGAGGCACACTCCTCGGCAGAAGCCCCCAGTTCTATGGCCTTGCGAAAGTCCTCTGTGGCAAGTTCCCTTTTCTTGAAGTCCCTGTAGAGCAAGGCGCGGGAGATATAGAAGTCAGCATTGTCAGGCTCCAGTTCTATTGCCCTGTTCATGTCCTTCAATGCCCGTTCGTATTCTCTCCGTTTATGGTACATTCCTCCCCGCACAACATGCACGGCAGCATCGTCAGGCCAGTATCTGAGCAGCACATCAATATGCTCCATGGCCTCCTGTGGGCGCTTGTCATTGTCGCATAGTATAGCCAGTCCCAGACGCGCCTGTCTGTTCTGTGGCTGTAATGTAAGCAGCCGCTCGTAGTCTGAACGAGCTTTGGCATTCAGGTGCTGTTCGGCATAAAGGTATGCACGGAAGAACAGCGCCTCGGCATGGTTGGGATTCAGAGTGAGGATGTCGTTCAGGTCATCCATGGCACGGGCAATATTGCCCGTCTGTATGTTCAGCGAGGCCTTGTCCAGGAGCAGGTCCTGCGACGTGGGTGAGATCTTCAGTCCCGACTTGAATGCCTCCAAGGCCTCAGCGTATCTTTTTTGCCTCACCCTTATCTGTCCGACATACTGGTACAGCACAGTGCTTGCCTTGTCCAGAGGCTTTGAATCAATCGCCTTCAGAAACAAGGTCTCTGCTTTGGACAGTGAATCCTGTTCCAAAGCCTTCATGCCGTTCCACACCATGGTGGCATAATCATTGTCCTGACACAACGCATTAACGCTTGTCAGGACAAATATGGCCAAGACGAAAAGACCTCTGCGCATAGTTTTCCTATTTGCTCATTATCTCGCAAACAGCCATGGGGTCTTCCGCACCGTAAACGGCAGAACCTGCCACCAGTACGTCGGCGCCTGCCTCGCGCAACTGCTTCCAGTTGTCCAGACCAACACCGCCATCCACCTGAATCAAGGCTTTGCTGCCCTTGCGGTCAATCATCTCGCGCAGTGCGCGCACTTTTTCAAAAGTATGGGGTATGAACTTTTGACCGCCGAAACCAGGGTTCACGCTCATGAGCAGCACAAGGTCCACGTCGCAGATTATGTCCTCAAGCACACAGATTGGGGTAGCAGGATTCAATGTTACACCGGCCTTCATGCCAGCATCATGAATCTGCCCCACCACACGGTGCAGATGGGGGCATGCCTCGTAGTGCACGTTCATGAGGTATGCACCCAGGGCCTTCACCTCGGGTATAAACTTCTGAGGCTCCACAATCATCAGATGCACGTCGAGCGGTTTGTCGGTAAGTTTTGCCACGTATTTTAGTACGGGGAAACCGAAGGAGATATTGGGGACAAAGACACCATCCATGATGTCCAGATGCAGCCATTGTGCTGCACTGCGGTTGAACCACTCCATGTCTTTCTGGAGATTGCCGAAGTCGGCGCTGAGTAATGAGGGAGAAAGCATATTTAAAACGGAAAAGTTAAAACGGAAAACGGAAAACTTGATGAACGTTGAACGTTTAATGTTTAATGTTGAACGGTTATAGCTTTAGCTTGAAGAGCGAAATCGAATAACGATGTAATATGAATATCATTCTTTAAACGTTCAACGTTCAACCTTAAACGTGTCTACTTAATATACCTCACAGTGTACATGAACTCGCGGTCCTTCCAGCCCAGGAGGTACTGCTCCTCTGCCCATGCGCCCCATGAGTTGACGCATCCAAGACCCATCTGGGTCTGTGCCACCTGTGTGACGGTAAGGTTGCGGGGAGTGAGGTCGCCAGAGTGCGACTGACGGGCATTCTTGTCGGGACCATCATCCAAGTCGGAGGGGAAGAAGTTCAGTGAAGAACACTCCATAGGTCCATGCGCCTTGAATTCCAGTCCCTCGCCCTTAGCGTTGAGTACCTGCCAGTAGCGGACATCGCAATGGTTGCCAGACTCCTGCGGACGAATGTAGGCATGATACTGCTCTGCAACACTCTGCGTGAAGATGCCCAGATGCTGGGACTCCTTGCGGTCAGAGTAATTCTCTATGGGACCACGACCGTAGTAGTTAACCATGTCATACTCCTTTGGCATTACCCACTGCATGCCGAAGCGCGTGGGCATGGGCTTGCGTTTTGCCTCCTCGTTTACGTCCAGGTGCTCTTTGACGGTAAGGTTGCCATCTGCATATAATATATATGTAAGTGTGAGGCTGGCATCCATGCGGACGACATCCATCTTTGCGGTGACGCATGCATAGTTCTGCCCATGTTCCATGGCTATGGACTTCAAGGCAAACTTGGGATTGCGCCACTCCTGCACTCTGTTTATTACGCCAGCACCACCACCGTAGTCGTTATCGGTGGGAGCACGCCAGAAGTTGGGCACTACGCCATGGCCATCTGCCAGCAAGGGTTTGCCGTACATGTCCACATAGTCTATCATACCCGTGTGGCGGTTTATGGTAACTGTCATGCCCTGTACTGTCATTTCATAGCACGCCAGCATGCTGTCCACCTGGACTGTGCCGGCGAGTGCTGGTTCTGCATTCTCCTGCGCAATGGCCTGTACGGCATAGGCATCCTGCAAAGCCAATTGCTGATGTGCCACCACATAGCCGGCAGGCAGCATATTGAAGTCGTTGCCCAGTACAAACTCCACGTTGAGCATAACATCCTTAGCTGGATTGGCAGCCAAGGCAGACTTGATAGCAGTGGCATCAATCTTCACGGGAGTAGTCTTCTGTTGGGGAAGGTTTACTGCATCTATGCTTTGCTTGCAGACCTGCTTGCCATCCACCAGAACAGAGAGCAGCATACGGATATTGTCGGAACCAGTGAAGAACTTCTCGTTGTAGACAGAGAGCGTACCCTGTTCCAGGTCGATGTTCTTTACCCAATAGTCCTGGTAGCCATACTGTACCTCGTAGGCATGAGGATGGAACGAACGGTCTGGAGCAACAATGCCATTGCAGTTGAAATTGTGGTCTGAGGCAGGATAGCGGCCGGAGTCACCGCCGTACATCCATATCTGGTTGCCGGTAACCTTGCTCTTGCCACGCACCGCCTGGTCCACCATATCCCAGATGAATCCACCCTGGTATGAAGGGTACTTTCGTGTCAGGTCCATATAATGCATGAAACCGCCCATGGAGTTGCCCATGGCATGTGCATATTCGCACTGGATGAGCGGACGGGCAGGATTCTGCTTGCTGTAGTTCTCGCAATCCCTGTACTCGTAGTACATGGGGCAGAACACATCGGTCTCCTTTGCCAGGCCGGCACGCTCGTACTGCACAGGGCGTGTGTTGTCCAGTGCCTTGATGGCATGGTATGCATCCTTGAAGTTGTCGCCATGTCCGCTTTCGTTGCCCATGCTCCAGAAGATGATGGAGGGGTGATTCTTCTGAATCTCAACGTTGCAGATGTTGCGCTCCACAATAGCCTTGCGGAAGTCGGGGTTCTGCGCCAAGCGTGTGCGGTCGTAGCCCATGCCATGGCTCTCGAAATTGGCTTCGGCACAGACATATATACCGTACTCGTCGCAAAGTTCGTAGAAATAAGGGTCGCAGGGGTAGTGGCTGGTACGCACCGCATTGATGTTCAGTTTCTTCATAGTGCGGATATCCTCCAGCATCTGTTCGCGGCTGATGACGTAGCCGCCGTCAGGGTCCATTTCGTGGCGGTTAGCACCCTTGATGAGGATGGGCTGGCCGTTGAGCAGCACCTGGCCACCCTTAATCTCAATATGGCGGAAGCCTACCTTCTGGCAAATGCTTTCTATCGTGCCATTGGCATCGGACAGGGTTACGTACAGGGTGTAAAGATTGGGGGTTTCTGCTGTCCAGGGGCGAACGTTGGCGATGCCGGTTGCGAACGCAGCCTTGGCACCCGACAGTTTCTCTGTCTTCTGCCACACCACACAGCCCTTGTCGTCATACAGGGTTGCCTTTACCTCCTTGCCCTTGGCATTCGCGGCATCAAGGTCTATGGCGAACTTACCTGTAGTAAAACTTTCATCCAGATCCTGGCTGATGTGCAGGTCCTGGATATGTGCCTTAGGACGGGCATACAGATACACCTCGCGTGCAATACCCGTAAAGCGCCAGAAGTCCTGGTCCTCGCCATACGAACCGTCGCACCAGCGCATAACCTGCATGCAGATGAGGTTCTTCTCGCCAGGCTTCAGGAACTTGGTTATGTCAAATTCGGCAGCATCCTTCGAGTCCTCGCTGTAGCCCACCTGCTTGCCGTTTACCCACAAGGTGAGGTTGCTGGTGGCCGAACCTACATACATGACGATATTCTGGCCCTTCCATTCTGCTGGCACCACGACCTCCTTGCGGTACGAGCCGGTGTAGTTGTTCTTTTCCTCTATGTATGGAGGTTTTGGCGCGAACTGTGTGGCCCAAGCGTAACCTATATTCTTATATATAATATCGCCATAGCCGTTCAGTTCGAACAGGCCGGGTACCGGAAACTCCACCCAGTCGTTGTCGTTGAATGCGGGAGAGTAGAAACCCTCCGGTGCATCATAGTGGTGGCGTGCGAAGTGGAAGTTCCACATTCCTTCCAGCGAAAGATAGCGGCTGCTTTGTGCCTTCTCGCCTTTCTTGGCAAGAGCTTCTGACTCGAAGGCAAAGAAGGAGGCGTGTGGCGCCAACGTGTTGACACGAGTAACGTAAGGATCCATCCAGGGTTCCTTGCTGTTGTCCTTGACATGAGCGCTGCCCCCAATGGCAAAAAGCGCAGAAAGCACGAGGAAAAGGAGTTTCTTCATAGTTATGATGCTGTTAGGGATTTGCGATTGTTCTATGACACAAAGGTACGTTTTTTTCGTCTTACCGACAAATAAATGCTTGTTTTTTAGTAAAAAGTAGGGGAAAGTGCTTGTCAATTAATGGAAAAGTAGTACCTTTGCACGCCGATTATTATCAACGGAGCCTTAACAGGGCCCCGTGGTGTGTGTGAATAGGACGCTGATTGGCCTCGGCTCCGGTTCGTGAATCGCACCGAAACAATGAAGTAATCAATTAGCAACAAACAATTTTAAAAAAGAACAATGGACACATTGAGTTACAAGACCATCTCTGCCAACAAGGCAACCGTTAAGAAGGAGTGGGTTGTAGTAGACGCTACAGACCAGGTCCTGGGTCGTTTGGCAAGTAAGGTGGCAAAGATCCTGAGAGGTAAGTACAAGCCCGAGTTCACTCCCAACGTGGACTGTGGCGACAACGTGATTATCGTTAACGCTGAGAAGATCATCATCACCGGTAACAAGATGACCGAGAAGGAGTATCTCCGTTACACTGGTTACCCCGGCGGTCAGCGCAGCGAGACACCTGCCGACATCCTGGCTAAGCCCAACGGTGCCGAGAAGTTGATCCGTCGCACTGTCAAGGGTATGCTCCCCAAGAACAAGCTGGCTCGTCAGATCATCGGTAATCTGTACATTTATGAGGGTGCAGAGCACAAGCACGCTGCTCAGACTCCCAAGAACATTGACATTAACCTCTACAAGTAAACAAGAAGATGGCAGTAGTAAATGCATTGGGCCGCCGCAAGTGTGCCGTAGCCCGCGTATACGTTCAGGAAGGTAGCGGTAAGATCACCATCAACAAGCGTGACCTCACTGAGTACTTCCCCAGCACCATTCTGCAGTTCGTAGTAAAGCAGCCCCTGAACCTGCTGGACGTAGCAGAGAAGTATGATATCAAGGTTAACCTGCAGGGTGGCGGTTACACCGGCCAGAGCCAGGCTCTGCGTCTGGCTATCGCCCGCGCACTGGTTAAGATCAACGCCGAGGACAAGAAGGCACTCCGTGCTGAAGGCTTCATGACCCGCGACAGCCGTGAGGTAGAGCGTAAGAAGCCCGGTCGTCCCAAGGCACGTCGTCGCTTCCAGTTCAGCAAGCGTTAATACATTATATATATTATTATATTGTATTCACGTCTCCGCTAAACGTTAAACGTTCAGCACCCGGAAGCACGCCGAGTTTAGTATCTAAACCTTCGGGACTCCCAAGGATGAGACTACCCGAGGGTTGGTTTCCCTCTTTGTGAGGAAAAAGCAAAAAGAAAGTAAACACAAAAACAAAACACAAATGGCAAGAACATCATTTGAAACCCTGTTGGAGGCTGGCTGTCACTTTGGCCACCTCAAGAGAAAGTGGAATCCCGCTATGGCTCCCTACATCTTCAAGGAGATGAACGGTATCCACATCATCGACCTTCACAAGACCGTTGGCATGGTAAACAACGCTGCCGAGGCTCTGAAGAACATCGCCAAGAGCGGTAAGAAGGTTCTGTTTGTTGCAACCAAAAAGCAGGCCAAGGACGTAGTAGCCGAGAAGGCTCAGTCCATCAACATGCCTTACGTTATCGAGCGCTGGCCCGGTGGTATGCTCACCAACTTCCCCACAATCCGCAAGGCTGTGAAGAAGATGAGCACTATCGACAAGCTGATAGCCGACGGCACATACAGCAATCTGTCTAAGCGCGAGCTGTTGCAGGTTACCCGTCAGCGTGCAAAGCTGGAGAAGAACCTCGGTTCTATCTCTGACCTGACCCGTCTGCCCAGCGCCCTGTTCGTCGTAGACGTAATGAAGGAGCACATCGCAGTAGCAGAGGCTAACCGTCTGGGTATCCCCGTGTTCGGTATCGTTGATACCAACTCTAACCCCGACAACATCGACTTCGTAATCCCCGCTAACGACGACGCAAGTAGCAGCGTAGAGGCTATCCTGAACGCAGTTTGCGGTGCCATCAACGAGGGTCTGGAGGAGCGCAAGGCTGAAAAGGCTGACGAGGCTCCCGCCAAGAAGGAAGAGGTAAAGGCTGAGGCTTAATCACAGAGTCCCGCTTTGAATCATAAGGGTTAGAGGACGCACACAATCAGCATTCTCTAACCCTTTTTCTTCAAAACACAGAATCAATCACTAACACATAAAATACATACGACTATGGAAGTTACAATGAGTGACATCAAGAAGCTCCGCGAGATGACCGGTGCTGGTCTGGCCGACTGTAAGAAGGCCCTGGCTGAGAGCGAGGATATGGACGGTGCAGTAGCATACCTGCGCAAGAAGGGTGCTGCCGTTGCCGCTAAGCGTAGCGACCGCGAGGCTGCTGAGGGTTGTGTACTGGTTAAGTCTGAGAATGGCTTTGCTGCTATCATCGCCCTGAAGTGCGAGACCGACTTCGTTGCTACCAACGCTGATTTCGTGGCTCTGACCCGTGAGATCCTGGACGCTGCAGTTGCTGCACGTTGCAAGACTCTGGACGAGGTTAAGGCTCTGCCCATGGGCGACGGTACCATCCAGGACGCTGTTATCGCTCGTAGCGGTATCACCGGCGAGAAGATGGAGTTGGACGGCTACTGCGTTATCGAGAGCGAGAACGTGGCTACCTACAACCACATGAACCGCAACGGTCTGTGCGCTATGCTGGCTTTCAACAAGCCCGTTTCTGATCCCGACTGCGGCAAGAACATCGCTATGCAGATCGCTTCTGCAGCTCCCGTTGCTATCGACGAGAGCGGCGTTAGCCAGGAGGTTAAGGACAACGAGGTAGCTGTTGCTATCGAGAAGACCAAGGCTGAGCAGGTTCAGAAGGCTGTTGAGGCTGCTCTGAAGAAGGCTGGCATCAACCCCGCACACGTTGACAGCGAGGACCACATGGAGAGCAACATGGCTAAGGGCTGGATCACTGCTGAGGACGTGGCTCGTGCCAAGGAGATCATCGCTCAGACCACTGAGGAGAAGTCTGCTAACCTCAACGAGGCTATGATTCAGAACATCGCTAAGGGCCGTCTGAACAAGTTCCTGAAGGAGTCTTGTCTGCTTTCACAGGAGTACATCTGGGACAAGAACCTGACTGTTGCCCAGTACTTGCAGAGCGTTGACAAGGACCTGACCATCGTTGACATGAAGCGCTTCACTCTGAAGGCTGAATAATCTTCGGTACAGAAAGGATATCATCTGCCTTGTGCAGATGCCAAAATAAAATCGCCGGGCTGTGCAAGCCTGGCGATTTTTGTATTATTCCTCCTTAAGAATGATCTCTGTAACGTAAGGAGTAAAAGTATCATCGTAGGTCACAGAGAGGTCTATGCTGCCCAGTTGGGAGCCTTTCAGATGAAGGCGCGACAGGTTGCGTGCCTTCAGGGCGATGCTTCCTGACCCACGTCCCTCATTGCCTTCAGCATCGGTTGCCACCACAGTGTAGGCAAGGGTTGCAGTGCCATCCTCGCCAACATTGAAGTAACCCATCTGTGAGTCGTCAGTAAAGTCCAGAGTACGTCCGTTCAGTGTGGCGCTCACTGTGAAGCTTGTATAGTGGAACGAAGCATCCTTGACTACCTTAAACGCAGCATTTGCCATAGTACAAGTCAGATTAACCGTGGTACCCTTGCCTGGTTCTATGCTGAAAGGCTTTGAACCAGTATAACGGGGCTGTCCAAATAGCGTAGGTTCACTCTCTGCTTCTCTCTGGGTACAACTCTCTGCCATTAGGGTATAGTCTCCTGCAGCCAGACTGATCTGGCCCGAGATAGCAGAGAAGCGTACAGGACTTACAATTATGTTGCTATTCTGGACCACACTGACCAGATAGTCTATCTCTTCATCATCGGCAGCACGCGACATGGCTGGAGTATCAGTATCGGGCTTACCCACCTGCAACCAACCTCTTGCTTCGTAGTCGAAGTCTCCCAGACATGAAGTTGTCAGCACCATTGCTGCCAACAATACTATGACCTTGCTATATATTGTTCCTTTCATCATTTCCATATTTTACGAACAGAACCGTCCTTCATGCGGACAATGTTGATACCCTTCTGCAGACCAGACACGCGCTTTCCATCTACGGTATAGACCTCCTGTTCCATATCCAAAGATTCACCCTCCACCTCATTTATAAAGGTAGTCTGTCCGCTATCGTCCATTATGGCAACACGCACGCGGGCCTCAGCCTGCGTGGGAGGCACGAAATAAGCCGTGTAGGCGTTTATCGTCGCACCTGCCATACCTTTCCTCAGCTTGCCCCCAGCAATGCCATACATGCCATCCATGGACACTCCCGGAGTATAGTTGGCACGCATGGTCCAGCCCATGAAACGTTCCCCTTGCCCTTCAACCTTATCAGAAGGCACAATAGAATTTATTGTCACATCTGTCCAGACAAAAGAATCCTTTGTTGATGGAAGGTATACCACATAAGGCTGGTTTGCAGTCATGCTTCCAGCATCTGCCTTCTTGAAATACAGCGTATAGCCGTCTGCCTTATTATAAGTCACCAATGACAGTTGCGCTGCATAGGCCTCCGAGTCATCCGAGAAATCGCTGATATTAGTGTCAAAAGGCAAGGCCAAAGTGCTGTGCCCTACTACAAATGTACGATTGAGTGTAATCTCTGGATAAACAACATTTGGCACTACTGTACAATCATTAACAGGATTTAGTATTACTGCTTTGGGGGTTACAGTTAATTCCTTGGTTGTTGCATAGCCATAATATCCGTTTCCTGTTGTTGTAGTTGCGGTTATCGTAACTGTACCAGGTTTCAAAGCCTTCAATGTTGTGCCATCTATTTCTATTATGGTATTGTCGCTCGACGAGTAAGTAATGACTTTACTGGATTGGGCAGATGCAGGATTGGCCAATGTGTTCCCCTCTTCAATTTCACTTTCTGCGTTGAATGTAATGGTATCAAAACTCTTGATATTAGCCAAAGCAGAATTGATTTCTTCTACACTTTTAGCCTGCTCTAATTGCTCTTTTGCTTTTACAATATCTGCAGTTAATGTCTCTTGGTCGTTCGTTTTATCAAAAGAATTTTCTGCCGAGGCAATGGTAGTTAATGCGCTTTGGTAAGCAGATGTTGTGGCATTTGCAGTGCTGATAGCCGCATTTATATCATTAGTTGCAGTATTGATGGTATTTGTATCAAAATCATTAGGATTATATTGGTCATAAGTGTGCAACCAGTCATAAACTGCATTTGGTACATTACTTTGTTCATATTTGTTCGCATTGGTTCTTGCAATCAAATAGTTTGTTATAGCATTTAGTTTCTCTGCTGTTGTTGTTACCTCTGCAGGAGTTTTACCCACCGACGAACCATTCCAATAAGATTTTGGAATGGCACATTCTGCTTTGAATGAGTTTGCATTTTCGATGGCTGCATTAAGATAACTCTTCATTGTTTCATCTGTAATAGAACCTAACGCATTGTTTGCTGTGATGATTGCAGACTCCAATGAAGATATGTCCAGTTTATAATATGATATGTTATATGTAAAAGTCAAATTGTGAATGTAATAGTCGTAAGTATTATTATTGGTGCTTAAAGTAATTTTACCGTTCTTATCAAGGTTCATCCCTGTTAATTCTACATTTTTACTTGACCAACCAACGCTTTGAGTTTTAGTATGACCTCCAGATGATACAAATTCCATTTTTCCTGCAAGGGAAGACGAAACATTGGCTTTAAAATAAGTAATATTAAAAGCACAATAATCTGGCACACTCCATTTAAATTCATTAGTTTCCTTTCCTCTAATTGTTAAATGTAATCCTGCAGAATTTTGATACTGAATATCGCTTTGACCAAATGTAAAAATAATCGTTATATCACAATTATCAGAATTCGTGGTATTACTGATTGTCATTAGATTATTTGTAATATTCGAAAGTTCTTTTTCTGACCTCGTAAATGAAATATTATTTATCTCACGTAAAACATATCCACTCTGCCCCCACACCTCACCATTACCACCAATCAAGGCGCTAATCATCATCAATATATATAGTATCTTTTGCTTCATGTTTCTGTTCTATCTTTGTGGTGAGGGAGGGGTGGGATTTTTAGGTATACTAGGTTTTCTAGTATGCCTAGTCTTTATAGAATCTCTATAAGGTATAGAACCTATAGAAAGTCTGGTTAATCCAGTGGGCAGTGTTTACTGTTCCCTGTATCTCCTTAGTTCCTCTTCCAGGTATTGTATGCGTTTCTTTAACAGTTCTATTTCGTGGGCTTGCGCCTCTATGGTTTTGTTCTGGGTTTGTCGGCGGCCCAGTCGGGCTGCCGTCATGCGTTCCTTTATTCCGCCTTCTTCTATGAAGGTCTGCTCCAGTTGCTCAAGATAGGTGGTCATCATCTTGTCCACCTGCCGGCAGAGGGTGAGAGCAATATTTGCCAGTTCCTCGTCCGTTGCCTTGTAGTACATATCGCTATAGTCCTCCTGATTGTTGTGCTGGCGGCAATATTCCAGCATGGGGGCAAAGCGTGGATGATGGTCGTCCCATTTGCAGAGCTTGCGAGTGGTGAGGTAGTCTTCGTAATCTTCTTTCAGTTCCTTGATGCTGCCTCGTGCAACATTTAGGAGTTTTATCTCCATCTCTGTGGAACTGACACCATCGGCAAAACCTTCCACTATGTTCTGCTTGCCAGACCTTGCTCCCTGCACCATTTGGTCTATGGTACTCGCCTACCTTCAGGAACCGCTTGGTGAAGGCGAACGTCAGTTGGTAGAGAACGTCTGCTTTCTTGTAGAAATAGAGGTCTTCCCAATTTGGCTGACGGCGAAGGAAATGGTCTGCCATGCTTTTATTTTGATTATAGATGTTATTAGAAGTTCTAGGTAGTATAGATCGTCTAGAAATACTAGGAGTACTAGATAGACTAGATGGACTAGCTTGATTAATTATTATCCCTTTTTACTGGAACTCGCCATTGTAGTCTGTGCCAGTTTCTATTACTACCAGATTGGGGTCTATGGGGTTTATCTGCAAGTTCAGTGTGGTGTGCTTGCCGGCTTCAATGCTTACTGTGCCAGAGGCACTGGTGATGTCCTGCACTTGGCTTCCTGCCTTGGCATCTGCCACGAGGGTGTAGGTGAGCTGTGATGCAGAGGGGGGGAAGAATGCTGCTTGTGCCGTAGACGAGATTGTGATGTCTCTTGTGCCGTCGTTCAGGGTCAGACTCTTCAGATCGTACTTTTCTGCAAAAGCAGAGGATGGAGACACCGTTACCTTGCTGTTCTTGGGTTTGCCAAGGTCCAGACTTACTGCCTTTTGATCTCCGGCATTGATGGAGAATGTTTCTGCTCCACTGTACAGAGCACCGGTATAACCGTTATCCACAGAGGCAGAATTGGTGGTGGAAAGGGTGTATGTGCCTGCTTCAATCACGGCTTTGCCATCGGTAAAGACCAATGGTGTAGAGGCTGTGCCATTGTCCAAGGTGAACAGGAATCCGCTCCAGTCCGTCAATGTCTGCACGGCACGAGTACCTGCCTGGACATATACCTCGTCCGAAGACATATTGAGGCAGAGGATTCCCATTGGTTCGGGAACCTCCACCTGTGAGTCTTCATTGCTGCATCCTGTGCCGAGCATGCCAAAGGCAAGCACGGCAAGGATGCATAATATGGTTTGAAATTTGTTCATTTATCAAAGAAAAAGCATTAAACGCAATCTCGTTGGGGATAAGAAACCTCCAATCAATTTCTTATTGTATGCGCCTTAATGTCCATACGGTTGAACCAATTGTTATGCCTGATTGCCTGTAGCTGCATCAAAGTTTATGTTCTGGTCATCACCGTCAGCGAAGGTATCATCGTATGTAATGTTCACAGTAATAGTACCATTGCTGTTAGAAGAAACGCTGATGATATGCTCTGTACCTGCAGCAACAGTTACTGCTTTTGCTATGCTTTTTTCTTCACTACCATTATATTTATATTTCAAAGTGTAAGAAACCGCACCTGGTGCAAAATATGCCTTTTGATTTTCGTTTTCTTTCTTAAAAGTCAAATTTCTATCGACTGTAATGCTTACATCTGTAAACACTTCTGCCAAATTAAATGAAGTAGTAATACGTCCATTCTTCGCCTTACCACAATTGATTTCAGCTGTAGCAGTTCCACCAGCAGCAACAACTACATTCTCTGCCGAACCCTCATAGTATGCTTCACCCCATCCATTCAGAGCAGCATCCATATTTGTGTGACTTTTAGCTGTGACTGTATATGTTCCAGCAGGAACTTTGTTGTCCTTTGTTAAATCTATATCACCTGCTGTTACGACCCATGTTTTATAGTCTGCAACTGTTGCTCTTGTCTGGGCTACGTTTTCCTCCAAGGGTTCGTTGGTGACACTTACATTTATGTAACCATACTGCTCTGCAGGTGTAATAATCTCTTCGTTTGTACATGAAACCATAGTCATTGCAAGGGCCATGATGCTAAATAATGTCTTCTTCATAATTGTTGTCGTTATTATTGTTGTTTGATTGTTTGCATAGAAAAGGCGGACACTGGCCGTGTCCCTATGGTATTCGCTAAACGCTAATCGCTACACGTTCAACTTTTAACCCACCGTTACTTCGTCGTCGGTTTCGCCCATGCTGGTATCTGTATCGATGTCTATGTCCACATCGCTGTCGGTGTTGCTGCCATCGTTGAATTTCACACGGAGCCGTGTTATCTTGCCCTTGATGAGAGTGATGTGATGTGTCTTGTCTATACGGTCGTTCCATCCTCCGGCAGAACCAGTAAGGCGGAGAGAGATGTTTTCCTGGTCCTGGCTGATGTTGTAATATGCCACCTTGTCTGCTGTGGTGTTTTTGAATACCAGATTGCGTGTATCCTGAATGGTGGCAGCATACGTTGGGAACTTAGTGGTGAAGGATTCATCGAAAATCACCGTGAGTCCGGCATTTGCCATAGTGCATTCCAGAACGAGAGGAGTGGTCTCCTCGGAAACGATGTCGAAGGTCTGGCTTGCCATAAAGCGGATGGTACCCCACCCCTCGTTGGCGCTCACTGCCTCCTGAGGGGTGCAGTTGGCAACCTCTATAAGGTAGTCCTTGGCAGCAGGAAGAACCTTGTCGTGGTCCTCCATAGTGCCGTACTTCATTCCGGATACGAGTTCCAGTCCCTTGGCATCGGTGATGCTTACCATGAACTTACTGACATCGGGATTGAAACTGCCGGCACGGGTAATGTCCTCTGTTGTTACTTCCTCGGTGAGGAGGGAGAGCATAAAGCGTCCCGGTGCAGAGGCATCCTTGCCAGGAACGATGTCGGTGTTGCTGCAACCTGCAAGCAGCAGCAACATCATTGCTGTATATATGTAATGTATTGCTTTCATAGATTATCTGTACCTAACAGTGATTTCACGGATTAGGAGATGTGTACCATAAGTCTCAAAGAACGGAGCATTACCGTAACTGTTGTCACATGCCACACTGGGATTGTCCACGGTAAGAGTTCCTGGGTATGTACCCTTGTCCTCGTGGCAGTTTTCACTTGCTGCCTTGCCGCCAGCCTCCAAACTGAAGATAGAGTTGCCACCAGCATAGAGGGTATAGGTGGTACCAACGGTGGAGGTGTGCACATCCACATCCTGCTTAACATTGACATCCACGTTGGCAGGAATATTGAAGGACTTGGATATCTGCTGGTCATACAGCCTGACACCCTGATGGCTGTTCTTGCTGTAGGTCCAGTCATTGGCCTTACCGCTCCAATCCCCCTCCTTAGGTGGAACTGCACTATATGGCAAACCTGTGATATGCACTGATTTTGTGTCGCTCTTTGTTACACCATCAAATGTGGCTGTGGCTCCCAGTGTGTATGCTCCTGTGGCAGAGTATTTCTTGTCGGCGTATGTTACTGCACTGTTAGACGATGCTGTAACACTGCCGCTGAAATCGTTGGTGTACGAAACGGTGTAGTTGGCATTGTTCAGTATTGCCTCGGATATTCCGGTTACGGCAGTGGAGATGGCAGTAACAGTAAATGCCTCGGTGGAATTAGCTCTCGTAATGTTCTTCTCCACCTCGTCGCCAGCATAATAGGTGTATGAACTTGCCGCCTGCTGGAACAAGCCGAACTCGGGGTTCTCGGAAATCTGGAATGAAACCGATGAACCCATTTCCTTGCCATTGGCAGTAAGGAAGGTGTAGTTTACGGTGTATGCGCCCTTGGGGAGATAGGGCCATGCAGCATCGGTGGCAGCAGACTTGAGTGTGCCGGCAGACTTGGCAAGACTGCGAACTGTAACTCCTGATGCATTGGTGATGGTGGCTGTCCACTCCCTGTCGGGGACGGGGGCAGTGAGACTGACCTCCGTTCCCTGCAGCACACCGGAAACGTACACATGCTGTGCGGTGATGACAGGCTGCTCCACAAGGTCTAAGGCACCGAGCGTGTAGATGACACCGCTCGTACCGCCGAAGGCCTGCTTGCTGTGCTGCGAGTAGGTCTTGCCGCTGATGTCCGTCATTGTCAGACTGAAACCTTCTGCCTGCACAGGTGCCAGTGACATGTAGTATGTACCCTCGGCAAAAGTGGTGCTGCCAGTAGGGGGAAGAAGGGTAACCGAGGTGTTTTCCTGATTGTCCACGGTTACAGAAGGAACTGAAGCAGAGTAGTCAACCAGCAGTTTTCCTGCAATTGCCTTATTGGTGGCAAGAACAATATTTGTGATGCGGCCGTCGATATACGAGGGCACCTGCAGTTTGAAAAGCTGGCAGATGTTGCGGAAGGTAACTTGTGAGGGACTGCCGTCCACATTGCGTTCGCCCTTGCCAATGGATAGATTAGTGTTGGGGGCAAAGCCTCCAGGTACTGCTATCTGCTCTGAAGGCAGGTTTATTGCAACCTTCTGCGACTGGAGTTCCTCCTCGCACAGGTCGTGGGGGTACACGGCAAGGAAACTGCTGTTCTTGGGTGTTATGTTGCCCTTGAAACGAGTGGTACCTTCGCTAACCTCTGCGGAAAACATCCTTTTGGGTGCGATATAATCGTACACTGCAATGGCATCGCCCTGTTCCCACACTACAGTCTTGCCGTCCTCGAGCAAGGCAGTTCGTGTGGCATGTTCTGTGGATGTCAGTATCTCCAGGGTGCATCCCTCCGCGTCAGGAATCTGCAACTCATCGCTCTGGCAGGCTGCTAGTGCAAGGAGACAAACGGATATGATTGTATTTTGTATTCTGTTCATATTTCGACTTTGAACCTTAGACTCTCTAAACTCTAAACCCTAAACTCTAAACTCTAAACCCTAAACCTCACTCATAACTATCGTAGTCGGGAACGAAATTGTCCGTTTCAAAGTCCTCGTTGCCGGCTGATGCATCTGTGCTGCCGTCGTCGGCAATGACATCGTCGGGGGTAACGGTGATAGTGTTGTCAACATAGAGGTTGTCCTCGTTGACACTGACAGTGAGACTAAATGCACCAGAGTCGTATTTCAATTTCAGTCGGGACATCTTTGCGCGGTTCAGCGTAATGGTGCCCTCCTTGTCGGTGATGTTGCCCTCGGCACTGGCTGTGATGGAGTAGCGAATGGTTCTTTGGCCGGTTTCATCCACATTGAAGTATGCAATCTGACCGTCGGTTATCACTCCGTCCACATCCTTGCCGGCATTGTCGTAGTTCCAGTGGAGGTCTCGTTCGCCTTCGGAAATGTTCAGCGTGCAGGATTTTCTGAAGTAGTTGGCAAGCGAAGGGTCTATGACCACACATACCGCAGCATTGGCAACCTTCATGCCCACGCTGGCCTTGGTGGTTTCGCCCTTGTTGATGCCAAACTCGGCAGACGAACCGGTGAAGCGCTTCTGTCCCCAGTTGTCGTTGCCTGTTTCTGCCTCCTGCTCGTTACAACTTTCAGCAAACACCTTGTATCCCTGACCTACGGGAAACTTCATGCTCATTGTGCCCAAGGTTTGAGGACCGCGCAGGATTCTGTCGCCCTGTGTGACTGTAATAAGGAAATTCTTTGCTTCCTCTGGAGAGATGGTTGTAGTGGTTGCACGTGTGGTGCCGTTGAAACTCAGTTTCACGTTGCCATATTCCACCGCAGGCTCTTTGTCCTTCCAAATGTCGTCCGTGTTCAGACAGGAAGATACCAGGAAGACAGTAAGCACCATGCATATGTATTTGAATGTGTGTCGCATCTTATAGTTTGCTCGTTATTATAGAGATGGATAGCGGTTTGTCAATGTCCTTTATTCCACCGGTACGTCCTCGGTTTCCATGTCGTCTGTTATCTCTATGTCGAGATCGCCGGAATTGGCATCCGTACCATAGTAGTAGGTCATGTTGTAGAGTTTGCCAGCCTCTACGTTCCTATAGGTGATAGGAGTGGTGGAATGACTGATGTTATCGGTGTTTGTGGCAGAAAGCTTGTAGGTAAAACCGCCGTCGGCTACGCTAAAGTAGGCCTTCTCGCCTTCCTTAATGCTCACTGTTCTGCTACCGCTGCTCAGAGCAAAGGAGTATGACTTGAACAGGTCTTCGAACAGGTCGGGAAGGGTAAGGGTGACTGCATAGTTGACAATGGGAACTTCCATGCTTACGGTTGTAACATAGTCGTATTCCACGTCCACTTCAAGGGAACCGAAGTAGCAAGGTGCCCCCTGTCCGTTGTTCTCGGTATGCCAGGTGTCCTGATTCTCGGTGTATGCCTGTATGGTGAACTTGCCTTCCTCAAGCACTATCTTGCGTGGGATTTCGCCTGCGCGATATTCCACAAAGACATCGCCATTGCCATCCAGAACCCTGATTGCCAGATCCTGGTCAATACCCTCTGCGGCATTGGCACCATTACGTGTCAGGCTTGCAAAGGAAAGCGTACCATTGCCTTTAGGCGCGGGTTCTGGTGCGTTGGTACAAGATGCCAGAGCAAGGAGAACTATATATATATATATAAGGTATTGTTTCATTTCCGTATAATTCGATCTTATTGTTGTCTGTACTTCATGCCCACACGGTAGAGGTCGGTATAACTGAGACCGGCACCATAACTGTTGGTACACCTTACCACGGTAATGGCAGATGACAGAGTAAATGGTTCTGTACCTTCACGATTTTCCTCTGCCCATCCCGAAGCCGAAGCGCTAACAAGAGCCTGCTCGCCTGCATAGATGGTAAAGGTGTTCTTAACGTCACCAGTAACCATGAACTTATGGTCCAGGGACAACTTCGTGCCTGCAGGAACAGCTATTTCCTTGTATCTGAGGTTCTGCGCACCGTCGCTCATATGACCGAAACGTACATAGCCGCTCTTGTTCTCCACATTACCGGTTTTCTCCCATGTGTCGGTGGTTGGTGGTTCGAAATGGAATGGTATGCCAGTGAGCAGGAAATTTTTGCTCTTCTGAACGCGAACACCATCGAACACTACATCGGCACTCATTACGTATGGCTGGGTTCTTGCAGTCAGCTTTGCATTGTTCAGGGTAATGGTGTTTTGTTCGGAATTGGCGATATCCTCATTGAACGTGTACTCCATCTGATAACCGTACTTCTTCATAGCTATCAACTCTGGAGCGATCTTCACTACAATCTGTGGGTTGTAGATTGTGTGTCCGTCTGACTGGTTGGCGGCGGTTATGTTGCCCTCTTCATACAGACTATGCGAAGTGTATCCGCCCAGAGTGACCTCCAGCTGGGGAGCGTTGATGAGAAATTCACGGCTGCTCACCTTGTCCACACTGCCTTCGGTGTGCAGGAAATAGGTTGCCTTGTACTTGCCTGCCATAAGGTAGGGCCATTCCTTGGAGTCGGTATACTCGGAAACGAGGGCACCAGTGCCCTTTACTCTTCTTACCGTATCGCCAGCCTCGTTGGAGATACGTGCTTCCCAGGTCATCTCGGGATAGGCATTGCTGAATGTGAGTTTCGTACCGGTCAGAAGCCCCTGTTCGCTATAGGTGTGCTCTGCGGTGGCTGTGGGCACGGGAAGCCATGACAGGGGTATTGTCTCGTCCAGACGGGCTTCTGTCAGTTCCAGTTTGCTGATCTGTACCTTGATGGCACTTTCGGGATCGGGCAGGGATACTGTAATCCTGGCATGATCGGCAGCCTGGAAGGCAGTGGGCATATCCTCATGGGTGAGAGTCATGCTCACAGCGCGTCCCTGCTCAAGTTTCAGCGAGCCATAGAAGATAATTTCTGGAGCCGAACCGGCTGAGAAGTACACGCTTGTGGCTGTTTCGTCCTTCTTGATGACAGTGGAGTACTCGTCAATCTTGACAATTATGCCATAGTCCTCATAGAACCGTTCAAAGCGCAGCCTTTCTGTCTCGTCCTCGCCGAACCTGACAGAAATAAGTGAATTGCCCACCTTGCAAGGTATGGTAACACTGTTAGGTTTGTCCTTCTCTACAATGGCCTGTGCAGTGCCAATATAGAACGGCATATCACGTCCTATCTTTACATCTTCGCCATAAGTGGCAGTGATGTCGTACTTGCCGGTCTTGACTTCTATGCTCTCAACAAAACGACCCTCGTAGGCAACGAGAGATGTTCCGCTACGCTGCACCTTGATATTGAACTTCTCTGCAACAGGCTTGCCAAGCTCGGAGGGAGTGGCACGGGTTTGAAGGTCGGTAGCGACCTGGCCTATTGCCAACTGCAACTTGCCGTTGGGCAGATCAGCGAGGTCCTCCTGACTACATGCCGAGAAGAACAGCGCCACGAGCAGTGACAGTGTCGAATATAATATATTGTTTCTCAGTTTGGTCATATCAGTTAGTCGTAGATAAGTTTCATGTTATCCAGCACCAGCGTGCTTCCAACACCACCTGTAAAGAAGTCGCCATACTTGCTTGATGATGCCACTACAAGTATATGCGTGGGAGCCAACTGCGTGTTCTTGTACTTTATGTCTATGGTCTCCGAAGTCCAGTTGTTTATGGTCCTGCCCTCGGTGAACTGACCGTAGGCTATGACGCGTGGATCGTCGGTATGGAACAGATTCTGCTCCATACCGGGTTTGGTGCGGATGATGAGGGGATACTTATCACCCTGGAACTCCTCGTGCTCGCCCTCGGCAATATGCCACAAGGCAACATAGATGTTGCACGAGTCGGGACGCCCAAGAAGATGAGAATAGGCGTCGTCGCCAACCTTGCTGATTTCCTCCGACTTGTACCTGTAGTCAAATGACAACTTGGTGGGGAAGGCAGTAAACGGACGGCCAAATCCCAGTACACCGTTCGTGCCATCGGTCTTCAGATACGTTCCGGTGAAGATGTTGCCGGCAGCAAACTTGATGACAATCCACTTGGATTCCAAGTAGGCAGCCTTGCCGCTACCGGTGCTTGTGTCGTCGGTGGGAACGGAATTGCTATTGCCCACTGTGGTAGCACCTCGGTTGCCTGTGTCCCAGAACGATGTGCCTCCCTGCGCCCAGGGGTTATAGAGCTTGGCGTTGCCGGGGTCTGTACTCCATTCATCAAAACTGCCATTGGGCAGTTCCTGTCTGGCGGCAGTCCTAAAGGTCTGCTCCTCCACCTTGGAGTCACCGGCAGAAACCTTGTAATTGAATTCCGTTGACTCTGCAAGTCCGCCGATAGTAGTGCTGTAAGTGGTAGCCTTAAGTTCGATATCCTTGGCATCTACGGTTTTCCATGCAGACTCGCTGGCTGTCTTGTATTCAATCACCGGTGTTACACCATTGGGCTTGTTGCCAGAAATAGTCACACTATGATTGCGGGCAAAGGCTGTGGCTGTGGTCTGTATCACCTCATCTGTCTGGTGGACAGCGACATTCCATGTCTGTCTCTCGCCCCAACCTGTAACAACATTGAACTGACGAACCTTAAAGAAATCATAGGTATCGAATGAAGTAGGATCAGGACTTACGGTTCCATGCTCACCACCAAGGGAAAATTTCCTGACCTTCAACCTCTTCAAGCTCTGGTCACTCTTAACATAGATTATGGCGTTGCACAGGTGAGGGTCTATAACGGCGTTGCCTATCTGATTGTCAACCTCTATCTCGCGCTTAACAATCTGACTGACATTAACCGTCCAGTGATAATCCTGATAGGTACGCACGGTAAACCTTACTGGATGCCTGAAGTCCACATGAGTATTCTGTCCTTTCTGCAAGGATGAGAAACTATGCCTTGGGAAATTGCTGAAATCATCACAATACTGGGAATCTGGTATAATCTCAGGCACATCAACATAATCAACATCCGGATTATATGTGGTGCCGGCTACATTTATCTTCGTAATGCGCAGCTTGGACAAGTTTACAGTATCACAAACGAAAAGTGTGATCTTTCGTGCCTCCTTGTCTATGCTTGTACTATAGTTCGGGGTACCATCCGCACCGCACTGACCTTCTACTTCAAATTCCGTTATCTGTCCGTGCACTATGGGGTATGGGATATCATCCTTTATATCGCATGATACCACAAGAAGAAGTGATGCTGCTGTATATGCTATTTTTCTGAATAGTTTCATAAGAAGTAGGTTACGCCAAATTTAATACTGAACAAGTCTATCTTGAAGTTTGCGCCGGAACTTGTTATTCGGCCCTCCTCAATATTATTTGTGTTTTGTGAACCCCATTTTACGCGATAACCTCCAACATTTAGCATAACTTCAGCTGCAACGTGGTCAGCAAGGAAAACCACCATACCACCGCCCAATCCTATTTCCAGATTGTGAGTATACTCATAGACGCCAGTAAATGTTTCATCTCTTCCAGTACTGTTCTTTCCTTCGGCAAAAATGTAATTCAACTGAAACTCTCCGAAAAGTCCGAATATCTTGCTGTTGCCCAGCGGCAAATAAGAACGGACAAACAGTGTACTCTCGTAATTGTGCTGAAGATAGTACAGATCCTTCAAACCGATATTGAAGTCATCACCCAGATTCAGGTCAAACTCTCCTAAATTAAAGAAATAGCGCTTGTAGGAGAAACGACCGCCAACAGCCATGTTATTGGCAAAGAAATAACCAAAATACGGACCAGCTGAGAAGGTGTATCCCTCGAAATTGATATCCTTCAATACCAGATAGTTCAAGTTGTCATTGTTCCACTGGTTCCATGCCACCTGTCCGCCCAGCATCCACTGACCCTTGGGAATGAATACAGTCTTGCTGGCATCTCGGCTTATCATACCCCTTTCCTGCGCATATGTCTTCTTTGCGCTTTTCCCCACTTTATATACAATAGGTTCTGTCGACACAATTGTGTCAGACTCTTGCTCAGGAACCTCAATTCTGTTGACAACATTCTGAGCTGAAGCGGTATTTGCAGCGAAAAACAGCAGAATTCCTACTGCCGCTTTGTAGTATTTGGTAATCATTTCAATGCCGAATGCATTATTTGTTTATAAGGTATCATCTGCCTGAAGTGTTTTCAAGCAGATGATACCGAGATAATCGATTAGTTCACAGAGGGTTCGTCGCCATATTCCAGAGAGAAGTCATCCAAATACAATGTACTTCCCTTGGCTCCATGGAAATAGTCGCCATACTTACTTGCAGAGAATACTACCAGCAGGTAAGAGGGTTTCTTGTTGATGTCGCGATATACCAAAGGTATGTTCACTTCCTTCCAGGAATCGCCTGTTGCCACACACTGGTTATCGGGCAAGGCACCGTATGCGATTACGCGGGAATCGGTCAGCAGGTTGGGCAACAGACTTACATCGGTATTGTTCACTTCTACGATATCAGACAGAAGTGCGATGTAGATGCTGCAAATGTCAGGCTGGCCCTTGGCAGGAGCAGCGGCAGGCAGATTCTGGCCCACGTTGTCCACGGCCTGTGGATGATACTGCATGAATCCCTTCAGGGCTGTTGGACGGTCCTTAAATGGTGTTCCCCAATCCAGGATTGCACCACTGGTTCCCTTTACTTCGCCAAACTCACCGGTATACATACTTGCTGCGGCAAACTTGATAATAACCTTGGTACTTTCCAGTTTCGCTGCATACGAACCGCTACGCTTGGGACTTCCGGTTCTGGTTGTCACATTGTATGAAGCACCAATTGAGGTTGAACCAGGATTTGAGGTATCCCAGAACTTCACGCCTTCTTCGTTGGGATACCAAGGATTGCCAGACTGATGCCAGTGTTCAAAACCACCATTGTACAGTACCTTCTGGCCCTCAGTAGTGAAGGCAACAGGATCACATATAACCTCATCGTCTCCATTCACGTAGACAAGACGGTACTCGTAGGATGTGTTGGGGGAAAGTCCCTTCAGGGTTGTCGTTACATTGTCCTCAGCATCAATGGCCAATGACTCGAATGGCACATTGTTCCAAGCTTCCTGACCATTCTGTCTCCACTGGATGCTCAAACAATTAGGTTCAAAAGCATCTGTCTTTGAAGTTACCTGGGCATTCAGGTAGGCGAATGTGCTCCATGCATTGGCTGCACGGGTCTGCAGGGCAATTGCGCTCTTTCTGGGAACAGGAACTGTAAAGGTGTAGGTATTGGTGCTTTCATCGACGGTAACCTCAATACCGGCACTGCCTTCACCCTTGTCCTCAGCCAACTTGAAATTGAAAATGTAATGATCACGGGCCTTAACATTGTCAATGCTTGTTTCCAGAGTATTGGTCACATCATTGTGATTGGTCAAAGATAATGTAGCCTTGAAGGAAGAAACGGGGATGTATCCAGACTTGTCGGTCTCGTTCATAACAAAATCAAGAGCACTTACTCCCTGGAGTTCAGATGCTATTGTGGTCTTGCCTGACTTGAAATTGTCAGTAATGCTCTGATCGTAATTCACGCTGATCTTAACATTTGCCAAAGTGCAGACAATGTTTTTGGTCTGGTTTGTCTTGGGGGCAATAACTACTGTTGTACTTCCATAGTAATATGGTGCATCGAATGCTGCTTCGCTACCGTCCCAGTTTGCGGAATGGGCAACAATGGTATACTCTCCGGCGGCCAAAGCTATTTTACCCTGAAATTTCTCGTCGTCAGCATAGTTGTCTGTACTTTCAACCACCTCATTCTTTTCGTTCAAGATCTCCACGCAGAGGGTCTTGGGATCATAGCCTTCAGGCACAGCGGCACGAGTAGCGGAAGGTTCGTTTGTCGAAACCAACGATTTGATATTCAAAGACAGATATCCCTGATTTGTGTCTATATCCATGTCCTGAGTACATGATGCTGCCATCATACCCAAGAAAAGAGTGGACAATATATACTTTATCTTTTTCATATGGTTCTATTTCTTTTCTATTATTCAATGGTTAAAGTCAACTGACCATCCTTTGTGTTACCGTTCAAGTCTGTTACACTAAGAATGAAGGTGTGGTCGCCTGGTAAGATAACCAGGAAGGGGAAGAAGTTGCCGATGGGGAATACGTATTCCTTGTCGCCTTCAGCGGGAACACTGAGTTCCTGACCCAGGTCGCTGAACAAGGCTACCAGACCTTCACTTCCCACAACCTCGGTACCGTTCTCGAAATCTATTCCTTCGTATGCGCCACCAAGTTCTACCAAAGCTCCCATCATGTCCTCGCTGGTGGAAGTTACCTTCACGCTTACGCTCTTGATGCCATTTACTGCCTCAATGTGTGTGTCGCCCAAAGCGGGGTCGGTATCCGGACCAACAACCATATCGGCAGGCAGAGTCAGGACAATGGCATTGGGATCACCGGGAGTATCAGGAGTGTCCTCGCCACCACCTTCTCCGGGAGTGTCGTCCTCAGTAACCTTATCCTCAACTTCCATTTCAAAGTTCCCCTCGGTCTCCTCGAAACTGATGTTGGCCTTGACCTCAACACCGGTTACCTTACCTTCCATGCTTTCCGCTGGTTTCAGATCAATGACAATGGCATCACCACCAGAGAAGAACTCTGAATCGCTGTCATACTTTTCTGATGCCTGCTTCTTTGTCAACTTGTTAGCAGATGTGATACGGTTGCCATCAACAGTTGTGCCTACGAAATTAAAGGTAAGTTCCTTCACTCCCTTGGCAAAATCCATATACATGGTGGGAGGATTCAGGCCGTCCTTTTCCTTTGTGTATATGAGAGCCGACTCGCTGCCATCGTCTATAGTAACCTGCCAATCTGAAAATGCAGTTGAGAAATCCTGGCTATAACGTACAGTGAAACTACCGTTGGCCATGCGGCAGACAACTGTGGAAATGGTCTTGATATCCTTCAGAATTTCAAAAGTGTCCACACCCTGATAATAAGGATTGGACATTATCTTGTCCATATTGCCAGGGGTATGGGCTGTGGCAAAATATGAACCCACAGGCATGGTGATCTCAGCAGGAACCTGTGATGCATATTCGTACTCAGCAAAAACCTTATTGCCCTCCACTGCATAGACTGCAACGGGGAAATCCTTTGTATCCACAGCACGTGTAGTGCTTGGAACAAGATAGTCCACATTCAGAGAGATACTTCCCTGTACAGATGAAGAAGAAGGAAAATCTTCGTTCATGCAAGATGACAGGCCCAGACATGCTATAGTGCCTAACATCAATATTTTATTCATTTTCATAATGCAATTGTTTTCAGTTATGTCTTAAAGATTAAAGCCAATCCACGGGTACCTCAATATCAACAGGCTTATCGTTGGTTGTTTCGTCAACAGTTATATTCAAACTTACATCGCCTGTTTCTGTACCAGAATAAACAGGAGACACATTGATCTTGTAAGCCTTGTTCCTGTTCAGGTCAAATGTTCCCTTCTTGGTTGTTTCCTTTGCAGTGAACTCGTCCTTTGCCAACACTGTAATGGTGAAGGAAACCTTCTCGCCACCCTGCTCCAACTTAACATACCATGGCTCGGTGTCGTTCTTCTCCCACTTGATGGAGTTTTCGCCCAAAGCCACAGTGCCTGTGAAACTTACATTGTAATCGGAGAAGTATCCTTCCATATCAGGGGAGAAGCTAACAGAGATGCGGCCACATGTAGGTGTGCATTCGACATTTGCAGAAACGGTCTCGGGATCGCCCTGAATCATTCCCTGATTCTCTCCGTAGACATAGAATTCATCACGAGAAGCATCATGCTCTGTACCATAAAAAGCCTTAACAGTATAAGAACCGATGGGAAGTATCAAGGGCATCTTACCAGGAACCTCGGAATACTTGCAGTTCATCTTCTCATTACCCTTGTTGTCCAATACCACTACGGTATAATTGTCCGTATTCTTATAAGACTCCTCATTTACTGCACGTGTCTCACTTAAAAAGGCAGTATTGGAGCTCAGTTTCAGATTCAAGCGTCCATAACCATTTTCCACCTGGGGTTCATTCTCAAATCCCTGGCTACAAGAAATCATCGCCAAACTGAAAAGCAAAGCGAATCCCTGCATGATTTTTTTCTTTTTCATACTTTATTAAATAATGTTTTGTTATTTCTATCGTATTTATTTGTTAATTATAAACTATTTTCACAATGTCGTTTATACACCTACCCAGTATGCGTATATTACGAATTTCGACACAAAGTTACCGTTTTCCGACAAAATAACTGTCAAATTTCGGTAAAATATGGGCTTTTACCGAAAAATCTACAAAAAATGCCCATTCCATCGCACTTAGCCGAGATAGAATCTGCAAGGGTTTAACCTTATTGTATAATAGTTTGTGAACATTAACCTTTCCGATTTGCGACCCCTACCATGGCATGAGAGCAGCATAGGAAACGGGTGTGAAGGTGCGTTTCCGTTCTGGTCGACTACACCGTCGGTATGTGTCGGATTTAGCGCTATCAGCCGTTCGGCGAACCACTATCAGCCGTTCAGCGAGCCGCTATCAGCCGTTCGGCGAACCGCTATTAGCGACAAATCGAACTGCTATCAGGTCCTCTGCACAGGGACAACGAGGCACAGAAAACAGGGTAATGACAACACGGCTTTTTCTTCTCTTACATATTAATTATGTGTAAATATTTGCTCCATTCCATATCTTTCAATACCTTTGTAGTGGAATAACACAATTTTTCTATACCCACATACGTTAAGTATATGAAGATATTTGGCATAGGAATGAATTATCGCGACCATGCGGAAGAGATGATGGACAAGGCTCCGGGAAGAGGAGAACAGGAAAACGGGACATACACCGAACCCGTTGTCTTCACAAAATGCGACAGCGCCCTGGTAACGCGGGGTAAACCTTTCTTCATCCCCGACTACACGCAGGAGTGTGAATACGAGGCAGAACTGGTGGTTAGAATCTGCCGTATGGGACGAAGCATAAGCGAACGCTTTGCGCATCGGTATTACGATGCTGTTACGGTGGGAGTGGACTTCACCGCCCGCGACCTGCAAAGAAAACTCAGAGCAGAGGGACTCCCTTGGGACCTGGCAAAGGGGTTTGACGGAAGTGCCGTAATAGGAGAATTCCGCGACTTCAACGGAAATAGTCCCCAATCCCTGGAAGGTTCCAGTGGCAGATACGAAGACCACAAAGTGGCACAATTGCTGAAACAGGGCTTGAACTTCCATCTGGACATCAACGGCAAAACCGTACAGAAAGGCCTGAGCACAGACATGATACACTCTGTGGACCATCTGGTAAGCTACATAAGCCGATTCTTCACGCTAAAAACTGGCGACCTGATATTCACAGGCACTCCAGTAGGAGTGGGACCAGTGCACATAGACGACCATATCGAAGGGTGGCTGAACGACGAGAAAGTTCTGGAATTTAATGTAAAATAACTCTACGGATTTGAACAAAACTGCGAGATACACAATACTGGCACTCATCTCTGTGATAATGTGCATGAGTACCTGGGCTCAGGAAAGGATGACTTTTCTGGACTGGGGAATTATGGGCAGCGACACGCTGTGTCCGGTGTACTCGGAGGCAGTACCCTTGGAAAGCGACTACCGCCATAACTCCTACAGCGTGTCACTGGAATTCCCGACATGGGAAGAACTGAATGAGGCAGAAACTGTACTGGCAAAGCGATATTCGCAAGAAATCAAGGAATATATAGACATAGACAGCTATGTGAGCATAAGCAGGGGCGAGGGTGTACTGAACTACAGTTTCGTGCCCATCATACGACAGGATGGGAAATACCGGAAACTGACTTGCGCCAAAATGGTGATAAGCGCCAATCCCCTGCCTGCAGAATCAAGAGCGCAATCCAAACAGCGCTATGCCCAACAGTCGGTACTGGCAAATGGCACTTGGAAGAAGATACATATCACAAAGGACGGCATATACAGGCTGACACGTGAGTTTCTGTCCAAAATGGGGTTTCAGAATCCCGACAATGTGCATCTCTACGGTTACGGCGGACACCAGCATGCCGACATCATAGATGCAGACAACGATTTTGACGATCTGGAGGAAGTGCCTCTGTACCGGACGGGCAAAGGCGACCTGCTTTTCTGGGGTAACGGACTAATCCACTGGGAGGGAACCAATCGTGTGTTCAATGCCTATGCAACCAGGGCAACTTACTTCCTGACAGAGGGTTCGGTCAGGGAGGAAATGAAATATGAAGATGTATTTAGCGGTCCGACAAGACAGACCGTGACCACAACTCTGGGACATGCTCTGCACGAAAAGGACAACTTTGCATGGTTCCGAGGTGGGCGCAATCTGGTGGAAGGAACACTGTTCCAAGGCGCAGTGTCCAGAAACTATACGCTGACAGGCATAAACAGTCTGGGAGGGGAGCGCCTGACCGTAGTGTTCACCGGCAATGACGTGGCTACACCACTGACTATCTGGGCAAACGGCATGACTGTTGCCACAAAGACCATCTCGGCGCCAGGAAACTATATGTACTACTCTGAGGGGAAGCACATGAATATGGACGTTTCGGAAATGGCTCCCGGTTCCGATACATGGAAAATAACCCTGGCAACACAGGGTCCCTTTGCCACAAACAGCCGTGTGAACGGACGTCTGGATTATATCGCGCTAAACTTTACCGCCCCCATTGAACTGCAAAATGGTTTTGTACGCTTCGGCGACGGTTTAGCTGGCACGGGAACCGGTACAGGAAACAGTTCTGCCGTAACCGATTCGTACCACGGAGCTACGGAGTTCCGCAAAATAGGCAATGGACAGAGCACAGACATCAAGGTAATGCGAATAGGCAGCAGAGCAAGAGAGGCAATGCTGATTCCAACCAGACAAGACGACGAGGGACTGTATTTTGCCACTGAGGATGGCACCAAGTCTTTTGTAGCCTTTGACCCATCGTATGATTTCCCGGAACCGACAATGGGCGAAAACATTGAGAACCAGAATCTTCACGCTCTGGATAGCGTGGACATGCTCATCATCGTGCCGGAAAGCGGTAAACTGACAGCACAGGCCCAACGACTGGCAGAGGCACATAACACACATTCCAACATAAGGTGCCTGGTGGTGAGAGCAGACCAGATATACAACGAATTTTCTTCCGGCACAGCGGACGTGGCGGCTTACAGGCGTTTCCTGAAAATGCTATACGACCGGGGCATAGACAATGGAACTGCGCCGCAGTATCTGCTGCTTATGGGAGATTGCGCATGGGACAACAGGATGTTGTCTGATGCATGGCGCAGCCACTCTGCCAGCGACTACCTGCTATGCTATCAGAGCGAAAACAGTTACAGTGATACACAGTCATACTGCTGGGAAGACTATTTCGGCTTGATGGACGATGGAGAAGGAGGCAAACCCACAAAAGACGTGTCGGACATTGGCATAGGACGTTTTCCTGTAACAACCGAAGACCAGGCGCGCATAATGGTGGACAAGACAATAGCACACCTGCAACGCACGAATGCTGGAGACTGGTGTAACAGAGTGGTGATACTGGGTGATGACGGCGACAACAACACACACATGAACGATGCCAACAGGGTTGCCGACAAAATAACAGATGCGGCACCAGACCTGGACGTGAAAAAGATCATGTGGGACAACTATCTGAGAGTGAACCAGGGATTGTACAATTCCTACCCAGAGATACGCTCCCTGCTGAACAAGGAGGTGAAAAACGGTGCCGTGATGTTCAACTACACCGGACATGGCGCCACTTATCTTATGAGTCATGAAAGGGTAATAACCTTGGACGACATGAGGGCATGGAAATCACCACGTCTGCCTCTCTGGTATGTTGCCGCGTGCGACATAACGCCATTCGACAGCCAGGAGGATAACCTGGGTGAGGCAGCAGTACTGAACAATGGAGGAGGTGCCGTGGCATTCATAGGTACAACACGCACCGTATACAGCACGCAGAATTTCTACCTGAACCAGTTTTTCTCACAATTTCTGTTTGAAGACAACGAATATGACAGAAGGAATTCTGTTGGAGATGCACTGAGAATGGCAAAAAGCAACGTGGTGCATAGTAATTACGACGGAAGCCAACCACAAAACAAATTACAGTATGCACTTCTGGGTGACCCTGCGCTTACCTTCGGTAACCCACGAGCAAAGGTTGTACTGGACAGCATAAACGGAGAACCTATAGACGGGGAACAAAAGCTAAATGCGGGAAGCAAAGTACGTGTAAGCGGACACATAGAAATAGAGAAAGGTGAAACGGACCAGCAATTTGACGGTACGCTTTTCTTCAGGCTTTACGACAGCAGAGGAACAATAACCACAAAAGGCAATACCGGCGACACCCCATTTACATACACTACATGGAACAAGGAACTGGGGAATGGCACAGACAGTGTGAAGAACGGAAAGTTTTCCTCAACCATCATCATACCCAAGGACATAAATTACAGCGATGAAAACGGAAGATTAGTGTTCTACGCCGTAAATAAAGACCTCAGTACGGAAGCAAATGGAAGCAACGAAGATTTCCTGGTGGGCGGATATAGCGAGAAGATAAACACGGATAGTGTCGGTCCTGACATCTTCATGTACTTAAACGACGAGGATTTTCAGGACGGCGATGCGGTTAATGCCCAACCCGTTTTCGTGGCAGAACTGTATGATGAATCCGGAATCCAGTACAACGGGAACGGTATCGGGCATGACCTGCAACTATGCATTGACGGAGATCCCAAGAAGACATATAACCTGAACGGATACTATACCCAGAAGACTGGTGACTATACCGGAGGGATAGTTAGTTTTGCTGATATGCCGGAACTTGAACCCGGTGCACACTGGCTTAGTTTCAGGGCATGGGACATGCTGAACAATACTTCGGTGAAAACTGCCAAATTTGTCGTTGGAAAAAACATCGAACCAGAAGTCCTGTCTCTCATGATGGAGGAGGACATCGTTTCCGGTCACACGAATTTCCATATCGGTTACAACTTTCCTGGTCTGACATGCCAATTCTCGCTGGAAATTTTCTCTACCAACGGCATGCTGCAATGGAAAAAGGAATTTGATGCCTCCGACGAAAACGGCGTTGTTTCAATTCCGTGGAACGGTCATAACGGTGCCGGGGCTTCACTGAACAACGGAATATACATCTGTCGCGTGACTGCGTCCTACAATGGCAGCAAAAAAAGCCAGAAAGAAAAGAAATTCATCTTCAGAGGCAATAAATAACCTCTGATTTCAGTTATTACACTACGTATGAAAAGAATAATTATATCCCTCGCAGGCGCTCTGATGGCTATTCTTGCCATGGCGCAGAATACGGATTTGAGCGAAAGGTTCAATCCAGAAATATATGGCGTGACATCACTTGCAATTGCCCCTGACGCAAGAGCCGGTGCAATGGGTGATATGGGCGTGGCTACGGATGCCGATGCAAACAGCCAATACTGGAACTGCGCCAAGTACCCATGGAATATAGCGCGTGCCGGAGTGAGTGCGTCGTACACTCCGTGGCTGCGCAAGATAGTCACAGGCATCAACCTTGCCAATGTGTCTGGCTTCTATAGAATTGGAGACTATTCGGCACTAAGTGCCTCCTTGCGCTACTTCGGCATGGGCGAAGTAACCACAACTGCAGGAGACTATAGTTTCAGCCCCTATGAAATGTCCATTGATGTGGCATACAGCCGTTTGCTCACACAGACCTTCTCCATGGGCGTGGCTATGCGATTCATCCTGTCCAACATGAACTACGACCCTGCACAGGAGGCAGCCAGCGGCAAGGCTTTTGCTGCCGACATTACGATGTATCGTCAGGGTTACTTCTTTGCTGGTAACAGAGAGTGCAGCATGTCCTGGGGTATAGCGCTGACTAATGTCGGTTCCAAAATCAATATGGGCAACAGCACCCATGCCGAGTTTCTGCCGGCAATGCTGAGGTTGGGTATCAACATGACAGTACCTTTCAACGAATACAACAAACTCTCCTTCGGTGCCGAAGTCTATAAACTGTGCATACCCACAAAGCCTGTACAGGGCGAGGACGAATCTCCGGAGGACTATGAGAGACGCCTGGAAGAGGATTACTACTCTGTAAGTTCCATAGCAGGTGTGTTCAAGAGTTTTGCCGATGCACCTGGCGGATTCAAGGAGGAGATGCAGGAACTTCGCTGGAGTTTCGGTGCAGAATATACCTACAACGACCGATTCATGCTTCGTGCCGGTTATCATTATGAGGACCCTCACAAGGGCAACCGTCAATACTTTACAGTTGGTGCAGGTTTCCACATGAGCGTCTTCACTGTGGATGCCGCCTACTGCATAGCCACGGCACAGGGAAATCCCCTGGACCAGACAATGCGCTTCTCCCTTGGCTTCGACCTCGATGGCATGAAGGACCTCTTCGGCCGAAAAAGATAGTTATACAATATGAAACATTTTCTTCCTGTTATTGCAATAATATGCGCCTCTTGCGCATCCTCCCCCACTACTCCAGAGACTGCAGCCTCTGCTATGCTGAAGAAATCCAGACTGCATCTGCAGGACGGCAGGTACGATGCTGCACGCGACAGTATCCTGAGCATGCGAGAGAAATATCCCACTGCCCTGGAAAGTCGTGCACAGGGCATACTGCTGCTGGACAGCATAGAGATGCTGGCTGCACGAGACAGCATGGAAAGTGCAACTGGCGAGGAATGGAAGCGTCTTTCCATCAAGGCTCAGTTCTTTGAGCGTAAGTTGCAGGAGGACACGAAAAAACTGGCGAAGTAATATATCTCCATGCGAAATCTCTCAGACAAGGACCTGGCTGCAATCCTGGACAAGCCCATGTTCCGCCGAATATCCGAAACGGCAGACGAGTTGGGCTTAGAATGTTATGTGGTAGGCGGATATGTGCGTGACCTGTTTCTGGAACGCCCTTCCAAGGACATAGACTGCGTGGTGGTGGATCCCTCAATTGCAGAAGGAGGCACTGCCAAGGCCGAATATTGTGCGCCTGGCATTCGTCTGGCAAAAGCGCTGGGACGCAAGTTGGGACGCGGTGCCAATGTGTCTGTATTCAAGAATTTTGGTACGGCACAGGTGAAATGGCATGGCGAGGAGGTGGAGTTTGTTGGTGCACGGCGCGAGAGCTATTCGCGCGACAGCAGAAAGCCAATAGTCGAGGACGGGACGCTGGAAGACGACCTGGACAGGCGCGACTTTACAATCAACGCACTGGCTGTATGCCTGAACAACAGTTCTTTTGGGCAGTTGGTTGACCGTTTCGACGGACTTTGGGACATGGAGGACGGCCTGATAGTTACTCCTCTTGACCCGGACATAACCTTCAGCGACGATCCATTGCGCATGATGCGGTGCATACGTTTTGCAACACAGCTCAATTTCCGTATCGAGGACGAGACACAAGAGGCGCTTTGCCGCAATGCAGAGCGCATCAAGATTATTTCCCAGGAGCGTATCATTGACGAGCTCAACAAGATTATGCTCTCGCCCGTTCCAAGCATAGGATTCATAGAGTTGGAACGTTGCGGACTGCTTGAACTTATCTTGCCGGAAATTGCTGCCTTGCGCGGTGTGGAGAGCAGAAACGGGCGTGCCCACAAGGATAACTTCTACCATACCCTGGAGGTCCTGGACAACATGGCACGTGCAACAGCTGGGAGGACTGCAGAAACCTTGTTCCTCAGATGGGCGGCACTTCTTCATGATATAGGCAAACCCCGTACCAAGAGATGGGAGGAACCGCATGGGTGGACTTTCCACAATCACAACTATATTGGCCAGAAGATGGTCCTTCCACTATTCAGACGCATGAAACTGCCTCTGGATGAACGCATGCACTATGTGGAAAAACTTGTGGGTATGCACATGCGTCCACAGGTGATTGCGGATGAGGAGGTAACGGATTCTGCTGTAAGAAGAATGCTGTTTGAGGCCGGTGAGGACATAGATGACCTGATGACTCTCTGTGAAGCCGACATTACGTCCAAGAACCAGGCACGCAAACAGCGTTTTCTGGACAACTTCCGGCTGGTGCGTGAAAAGATCGTGGATCTGCAGGCTCGTGACAACTACCGCACATGGACAAACCCCATTACAGGAGAGGAAATAATGAGTGTGCTTAACCTTCCTCCATGCAGGGAGGTTGGGGTGCTGAAACAGGCTGTAAAGGATGCCATTTGGGAATCACGTATACCTTCCGACCACGACTCTGCCTATGCTTTTATGATGCAGGAGGCGGAGCGTATGGGGCTGGTTAAGCCATAGGCCGGGTACAAAAAGCACTTTTTTGCTATACTGGTGAGCGATTTTCTTGGCAGTTTGCGTCCTTTGCAGTAAATTTGAGGTCTAAAACGACAAACGATACATTACTGACGTATGGGTGGCTTTTTTGGCACAGTGTCGCAGCAACCATGTGTTGCAGACCTTTTCTATGGTACGGACTACCAGTCTCATCTTGGCACACGCCGTGGCGGCATGGCTTCATTTTCTCCAGAGAATGGTTTCTACCGAAGTATTCACAATCTTGAAAATACATATTTCCGCACCCGTTTTGAAACGGAACTGGACCGCTTCGTTGGGAATAGCGGTATAGGTGTCATCTCGGATACAGATGCCCAGCCAATGCTCATAAACTGCCATCTGGGACGTTTTGCCATTGTTACGGTGGCAAGGATAAACAACATCGAGGAACTGGCACAGCAAATGCTGAACGAGGGCATGCACCTGAGCGAGTTCTCAAGTGGCAGAATCAATCCAACTGAACTTATTGGCCTGCTCATCGTAAGGGGCAGAACCTATGTTGAGGGCATTGAGAATGTATTCAAGATGGTTAAGGGTTCCTGCTCACTGCTGCTGCTTACCGAGGACGGCGTAATTGCCGCACGAGACTCTTGGGGCAGAACACCTATTGTTGTGGGCAAGAAGGATGGTGCCATGGCTGTAACATCGGAAAGCACAGCGTTCCCCAACCTGGGCTATGACATCCTGCATTACCTTGGACCTGGCGAGATAATTCGCATACAGGCGGATGGCATGCAGCAGCTTCGCAAACCCAACAAGGGCATGCAGATATGCTCTTTCCTGTGGGTTTACTACGGTTTCCCCACCAGTTGCTATGAGGGTCGCAATGCCGAGGCCGTGCGCATGGAATGCGGTCGCGAGATGGGCAAGGAAGATCCAGTGGAGGTGGACTGCGTATGCGGTATACCCGATTCCGGACTGGGCATGGCAGTTGGCTATTCCGAAGGACACAAGGTGCCGTATGCACGTGCAATATCCAAATATACCCCCACATGGCCTCGAAGCTTTACTCCTGTAAATCAGGAAATGCGTTCTCTTGTAGCAAAAATGAAACTTATTGCCAACCGCGACATCCTGCTGGACAAGAAAGTGCTTTTCTGCGACGACTCTATTGTAAGAGGTACACAGCTGCGCGACCACACCAAAGCGTTGCACGAACTTGGAGCCAAAGCTGCCCACATGCGCATAGCATGCCCTCCGCTTATATTTGGATGCCCCTTTGTTAATTTCAGTGCAAGCAAGAACGAACTGGAATTGATCACCCGTCGTATTATCGCAGATTTCGAGGGCGACATGAACAAGAATGTAGACGCATATACCAAGACGGACTCCCCCGAATACAACCGTATGGTAGCGGAAATAGCCAATCGTCTGCATCTTGACTCGCTGAAGTTTGCAAAACTCGAAACGCTGGTCAAGGCAATAGGCCTACCTAAAGAGCGTATTTGTACACACTGTTTCGACGGTTCAAGTTTCTATACTCTTGAACAGGATAACCCTTCTGTTATGGACCAGAGACTGGATCTGACATTCTCCAAGGAGGAATAAGAATATAACTTCTACAAGCCTGATGTAGCCGGAAACAGGTAAAAATAATACCGACAACAAGGCAACAATAATCTATTGGTAGGAAAGCGAGGTAGTTTTCCTACCAATTTTCTATATATATTATATTTTTTACACTATTATATTTGCGTATTTGTATTTTTATATACCTTTACCACGTACCAATGAAAAAATATCAGCTATACATAATACTTATATCTATAGTCTGCCTAACAACCGGATGTCGTGAAAAACACGCATATACACTATATAAGGGGCAGGAGCTGAAGGCTGGAGATATTGTACTGCGATGCGGCAGCGGAATGACAAGCAGAGCCGTACAGATGGCTGACGGAGGTGGATGCTACTCGCATGTGGGGATAGTTGTAGACTCGGCTGGAACATTGATGATTGTTCATGCGGTTCCTCACGAACACGAAGATCCTAAAGATGAAGAGACAGTGAAGATGGACACGCCCGAGATATTCTTTTCTTCCATGAGGACAAGCAACGGAAGAATAATGAGCTACAGCGACAGCACAATGGCAAGAGCAGCTGCACAAGTGGCAATGGGAATTTACCGAAAAGCAATTATATTTGACCACGATTATGACATAAACGATACTACAAGGATGTATTGCTCAGAACTGGTAGAATATGCTTACAAAAAGGGAACAGGCATATCAATAACAGAGAATGCGAGACATAATGTAAATCTGCCAGTATTCACATTCAAAAACGTGATACTGCCTTCCGACTTTACTAACTCAAGGCATCTAATAACTACATCGGTATTCTAATTAACCATCAATATTAACCTTTAAATCTTATTCACTATGAAAAAGTCAGTATTTGGAATCTTTGGTCTGTTGGTTATGGCACTATGTTTCTGGAGTTGCGGTAACAGCAATACACCTTCAAAGGTAGTAGAGAAGTCCATAGAGTATGTCCAGGACAAGAACTATGAGGCATATGTCGACCTTATCCAGATTGAAGAGAAAGGTAGTAAAACTGTAGAAGAGCAGAAAAAACAACTCGTAGCACTTCTGCAAGGTAAACTTGACCAGACTCTTGAAAGCAAACAAGGGTTGGCGTCTTGCGAAATTCTAAGCGAAGAGATTGCAGAAGATGGCAACACTGCTGTAGTAAAAACAAAGATCACCTATGGCGATAGCACGACAGAGGACCAAAAGTTCAAGCTTCTGAAAAATGCAGATGGGGAATGGAAACTGAACGCTAAGAAATAGTTTTCACAAGGCTATACAAACACCTTCTCTGTAAAAGTAAAATAATATAACAAAATGCAATCCTTTAACCACAACTGGAAAAGGATTGCATTTTAATTTGTATAAGTTTGAAACTAAAACGAAAACGATACTATAACAGATTCACCACTCATCCGCTCACCGCTAAACGTTAAACTCTAAACACTAAACTCTAAACTCTAAACTCTAAACACCAAACACTCCCCGTCAAACGCAAAGAAGTCCCTTGGAACAATCTCCAAAGGACTTCTCTCTTCTAAAAACGGCGGCTACCTACTCTCCCACGGGTGTGCAGTACCATCGGCGCGGACGGGCTTAACTTCTCTGTTCGGAATG
>JAZRJU010000023.1:0-67838 GCA_045645965.1 Bacteroidaceae bacterium
CACAAACTGGCAAAGAAACATGAAAGAAATTTTAAGAAATAACTAAAAAGGGGTGTAGAAGGGACAATAAAGGGAAGAATACACCTTATTTATATTATATATAGAGAGACTCTCCCCCAGCCCCTCTGCAAGAGAGAGGAGTGGATACATCTGGGAGGGAGGGGGGTTAGGGTTTAGGGGTTAGAGTTAAAGGGTTGGACCCTCCCCCTTGCCTTGTCCGCGCGTCGAACTGGGTAGTTCTCCCCTCCCGAGGCACAGAAGCACATTTGGTGCTTCTTCTGAAAACCTCGCTCGCCCTGTATGGAGGGGAGTATATACTACTCGGAGGTAGGGATTTTGTTAAAGGGTTAAATGGTTTAGAGTTTAGGGGTTAGAGTTTAGGGGTTAGGGGTTAGGGGTTAGAGTTTAGGGGTTAGGGGTTAGAGTTTAGGGTTTAGGGTTTTCTCCTTTCTCATTTCTCATTTAATCCAGACTCGCTGGTTAAAGAAAACAACATATCCTAACACATAGCATACATTGGCAGAGGGCATGCGTCAGCGTATGAGGACAACAAAATCTCTTAGATTGTAGTTTGCAAACGACACACATACATTGCACAATATTGGAAATTATTGCGCATTTTATGCGTTTTCTTGCACACTTTTGCTTGTTATATGCAATAAATAATATACCTTTGCACCCGATTTCAACGAAAACTGATAAGGTAAAAAGAGATATGTCTAAGATTAAAGGCAAAATAGTAATGATAACGGGCGGTGCCTCAGGTATCGGCCGGCTGATGGGCGAAATGGCCCTGGAGAAGGGTGCGAAGGCTCTGGTCATCTGGGACATAAACCAGGAGAGCATAGATGCCACGGTGAAGGAACTGGGCAAGAAGGGCATGGTGCACGGGTACCGTGTGGACGTGTCCAGGCACGAGATGGTGGCAGAGCAATATGACAAGGTGAAGAAGGAGGTGGGCGATGTGGACATACTGATAAACAGCGCCGGCATCATAACCAGCAACAAGACCTTTGACCAGTGCACGGAGGACGAGATAAACCGCACAATGATGGTGAATGCCATAGCACCCATGTATGTGGCACGACAGATGCTGCCCGACATGGTGCAGCGCAACGAGGGACACATCTGCACGATTGCCTCGGCAGGCGGCATGATGTCCAACCCGAAGATGAGCGTGTATGCGGCCAGCAAATGGGCTGCCGTGGGATGGTCGGATTCGGTGCGAATAGAGTTGCAGGAGATGAAGAGCAGGGTGCACGTGACCACCGTGGCACCTTATTATATTACCACGGGAATGTTTGACGGTGTGAAGTCCAGGGTGTTCCCCCTGCTGAAGCCAGAGAAGGTGGCAAAGAGGGTGCTGGGTGCCATAGAGGGCGACAGGAAGTTCCTGATGCTGATGCCCTGGATACCGAAGGCTCACCATGTGATGCGCATGTTGCAGGCTCTGCTGCCCATGAGGGTGTTTGACTGGCTGGTGGGCGATGTGCTGGGCATATATCACACGATGGACAATTTCACGGGAAGAAAGAAATAAGACTGATATGGCAATGGAGAATACACCAAGGGAGGAGATCAGGAGGATAGTGGAGGCGCAGAGGGAGTTCTTCCGTAGCGGCAAGACACTGGATGTGAAGTTTCGCAAGGAGAGCCTGCGCGCGCTGAAGCGTGCCATGGAGAAGTGGGAGAAGCCCCTGGCAGATGCCTTGTGGCAGGACCTGCACAAGAGTTACGAGGAGGCCTATCTGACGGAACTGAGCATAGTGCTGGGAGAGATTAGGAACCACATCTCGCACCTGAGCAAGTGGGCGGCGCCCAAGAGGGTGTGCACTCCACTGAAGATGTTCCCCTCGAGGAGCAAGGTGGTGCAGGAGCCTCTGGGATGCTCGCTGATAATGGCTCCGTGGAACTATCCCGTGCAACTGCTGCTGAACCCATTGGTGGGAGCCATCTCGGCAGGATGCACGGCGGTGCTGAAGCCTTCGCCCTACGTGCCTCACGTGTCCAAGGTGATGGAGGAGATGATCAGCGAGACCTTCGCCCCGGAGTACATTGCCGTGGTGCAGGGCAACAGGGAGGTGAACACTGCCCTGCTGGAGGAGAGGTACGACATAGTATTCTTTACGGGAAGTCCCGACCTGGGCCGCAGGGTGATGCGTGCCGCTTCGGAGCATCTGACTCCGGTGGTGCTGGAACTGGGCGGCAAGAGTCCCTGCATAGTGGACAAGGATGCCAACATATCCATGGCGGCACGCCGCATAGCATGGGGAAAGAGCCTGAATGCCGGACAGACGTGCATAGCGCCCGACTATCTATTGGTGCATGCCGAGGTGAAGGAGCGCCTGATAGAGGCCCTCAAGAAGGAGTTTGAGCACCTGCTGGGCAAGAATCCGCAGGAGGCAAAGCACTTTGTGCGCATAGTGAGCGACAAGGCCTTTGACCGCCTGACGGGCTACCTGAAGGACGGCAACGTGCGCATAGGCGGCACCTACGACCGCAAGGAGCGCTACATCCATCCCACGGTGCTGGACGGCGTGAAGGAGGACAGCCCCATCATGCAGGAGGAGATATTCGGCCCTCTGTTCCCGTTGCTGACATTCAACACCACGGACGAGGCAATAGACTTTGTAAACAAGAGGGAGAAGCCCCTGGCTCTGTACTACTTCGGGGAGAACGGGGACAACATACGACGGGTGCTGCGCCATACCTCATCGGGCGGTGCGTGCATAAACGACACCATCATGCATATTGCCAACGAGAATCTGCCTTTCGGCGGTGTGGGAAATTCGGGCATGTCGTCGTACCATGGCAAGGAGTCGTTCCGTGTGTTCTCGCACCAGAGAGCGGTGGTGACAACGCCAACGTGGCTGGACCTGCCCTTCAGGTACATGCCGTACAAGTTCTTCGAGATGGTGAAGGGGCTGCTGTAAGAAACGGAAAACGGAAAGGGGAAAACGGAAAACGGGAAACGGAAAGTGGGAAACGGGAAACGGAAAACTAGGAGGACCTAGGGAAACCTAGAAGAGCCTAGGAAAGCCTAGGAAAGCCTAGGAAGAAATAGGAAGAACTATGAGGGGATAGGAGTTTTCCGTTTTCCCCTTTCCGTTTTCAGTTTTTCAAAAGTGGTGCGAATTCGCGGACGGCGCGGTGGAAGATTTCTACAGCCTCCTCGATAGAGCACTGGAGACGGCCGCCGGAGGCGTTCTTGTGTCCGCCGCCGTTGAAGAAACGGGCAGACATCTCGTTGCATGGGAAATCGTCCACACTGCGCAAAGAGAATTTCACAAAGCCCGGGTGCTCGGTATCTTCACTGATGAATACCGAAAGACGCATGCCCTGAATCTGCAGAGGCATATTGACGATGCCTTCCGTATCCCCATTCTTTACCCCAAGCATACGGCGCTCCTGATTGGTTAGCGTCATCACAGAGGCATTCATGCCGGGGATGGTCTCCATTTTCACATAAAGCATATAACCCACAAGGCGCATGCGGTGGGGCGTTGAGGTCCAGAAGACATTGCGGTAGATGCGGTCCTTGTCGATGCCACGGGCAAGGAGCAAGGAGATACACTCGTAGATGACGCTACGCGAGGAGGCGTAGGTAAAGGCGCCGGTGTCGGTCATCATGCCCGTGTAGAGGCATACGGCCTCGTCCTCGGTGAGCATGTCCATACGCCCCATCTGCCAAAGCAGGTGGCAGAGGACTTCGCACGTGGCACACATCTCGGGGCGCGACACCTGGAGATTGCAGAAGGAGGGATTGGGGTCGAGGTGGTGGTCGGCCATGACCATGAAGAGCCCACCCTGATGACTGCGCTCCACACACTCGGAGAGGATAGGCTCCATACCCAGGGTACGGTTGGCGGCGTTCATGTCGCACACCCAGAGGAGGTCGGCCTGGCGAAGGATGGCCTCTGCCTTGTCGGCATGCTTGTCGTAGCGGACAATGTCGGGAGCACCAGGCATCCACTGGAGAAAGTCGGGAAAACGGTTGGGCACAACCACGGCACACTCCTTGCCCAGGGCCTTCATCCATGCCGCAATGGCAAGTGTACTTCCCAGGGCATCGCCATCGGGGTTGACATGACACACACAGGCCACCCGACGGGCCTCATCTATCTTGCTTTGCAGAAGAGCCAACTGCTCTTCGGTAAGAATCTTTTCCATAACTAAAGACAAAAGTACGAAGAAGTGGGCGAATTGGCAAAAGGATTTTGATTTTTCCGATGCATAAGTAAGTTTATTATTAAAAAACTTTAATATAAAAGCAGCCAAATCCCTATAAACAAGCAAGAATTTGACTGCATTTATATTATATGTCATGAATAATCCATTTCCCTGAGTTTCCTCCTTCACGAGTCAACACTCCATCACCTCGTAATTGGTCTATTATCTTTCTAACTTGACGTTCACTGATATTTAATCGTTTAGACAACTCTGCTCTTGAAATTGACGGAGTTTCTTTTATTGTCTCTAATAATTTATCCTTGTCCTTTGGTACGCCTTGGTACGCTTTTGGATCGCCATTGGAACGTTTTGGAACACTCTCTTCGCCTCTTGCTCGCCAAATAACAACTCTAAAATCTTCTTCTTGATGGAATTCCGGAGTCTTCAAGCCATATTCACGGCATTTGTTAATAATATCCACTGTTCCTGTCCCTACCTTTTCTATATTATTGGTGTCCGATAAAATTCTTTTGCTTTTTCTCTCGCTTAATCGTACTCTGAGACTGTGTCTCTAAGGTACTCACGTTGACCTTCGGTCTTCCTCCTTCGCACCTCGGCAATTCAAACGAGTTTGATTACTCTCGGTTTGTCGTCGGTTCAGAAAAACCAAAATTCTTTTGTTTTTTCTCTCGCTTAATCGTACCTTTGCACATAAATATTAATTGATATGGAAAAGAAAGACCTGAGAATAGTATATATGGGCACACCGGACTTTGCCGTGCCCACACTGGAGCGACTGATAGAGGAGGGATACAACGTGGTGGGCGTAATAACAATGCCCGACAAGCCCATAGGCCGCCACCAGAGCCAACTGCAGGCTTCGCCCGTGAAGGAGTGCGCCCTGAAGCACAACATCCCCGTGCTGCAACCCGAACGTCTGAAGGACGAGGCTTTTCTGGAGGAACTGCGTGCCCTGCGTGCCGACCTGCAGATAGTGGTGGCCTTCCGCATGCTGCCCGAGGCAGTGTGGGCAATGCCACGACTGGGCACCTTCAACCTGCATGCCGCCCTGCTGCCCCAATACCGTGGTGCTGCGCCAATAAACTGGGCCATCATCAACGGTGACAAGGAGACAGGCATAACAACCTTCTTCCTTGACCACCAGATAGACACGGGCGAGGTGATTCAGCAAGAGCGTGTGCCCATAGGGCCCAACGACAACGTGGAGGACGTGCACGACCGACTGATGACACTGGGTGCCGACCTGGTGGCAGAAACGGTGCAGAACATCATTGACGGCAAGGTGACTCCCATACCACAGGAGCAGATGCACACGGACGAACCCTTACGCCCGGCACCCAAGATTTTCCGCGAGACTTGCGAGATAAAGTGGAGCGAGCACACCATGGACACGGCACACAACTTTGTGCGCGGCCTAAGCCCCTATCCCGGTGCATGGACAACACTCCTTTCACCCGACGGAAAGGAGACGGCAATGAAGATATACCGCACCACCAAGGAAGCCAGCATACAAGCAGAACAGGCATGCCCCACCCTGCTGCCTTGTGCCAACGGTGACAAAACCCTGCGCATAGCCCTACCCGGTGGCATACTGCACATACACGAACTACAACTGGCTGGCAAGAAGCGCATGAATGCAGCCGACTTCCTGCGTGGCACCTTGCTGGAGGGGTGGAAGGTTAATAGCGACTGAGTCGCTGGTTAAAGGTTAACGGTGAGCGGTGAGCGGTAGGGACGCTGCGTGCAGCGTCCGCATAGTTTTCCGTTTTAATCCCGCTTTGCGGTCTTGACTTTGTCTTATTTGCATCCGCTTACTCGCAAATTTCAGATTTCCGTTCGCCAGGCAGGCACAGTGGAACGAGTGCCCTTCTGTGGATTCCAGCGCAAGCGTGAACTAACGACTCGAGGACTGGCAATTCTGTGATTTCTGCGGGTTCTGCGTGAAACAACAAAAAATATTAACACGCTGAAATAATAATAATCTCACGCAAAATTCGCAGAATACGCAGAATTTATCGCTCGGGCAAGCCCTGCGATGGCTGGCGCGGTGAGAGCAACTAAACGGTGAGCGTGGAGCGGATGAGCGGTGAGTTTTCCGTTTTCAGATTTCCGTTCGCCAGGCAGGCACAGTGAAACGAGTGCCCTTCTGTGGATTCCAGCGCAAGCGTTAACTAACAACCCGAGGACTGGTAATTCTGTGATTTCTGCGGATTCTGCGTGAAATAAATTTATCAGCAACACGATGTATAATAGTCGCACGCAAAATACGCAGAATTCACGGAACTTTTATTTATCAGCGCCTTAATTACCACAACTGAACAAGTTTAATCCGCAGAAGTGCGCCAGTTTCACAGCGCTGCCATGCGGGAGGCAGAGTTGCCACTGCGCCAGCCGTCGTGGCGAAGCCTGCGACAAAGTCTGCGGATTCCAACGACAGCGTAATCTGTAGATGGAGTCTTCTTGAGGAAAAGTCTGCGTGTTCTGCGGATTTTGCGTGAAATAAAAAAAAACTAAAACGAAGCCCACGGATGAGACGGATTTGCACTGATTTTTGCCAGCAGGAGAGGCGAAGGTTTTTGGTAGTAGCGGTTCGGCGAACGGGTGATAGCAGTAAAATGAACGGGCAATAGGGACTTGCACCGTTATCTAATGCTCATGCTTATGTATCTAAGGAAACACCGTGGTGCAAAAGGGATTGCACCACGGTGTTTTTGTTATTGGAACCAAGCTATATGGTTCTGTTCCAACTATAGCATTACTGCCATACCTGATTCAGCATCTCAATGCTTCTGTTCATTTCGCGACTCAACTGGTCAGCGACGTTGTTTGTATTTACAGTACCATCAACGATAGGCATGCTTGTTGCCATCATGTTGGCTACGTCTACCTTGATTACCTCCACTGCGGGAGCCATATATGTCTTTTTCATATTTATATTTAATATTTTTTGTGTTGGTTTAGAGTTTTTGCATTTGTATTATCTAACGGATAGGCAAAGCGCCTCCACGAAAGACCGCTAAGCGGTATTAACACCAAACACTAAACCCTAAACATTAAACTCTAAACTCTAAATTTACTTGATAACCTTTACACCGTTTACGATGTACAGACCCTTCTGAGCCTTCTGAACGCGACGACCAGAGAGGTCGTAGATTACAGCGTTAGCACCGTTTTCAGCACCCTCGATGCTCTCGATAGCAGTCTCGGTACCGAAGTCGAAGCTGATGAAGCGAGCATTGCCTGTTACTGCACTTGCAGGGAGATATGCCTTGTTGGCATTGTTCTTGAATGCCTCGAAGGTATCGTCTTCAGCACCCTCTTCGCCATCGTTGGTTGTATCTGTGCTTACATTGAACTCAGCTTCACGGAAACCAACAACAGCAGGTTCGCCCTGTGCAGAGAGGACATATGCTTTCTCGGCAATATTTGTAGGAACATTGGTTCCCTTCAGTAAATTGCCAGTCCAATCAGAGTTTGCCTCTGCAATTGTCAAGGTGTGTGTACCCTCACCTGCAAGGATAGCAGCGGTGTTTGCAGGAATGTCTTCCTTCTCAGTCATCTTGGCGGCCTCACCTTCCACTGCTGTAACGGCATAAGCCTTTACATTTTCAGAAAGTGTCACATCGAAAGGCAGGTAAGTTGTAGCGTAACCAGCCTTACCTATAACTACCTCAAGCTCAGTAGCGGGAATGATGTACCAGGCAGAAGCAGAACCTAAACCTGCAGCATGATTAATAACATTACCAGAGGAACCAGTACCATTGCCATGTCCATTAGCATGCATAGTACCATTGCCAAACACTAGCTGATACTGAGCAGAACCTAACTCAGTCAGGGTGATGTGCCCATTGTCGGTTTTATTGGGATTTGAAGCACCGGCAACACCCTGCATATAAAGATTTGAATTTACATTCTGTAAAACAACCTTTTCATTATCTGTTGTCAACTTTACGATAGCATCTACATTATCATTTGAGACACTGCCCCAACTGAAAGTAGAACCATCAAAAATCAGACCCTTTTTATTGGCATAAAGACCTGACTGTGCACTATAGATGCGATAATAACCATCTGTATAAGGTATTTTTTCAAGGTTCTTTGCTTCTGCAATCATAGCAGAAAGAGTCTTTACCTTGTTCAAATCATCTGGGTCTGCAACAACGGCATTTACAGCTGCAACAAAAGCATTCTTCTGTTCCTCTGTAAACTTATATGCACCGACTGCACCCTGTGGCATTCCGTCAAAAGCTGAAGCAGCCTCCAACACTTTAACAGAGGGCTTGAAGAAATAGCAAGTTGAACCATTGTCAGCGCTACTCCAATACTTTATGAAACCGTCTTGTTGGTTCATGCAATTTGAACCGTCATGAGTGAAACAAGCGGCAGGATCGTTGGTTGCAGAACTCTTCTTCAGCTTCCAGACATCATTTCCTTCTGCAGCTGCTCCAACCTTTGCTGTTCCTGATGTGGCATTCAAAGTAACAGTAGTACCTGCCTTCTTGTTATAAATCTTGAAACCATCAATGAGGTTACCGGTGAAGCACCACAACTTAGAGTCGTCAGACACGCCTTCCTTGTTTGAAGACATCTCTGTAACCTTTACATCAACATCATTTCCTACGTAATCCCATACACGGAATGTACCATAACGGTGCATTTCCACTACTTGCCAAGCAGGGTTAGACAAGTCTGTTGTAACAGCGAAGGGAAGATTTTCTGTGCAGTTTACAGTAATCTCACAATCCTCCTCACCGATAGTGCCTTGGTAATCTACGACTGTAAGGAATGCCTGGGCGGGAACCTCTACTTCTGATTTGACGGGTACATTCTTCTCTAGCGAAGTATAGAATTCTCCATCGATATAATATTTGTAGGTAACTTTTATTAATGTTACTCCTTCTTCCTCAAATACCCAGTTACAATTGGTATTGTCATCAGTGTGGTTAGAGTATAGAGGTGCCCCGTCATTGGTTATACCCTTATTGGGACCAATTTTGTTTCCACCAGTTCCACCTTCTTTTCGATGAATTGTATATTCTCCTTCAGTTCCAGAAACATCTGTAATTTCAAAATCGTAAGCTGTATCACTTGTTTTGAAGTCCCATCCCCCGGCTGCTAACAAGTATTTGCCATTTTTGCATTTAATATTAAAGTATCCTTCGTTTTTAGACTTTAATACATAAAACCACTGGGTATCCTCATTTGAGAAATTCTTAATTTGGATACCAGCAGCATCGTCGTTCACAACAGTCATATAAAGACCCGATGCCACATTTTTTAAAAGGTAGGCTTTCTCCTCAGACAAGTCCGCCAACTTAACACCTTGCGCCCATGCCGTTCCTACGAACATGCAGAGGAGCATTAATAGAGAAGTAATTTTTCTCATGATTGTTTTTGTTTCGTTAGTTATATAAATTGTTTTAAATTAGTATCCAATGGTATGGGCGATACGTTTTCCTCGCGCACGTATAATATATATTAAGGTATAGCAACGGTAGCGAGACGCTAACTGTGTAGACTTAAAGCGTATAAAGTGCAAAATTAGCTATTTCCCGAAAACATTCAATACAACAAGAGATAAAAATGCAAAATAGCGTTAAAATTCGCAAAGAACAAGGACTTTAAGGGCTTTTTACCCCCCCCATTTTAAGTGTACTAAATACAATAATAAGCAAAAAAACGAGGACTCATTTGACCACAGATGAGACAGATTTAACGGTGAGCGGTGAGCGGATGAGCGGCGAGTTTTTCCGTTTTCAGATTTCCGTTTGCCTGGCTGGCACAGTGAAACGAGTGCCCTTCTGCGGATTCCAGCGCAAGCGTTAACTTACGACTCGAGGACTGGTAATTCTGTGATTTCTGCGGGTTCTGCGTGAAACAACAAAAAATATTAACGCGCTGAAATAATAATAATCTCACGCAAAATTCGCAGAATACGCAGAATTTATCGCTCGGGCAAGCCCTGCGACGGCTAGCGCGATGGGGACTAAGACGAAAACTATATCGCCCACTGATGACACTGGACTGATTGACACTGATTTTATCCACGGATTAAAGCGGATTTAGCAGAAAACAGTGCGCCAGCCAAGGAAGACGGAGAAATCGGAAAATCAGAGAAAACAGACAATTCTGAGCACTCGGAATTACAGGAATTATTGAAGATAGCAAGAAAGCGAAATCGCCCGTGAGTTTTGGAGGCCACGGGCGATTTTAATTTATAATGACGTTGTTTACTTGTTGGACTTGCCGAAGGGGAAGTTGATACCCAGGGTTATGCCGTTGTTGCTGCCCAAGGGGATGTACTGCTTGGAAAGCTTGGTGACGGTGTGGTCCATACCCACAAAGATATTGAAACCTCTGGGATGGATGTTTGCCACCCAGCCGAAGCTGGTGCCACGGGTGCCAAAGCCAACGTTGGCACTGACCTCAAACCACTTCACAGGAGAAATGGTTATGCCCAGGCGCTCCTCGTTCCAAGTGTATCTGCCCTGGATGCGTGTTGTGCTCAAGAGCCCCACGCTGAGCTTGTCGTAGAAAGGCATTTCGTATTCCACACCCACGTTTACTGTTGCGCCAAGCATGGAAGTAGACTTTTTCACGCCACCATCCTCCAGCGCTACAAGTTCGGAGAAACGGTCGCCATAGTCATCGGTCTGATCCTCTATGGTAGTACCGTTTTCACCGTCAACCTGAACATCATTGAAACCGTAGATAACCACCTCCTTGCCTCTGTTGTAAGCATAGTGTGTCTCGTTCCATGAGATGAAACCGAGGTCGAGTACAGCGGCGCTCACCTTCAGTCCGTCCACCCATCCCTGTTTGCCAAGATCCCACTCGGCACCCAGGTCGAATGCCAGACCCCAGCCATTAGGACCGGGCGACTCCAGATCTATGTTATTGAAGTCGATCTCGTCGTATCTGGTACCATCGTTCAGTTCAGTCTGCTTTTCCTCGCCCCAGTCAAAGCCCTTTACGCTCACCTCGGCCTCGGCGTCTGCCACCAGTGTCCACTTGTCCGCCGCCTGCAGTTTCAGCTGTGCATTCTTCACGTTAAGCATGGCACGTCCGGCACCCAGCAGGAACTTGGCCTTGCCGCCCACACGCCAAGCCTCGTTGACCTGACGGCTGTGTCCCAGACCCAGTTCCACCCACGATGTAGCATCCATACGCAGTCCGCTGAGATCATAGTCCTTGTTGGTAAATTCCTTCATTGCCTCGAAGAGCCCGAAAGGAAGGTTGAATCCAGCATTGGTACGCAATGACAGGTTGAAGGTATTGAAACCGCCCCATGCACGGAAGCCAAAACCGATGAGGTCCATACGGAGGTCTGTGCCAGTATTGTTGTCGGCATCAAATCCGCTCAGAGCCTCGTCCATAGGGATATTGGGATTCATGAACGTTGTCAGTCTGTTACCATTGAACTTCAGCACATCGGTGAGGGCGATATTGCCGTTCATGCCCAAGTTCAGGTTGCCCAGGAAGGGGAAGGCCACATATCCGTTGCGGTCATAGTCCTTGGCAGGGTTCAACTGATGGCCATAGGTGTAGCCATCCAGGAAATAAGCGCTGTTCAGGCTCTGGGCAGAAGCAATAGCACTGCATCCCAGTGCTGCAGCTGCAAGCAGTATGTTTCTAAGATTCTTTTTCATCTTCTTTTTTTCTTTGTGTTAAACAAGGTTGGTTCCGATTAGTTCGCATCATAGGTGATACCGCCAATCAGTGTTATCTTCATACCGGTCAGCTTCACGTATGTATCCTCATACAGCTTACCCTGCCCAGCAGATGTTGCCACTGCCTTGTAGCTCAACTTGTCTATTCTCTCCAGAGCCTCGCCAATGGTGTGACCTTCAACAGGCTTGAGTTCCAGCAGAACAGGATTGGTGGAGAACTCGCCCTCACCGCTATGGCCCATGATGACGATATCGTCCACCTGCACCAGTTCGCCATTCAGGCTGTTGCCGTTCTTGTCCTGTACATCCAGCGACAGGGTCAGGTCCAGCGGGAAGTTGGTCTCTGCCACGGCCTCTATGCGTATGCCCTTGGTATTTACCTTGTCCACACCGTCCATATCCTCGGCCAGTCCCTCTTCGGTACCCTGGTAGACCAGCTTGAACGAAGGACCGAACTCCAGCGGAGTGTAGACCATATAGTCCACCTTGATCTTATTGTCATAGGGGATGAGCAGGTTTTTGATATCCATGAAGATATCCTCCACGTCCACCTTTATCTCATCGGGAAGCTTCATAAGCAGTTTGTTGAGCGAATCCACCTTGATGTGAACCAGCTCAGCAGCCAGGGCGCTGTACTCTTCGGGAATCTTTATGCCTTCCAGATGGTCTGCCACGCAGAAGAGCACCTCGGTCTTGCCACCGGGAATCAAGATCTCGCCAGTAGACTTCTCCACGCTGCTGCCATCGTCGTACATGCTCTTCAGCGAGATGCGGGTCTTGGCATCGCCAGGCAGAGGACTGGTCATTGTCACCTTAACGAAGAAGGCAGGATTTACCAGATCCAGGCACACCTCGGGGTCGTCCAGGAAGTCGGGCATATTGTTCAGCGCAATGGCGGAAATGTCGCCCACTGCAGCCTTCACGTCACCGGCAAACGAAGCCACGGCAATATCCTTCAGGAACGAAGCGCCACCCAGGAACTTCACTGTTTCGGGGAACAGAGCCTTGAAGTTGTTCTCGGCTATAACCACAGCAAGCAATTCCTTGTTCTTCTTCACCTCATTCAGGTCAAAGTCCTTGGACTCTATGCGGAATGCGCCGTTCACGTAGAAGCTGCCGCTCAGCGATACCTTCATGGCATCTGCATCGAAATCAAAGCAACTTCCCTCGCCCGTAACGGCCTTGTCAAAGGTGATGCGAGCCTTGATTTCCTCGTCAACCACCGTTGCATCGGCAGCTTCCTTGGTCAGGACAATAAGTCCTGTGGTGTTGTCTATCTCGCCCTCCACCCAAACGGGTTCGCCACCCTTTTGGGTATAGTGGATAAACTCAGCCTTGGAGATATGCAGTCCCTTGGGCATTGTCAGTCTGAGATTGTCCAAATGGATCTTGTTCAGAATCAATGCGGCATCGCCCACGTTTACGTTGATCTTCACCTCCAGGGTAGTCTCATCGGCAAAGACAACAGAGTCGATAGCCAGAACCTCCTTGGGCACAGAACTGGAGATACTGTTTCCAATGGTATAGTATGCCTCGTTGTGCTTCAGCTGATATGAGTACGACAAGGGAGGAATCTTGGACAGTATCTCGTCTATGTTTATATTGTCCCAGTCAATGTTCATGGGAGCGTTGGCGCGTGCCGAGAAGAGGTCGTTACGGGCCACGGTGATATTGATGTCGCCTATTTTGGGACTGGCAATGCTGATGGTGGAAATGTTTATCTCGGGCACATCGGCGCTGCCGTCTGTCTTCAGGTAGAACTCTCCGTCTACGATCTGCACCACGCCATCGTCTTCCAGGTCCATGATACTCTTCAGCACAATACTGTCCGTACTGCTGGTGGGCAATGTCAAATCGCCCGTTGTGCCAATGGTCATGTCCACGTTGTCCAGGTCGTACTTCTCGTCTATACAAGAAGCAAGCAGGCATGCCGACAATACCAAAGCACCCAATCCTAAGAACTGATTTGTCTTCATATTGATGTTGTTTTAAATATATTTAAGTCTTTTGGGATATTTATTGTCTCATTTGCGAACAAATGTATGCAAATATGTGAATATATGCAAATATTTCTTGGAAATTGTTTAATAGCATGTGATATTATAAGAAATATCTAACGCAAGAGAGTTCAGAAGCAACCAGGCCGCCATTTTCGATAAAGCAGACGGTGGGGAGAAGATTATCATACGCAGAGGTAAAAAGCAGGCCTACACGCTTGTGCCTGTCTACGACGAAGATATGGATATCACTCCCCAGCTACAAGCGAAAATTGAGCAGGCAAGACAGGAGTACAAGGAGGGCAAGACTCTTCGTTTTGAATCCGCAGAGGAAGTTCAAAAATGGATGGATGAGCTATGAGCTATAAGATTGGTTTTTCTGACGAGACAGCAAAGGTCGTGAAAAAATAGCGTTCGTTTCATAATATTCTTGGCAGAAATTTTGTCATATTACCAAATATTGGTAACTTTGTGGAAAATTAAAGAGATATGAAAACAACATCGGTAGCTCTCGGAACTTATTTCGAGAATTTCGTTAGAAAGAAAGTTGAGCAAGGGCGTTATAATAATGCCAGTGAGGTTATTCGTGCGGGATTGCGTCTTTTGGAGGAAAACGAGAGTCATCTTCAAGAACTTAGAATGGCAATTGCAGATGGCATGAATAGTGGCCTCGCTATGGATTTCAATCCTCAGGAACATTTGAAGTCACTAAAGGAAAAGCGTGCAAATGGCTAAATATCATTTTACCAATAAAGCGGTAGAAGACCTTTCGAATATTTGGAATTACACCTTTGAAACGTGGTCTGAGCGACAGGCAGACATCTATTACAACATGCTTATAGAGTCTTGTCAAAAGATTGCAGATAATCCTTGGCTGTACGGGTTGAAATATGATGAAATAACTGAAGGGCTGCGTGGTTACAGAGCCAATAAGCACATCATCTTTTATCAGATACTGCAAGATGACGAAATTCTTATCATTAGAATCCTGCATCAGCGAATGGATTTGAAGCGACGGATGAATGAAGACTAATGCGCCATAACTGTCCTTGTCGTGGAGGTCGAGGGGCATTACAACGACAAGTGATGCTATAAACCTCTAATCCTCCTGCCCTCCGTGGAATGTTGATGATATAGAGCGGTTAATAGCGACAGAGTCGCTGGTTAATGTGGCGAAGCCACGGTTAATGGCAATGATTATTTGTCAACGGATTAAACGAGATTGAACGGAATTCCGTCTTGGAGATTTTAAGGCGCACCGTGCAACAGGTGCTATTCTGTGGATTCCAGCGAAAGCGTAATCTGTATATGGAATTGTTCTTAAAGAAAAGTCGGCGAGTTCTGCGGATTTTGCGTGAAATAAAGTTATCAGCAACAGGATTTATAATAGTCTCACGCAGGAATACGCAGAATTCACAGAATTAATTATTTACCAAGGCATTAGCCACCACATACAAACAAGTTTAATACGCAGAATTTGTCATAGACTCCGTCGTGACGGCTGGCGCGGTAGGGACAAAGGACCTTTGGAACGTTGAACGAGGACGAAAACGAAAACGAGAACTTTCTGCCGGATGGAAAGCTAAACACTAAACAAAAGCGAAGCGCCCTACTAAACAAGAGCGTCAGCGACTACACGCTTTTTGATGAGTGGGATTTGTTGATAGTAGCGGTTCAGCGAACGGATAGTAGCGGTTCGGCGAACGGGTGGTAGCGGTCGGCTAACGGGTTATAGGGATAATCCAGACGCTATAGGGCGATGGGAAAATAAAAAACTGTGGCACGACATTACATCGTACCACAGTTGGAAGAAAATTTACTGTTACAGTATGTAACTTGACTGCAACGGGATTAGTCCCACAGGAGATCCAGATCCTTTGCACCGTTGCTTATTTCGCGACCGAGCTGTACACCGGGACCACTAGTATCCACCTCTGTATCGAAAAGCCTTGCACTTGCAGCCATCATGTTAGCCACGTCTACTTTTATCACCTCCATTGCAGGAGCCATATATGCCTTTTTCATATTTATATTTAATTTTTAATATTTTTAATTGTGTTGGTTTAGAGTTTTTGCATTTGTATAATCAAACGGATACCATTAAAGACCGCCAAGCGGGATTAACACCAAACACTAAACTCTAAACACTAAACTCTAAAATTTACTTGATTACGATAGCACCGTTTACGATGTACAGACCCTTCTGAGTCTTCTGAACGCGACGACCAGCGAGGTCGTAGATTACAGTTTTCACATTTCCGTTTTCACCTTTCAGTTCGTCAATGGCTGTCTCGTTGCCGAAGTCGAAGCTCAGGAAGCGAACACCAGCAGAAACAGCACTTGCAGGCAAGTATGCCTTGTTAGCATTGTTCAGGAAGCGGGTAGTACCCGCTGCACCAGTTTCATCCTTGTTCAACTTAGCCTTGTACAGACCGATACCATCCTCACCGTTTGCCAAAACGTAAGCATTAGCCTCTACATAAGAGTTTACGGTTGTGCCTTCGAGCTTATTCTCAGTCCAATCTGAAGTAGCTTCAGCGATATTCAAAGTATAAGTACCCTGTGCCAAGATTGCACCTTCGCCAGCAGGAATATCTTCCTTTTCAGCTAAAGTAGCATAAGTTTCAGAAGTTGCAGTTACGGCATAAGCCTTATCACCTTCAGCAAGCTTTACGTCGAAAGGCAAGTAGATTGAACCATATTTAGCAGCTACTTCTACTTCGAGTTCTGTTGCGGGGATAATGTACCAGGCAGAGGGTGAATTCTTGCCTCCAGACCAACCTGAACATGCGTAAGGCACTCCTTCTGTAGAGTTGTTTTCTGCATAAAGGCAAGAACCACCAATGCTTCGCAATTCATATTGCGCACATGCAACATTTCTTAACTGAATTTCTGCAATCTGCTCATCAGCTGATACTACTTGCGAACGATAATCACCAGAGCCAACTTTATTAAGATATGCATTCGCATTCAAATTCTTCAATTTGTAGTTAGAACCATTAGCCTCAAACACAAAGATTTGGTTAGGTTCTGCCACATTCATAGGCGCTGTTACAAGATGTGATGCACCATTAAAGGTAAGCGTATTATAACTTGCATCACTATATCCAGCCTTAGGAGCAACACACACCAAACGATAATACTCGCCTGTGGCAAATGGTACCACATTATTAGCATACATAAAGTTGTCTATATCAACTTCACTTGCAATTGCATTGTGTACAGCTTGTGTGCTCAATGGATAGTGACCAACATAACCACTTGCAGCATGAATGTTTTTCCAGTTAGCAACACCATTTGCTTCATAATCTGTTACTGCTGTTTCAATCGCAGTCAAGACATCCTGAGGTATATCCGCAACTTCATAGAAAGCAAACTGGTTTCCGGCATCATCCGTTTTACTATATCCATCGCGCCAGTTAACAACACCTTGTTGCAATGAACCATTTGTGTTTAACGCTCCCGTCTTATTATTTGTTGACATTACAAAGGGATAATTAGCATTGGTTGACGACTTTTCAATCACGACAGAGTGTAGACCAGACGCATCTACAAAAGGAATTGCAGCATCCTTTGTGATAGCAGAACCCATGTATTTGCCAGCACCGATGTTGTAAAGATAGTATTTGCTATTAGAAGACTTATAGATTGCCCAACGGAAATTATTGCTTCTTGGATCGTAAATTACCGAAGTTTCCTTACCATTCCACACTACGTTAGCACCACCATTATAAACTAATGCAGTGTTAGCAGTACGCGCATTCTTAATAATATACAATTTATTGTTGCTAACATTAGCGAGTTCAGTAATTGCCGTTGTAGTAACAATTTCTTCTGCTTCTTCTACTTCATAGAATGCATAAGGATGCGCTGTGCTCCAAGTGCCGAAAGAACCTTCGTTACCATTCCATACATTATAATCACCACCTTCCTTATTGCCAATAGTAAACAAGCACTGTTCATCTGTCAGTTCACCATAAGGAATAAAGGTTGCATCATCATCCTTAGACATGTATTGACCATTGGCATCATCATTCTTATAAGGAGAGTCTAAAAATTTATAAATGTAGCAATCCTGACCTTCTTCATTATTTGTATTACCCTTGTGGTTTACATACTTACCATTACTTACAGACTTAATATAGTAAGCTCCCCCTGTAGTAGATGTTTCCAAAGTAAACAAATAAGCATTTGATAACGCCTCAAAACCTGTAGGTGTTGAAACGGGCTTATTCAAACCACCATTGCCGTTATTATACACAAAGCCATAACGATTACCCTGAAGTTTTGTTGTGTTGAAAATCATGTACTTAGTACCATTTGTTTCCAATTCTGAAACACGGTGAGTTGGTTTATAAATTTTCACAACTTCCTGTGTCTGTCCCCATGCCGTTCCCACGAACATGCAGAGGAGCATTAAAAGAGAAGTAATTTTTCTCATGATTGTTTTTGTTTAAGTTTAATATTAGGTTGAATAGATATTTTGCATGTTTTGGTGGTGAAAATCAGTCTTTAGCGGAGCAAAGTTAATGTTTTTTAACTGTTTTGCAACACCACAATGGCAAAAAAAGTTCGCTAAACCACAAAAAAAGCAAATGCAGGCACAGAAAAACCTGCACCTGCATAGAACGTTGAACGAGTAACGTTGAAAGTTGAACGATTAACAGTGAGCGGATGAGCGGATGAGCGGATGAGCGGATGAGCGGGGAGCGGAGCTGTTCCCTTTCCTCATTACTAATTACTAATTACTCTTTGCTCTTTCATCTGTTCTCTGTACTCTGTACTCTATCCTACATTTCCCAGCCCAGAGCGCTGGCACCGAGAACGGCTGCGCTGGCACCGTCCAGTTCGCTGACCAGAATCTTGGCCTTGCCCTTGTAGACAAAGAGGATGTTCTCGTCGTATGCCTTGCGGACATGAGACATGAGCAGTTCGCCAGCCTTGGTGGGACCACCGAAGAAGATGAATGCCTCGGGGCTTGAGAAAGCAGCAAAATTAGCACAAGCCTCGCCCAGACGGCGGCCAGTGTCTGCCAGAATCTCCAGTGCCAGTTCATCGCCATTGGAAGCAGCAATGGACACGTCCTTTGCCTCGAGCTTGGAACTGAGGATATCTCTCAGCGTAGAGGGACGACGGCTGAGGGCCAGTTTCTCCACAGCACTGCGTGCAATGCCGGTGCCGGAGCAGTAGCACTCCAGACAGCCACGGCGACCGCAACCGCACTCGCGACCGTTCTTCTCCACGATGACATGGCCCAGTTCGCCTGCGAAACCGTCGTGACCGTATACCAACTGGCCGTTTACTACGACACCGCTACCGACACCTGTGCCCAGGGTGATCTCAATGAAGTTCTTCATGCCACGGGCAGCACCGTATGCCATCTCGCCGATAGCGGCAGCATTGGCATCGTTGGTCATCACCACGGGGATGCCCAAAGACTCCTGGAACATCTTCACCAGAGGCACATTGCCGCGCCACTCCAGATTGGGAGCATCCTCGATGCAACCGGAATAGTAATTGGCATTGGGAGCACCGATACCCATGGCCTTGATCTTGTCGATACCGCCAACCTCGGCTATGAGGGGAAGAAGAGCCTCGGTACATGCCTTGACATACTTGTCGGCAGTGCCATGACCAGCAGTGGGGATGGACACAGACTTAACGATCTTTGCATTCTTGTCAACAATGCCGAACACTGAATTGGTACCACCCAGGTCCAATCCGATTACATAGGGTTTTTTATTCATGCTATTACGATTTATGATGTGTTTTGATATTGCGCTATGGGCAAAGTTAGCACTTATTTTGCAATAATGCGCATTTTTTAATTACAAAAGTATGTTAAAATGAAAAAAAAGTCCGTTCTTTGCAGACATATTATGTGGATAGAACCTGTCAATACACTGGAATTGGTCATTAAAGGCCTGATTGTGGGCATACTGGCCAGCGCTCCCATGGGGCCTGTTGGTGTTCTGACCATACAGCGCACGCTGAACAAGGGGCGCTGGTATGGCATGGTCACCGGACTGGGTGCTGCCGTGTCCGACATCATATATGCCGCCATATCGCTCCTGGGCATGAGTTTCGTGATGGAGATCATAGAGAATCCTCGCAACATGTTCTGGTTCAAGGTGATGGGCGGAATACTGCTCATGCTCTTCGGCATCTACACCTACCTGAGCAACCCCACGCACAACCTGCGCCCCACTAACCCCAACAAGGGCTCGTTGTGGCACAACGGCATAACCGGATTTCTGGTAACCTTCTCCAACCCCCTCATCATCCTGTTGTTCATAGCGCTGATGGCACGATTCGAATTTGTAGTGCCAGAGCACTACTGGGAGCAGGGACTGGGCTACATAGCCATCTTTGCAGGTGCGTTGCTGTGGTGGTTTGGGCTGACATATATTATAGATAAGGTGAGGACGAAGTTCCAGGTGAGCACCATCTGCCTGATAAACCGCATAATAGGAAGCATCGTCATTGTGGCAGGCTTTATCGGGTTCCTGTGGGCACTGCTGCCACACTTCGGCATAAACATCTAAACACATTCATACAAGGCACCCAAAATGCTAATAGCCAAGAAACTCAGAAAACAGAATCTCGTGGCATATGTCCTCTACATGTATCAGGTGGAGGACATCATTCGTTCATATAACTGCGACATCCAGACCATAGCCGAGGAATACCTGCCACGCTTCGACTACGACGACGAGGAGTTGGAACAGGCTCTGCAATGGTACGACGGCCTGGCACGCATGATGCACGAGGAGGGATGCCGCGAACGCGGACACGTGCAGGTGGTGCGCAACACCATATTCCTGCTCGCCGACCGCCATCGCGAACTGCTTGCCGATCCGCAGGAGGCCATCTACAATGCCACCTACTACAAGGCGCTGCCTTTCATAGTGGAACTGCGAGGCAAGGGTAACGGCAAGATGAAGCCCGAACTGGAAACCGCCCTGGATGCCCTCTACGGCATAACACTGCTGCGCATGCAGGACAAGCCCATAGGTGCAGAAACCTCAGCAGCCATCTCTGCCATCAGCACCCTGCTGAACATGCTGGCAGAGAAATACGAGCCCCAGCAATAGAAGAAATAATAGATAGAATAGGAATACTAGGAATACTAGAAATACTAGATAGACTAGTCCTACTAGAAAGACTAGAACACCTACAAGACCACAAACAACAAAACACTATACATGACTGAAGAAATACTACGCAGGCGCACTTTTGCCATCATAGCCCACCCCGATGCAGGTAAGACCACACTGACAGAAAAGTTCCTGCTCTTCGGCGGACAGATACAGGTGGCTGGTGCCGTAAAGAGCAACAAGATAAAGAAGACCGCAACATCCGACTGGATGGAGATAGAGAAACAGCGCGGTATCTCCGTTACCACCTCGGTGATGGAGTTTGAATATGCCCCCGAGGGCACGCCTGCCGACAAGCCTTACAAGATAAACATCCTGGACACCCCCGGTCACCAGGACTTTGCCGAGGACACCTTCCGCACACTTACTGCCGTGGACAGCGCCATCATAGTGGTGGACGGCGCCAAGGGCGTGGAGACACAGACACGCAAACTGATGGAGGTGTGCCGCATGCGCAAGACTCCGGTCATCATCTTCATCAACAAGATGGACCGCGAGGGACGCGATCCCTTCGATCTGCTGGACGAACTGGAGGAAGAACTGAAGATTGCCGTGCGCCCCTTGTCGTGGCCCATAAACCAGGGTCAGCGATTTAAGGGTGTGTACAACATCTACGAGCAGAACCTGAACCTGTTCCAGGCCAACAAGCAGAAGGTGACGGAGAAGGTGCAGGTGGACATCAACAGCGAGGAGCTGAACCAGTGGGTGGGCGACACCGATGCCGAGAAACTGCGCGAGGACCTGGAAATGATAGAGGGCGTGTATCCTGCCTTTGAGGAGGAGGAGTACAAGGAGGCTATGCTGGCTCCCGTGTTCTTCGGTTCGGCACTGACCAACTTTGGCGTACAGGAACTGCTGGACTGCTTCTGCAAGATAGCCCCAGCACCACGCCCCGTGATGGCGGAGGAGCGCGAGGTGAACCCAGATGAGAAGAAGTTCACTGGCTTCATCTTCAAGATTACCGCCAACATCGACCCCAATCACCGTTCCTGCATAGCCTTCTGCAAGGTGTGCTCAGGCAAGTTCGTGCGCAACGCTCCGTATCTGCACATACGCAACGGCAAGACGGTACGCTTCTCCAGTCCCACCCAGTTCATGGCCCAGCGCAAGGAGACCATCGACGAGGCCTGGGCTGGCGACATTGTGGGTCTGCCCGACAACGGCATCTTCAAGATAGGCGACACGCTGACCGAAGGCGAACAGCTGCACTTCCGCGGCTTGCCCTCCTTCTCGCCCGAGATGTTCAAGTACATAGAGAATGCCGACCCGATGAAGACAAAGCAGCTGGAAAAAGGCATTAACCAGCTTATGGACGAGGGTGTGGCACAGCTGTTCGTGAACCAGTTCAACGGACGCAAGATAATAGGCACCGTGGGCCAGCTGCAGTTCGAGGTGATACAGTACCGTCTGGAAAACGAATACGGCGCCAAGTGCCGCTGGGAACCAGTCCATCTGCACAAGGCGTGCTGGATTTCATGCGAACCAGGTCACGAGGCAGAACTGGAGAACTTCAAGAAGCGCAAGTACCAGTACATGGCAAAGGACCGTGACGGACGCGACGTGTTCCTGGCCGACAGCGGATATGTGCTGAGCATGGCACAGCAGGACTTTGAACACCTGCAGTTCCACTTTACTTCGGAGTTCTAAACGAACGGAAAGGTGAAAACGGAAAACGGAGAACTAAGACGAAGACTGTTTATGGTTTATGGTTTAGGGTTTAGAGTACACTCAACACAAGCGTCAGCGACTACACTAAACAAAAGCGCAGCGCCTCACTAAACTATAAACGAAACGAAGACGGAGACGATGTCGCCCACAGATGACACTGATTGGACGGGATTATCACAGATTTAGTTAAATCAACGGATAAAACAGATTTAACGGTGAGCGGTAAGCGGATGAGCGATGAGTTTTTCATTCATATCAATATAATATAACTAAGGTAAAGAACCATGAATTGCGAAATAGACATTAAGCAAGCGGTGGAGTGCCTGCGCAAGGGCGGTGTCATACTCTACCCCACCGACACAGTGTGGGGCATTGGTTGCGATGCTACCAACGAGGAGGCCGTACGCCGAATCTACGAGATAAAACAGCGCGAGGATGCCAAGTCCATGCTTTGTCTGGTGGACAAGGCCGACCGCATACAGCGCTACTTCCGCAACATCCCCGACGTGGCATGGGACATCTTCGATGCCGCCGATTCGCCGGTGACGGTGATCCTGGATGGTGCCGACGGCGTAGCTCCCAGTCTGGTTGCCGAGGACGGTTCGCTGGGCATACGCGTGACACGCGACCAGTTCTCGCACGACATCTGCTACCGTCTGCAGAAGCCCCTGGTGAGCACCAGCGCCAACATAAGCGGTGAACCAACAGCACGCACCTTCCGAGAGATTAGCGAGGAGATAAAGTCGCAAGTGGACTACATCTGCTCCTTCCGCCGAGGTGACAACATACCCGGCACTCCCAGCCGCATAATAAAGCTGGGGCTTGACAGCAGCGTGAAGATAATAAGGTGAGGTAAACGGAAAGGTGAAAACGGAAAGGTGAAAACGAAAAACGGACGGACTCTCCCCCAGCCCCTCTGCAAGAGAGGGGAGTGGTTACAACTGAAAGGGGAGTGACTAACAAACGAAAAAGTGATGAACGATGAGCGGTGAGTGATTAATGTTTAATGTTGATGGTTTAACGAACCTGCCATCTGCCATCTGTCATCTTTCATCTTTCATCTTTGCTCTGTAATCTGTAATCTGTTCTCTGTAATCTGTACAATGGATTTACTTCATAAACATGGTATTCTGCGCGATCTTGCCGCTGCACTGCTGCACTGGCGACGCCGACACAGAGAGAAGATCAGCGACGAGCGATTCGTGCTGATGATAAGTTTTCTGGTGGGCATCTTCACCGCTCTGGCAGGCTGGACGCTAAAGTGGATTATCCACAACATAGAGTATGTGCTTACGTATAGCTTCTCCAGCACCGGAGCGAACTGGCTGTACCTTATCTTCCCCGTGGTGGGCATAGGACTGACCATGCTCTTCATACGCTACATAGTTAGGGACGACATAAGCCATGGCGTAACGAAAATCCTCTTTGCCATAGCCCGCAACAAGAGCAAGATAAAGCTGCACAACACCTTCACCTCGGTGCTGGCATCGGCAGTGACCATCGGCTTTGGCGGAAGCGTGGGTGCCGAGGCTCCCATTGTGCTTACGGGCAGTGCCATAGGCAGCAATCTGGGACGCATGTTCCATCTGTCCAACCGCCACATGATGCTGCTGGTGGGATGCGGTGCTGCCGGTGCTGTGGCTGGCATATTCAAGGCTCCCATTGCCGGACTGGTATTCGTGCTGGAAGTGCTGATGATAGACCTTACTATGGGTTCGCTGCTGCCCTTGCTGGTAAGTTGCGTCACGGCTGTTGCCGTAACGTTCACCCTCTCGGGCACAGCATCAGTGTTTGAATTCAATCTCAGTAACGCTTTCTCCGTAAACCGTATCCCTGCCTATCTGGCATTGGGAGTGGCATGCGGCCTGGTGGCGCTCTACTTTACCCGAACCATGAACTGGCTGGAGGGCATCTTCCGCCGCATAGGAGTGCCGCACAGGAAGTTCCTCTTCGGTGGTGCTATGCTGAGCATACTCATCTTCCTGTTCCCATCGCTCTATGGTGAAGGCTATACGCTCATAGAACTGCTGCTCAACGGCAAGGGCATGGAGGACTGGCAGGAAGCCATGAACGGTTCGTTCTTTGCCGGGCATGCACGCATGCTCATCCCCTACCTGATACTGGTTATCCTGATGAAGGTGTTTGCCTCCACAGCCACAAACGGTGGCGGCGGCTGCGGCGGTATCTTCGCTCCCTCGCTGTTTCTGGGTTGCATAGCCGGTTTTGTGTTTGCCAGACTGTGGAACATCTATGGCATCCTGGGCATACAGGTGCCAGAGTGCAACTTTGCCATGCTGGGAATGTGCGGACTGATGAGCGGCGTGATGCACGCTCCGCTTACTGGCATATTCCTGATTGCAGAACTGACCGGAGGCTATGGCATGTTCATGCCGCTGATGATGGTAGCGGTGGTGGCATACCTGACCATAAAGCTTTTTGAGCCTCACAGCATATATGCCATGCGACTGGCACAACGCGGCGAACTGCTCACGCACCATACCGACCGCTCCGTGCTGACACTGATGAGCATGGACTCGGTGGTGGAAAAGACCGACAGGGTGCTGTATCCCGACCAGACACTGGGCGATGTGGCAACACTGGTGGCAACAAGCAAGGGATACGTGTTCCCCGTAGTGAACCGACAAATGCAACTGGTAGGCATACTGCGCATGGACGACATACGACATCTGGTGTTCCGACCGGAACTGTTCAACCGTTTCCGCGTGTCGCAACTGATGGCAGAATCTCCTGCCATACTGGGTGTGAACGACAGCATGGACTCCGTAATCAAAACCTTCGACCGCACACGCTCATGGAATCTGCCGGTTGCCGACCAGGAGGGAACCTTCGTTGGTTTCATACGCAAGAGTACGATATTGTCCATCTACCGCAAGATCCTGTCCGACTACTCGCAAGACTGATAGCTGTAGCTGTATACGAAAAAAGACGGTTCCCCACACAATATACGGGAGCCGTCTTTCGTTATTATTCTGTAAGAACCATATTGATAAGCCTATGCCACTACCTCTACCCCAACCCATCCTTATGCCCAAACAGGAAGTTTTGGAAAACATCCGACAATTCGCCAGGGAATACAGGCCGAGGTGAATTGAGCGTTAGTCGCTTTGAGAGGGTTTAGTGTTTAGTGTTTAGTGTTTAGAGTTTTGTGTTTAGAGAGTTTAGAGTACACTTAACAAGAGCGTCAGCGACTCACTAAACAAAAGCGCAGCGCCTCACTAAACTCTAAACAAAAGCGCAGCGCCTCACACTGCCAAGTCCAGGGCATTTTCCATTATCATCTTTCGAAGGTTGAGTGTAGCATAACGCATGCGCCCCAAGGCGGTGTTTATGCTCACATTAGTTACCTGTGCTATTTCCTTGAACGACAGATCCTCGTAGAAGCGCAGGTGTACTATTTCCTGTTGCACCAAGGGCAAGCGTGCTATCATAGTGGACAGAGTCTGCACGTCTGCCATACGAAGCATCTCTGCCTCGTGGCACTCCTCGGAAAGGTTGAGATTGTTGTACAGCACCTCGTTTTGCAGTTCATCGTCCAGATGCGATATGTTGCGGCCACCTCGCATAGAGTCTATCACCAGATTGTGTGCAATGCGCATGAGCCATGCCGAGAACTTGCCTGTAGTACGGTACTGATGGCCACGGATACAGACTATAGCCTTCATGAAAGTTTCCTGAAACACGTCGTTTGCCCTGTCCACATCTTGTGTCAGTCGCATAATATAAGCAAAAAGATGTTCCTGATTTCTGTTCAGCAACACATCAAAAACCTCGTCCACGCCCTGCTCGTACAACTCCACCAACTGATGGTCGGACATTGCAGCATACTTACTCATACTTCTTATAAAATTCTTGTTCTTGGAGTAGAGTTCTTTTCTATAGGCTAATCTGGTTTTTAATGGTTGATAATGCGTTTGTCCACCCTCACAATGGGCAGAACGGGGACAAAGTACGTACTTTTTTTTGAAAGATACAAGCAGATGGGCACTTTTTTTACAAATTGACTGATGAAAGGTGAAAGGTGAAAACTGCTGACGAGGACGAAAACGAAAACGAAGACGAGGACAATGTCGCCCACAGATGACACCGATTCAACAGGATTATCACAGATTTAGTTATATCAACGGAATGAAAGGAAATTCCACCTCATTTCTTTGCCCCTTTGGGCATTTTTTCGTAACTTTACACCGCAAATATATTTAATAAAGAAAGATATGGCAATTACCTTCTTTAAAACTCCGCAGCAGACCATCATCGCTACGGAAAGCGCCGAGGCTCTGTCCAAGGCCGAGATTGAAAAGTTGTGCTGGCTCTATGGCGAGGCCGAAGTGTTGGAAGCAGACCATCTGGAGGGATGTTTCGTAGGCCCACGCCGTGAGATGATTACCCCCTGGAGCACCAATGCTGTGGAAATTACACAGAACATGGCAGTGGAGGGCATAGCACGCATTGAGGAATACTTCCCCGTGGAGAGCGAGAACGCCGAGTTCGACCCCATGCTTCAGCGCATGTACAAGAACGGTCTGAACCAGGAACTCTTCCGCGTGAACATAGAGCCACAGCCCATCGTGGAGATTACCGACCTGGAGACATACAACGAGCAGGAAGGTCTGGCACTGAGTGCAGAGGAAATTGAGTACCTGCACAAGGTAGAGGGCCAGTTGGGCCGTCCCCTGACCGACTCTGAAGTGTTCGGCTTTGCACAGATCAACAGTGAGCACTGCCGCCACAAGATCTTCGGAGGCACCTTCGTAATCGACGGCGAGGAGAAGGAAAGCAGCCTGTTCCAGATGATCAAGAAGACCACACAGGAGAACCCCAACCGCATCCTGTCTGCCTACAAGGACAACGTGGCATTCAGCCAGGGTCCCAAGGTGGAACTCTTTGCTCCTGCCACACACGCCGAACCCGACTACTATCAGGTGAAGGAGGTGGAGAGCGTAATCTCACTGAAGGCAGAGACACATAACTTCCCCACCACCGTAGAGCCCTTCAACGGTGCATCAACAGGTAGCGGCGGCGAGATCCGCGACCGTATGGGCGGTGGTGTAGGTTCTATGCCCATTGCAGGTACTGCTGTTTACATGACCAGCTACTCTCGTCTGCAGGGCGACGAAATCAGTGCCCAGCACGATGCAAGCCTGAAGCAGTGGGAGAAGATTCTGCCAGTTCGCGAGTGGCTGTACCAGACTCCCGAGCAGATTCTTATCAAGGCATCTAACGGTGCCAGCGACTTCGGCAACAAGTTCGGTCAGCCCCTCATCTGCGGTTCTGTGCTCACCTTCGAGCACAACGAGGAGGGCAGCCAGGAAAGATACGCCTACGACAAGGTTATCATGCTGGCAGGCGGTGTGGGCTACGGCACAAAGCGCGACTGTCTGAAGGGCCAGCCCCAGCCCGGCAACAAGGTTGTTGTCATGGGTGGCGAAAACTATCGCATCGGTCTTGGCGGCGGTAGTGTAAGTTCCGTTGAGACCGGCCGCTACAGCAGCGGCATTGAGTTGAACGCCGTTCAGCGTGCCAACCCCGAGATGCAGAAGCGCACCTACAACGTGGTTCGTGCACTTTGCGAGGAGGACAACAACCCCATCGTCAGCATCCATGACCATGGTTCTGCAGGTCACGTAAACTGCTTGAGCGAATTGGTAGAGGAGTGCGGCGGCATCATCCACATGGACAAGCTGCCCATCGGTGACAAGACCCTCTCTGCAAAGGAGATTATTGCCAACGAGAGTCAGGAGCGTATGGGCCTGCTCATCGATGAGAAGGCTATTGAACACGTGCGCCGCATTGCCGAGCGTGAGCGTGCTCCTATGTACACCGTGGGCGAGACTACAGGCGACCACCGCTTCACCTTCGAGCAGGCCGATGGCATTCGTCCCTTCGACCTGGCCGTTGAGCAGATGTTCGGTTCTTCTCCCAAGACAGTGATGGTGGACAAGACCGTGGAGCGCACATACAGCGACAAGAAGGACATTGATCCTGCACAGATAGAGACATACCTGAAAAACCTTCTGCCTCTGGAGGCCGTTGCATGTAAGGACTGGTTGACCAACAAGGTGGACCGTTGCGTAAGCGGCCGTGTGGCACGCCAGCAGTGTCAGGGCGAGTTGCAATTGCCCCTGAGCGACTGCGGTGCCGTAGCACTGGACTACCGTGGCGAGAAGGGTATTGCCACCGCATTGGGCCATGCACCCCAGGCAGCATTGGCAAATCCAGCAGCAGGCAGCGTGCTGGCAGTTTCCGAGGCACTGACCAACTTGGTTTGGGCACCTCTTGCCATTGAGGACGAGAAGGGTGCGAGCGCCATGGACAGCATCAGCCTGAGCGCCAACTGGATGTGGCCCTGCCGTGCACAGGAGGGCGAAGACGCACGTCTGTACAGCGCCGTAAAGGCACTGAGCGACTTCTGCTGCGCCCTGCAAATCAATGTGCCCACCGGCAAGGACTCTTTGAGCATGACCCAGAAGTACCCCAACGGCGACAAGGTGGTAAGCCCCGGTACCGTTATCGTCAGCGCAGGCGGCGAGGTGAGCGACATCAAGAAGATAGTTTCTCCCGTACTGAAGCAGGTTAAGGGCAAGTGGGCAGGCAGCCGCCTGTACCACATCGACTTCAGCTTCGACAGTCTGAAGCTGGGCGGCAGCGCCTTCAACCAGAGCTGGGGTCTGGTAGGTAGCGATGTGCCCACAGTACAGAACCCCGAATACTTCCGCGATGCATTCCTGGCAGTTCAGCAGCTGGTAAGCGAAGGCCTCATCCTGGCTGGTCACGACATCAGCGCCGGCGGTCTGGCTACCTGTCTGTTGGAAATGTGCTTTGCAAACACCACAGGCGGTCTGAAGCTCGACCTGAGCAAGTTCAAGGGCGAGGGAGACGCACAGGAGTCACTGGTGAAGATTCTCTTCGCCGAGAACCCCGGTGTGGTAATCCAGGTGAGCGACGAGAACGGTTCACGCGTGAAGAAGATTCTGGAGGATGCCGGCGTCGGCTACATCAAGATTGGCGAGGTTTGCGAGGAGCGCACCATCGACCTTGGCCAGGGCATTGTCCTGGATATCGACCAGTACCGCGACATCTGGTATCAGACCTCATACCTGCTGGACCGCAAGCAGAGCTTCCACGGCAAGGCAGCAGAGCGCTACCAGAACTACAAGAGCATGCCCGTTCAGCCCGTATTTGGCAAGGACTTCACCGGTAAGTTGAGCCAGTACGGCGCCAACCCCGACCGCAGAGAGAAGAGCGGCATCCGTGCTGCCGTTATCCGCGAGAAGGGAACCAACAGCGAGCGCGAGATGGCATACTCATTCTGGCTGGCAGGTTTCGATGTGAAGGACGTTACCATGACCGACCTCATCACCGGTCGTGAGACACTGGAAGATGTTAATGTCATTGCCTTCTGCGGCGGTTTCTCCAACAGCGACGTTCTGGGCAGTGCCAAGGGTTGGGCAGGCGCATTCCTCTACAACCCCAAGGCCAAGGAAGCATTGGACAAGTTCTATGCACGTGAGGACACACTGAGTCTTGGTGTCTGCAACGGTTGCCAGCTGATGATTGAGTTGGGTCTGGTGAACAAGTCTCTGGACACCACCAACGGCGAAAGCATTCTGGACAGCAAGCGTCTGAGCCAGTACCGCAAGGAGACAGCACAGATGCTTCACAACGATAGCCACAAGTTCGAGAGCACCTTCGTGGCACTGACCATCCCCGAGAACCAGAGCGTGATGTTCGGTTCGCTCAGCGGATTCAAGATTGGCACATGGGTGGCTCACGGCGAAGGCAAGTTCCGTTTGCCCAAGGCAGAGAGCGAGTACAACGTTGTTGCCAAGTTCAGCTACACAGGCTATCCCGGCAACCCCAACGGTTCCGACTACGACGTGGCTGCTATCTGCAGTGGCGACGGCCGTCACCTTGCCATCATGCCTCACCCCGAGCGCACCATCTTCCCCTGGCAGTGCGGTTACTATCCCGAGGAGCGCCGTCTCAGCGATCAGTGCACTCCCTGGCTGGAGGCCTTCGTGAACGCACGCAAGTGGGTTGAAGCAAAGATGAAGTAACCATTATATAATATGTATAGGGGAGGCATGTCCTCCCCTATATTTTTACGAACAAGTTTCTCTGTTTTTCCATAAATGAAACAAACATTCGAACTGTTTCTGACCTTTGCAAAAATAGGATTGTTCACCATCGGAGGTGGTTATGCCATGATACCGTTGATAAAGCAGACAGTTGTGGACGAGAAGCAATGGGCCACCGAAGAAGAACTGATGGACCTGATAGCAGTAGCGCAGTCCTGCCCCGGTGTGTTTGCCGTGAACATAAGCGTATTCATCGGCTACAGGATGAAGCGTCTGCCCGGAGCACTGATGTGCGCACTGGGAGCAGCCCTACCCTCTTTCTTCATCATCCTGGCCATAGCCATGTTCTTCAGCCGCTTCCGCGAGAACCCTGTGGTGGCAAGCATCTTCCGAGGCATACGTCCTGCCGTGGCGGCACTCATTGCCACTCCTGTGTTCAGGATGGCACGCACCGCTAATATAAATATATATAATGTATGGATACCCATTGTGGCAGCCCTCGGCATATGGATGCTGGGGGTCAGCCCTGTCTACGTGATACTGATAGCCGCCCTTGGAGGATACACTTATGGCCAGCTGATAAAGTAATTAAACCAACTACAGAACATGATATTCCTGCTTCTCTTCATAACATTCTTCCAGATTGGTCTTTTAGGCTTTGGCGGAGGCTACTCCATGCTCTCCATGATACAGGCCGAGGTGGTGACACGCTACGGATGGATGAGCACAGGCGAATTCGCCGATATGGTGGCACTGAGCCAGATGACCCCCGGTCCCATAGGCATAAACTCTGCGACATACGTGGGGTACACCTCGGTAGTGAATGCCGGCTATCCTGTATGGGCAGGATTCCTGGGTTCGTTGCTGGCAACCTTTGCCCTGGTGCTGCCCACTTTTGTGCTGATGATTATAATCAGCCGATTCCTGCTTCGTTATAAGTCGCACCCTGTGGTGGAGAGCATCTTCCAGGGACTCCGCCCTGCTGTAATAGGACTGATAGCGGCAGCCGCCCTGTTGCTCTGCAACGAGGAGAACTTCGGCAACCCCAGCACCAGCCCATGGCATTTCTGGATAAGCCTGGGACTCTTTGCCTTTGCCTTCATCGGCAGGCAGGTCTACAAACTAAACCCCATTATGCTCATCTGCATGTGCGGAGTAGCAGGATTGATACTTTTTTAGAAAAATATCTTACGTTTTGCTTGCATAAACAAAAAAAAGGATTTACCTTTGCAATGTGTTAAGCATAAAGCAAGGCACATCGGGGTGTAGCGCAGTTGGTAGCGCACCTGGTTTGGGACCAGGTGGTCGCCCGTTCGAGTCGGGTCACCCCGACTTTTTTTATTTATATATTGTACCTGAAATAATACTAACAAGACTATGAAGAAGTATAATTTCAATGCAGGTCCCTCCAAGTTGCCCAAAGAGGTAATGGAGGCAGTTTCTAAAGCATGTATCGAATTTGAAGGCAGCGGTCTCTCACTGATGGAGATGAGCCATCGCGCCAAGAACTTCCAGCCTGTACTGGACGAAGCAGTTGCCCTGTTCAAGGAGTTGCTCGGCATCCCCGAGGGTTACAGCGTGCTGTTCCTGGGTGGCGGTGCCAGTCTGGAGTTCTGTATGATCCCATATAACTTCCTGGAGCAGAAGGCTGCCTACATCAACACCGGTGTTTGGGCGAAGAAGGCCATGGCCGAAGCAAAACTCTTCGGCGAGTGCGTGGAGGTGGCATCAAGTGCCGACTTCAACTACACCTACATCCCCAAGCACTACACTGTGCCAGCCGATGCCGACTACTTCCACATCACTACCAACAACACCATCTACGGTACCGAAATCCGTCGTGACCTGGACAGTCCCGTGCCTCTGATTGCCGACATGAGTTCCGACATCTTCTCACGCCCCATCAACGTCAGCAAGTATGCCATGATCTATGGTGGCGCACAGAAGAACCTGGCAATGGCAGGTGTCACCTTCATCATTGTCAAGGACGAATGCCTGGGCAAGGTGAGCCGTGCCATCCCCACAATGCTGGACTACCGCACACACATCAAGGGCGGTTCCATGTTCAACACTCCTCCCACAGTGCCCATCTACTGCGCTCTGCAGACACTGCGCTGGATCAAGGCCAACGGCGGTGTTGCAGAAATGGAGCGCCGCGCCATCGAGAAGGCCGACCTGCTCTATGGCGAGATTGATCGCAACAAGATGTTCCGCGCCACCGTCAAGGACCCCGAAGACCGCAGCCGCATGAACGTTTGCTTCGTGATGAACGAGGGCTACGAAGACCTGGAGGCAGAGTTCATGACCTTCGCCACAGAGCGTGGCATGGTGGGCATCAAGGGACACCGCAGCGTGGGCGGCTTCCGTGCAAGCCTCTACAATGCCGTTGAACTGGAAGACGTTCAGGCACTTGTAGCTTGCATGCAGGAATTTGAAGCTCAGCACTAATAACAGAATACATACAGGGCTCTTCGAAACTCAGGACAAAAGAGGTTTCGAGGGGCCCTAAATGATTATAGAACACACATACCTAAAACAGATTTGATTATGGCAAAGATACTTATTGCAACGGAGAAGCCTTTCAGCAAGGTGGCCGTTGACGGAATAAAGAAGGTGGCAGACGAGGCTGGCATGGAACTGGCTCTGCTGGAGAAATATACAGAAAAGGCACAGTTGCTGGAGGCTGTTGCAGATGCCGATGCACTTATCGTGCGCTCTGACAAAGTAGACGCAGAAGTGGTTGAGGCTGCCAAGAACCTGAAGATTGTTGTACGTGCCGGTGCCGGTTTCGACAACCTCGACCTTGATGCATGCACCAAGGCTGGCGTGGTGGCAATGAACACCCCCGGACAGAACGCCAACAGTGTGGCAGAACTGGTGTTCGGCATGCTGGTGATGGCAGTGCGCAACTTCTACGACGGTACCAGCGGTACCGAACTGATGGGCAAGAAACTGGGTATCCTGGCTTTCGGCAATGTCGGCCGCAACGTGGCACGCATAGCCAAGGGATTCGGAATGGAGGTGATGGCATACGACGCCTTCTGTCCTGCCGAGGCAATAGAGAGCGCCGGCGTGAAGGCTGCCGCCAGCCAGGTGGAACTCTTCGAGCAGTGCGACGTTGTATCTCTCCACATCCCTGCTACTGCCGAGACACGCAATAGCATCAATGCAGAACTGGTGGGCAAGATGAAGAAGGGCGCCATCGTGGTGAACACTGCACGCAAGGAGGTTATCGACGAGGCATCACTGCTCAGTCTGATGAAGGAGCGCACCGACCTGAAGTACGTTGCCGACATCAAGCCCGACATGCATGCCGAATACACCGAAGCTCTGCCTGGCCGCTACTTCGCCACTCCAAAGAAGATGGGCGCACAGACTGCCGAGGCCAACGTGAATGCCGGCATAGCAGCTGCCAAGCAGATTGTAGGTTACCTGAAGGACGGCATCACCAAGTTCCAGTTGAACAAGTAATAAACACACACAAATATGGCATACTCAAAAATGTTTGGAGCCTTGTTGACAGGCATGCTATTCGCCCTCTTCATGTGGATTGGCGATGAGTTCGTTCTTGATGAGAAGAACCCATTCTACGTGTATGTTATTTACGCTCTTGTGTTTGCCGTAGCAATGTTTGTGTACGACAAGTTCTTCGGCAGAAAAAAATAAGAAACCTAAGAAAAATCTAATACTATGGCAATAATCAGACCATTCAAGGGCTTGCGCCCACCAAAAGACCTTGTAGAACAGGTACAGTCACGCCCCTACGACGTATTGGACTCCGAGGAGGCACGTGCCGAGGCAGAAGGCAACGAGAAGAGCCTTTACCATATCATCAAGCCCGAGATAGACTTCCCCGTGGGTACAAGCGAATATGCCCCCGAGGTGTATGCCAAGGCTGCCGAGAATTTCCAGAAGTTCCAAGAGAACGGTTGGCTCGTACAGGACCAGGAGGAGGGCTACTATATCTACGCTCAGACCATGAACGGCAAGACACAGTTCGGTCTGGTGGTATGTGCCTACGTGGACGATTACATGAACGGTGTAATCAAGAAGCACGAACTGACACGCCGCGACAAGGAAGAGGACCGCATGAAGCATGTTCGCATAAACGATGCCAACATGGAGCCTGTCTTCTTCGCCTATCCCGACAATGAGGTCCTGGCAACCATCATTGCACGCTATGTTTGCAACGAGCCGGAGTACGACTTCACAGCTGCCACCGACGGGTTCCGCCACCAGTTGTGGCTTATCCAGGACAAGCAGGACCAGGAAGCCATAACCAAGGCATTTGCCGAGATACCCTACCTGTACATTGCCGACGGTCATCACCGCAGCGCCGCCGCTGCCCTCGTAGGTGCAGAGAAGGCAAAACAGAACCCCAACCACCGTGGCGACGAGGAGTACAACTTCTTCATGGCAGTATGCTTCCCTGCAAGCCAGCTGACTATTCTGGACTACAACCGTGTGGTGAAGGACCTCAACGGGCACAGCAGCCTGAAGTTCCTGTCCCTGCTGGCAGAAAACTTCACCGTAACCCCCATGGGCGAGGCTTGCTACCGTCCCGAGAAACTGCACGAATTCAGTCTGTATCTGGATGGCGAGTGGTACAAGCTGGAACTTCTCCCCGGCAAGGCAGATGACAACGACCCCATCAAGTCTTTGGACGTAAGCATCAGCAGCGAACTCATTCTGGACGAAATCCTTGGCATCAAGGACCTGCGTAGCGACAAGCGCATAGACTTCGTTGGCGGACTCCGCGGACTGGAGGAACTGAAACGCCGTGTAGACAGCGGAGAGATGCGCATGGCCCTGGCTCTCTACCCCGTCAGCATGCAGCAGATTATAAACATTGCAGATAGTGGCAACATCATGCCTCCCAAAGCAACATGGTTTGAGCCCAAGCTACGCTCAGGTCTGGTGGTACACAAACTATCATAATGAGAGATTCATACAAGATATTGACCAAACCAAGCGAAGGAACTTACTCTGAACTGAGGAGCAAGTTCCTCGCTTTTGCTATACCTGTGCGTACTGCAGAGGAGGCAATGGAACAGGTGGCCAAGTACCAGAAGGAGTATTTCGACGCACGCCACGTCTGCTGGGCATACCGTCTGGGACCCGAGGGCGAGGAATACCGTTCCAACGACAATGGCGAACCCTCTGGCACGGCAGGCAAGCCCATATTGGGCCAGATGGTCAGCGCCGATGTCTCCGACCTCATCATATTGGTGATAAGATATTTTGGCGGAGTGAAACTGGGTACGAGCGGTCTCATCGTGGCCTACCGCACAGCAGCTGCCGAGGCACTGGAAGCCGGCGAGTATGCCGAACGCCTGGTGGAGAAGGAACTGAAACTGACCTTCGGCTACGAGCACATGAACATGGTCATGCGCATGGTCAAGGACCTGCAACCCCGTATCGTAAGCCAAGACTACAAGGACAATGGCGACATTGTAATGACCATAGCCATACGACTCTCCCTCGTGGAGCGTGTACAGACCGCCTTCATAGTCAACGGCCAGAGCCTCGTGAAGGTAGAGGAGTGCTGATAGAGCATACTATATAGAAACACCGTGGTGCTGAGAAAATCGCACCACGGTGTTTTGTTATGGGAACCAAGCTATGGGGTTCTGTTCAAACTATGGCATTACTGCCACACCTGATTCAGCATCTCAATGCTTCTGTTCATTTCGCGACTCAACTGGTCAGCAACGTTGTTGGTATCTACTGTAGTACCATCAACGATAGGCATGCTTGTTGCCATCATGTTGGCAACGTCTACCTTTATCACCTCCATTGTGGGAGCCATATATGTCTTTTTCATATTGTAGTATTGTTTTTGTTTCTATTGTTTGGCGGACGCTGCACGCAGCGTCCCTACCAATAATAAATCTTTAAGTTGTTTTCGCTCGGCAAAATCAAAATGAATTTTGCTTTTGCTCTCACTACTTCACAACCTTTTTGCCGTTCACGATGTACAGACCCTTCTGAGCCTTCTGAACGCGACGACCAGAGAGGTCGTAGATTACAGTTTTCTCATTTCCGTTTTCACCATTCAGTTCGTCAATAGCAGTCTCTGTACCGAAGTCGAAACCGATGAAACGAGCAGCGGCAGCCTGAGCGGGCTTAGGCAGATATGCCTTACCGGCGTTATTCTTAAAATGAGTAGTCCCCTCTGCACCTGATTCATCCTTATTGAGATCGGCCTTATAGAAGCCAACGTTACCTTCAACACTAGCAAGCACGTAGGCATTGCCTTCTATATACTTATCTGCAGTAGTACCTAAAAGTTTATTGCTTTCAATTGCAGGCACGGTGGCTGCAACAACAAATTCATAAGACTTTGCGGTTTCAGAATAAAGCACAACTCCGGTCTTTGCAGGAATAACATCCTCTATTGCTGTCATTGAAGCACTCTGTCCTGTTGTTGCTGACACATAGTATGCATCGAGACCTTCTGGAATTTGTACCGCCACAGGAGCATAGAATGTAGCATACTTCAATTCTGTAATATCGACTTTGGGAGATTCTGGCTTTATAAGAGTGAATTTGTAACCATTTCCTAATGTTTGGGGTACAGTTTCCAGCACTGCATTCGAAGGTCTACCACCGCCATCATAGAAGATATAATCAACATCATTTATCTTTGTCTTGAAGGCCACCTTTGTGCCATCAACTTCCTCAAGAGTCCACTCTATTGCTGCAGGATTGGTTTTATCTACCAATTCCAACACCGCATTATGAGCTGCTTCAGCCACACCAAGTACAAAATCACTATTTGCCTCATAAAGATGAATATAGTATTTCCCTAGACTTGCCTTCGTGAAATAGAATAAAAAGCTACCATCCTCTATTGTTCCATTAGTATCAGCTGAGCCATATCTTTCAGGTTGACACAACACTACCTTTCCATCCTTCAGATACAAATGAGGGTTACCATATGCAGGACGAGTCGCCTCGACAATATAGTTGATTGGAGTTTCCACATCAGTAGTAACATCTACCAACTCCTCTGTCACTGTTTCTACCTTAGTGTAAGTTACGGTTATAGCCTGGTCATCCGATGCTGTCTTTGTTGTGGTCGTATAGTCACTCTCATACAAAGGATACTCTGGCATTGTAATTTCCTCACCCTCCTTTAGCATTCTCGTCTCTGTTGTTGTCTCATCATCCTTGACTATATTTATAGTTACCTTATAATAGTCGCTAAGATCCAGCACATGCTGCACAGTCCATACGCCAGTACCTGTATTGTATTGGTTACCATTAAAATTAAACCATTTATCACCTAAACTCAAGCGAACCCAGTATGGTTTATCTGCGTCTGTATTGAAATGACAATCTGCACCGCCGAACAAAGTAACTCCAGAGCCTTCCGGATTAGGGCACACAGCTGTGAATTTTGCTACGGTCTCGGCATCCTTCGATCCAAATGTTGTAATGTTTGCAGTCTGAAGATATTCATCAGCAAAAGCTTTCTTTATATAAAAAGTTCCATTATCTGCAGGAACCCACTGGTAAACCATGTCTGCTGTTAATGGCAAGTTAGCTCGACCTTTTCCGTTGTAGACTGTGTTCCAATCTGTAACTTGCGTACAACGAATTGCTATTCGATGTGAAGTCGTCTTCGCATTAAGCTCTTCTGCTGTCAAACGCGTAAAATCTTCTGCCCATGCCACACCTGCCGTAAGCAAAGCCGCCAAAGATAGTAAAATCTTTCTCATAGATAATTGAATTTGTTTAAGTTAATAATATTAGGTATTTGTTTTATTAAAAGTCACATCTACATACAGCAAATGGCATAGCGGATAGTTCCGATATGCCAGCAATAGTCCTTGCTGCTTTCGCAAGAAAAAAACTCGTTAAAGAACGGAATGGGGGTGGGGGGGGGGGGTAATCAATTGATAATCAACACACACCAACACACTTTCGCAGAAACAAGTCTTCATCTTGTCTGCGCATATCATGAAATATTTGTGCTGAATCATACCCTTTTTATAATACTATTGCTTTGCAAAGTTAGCGTTTTTATGAACAAAAACAAAGCATTACACAACAGAATACACTTTATATTAGCATACATATAAAAAAATCCGATGGCATGATACCATCGGACGCTATTGGTGTTGCAACAAATACTGCTCTTACTCCGCTGTTTCAGCGGTCTCCTCCTGCTTCTCCTCGAAATCGGTAACACCGTTCTCTACGAGGATGTTGTACCACTGAACGAGTTTCTTCATGTCGCTGGGATATACGTGGTCGCGGTCGTAGTTGGGCAGAGCCTTGGCCATGAAGTCGGCCAGTTCCTGGTTGCTTGCCTTACGATAGTCCAGAGCAGTAGCCTTGCCACCCTCCATATCGTAGATGTTCTTCAGTACCTGGCGCAGGGGTACTTCCTCCTCGTCGGTGTACATGGCAATGTCTGCCAGAGAAATAATCTTATCGGTGCCAAAAGCGGGCATGCGCTTCTTCTGTGCGTCCAAGGTCTCAACGATAAGACTGCGGTTACCGCGGTTTACCAGTCGGTAGAGTCCGGGCTTGCCTGAGATGGCGAGAATTGTTTCGAGCATTTTCTTTTGTTTTAAGTTTATATTTTTACTTATTTATAAATTCCTGCAACGGATTCTTTTCACTATTTCATCGCTTAACGCTAAACACTAAACGCTAAACACTAAACACTAAACACTAAACAACAGACGTTACACATTATTTATTATTATATCAGGATTGGGGTATTCCTGCTGGTGTGCCATGCGCTCGAGCACCTTTTCCCGAGAGACACCGTCGCGCTGCATTGCACGGCAGATACGCGTTTCCAACGGAGCATCCACGCGGATTACCTTATCCACTATCTTGTCTATACCGCTTTCTGCCAACAAGGCTGTCTCTATTGCAACGACAGGCGCAGTCTGTTCTGAGGCCCAGCGAATGAAGTCCTCTTTTACCACCGGATGGATAAGGGCGTTTACGCGTCTGGCGTTGTCTTCGCTGGCAAACAGGAAAGCTGCCAACCTCTGCCTGTTGAGACGCCCCTGGGCATCGTAGACATCGGCGCCAACCATTTCAACCAGTCCATGACGTATTACGGAAGATTCCTCGTTGAGACGCTTGGCATTGGAATCCGAGTCGTACACCGGGATACCCAGCAGTTCCGTCATCTGGCGTGCCACATGACTCTTGCCGCTGCCTATTCCACCAGTTATGGCCAGTTTAATCATGTTGCTCCGAAACCTGTCTATTATCCTTTACTGCCTGCTCAAGCAGATAATCAACTTCCGCTGGATAGATACGCACATTGCTTACACCCTCTGGCATTGACTTCAGTTGCAAACGAAGTTTTCCGCTTGAATTATTCAGCAGTTCCTCATAAGTGGAAGCCAGCACGAAACTATCTGCGGTGACACTGCGAGCATTGGCAGCTCCAACGCGATACTTTACAGTTACTTCTGCTGGAAAAGTCTTCAGCGTCACATCTGCCGGGAAGTTCAGTCCCACAACAGGAACCTTTAGAGTCTGCTCCGTGTAGTAATCAACATGTGCGGTCAGCTGGACTTTCTCAGGCACCACCTTGACACCGGCAATCTTTGGAAAATACAGGTCTGCTTTTACAGATTTATCCAGTTCCACAATATCCTTTCTATCCGTATAAGCATATTTCAGGGTATCGAGAATTGTCAAAGGGGCAAAGACAGTTACCGAATCAGGCAACAAAGATATACGCTGAAGATAATTCTGTCGCTGAGTAGAAACAGTACCGACATACCTTACCGGCACCTTGCGCGAAATTCCTCTATTGTAATGGAACTCAAACTTATCCGGATGCATACGCAAAACCGTCAATGATGAGTTCATCTGCTGGAGGAATGCCCTCTGCACGTCTGTTGCCGCAATAGAAGCCTTACCCGCCATCGAGGCATTATCATAAAGCGAGAAATCCAATCGGATGGGTGCAATACCCTCACTACTGCGCATGTAGTTGAACAAATTGGTGCCACGGTCCTGCACCGTAATTGTCACTTCCTCTGGCAAGGGAGTAGTGATGATGATCCCTTGGGGGACATTTACCAATTCCAATGGAACATGAATATCAGCCTCAAAGGTGTCGTCCAATTTCTGCAAGAGCCAAAATCCTGCACTTACGGCCAGGAAAAAGGCAAAAACGAGCATATCCCTGCCCTTTTCGCGGAGCAGGGATGAAAAGCTCAGTACTGCTTTACTCTTACTTTGCCTGATCCTGTTGTGCAGTTGCATAAACGCTGTTGCGGTCAACACGGATATTGACGCCCTTGGCTATCTCGATAACCAGGATATTGTCGGCATCTTCAATGGCACGTACCTCACCATAGATACCGCCAGAAGTCACAACCCTTGAACCGATGGCAATGGAGTTGCGGAAATTCTGTATCTCCTGCTGGCGCTTCTTCTGAGGGCGGAGGATAAAGAACCAGAATATCACGCCTATCATTACCCACATGAGTATCATGGTCATATCAAAACCTCCCTGTGCTGCTATTGTCTGAATCATAATTTAAAATTTATTTTTGCTGTAATGTTTATTATTTGTTTCTTAAATGTACTCCGTATCTCAACCGCACTACCCTATCAGGCGTTCTTGATGAGCTTGTGCTCGGAAATGAGCCGCTTGCTGATATTGTCAAGAGTGGCATTGATGTAGCGTGCACTGTTGGGAGTGCTGTAGCTCTTGGCTATCTCAATGTACTCGTTGATGGACACAGACAAGGGAATGGTGGGGAAGGATGTTATCTCAGCAAGAGCAACCTGCATGATAATACGGTCCATGAGGGGAACACGCTCCACATCCCAGTTGCGGGTGTTCTGTGCAATAAGGCTTCTGTAGTATTCTGCTCCGTTCAGAGCCTGGAAGACAAGCTTGCGTGCAAATTCCAGGTCCTCCTCGTCGCGGAACTCGGGAAGAAGTGGCTGCTCATCGTTGCTCTCGGGAGAAAAACGGTTGATGGTCTTCAGGACGAATGTGTCGATGATGAAACGGTCGTCGTTCCAATAGATGTTCACATCCTCGAGCAGATCATCAAGACTTTCATTGTCGACGATAACATGACGGTACACCTTGCGCCAAAGTTCGCGGTCTTCCTCATAGGAGTCTACACCGCTCTCCATGTAATCACGGAAGAAGTCGCTCTCCACCACCTTATTGTAAAGCGTGCGGACAAACTCCTCCTCGTTGGTCCAGTCCAGACGCTGCGTCTTGCGGTTCTCCTGCAACTGGCGATTGCTCTCCAGCTGCAACATGAAACGATTGTCAACAAACTTACGGCTTGGTTCGGAGAGGCCCAGACGCTTGGCACGTGTTGCCTGTGCCTCATGAGCACGCAATGCCAGACGGGATATCTCCACCATCAGGCTCAGCATCGTATTGTACAAGTCATAGGCAGTACCGAGGCTGCTCAAAAGGATATTCTCTCCGTCCTCGGGACGGCGTGCCTCACTGAGGTTGTGGGCATAGGCAACCTGCACGGCCTTGATTCGGATAAGTTTACGATTTATCATAAGAACGATTTATAAAGCGCACAAAGGTACTCATTTTTAATGAAGGACGAGGACTCACACATATAAAAACGGAGAAAAAGATGGGTTTTCGCAAAAAAGCGCACACAACAACGACGTAGTTTCACCTTTTTTACGTACCTTTGCACCCGCTTATTAGAGCCCGTGTGATGGCGAATTAGGCAAAAACTTAATTTAGAGTAACACAAACTAACAAAAAAAACAAAATGAAAAGTATCGACGTAAAGGGCACAGCCCGCACCGCTACTGGCAAGAAGGCAACTCGTGAAATCCGCAAGAGCGGTTCAATCCCCTGCAACCTGTATGGTGAAAAGCGTGGTGAGAACGGTCTTCCCGTAGCACTCGGTTTCAGCGTAACAGCTTCTGAGGTTCGCAACCTGGTTTATTCTCCCGACATCTACAGCGTAAACCTGAGCATTGACGGCCAGGAATACAAGGCTATCATGAAGGAGCTTCAGTTCCACCCCGTAACTGACCAGCTGTTGCACATCGACTTCTACGAGATCACCGAGGAGAAGCCCATCGTTATGGAGGTGCCCATCAAGTTGAACGGTTTGGCAGAGGGTGTTAAGGCCGGTGGTAAGCTGGCTGCAAGCGTTCGTAACCTGAAGGTTCGCGCTCCCTACTCTCAGATTCCCGAGAAACTGAACATCGACGTTACCCACCTCGGTCTTGGTAAGACTATCAAGGTTGCAGAGTTGAGCTTCGAAGGTTTGGAACTCGTTACCAGCCCCAGCGTAGTTGTATGTCAGGTTAAGATGACACGTAGCGCAATGAGCGCCATGGCAGCTGCAGCAGGTAAGGCTACCGGTAAGAAGAAGTAAAAAACTGAGACACTTAAACATTTAAGTACGGGTGACGGTCTTCAAACAACCGCTACCCGTATTTTACTTTATATGAACATACTACAAAAGTTCCTGTCCTTTCTGTCTGTCACACAGCACGACACGGAAGAGAAGGAAAACACAACTATGAAATACCTGATTGTAGGACTTGGCAATATCGGCTACGAATACGATGGCACACGCCACAACATAGGTTTCCGTGTGGTGGATGCTCTAGCACAGGCACAGGGTGCCACATTTCAGGACAAACGCTATGGCTTCGTGTGCAAGACACGAGTGAAGAATGCAGAACTGCTACTTCTGAAACCCAGCACATACATGAACCTATCAGGCAATGCCGTGCGCTATTGGATGCAACAGGAAAAAATTGCCATCGAAAATGTGCTCATCATCGTGGATGATCTCTCACTACCTGTTGGCGCCATACGCATGAAGCAGAATGGCTCCGATGCAGGACACAACGGACTAAAGCATATAGCACAGATGCTCTGTACACAGAACTACAATCGTTTGAAGTTCGGCATAGGTAACGACTTCCCCCGTGGAGGTCAGGTAGACTTCGTTCTTGGCAAATTCTCGCCCGAGGACAACAAGATCATCGACGAAAAGGTTACCGTGGCATGCGATGCCATCAAAGCCTTTGCCCTGAGCGGAATGCAGTTTGCAATGTGTCATTATAACAACAAGTAATGAAAGACGAGGCAAGATTGGACAAATGGCTTTGGGCCGCGCGCATATTCAAAACTCGTACCATAGCAGCTGCTGCATGCAAAAAGGGACAGGTGAGTATGAAGGGAGCACAACTAAAGCCCTCGCGCATTATACGCGTGGGTGATATTATAGATGTACGCAAACCTCCTATCACATACAGTTTCCGAGTTCTGCAGGCTATTGAGAAGCGCGTGGGAGCCAAACTCGTACCAGAGGTGATGGAAAATGTAACCACGCCCGAACAGTACGAACTCCTGGAGATGGCAAAGATTTCCGGATTCATAGGCCGTGCCAAGGGTCTTGGTCGCCCGACAAAAAAGGACCGCAGAAGTCTGGACGAATTTACCAGCGACATGCCTGAGTTCTTCGGCGACTTCGACTTCGATTTCGATGACGACCTGGATGAGAACGAGTTTGACGAAAGCGAAGAAGAAAAGGATGAGAAAGAATAGTCTCATCCCCACAAACAAGATATACATTATATATAACCACCAAATCAAAACAAAGAAATATGAAAAAGTCAACCATTATCATTATCGTAGTAGCAGTCATTGCTATAGTATGGGGCATTACCGGTTACAATGGACTCGTGGGCATGGACGAGGGAGTACAGACCAAGTGGGCGGACGTGGAGACTCAGTACCAGCGCCGTGCCGATCTTATCCCCAACCTGGTGAACACCGTCAAGGGATATGCCGCACACGAGAGCGAGACCCTGCAAGCTGTTGTAGAGGCACGCGCCAAGGCAACAAGCGTGAACATCGACCCCACAAACATGTCGGCAGAGCAGATTGCCAACTTCCAGAAGGCACAGGATGGTGTAAGTTCCGCCTTGGGACGTCTGCTTGTTACCGTGGAGAAGTACCCCGACCTGAAGGCCAACGAGAACTTCCGTGAACTTCAGGCACAATTGGAAGGTACCGAGAACCGTATCAGCGTGGCACGTCGCGACTATAACGAAGCAGCACGCAAGTACAACACCACCTTGCGCAGCTTCCCCAAGAACATCCTTGCCGGCATGTTCGGCTTTGAAAAGAAAGCCTACTTCGAGGCTCAGGAGGGCAGCGAGCAGGCTCCTACTGTGCAGTTCTAAAGAACTATGAGAAAGATTCTCTGTATTATACTCCTTGTCTTTGCGCCGATACTGGTTATCGGTGCAGAGGATAAGGCATATTCCATAGAGTCCGTGCCTAATGTCTATGCACAGGACCGCCGTCTGCACGTAAGCGACCCCAACGGATTGCTTATGCAGGAAACACAAGCAGAGATAAACCGCATGCTTACCTTGCTGGAGGACAGCACCGGCATACAGTCCATGGTGGTGATGCTGCCAAGCATAGGGCAGGAAGACATCTTCGACTTTGCCCACAGTCTGTTCCGCCACTGGGGCATAGGCAACAAGGAGAGCAACAACGGCATGCTGATTGTGTACGTGGCTGACCAGCGCAAGATACGCTTTACCACCGGTTATGGCCTTGAAGGCATTCTGCCAGATGCCATGTGCAAGCGCATACAGTCACGCTACATGATTCCGCATTTCCGCGAAGGAAACACCGACCTGGGCATGCTGGAAGGCACAAAAGCTGTTGTGAGCGTGCTGGATGGCTCCATGAAGGCCGACAACACAGAGGAAGAAGTTACATTGTGGGAAATTCTCCTTACCTTAGGGGCCATCATGTTCATCATCGTTGTTCCAATCTGGCTGATACACCGTCAGGAGCATACCTGTCCGAAGTGCGCAAAGGCAGGAACCCTTAAACTCGTTTCCCAGACAAGCACCCCAACACACAAAGGGAAGTTAATCAGAAAGACTCTACTCTGCTCCCATTGCGGGCACACCGTTGTCAAGGAATACCACCAATCCAACAACGACGACACTGGTGCAATGATGGGTGGCATGATGATGGGTTCCATGCTTGGAGGTGGCCGCCGTGGTGGTGGTGGAGGAAGTTTCATGGGCGGTTCCTTCGGAGGTGGCAGCACCGGTGGCGGTGGCTCTACCTCGGGATGGTAGGGAAGGTTAAATGTGAAAACGGAAAACGGGAAACGGCGACTAAACAATATTGGTTTAGATTTCACATTTCCGTTTTCCGTTTTCACCTTTCCTGAACCTCTTTGTTACGGCGGCATATCCGCACCGTTGACAGAGAGGTTCTGTTGCAATATGGCGGGTGAAGCCATCATAAAGAGCACGTGCACGAGGGGAATCCAGCACCTCTTCCAAAGTCTGGTGGAAGAGATTGCCCAGAGGAACATTGCCATTATGGTCCAGACAACAGGGAACTACCGTACCGTCCACGAGTACGCCAATCTGGTTGCGCAGGGCATAGCAGAAAACCTCCTCTGTCTCAATAGCCTCACGCTCCTCATCAGGCCACTCGAAGATGTGGTCGTACTCCAGATATATATTATCCGACATCTTCCATCCATCATAGCGCTCCGTCCATGGACGTGGCACATACTCTGATGCCAAGTCCTGGAGACGCTCGTTGTCCTTGTCGTAACCTCCCTGATTCCAAAGTCGCAAGACAACAATCACCCCCAACTGTGCTGCCTTCTGTGCGAAGGTTATCACCTGACGCATGTACTCTTCGGGTGCATCCTTTCCATTGCCTTCATGCGAGTGCAAGGATATCTGTACCTTGTGGGGCAAGGCCTCCAACAGGGCATCACCGGCCCTGTCCAGAAGAGTGCCGTTTGTTGTCAGCACCGGGATAAAGCCTTTTGCCTTTGCCATACGGACAAACTCAGGCAGATGACGGTGCATAAGAGGTTCGCCCATCAGGTGAAAATACAAAAACTTTATCCTGCCCGACAACCTGTCTGTAAGCAAATCAAACTCCTCCACAGACATGGTCCGTCCCTTCCGCTCCGTCTTGGGGCAGAAGAGGCAGTCAAGATTGCACACGTTGGTTATTTCAAGGTAGCAACGGGATATCATGTCGTCAAGACTTCTTCAACGTTCTATAGGAAAGTATGTGCCAAGTTATAGCGGCAGCCAGCAATAGAAGAAGAACACTAAGCCACATAGGGAGCCCCATACCGAAGGCACAATACAGCAGGGTTATCCACACCAGCGACACGGAGACTACCTTGGTATGCAGAGGTATAGCCTTATGCTCGCGGAAGTTGCGGATATATGGTCCAAGAGTGCTGTGCCCAAGGAGCCAGGCATAAAGTCGTGGAGAACTGCGGAAGAACAATGCCGCAGCCAGCAACAAGAAAGGAGTGGTGGGCAATAGGGGCAGAAACATGCCCATCAAGCCCAAACCTACTGCCACAAGGCCCACGGCCTTCATGCAAACATTCTTCATCCCTGCCTGCACCAAGCCTTTAAGCGTACTTCTCTGAAACAATACGGCAGATGTTCACCACCGTCAGCATGGCCTTCTCCATGCTTTGAATGGGCAGGAACTCGTGCCGGCCATGGAAGTTCAGTCCTCCGGCAAAGATATTGGGACAGGGCAGACCCTTGAACGAAAGCTGTGCTCCATCAGTTCCGCCACGGATAGGCACCACCTTTGAGAATCCGCATGCCTCCTCTATGGCACGCAGGGCTATTTCGGTGATATGGGGTTTGTCCACCAGCTGGGTGTGCATATTATAATAGGTATCCTTCACCTCGGGCAGGAAGGTGCCATGACCGTACTTGTCGTTCATCCTCTCGCACATATCCAGAATGAGGCGCTTGCGCATCTGGAACATCTGTGTGTTGTGGTCGCGGATTATGTAAGTCAGGGTTGCCTGCTCCACCCCACCCTGCATCTGGTACAGGTGGAAGAAGCCTTCGTAACCCGTAGTGCGCTCAGGCACCTCGTTCTCTGGCATCTGCTGGGCAAACTCCGTGGCCAGCAGGGCGGCATTCACCATCTTGTCCTTGGCATAACCAGGATGCACGCTCACTCCATTCACCACAACCTTGGCACTGGCGGCATTGAAGTTCTCGTACTCCAGTTCGCCCACCTCACTGCCGTCCATAGTGTATGCCCACTGGCATCCGAACTTCTCCACATCAAACAGATGTGCACCACAACCGATTTCCTCGTCGGGATTGAAGCACACGCGCACCTTGCCGTGCTTCACCTCGGGGTGAGCCAACAGGTATGCCATTGCCGACATTATCTCTGCTATACCAGCCTTGTCGTCGGCACCAAGCAGGGTGTGACCATCGGTAACAATGAGGTCCTCGCCCTTGTGCTCCAAGAGTTCGGGGAACTGGCTGACGCGTGTAACTATTCCTTCAACCTCATCCAGCACAATGTCCGTGCCATCGTAGTTCTCTATGATGCGTGGCTTTACATCAGCACCCGAGCAATCGGGACTGGTGTCCATATGTGCAATGAAACCCACCACAGGCACTTCCTCCATACCCTCGCTGGCTGGAAGTGTGGCAAAGACATAGCCATGAGCATCCATATCTACCTCCTGCATGCCTATCTCCTTCAGTTCCTCCACCAGGTATTCTGCCAAGCGCAGCTGTTTCTCCGTACTGGGGCAACGGCCCTCGGCCTCCTCGCTTGACTGGGTGTCGAAACTCACATATTTCAAGAATCTTTCTACTATTTCCTTTTTCATATTGTCCATGTTCTTACGTTATTCTTCCGCACAAAGGTACGAATAAGCGAGAGAAATACCAAACTTGTTTGAGGATTTCCGAACCGACGCGCGAAACAAGAGCAGAGAATGCTTGTATTCTATGCATTGTAAGGAGGAGGAAGACCGAAGGTCAACGTGAGTACCTTCGACCGGCAGGTCAAGGGTACGATTAAACGAGCGAAAAAGCAAGAGCATAGCATAATTTAGTTCTTGCTGTGAGAGGAATACTAATCCAACTTTATTGGCAGATAGTATCTTATAGGTATGATTCTACCTGCTTCAGAAGCAGGTTTCCATCGTGGCATATTCTTCACGACTCGCACGGCTTTCTTGTCCAGTTTTTTGTTTCCAGAACCACGAACTATCTCTATGTCGCTTAAACTTCCGTCTACATTGATTGTAAACCTGAGTATTATTCTGTCACATGTCTTGTTCTTCAGGGATTTCCTGGTATATCGGAATTCTTTTTTTAGATACTCCTTCAATGCTTCCTGCCCACCTGGAAATTCGGCAGGAAATTCAAAATCTGCATAAATAGTACTGTCCCTGCTCTCCTTGGTTTTCAAACTATCAGAGTTGCTGACCACGATCTCTGTCTTAGCATGAGAAAGAATGGGGACAACAAGCATGGCAAACAGGAACAGTCCTCTAAGCATGAGAAACTTGTTTGATTTCTGTTTGTTATTCATATTGGCATTGCGTTTAAAGTCTTTACGTTTGTACTATTATTTTTGGAATCTGTCCTATTCGAATTGGATGTATTTTGAAATCTTGCTGAGAATGGTTTCTATGCTGACTTCCTCGTAGGTGAAGATGAGCATGCGCATGGCATCTTTGCGTCCCTTTTTGTAGAACTCAACGGCATAACAGTTCTTTACCTTCTCCCGGATAATTCGGTCATTTAATGTACCTGCGTTCTTTATCTCTTCTAAATGAGGAAGCTGAACAACGAAGATTTTGTCGGCGTTGGTATTTTCAATAAATTCGCCAGAAGTGAATGTACGCTCGTACTTAGCGCGTAGTTGCTTTATGGTACTTTTTACCTTGGCACGCTCTTTAGCAGAGAGAGTGGCATTCTTCTTGTCGTCTGTGTCTGCATCCACACCACCGTTGTGCTCTATTTGTCCTTCCATCCAATAGGTATCACAATTCTTGAGCATCCAACCAGTGATGGTGGGAAAATAGCTTGGGTCATACTCGTACTGTTCATGTCTGAGAGCTATAGTAGTAGTGTCCATTGTCATTGTTAGTACAAGGAAGTTCTCGAAGAAAGTACATATTGCTCCCACATTGAAGACAGGTGAACCTTGCTGCTTTTGTAAGTCTCCAAACGAGTAGCTTAGCATAAAGGTGTCGACAAACTTTAGCATTGGGGCAGGTAGAAAGTTGTAAAGTCCTAAATGTTTCTTCAATCTATGCGAGTAAAGATGTCTGTTTACATCCTCTTTTGCCTTAATTCTCTTCTTTACCAATTCTTTCTCTGTTGGCTGGGGACGTCCAAGCGCTTCATAGAGAGCCTTTGGATTATTGCGGTACATCTGGGCAATGATTTGTACAGACTTCTCGTCAAAACATATTGTATCATGCGGAGAAACCTCAACAACCTTGGTGACATTAATGTCTGCTTCTAATTCGATGAGAATTCCATTTACGAACTCAAGTTTTCCTTCTGACCGTAATTGGCTAACCCAGTCTTTTACCTCTGAATCCGAATAGATGGTATCGCCAGTTGCGGTTATCTGTTTCTCAATACGTATTACTACTGCATCTTGCTCCGGCATTGCAAATATGGTAGAAGCGCCTACCAGGGTAATGCACCACAATATGGCAGAGGTCTTACCCCAATGCCCAAGAACGGTGACACCCTTGCGCTTCATTTCCTTGATGCGACGACGGATAAAGGATTGATTGAAACCATTGGTAAAGATGGAACATTCGTCAGAAGCCACTTCCAGCAACAGGCACTGATAAGAATGTACATCCACTCCTTGTGCAAGAACAAGGTGATCGGCCTCAAATTCGTGCAAGTCGCGCAAGTACTTGCGTACCACCCATAGCATGGGGTTGAACCATAGTAGCCTTACCATCACCTCTATGCACCATACGTCAATGTAGTGCAAACTCTGGATATGAGCCTTTTCATGCTTGATAAATATCTTTTCAGCCTCTTTGCTGCTTCCCATAGGCAGGAATATGATACGTCCCATGGAGAAGGGAGCGCTGACCCACGATTCTCGTACGATGGTGTAGGAACCCTCCATGCTTGAGCACCTGATAGCACGGGTGCGAAGCAAGATTTGCACAAGAGGGATGAGTACTATGAGCAAGAGCAGTGCTGATACTATGGAAATACCAAGGTAGATACATATTTGGATAGTGCTGGCAGAGATTACCAATTGTTCTTCCCCGGGCAAGGGCGCTGGTGTAGATATGTCCTCTGCTTCTACAACTGGTATCTCCTCAGCAATCACCTTCGTTTCAGGATTCTCATATTGGTATTGCCTTGCCTCTTCTTGGGTGAGAGTAATAACTTCGACTTCTTCTTGAGGCATAATTTTAGGCAGAACGGCCAATGAGACTATCTGCAGGAGACATACCACAGGGATACTCAGCAAGTACATGCGCTGAAAACGAAACGATTGCTTGCGCGACATCACCAATAAGTAGAATGCCATCAGCAGAGTTGATACCAGCAGGATATGGCCATAGCTTTGTAGCATGGGAATGAGGGAATTAAAGTTTGTCATAAGGTGTGAAGGGGTTAAAGTGATTTTGGGGGGCATGTAACTGGATTATTCCTCGTCATTGATTTCGTCAAGAATCTTTTTCACCTCTTCCTTGCTCAGTTTTTCGCTCTTTACAAAATAGGAGAAGAAGTTACGCAAAGAACCCTGAAAGAGTATGTTGCGGGTTTCCTGCATAAAGCCATTGATGTATTCTTCGCGAGAGAGCAAAGGACGAAATACATGTGCCTTGCCCCTACGCTCAGGAGAAACCACCCCTTTGCGAGTTAGTACCTGCATCACGGTCAGCACCGTTGTATAGGCAGGTTTAGGTTCGCCCATTACTTCGATTATCTCGTTCACGGTGGCTTCGTTCTTGCTCCACAGGATGTTCATCACGTTTAGCTCAGCCTTGGTCAAAGATTTCTTGTTTTCCATATCGCCTAAGTGTTATATTTATTGCATTTGATAATCAAAAAGTATACGTTGCTCAGTTTCTTCTACTGCAAATGTAGTACAAAAAGATATACTGGCAAACATTTTTAACTACGATTATAGTATTTAGATAAGCAAAAACGCCAACAAGCAACTATAGTCATAGTACTATACATTATATATATAGGTAATTTCTATGAATTCACACACCGTATATCCCCAGTAGTCTTGAAGTTTGTCGCCTCATCAATCGTCACTGAGCAGCCCTTGGCCAAAAGCATCGTTGAGACAGCACTATGCCAAAGTTATAAGTAAGGCAATAATAAGCAGAAAGAGCACTTCCTAAAAAAGTACCTTTGACCTGACGGTCGAAGGTACTCACGTTGACCTTCGGTCTTCCTCCTCCTTACAAGGCATAGAATACAAGCATTCTCTGCTCTTGTTTCGCGCGTCGGTTCGTAAATCCTCAAATAAATTTGGGATTTCGCTCACTTAATCGTACCTTTGTACCAAGATGATAGACAGAATAACCACAGACAAGATAAAGGAGGCGGCACAGATAGTGGATGTGGTGTCGGATTTCGTCACGCTGAAAAAGTCGGGTGCCAACTACAAAGGCCTCTGTCCATTCCATGACGACCGTACGCCATCGTTCATGGTTTCCCCTGCCAAGAACTATTGCAAGTGCTTTGCCTGTGGCAAGGGTGGCAATCCCATCGGCTTCATCATGGAGCACGAGCAACTGTCCTATCCAGATGCGCTTCGCTATCTGGCCAAGAAATACGGCATACAGGTGGAGGAGAAGGAACTTACTGCCGAGGAGCGTGCTGCACAGACGGAGCGCGAGAGCATGTTCATCCTGAACGAATGGGCGCTCAAATGGTTCAAGGACCAGATGCACAACACACAGGACGGACGTGCCATAGGTCTTGCCTACTTCCGCGAACGTGGTTTCCGCGACGATATCATAGAGAAGTTCCAGTTGGGTTTCTGTCCTAAGGGGCGCGACACCATGAGCCGTGCCGCACTGAAAGAGGGCTATCGCGAACAGTATCTCGTGGGCACAGGACTTTCCATCAAGCGCGAGGACGGCACGGTTGTTGACCGTTTCTGGGGACGTGTCATGTTCCCCTGGTACACCGTGGGCGGCAAGGTGGCAGGCTTTGGCGGACGCGTACTGGATGCCGCCACCAAGGGTGTGGCGGTGAAGTACCAGAACTCGCCCGAATCCAGCATCTATAGCAAACGACGCGAACTGTACGGCCTCTACCAAGCCAAGCAGGCGATCGTCAAGATGGACCAGGTGTATATGGTGGAAGGCTACACCGATGTTATCTCCATGCACCAGTGCGGCATAGAGAACGTGGTGGCAAACTCGGGTACCGCCCTGACCAAGGAGCAAATACATCTCCTGCACCGCTTTACCAACAACATCACCCTGCTCTACGACGGAGACGATGCCGGCATACATGCCGCCCAGCGAGGTACCGACATGCTTCTGGCGGCAGGCATGAACGTGAAGATACTGCTCTTGCCCGACGGGGACGACCCCGACAGTTTTGCCCGCAAGCACAATGCCGAGGACTTCCGCCGCTATGTAGAGGAGCATCAGGTGGACTTTCTCAAGTTCAAGACCAATCTGGCACTGGCCGAGGCGCAGAACGACCCTCGCAAACTCAGTGCCCTGGTGGCAGAGATAGTAACCAGCATATCCTTCATCCCCGACGAGATAACCCGCTCGCTCTACATCCGCGAAACGGCACAAACCATGCGCATGGACGAGAAAATGATTGTCCGTGCCGTGCAGAATCAGATGTCCAAGAACCGCGAGGAGGAGTACAAGCGAAGAAACTCGACACAAAACCTGCCCAACGAAATCGGTCCATCACCGTTGGGGGGTCCAAGCGAAGAACCAGCACAACCTATCCAGCCAACCGAAGCCATCCCTACCAATGGCAACAGCCAGCAACCTGTTCCTGCATCCCAATCTGGGCAGACAACCCACATACAAAGCAAGGCTGCGCATGGAACAGAACTGCTTCTTGCACAACTGATAGTAAGATACGGAGAAAAGATAGTATGCGAGGCTGAGGACGAAAACGGCAACAATGTCCCTTTGTCCGTTGCTGAATTCATTTTCTACTCTCTTGCCCAGGATGGCCTTACCTTCAATCATCCTACTGCACAAGTAATCCTGGACAAAGCCATGGAGCATATCCACGATGAGGGTTTCGTAGCCGAGAAATATTTCCTTGGGCACCACAACCCACAATTGTCGCAGGCAGCCTTCCAACTTTGCATGGACAAGGAAGAACTGAGCAAGTACCACACCCGTGGACAACAGATAACTACCGACGCCGACAGGCTGATGGAACTAACCACCCACGTCCTGGCAGACATGAAGATTTCCATCGTGCGCAAAGAGATAGAACGTGTGATGGCAGAAATGAAAAACCCTGCCACACCAAAAGAGCAGGGACGCGAATTGCTTGTAAAATACAAGGAACTGAAAGATGCCGAAAAGCGCCTGGCCAAGGAATGCGGCGACAGGGTGCTTAGATAAACGGAAAGGTGAAAACGGAAAACGGAAAACTGCGGACGCTGCACGCAGCGTCCCTTTATTGTCATCATTATTATTCGCCTGCGCTCATCAAGCTAAAGCAGTCGCAAGTTCATCAAGCTACACAAGTCATCGTTAAACGTTAAACCTTCACCGTTAAACTTTCACCGCTCACCGCTCATCCGTTCACCGTTCTTCCCTATCCTCTCATCCTTATCAGTGAAAGGAACTCCTCACGGGTCTTGGCCTGGTTGAAGGCACCGCAGAAGTCGCTGGTGGTGGTGATGCTGCCTTGCTTCTCCACACCACGCATCTGCATGCACATGTGCTGAGCCTCGACCACAACCATTACTCCCTGTGGATGCAGGGCCTCATGAATGGCTTCGCGGATTTGCTTGGTGAGACGCTCCTGCAACTGCAACCTGTGACTGAATACATCCACCACACGGGGAATCTTGCTCAGGCCAGTAACTACGCCATTAGGGATATATGCTATGTGAACACGGCCATAGAAGGGAAGCATGTGGTGCTCGCAAAGAGAGTAGAAATTGATGTCCTTGACGATGACCATCTGGTTGCATCCCTCCTCATGAAAGATGGCACTCTGAAGAATGGCAATTGGATCCTGCTCGTAGCCACGAGTCAAATCAGTCATTGCCCTGGCCACACGAAGTGGAGTCTTCAGGAGTCCCTCCCTCGACGGGTCCTCGCCCAATAATTCCAGTATTCGTGCTATATGCTGTTGAATCTCCTGTTGCGCAGGAGTCAGTTGGTTCTTCTCTTCTGAGTTCATGTTCGTAGATATTTATCTTGCTCTTTACGATGATAGCCCTGGGAAATCTGCCTGATTCGCGCATGGCGGTAAGTACCTCCATAGCCTCCTCGCGAGTCTGAAAGTCACCCACACGGCAAATCCAGTGAGGTGACGAGAAACTGGTGTATACGGGAAGTTCCTCGAACCATATCTTCGCACGCTCTGCCATCTGGCGAGCCTGTTGCTTGGACTTCTGGTTATTGCCTCCGTAGTATACTTGTACACGGAATCCGTTTATGCGGATTCGCTTTGGCGGAACACTATCCTTGACCTCCTTTTGCACGGAGTCTGAAGAAAGTGCACCGATAAAGGTGCTGTCTGTCTGGGCGGATACCGATAAAACCGCAAGCAGGGGAAGAAGCACCGAGATGAAGAAACGTATCTTCATAGAATATTGAATTGGTGGAAAACGAGAGGGGATAGTGGCCATAGAAGAATCTACAGCCGCTATCCCTCCATATTTATTTATGTATTAGTTCCAAGCGTCGATGATGCCCTTGAAGTCATCAGCCTTCAAAGAAGCGCCACCAATCAGACCACCGTCGATGTTGGGCTTGCCAAACAGCTCGGGAGCGTTGCTTGCCTTGCAAGAACCACCATACAGAATGCTGGTCTCTTCTGCAACCTCAGCGCCATAAACCTCAGCAACACAAGAACGGATGTAAGCGTGGATTTCCTCAGCCTGCTCAGCAGTAGCGGTCTTGCCGGTACCGATAGCCCAGATGGGCTCGTAAGCGATAACAACGTTCTTCCACTGCTCTGCGGTCAGGTGGAATACGCTGCCAGCCAGTTCAGCCTTACATACAGCCTCCTGCTCGTTAGCCTCGCGCTCTGCCAGGCTCTCACCGATACAGAAAATAACCTTCAGACCATTAGCCAAAGCCAGGTCTACCTTCTCCTTCAGGATCTCGGGAGTCTCGTGATAGTACTCGCGACGCTCAGAGTGGCCCAGGATAACATACTCGGCACCAGTGCTCTTAACCATAGAAGCGCTAACCTCGCCAGTGTATGCACCGCTCTCCTTGTCTGCACAGTTCTCTGCGCTAACAGCGATAACGCTGTCCTTCAGCAACTCGCTAACGGTAGCCAAGTGGATGAAGGGAGTACCGATGATAACCTCGCAATTGGGCTTCTCAGCAGCCAACATGTCCTTCAGTTCGGTAGCCAGTGCTACACCTTCCTGCAGGCTCTTGTTCATCTTCCAGTTACCTGCTACAATGTGCTTTCTCATTTTCAATAACTTTTAATTGGTTTATATATCTTTTTTCTTTCTCTCTCTAATAGTTTTTATACCCAGCCATATTTTGTCCAATATGGTGAGAATGAGCAACGGAACTACATACCATGACAGAAGGAGCATGAATCTCTGCACGTATGTGGACTTTTCCTGTCTCACCCAACTCATATCCTCCAGAGGCGCTGCCAGTTGGGATGCCCCTGGAATCTGCGAGGATGCCCATTTGTTTGCCACTACACTGCCCTCAAGGAGTATCAGGCCTGGATTGCTGCGAACCATGGTCTTCAGAGGTATCTCGTCGCCCACGAGGAACGGATATTCTGCGCCTGTTATATCCCTCCAGTGCTCTATGAGACTATCACTGCTTGCCGTCAATGCTACCAGCCTATAGTCATGTTCATCGCAGTATTCGGTCAGTTCCGCCAGCTTGTCCATTACTCCGTCATCTGCACTTTCCAGCCTGGGCGCGACTATCAGGAACTTCCATCCTGCTCCGGCAACTATACTGTCCGTCATATCCTCTCCTGTCTCTGGGTCGGCAATGAACAGGTCGCTTATGGGAGGAACACGGTCGGTATCGTCCCACTGCATCTGAGCTTTCAGGTCGGAACCGATGTGGTAAGGCCGGAAGTCTATGACAGGCAACGTGTAAACGCAATACAATGTCAGGATGAATGCATACATCCAGGTGTACAGATTTACCAGCCATTGTGCATGCTCACTGATAAGGCGCGTCTGCATCCTGTACCACACACACACTACGGCAGCACATGCCAGCAGGAGCACGTTTTTTCCGAATGTCTGCCAGTTGGTCAGCACCCATGCATCGCCGAAGCATCCGCAATCGCTGACCGGGTTCTCTATTGCCAGATAAAGCGTAAGCGGGGTGAAGAGCATAAATGCAACGAGCACCACACGTGATGTCCAACGCCTGTTACTGCCGAAGAGGAGGTTTACACCCAGGCAGAATTCCGTCAATGCCAATGCCATGCTCAACAGCAGCGGCATATACAAAGCCAGCATGTCGTCCAAGCCAAAGGCCAGGGCATAGTCCTTGATCTTGTACTCCGTACCTCTGGGGTCTATCATCTTCACCGCACCTGAGAATATCAGGGCAACGGAAAGGATCATGCGGCATGCATTGACCAGAAGCCAGCGCAACACGGAGAAGAGTCTGCTATTCTTCACCGAATGTCAATTTAATCAAACCGAACACGGCATAGTTGAGCATGTCCATATAGTTGGCATCTATGCCCTCTGACACCAGTGTCTCTCCGCTGAGAGATTCGATCTGTTTGGTTCTGAATATCTTCATCAGTATGAGGTCGGTGTAACTGCTTATACGCATAGCCCGCCAGGCCTCATCGTAGTCATGGTTTTTGCGCAGCATCAACTCAAAGCATTCCTGTGCATGGCGGTCGTACTCTGCCAAGGCCTGTTCGGGCGTCATGCCATCGGTAACATCGGCGGCACCAAGTTCCAGCTGGATAAGTCCGATTAAGGCATAGTTTACAATGCCAATGAACTCCGGCCGTATGCCTTCGCCCACCATGGTCACGCCCTTCTGCTCGATGCTACGGATACGGTTGGCCTTGATGTATATCTGGTCTGTTACCGACTCCGGGCGCATTATGCGCCAAGCCGCCCCATAGTCGTGGAGTTTCTTGGAGAAGAGAGTGCGGCATTCCTGCATCACTGCTTCAAATTGTTCGCGCGTGTTCATTATATATTATATATAATTGGGATGAAAACCCTTTATATGATAAAGAACCAATCCCCGGCCGGGGACCGGTTCTTCCTGTTTCATTTCTTTATTCACCATTGTCTGCCCTAACGCACCGAGGCGCTGTTTCCGAGGAAGACACGGTGTCCGTTTTACGAGCACTTCAAGATCTGGCCTACACGAAGTACGGTAGTCGTCTTGATATTGTTCAGCTTGCAAAGTTTGGCAACAGTAGTGCCACGCTTGCGTGCAATGGTAGAAAGACTTTCACCCTTGGCAACCTTGTGAACGCTTGCGCGCAAGGACTGGCGGCGCTCCTCCTGGAATCTCTTGCTCTGCTCTGCCTTGTCGGCCTCGAAGGTAGGACCTCCAACGGATGCCAGCACCTCGTTGCCGGGCAATTTCTGGCTTTCCTCGGAAGTAAGCAGACGGCTACGGCCTACAGATGAAAACAGGTAGTAGTCGGCCAGAACGTCCTGTGCTGTGAAGTCAAACATCTTCTCGGGGTCGATGAACTTGCCCAGGAAGCGTGTCTCGAAGTGCAGATGACTGCCAGTAGAGCGACCGGTATTGCCACCCAGACCGATAGGTTCGCCAGCCTTAACCTCCTGATCCTCCACAACCAACTGCTTGCTCAGATGGCCATAAACTGTTTCCAGACCATTATGATGGCGAATAACCACATACTTGCCATATCCCTTTCTTCTGCCCTGGTTGGCAACAATACGGATCTTGCCAGAGAAGGCAGAGCGGATTGTATCGCCCACATACACCTTAATATCGGTACCATAGTGGTTGCGACGGAAGGAGCGGCGGTAGCCATAGCTGCTTGTCACACGACTGCTCTCGCAAGGGAAGTGGAAGTCGCGCAGGTCAATCTTGTACTCCTTGGGCATTTCCACACCATAGCTGGTGGTGTAGGTATTGTTCCAATCGGGATAGAGCGCCATGCCAGAGCAATCCACAGCCTCCTTCTGCAGCATCTTGGCAATGCTGATGGAGTCTATGGCACGCATACGCTTGTCTATGGGGGCCACGCTGGCCAACTGGTCCTGGGCAAATGTCACTAAGGAGAACATTGCCAGCACCGATAACATCAGTGTTCTTTTCTTTTCGGTGGTCTTAAAGAAGTGCATTGGTGTATTAAGTTGTTTAAGTGGTTGGTATTAGTTCTATTCTGTATTCTATGTTATTGTTTCTCTATCAAATCAAACCTCATCCAGAGCATAAAGGCGAGGCATATTCAGGTCGCCAAGATCGAAGATTTCCTCGGGACGGAAGAACCTGTTCAGTTCTGCCTGTGCTGCCTCGGGGGAGTCGGAAGCATGAACGATATTCTGCTGGTTGCTCATGCAGTAGTCGCCACGAATGGTACCAAGGTCGGCATTGCGTCCATTGGTGCTGCCTGTCATCTTTCTTACCACAGAGATAGCATCCACACCTTCCAGGCACATTGCCACAACCGGTGTTCTCTTCATTGAGTCTCTAAGTATTCCAAAAAAGGGCTTATCTACGAGATGTGCATAGTGCTCCGCCAGAATAGCGTCATCCAGCTGCATCATCTTCATACCTGCAATGCGCAAGCCCTTCTTCTCATAACGGTTGATTATTTCGCCCATGAGACCTCTCTCCATAGTGCAAGGCTTGAGCAGTACGAGTGTTCTTTCCAACATATTAAATTTAAGTTTTCTCTATAATCAATAGGGCACAATTACCCCAATACAGCGACAAAGGTACAACAATTATTTGAAAATCCAATAATTATATTACATATAAATCGCTAAAACAGGTGCTTTTAGGAGCAAAAAGCGTTAAAACAACACTTTTTCACACAACAGTCATAGCGCTTTTATTGCAAGGACAACACAAAACTCCCCTCTACAGCCATGCTCACCGATAGTAGCAACGCATGAGTTCTCCTATAGGGAAACTCGAGTTCTCCAACAAGGAAACTGGAGTTCTCCAATAAGGAAACTCATACACTCCTGATAAGTTCAACTGATACTGCTCCAGTCCATCTCGTCGCGCTTCAGATAGCGCATGCGCTCCACCATTATCTGGTTCTGGGGGTGAGACAGCGTAGGGTCGGCATCCAATACGGAAGATGCCGTTTCGCGTGCCAGCTGCACAATCTGTCCGTCACGGGCAAGGTTGGCCAGTTTGAGGTTGAAGGCAATGCCGCTCTGCTGGGTTCCCTCCAGGTCGCCAGGACCACGGAAGCGGAGGTCGGCCTCGGCAATCTCGAATCCGTCGTTAGTCTCCGTCATTATGTCTATGCGGCGTCGCGTTTCCTTGGAAAGGTCGTACTTGGTTACCAGAATGCAATAACTCTGGCTTGCACCGCGTCCCACACGCCCACGCAACTGATGCAATTGCGACAGGCCGAAGCGCTCGGCATTCTGTATGACCATCACCGAGGCATTGGGCACGTTCACACCAACCTCAATAACCGTAGTAGCCACCAGTATCTGCGTCTCCCCAGAGACAAAGCGCTGCATCTCGGCATCCTTGTCCACAGGTTTCATCTGCCCGTGCACCATGCTGATGCGATACTGGGGAAAAATCTTCTGCAAATGCACGTAGGCTTCCTCCACGTTCTTCAGGTCCAGTTTCTCGCTCTCCTTGACCAAAGGATACACCATATAGACCTGCCGTCCTTCCTGAATCTGCTGGTTGATGCCACGATAGAGTTTGTCGGGATTATTGTCATACATGTGCATCGTCTGTATGGGTTTGCGTCCTGGGGGAAGTTCGTCGATGATGGAGACGTCCAGGTCGCCGTACAGCGTCATGGCAAGGGTGCGAGGTATGGGCGTTGCCGTCATCACCAGCACATGTGGCGGTGTAAGGTTCTTTTCCCACAACTTGGCACGCTGAGCCACACCGAAGCGGTGCTGCTCGTCGATGACAACAAGACCAAGGTTGCGGAACTGCACATTGTCCTCTATCACGGCATGCGTGCCTACAAGTATCTGCATCTCCCCCGTCTGCAGTCCCTCCATCACGGTCTTGCGGCGCTTGCCCTTTACCATACCCGTCAGCAGTTCCACACGCACAGGCATCGTGCCCAGCATCTTCTGGAAAGTGGCAAAGTGCTGCTCGGCAAGTATCTCGGTGGGTGCCATAATGCAGGCCTGGAATCCGTTGTCCAGGGCTATGAGCATGGTCATCAGTGCCACCATGGTCTTGCCCGAGCCCACATCGCCCTGCACAAGGCGGTTCATCTGCCGCCCAGATTTCATGTCGGCATGCATCTCACGGATGACCTTCTTCTGTGCCCTTGTCAACTGAAAGGGAAGGTTGTTGTTGTAGAAACCATTGAAATACTCCCCCACCCTGTTGAACACATGCCCACGGATAACGCCCTGGCGCACACGGGCATATCGGAGGATAGAAAGCTGCACATAGAAGAGTTCTTCAAACTTCAGCCTGTAGTTGGCCTGAGCCAGTTCATTGGCCGTAGAGGGATAGTGCGCGGCACGCAGAGCCTCGTCCAGCGACACCATGCACAAGCGTTCCAACAAGTGGCGAGGCAAGGTCTCTGGTATCGCCCCCACCTGCAACTGACGCAGAAGGGTGCTTGTAAACTTCTCCAGTGTGCGCGAGGAGAGTCCTGCCTTCTTCATACGCTCTGTTGTCTGATAATACGGCTGCATGCTCATCTTGCTCAGCATCAGCGTGTCGGCAGGGTCTATATCGGGATGCGTGAGGTTTATCCTGTCGTTGAAGAGCGACGGACGGCCGAAGACGATATAGTCGGTGTGCAGCTTCACCGTCTTAAGTATATACTGCTGGGAGTTGAACCAAACGCAGTCCACCCAGCCGTACCCGTCAGTAAAATGCCCTATAAGGCGCTTCCTTCTGCCCTCGCCCATCTGCTCGAAACTGATGAACTGTCCGCGGATCTGCACAAAGGGCATGTTAGAAGTCAGTTCCGACGTACGATACAGACGGCTCCGGTCTATGTGCTTGTAGGGAAAATAGTACAGCAGGTCGCCCCAGGTCTTCAGACCCAGTTCCTTCTGCAAGGTTTCGGCACGCTTCGGACCGATACCCGGCAGATACGTCAACTCTGTTTCAAGAAGAGGAGCGCCCACAAAAAAAGATGAAAGTTGTTCAAATATGGTTTCTCCAAAGGACCTTCATGCCTGACGGGCTACAACCCAAGCAACTGATTGTAAATCATGCCCTCGCGCAAGGGAGCAACAGCCTCCTTGCCCAGGAAGTGCTCGGCAATGGCATAGCCAAACTCCATGGCGGCGGCTGGACCACGGCCGGTAATGAACTGACCGTCCTTGGCGACTATGTCGGCGGTGTACTCGGCACCCTTCAACTCTCCCTGAACACCGGGATAGCAGGTTGCCTTCACACCCTCCAGGATACCCAGATGGCCATATACCATGGGCGCCGCACAGATGGCTGCCAGGGGCTTGCCCTCGGCATGATGCTTCTGGATGGCCTGGCGCAAGGGTTCGCACTCGTCCAGATTGGTACTGCCGGGCAGTCCTCCTGGCAGAACGAGCATGTCGGCACCAGTCAAGTCCACTTCTGAAAGAATGGCATCAGCCACCACTCCAACGCCATGGGCGCTATATACTACTTTATCATCGGTAATGCTTACTATGGTGATGTCCAAACCAGCACGTCTTATAATGTCAAGAGGTGCCAATGCCTCAATGTCCTCAAAGCCTGTTGCTAAGAACTGGTAAATCATAGTATTCTAAGTTTGTTAGGTTTTATAGCGTACAAAGATAATGAAATTCGCTAAAAGAACGAAGGAATATAAATAATAATCGTAACTTTGCGCACGAAAGACATATACAACACGAATGAAGAAACTTCGCTTTGCCATCTTTGGCAACACATACCAGGCAAAGAAATCGGCATGCATAGAGCAACTCCTCGGCATACTCTTGGAGCGTGGCGCGTCCTTGCTTATCGACAGGCAGTTCTATGAATACCTCACCGACAAGCTGGGCATCTTAGTAACTCCAGAGGCATTGATTGAGGGCAACGACTTCCATGCCGACTTCGTCATCTCCATGGGTGGCGACGGCACTTTCTTGGAGGCTGCTAGACGCGTGGGCGACAAAGGTATGCCCATCCTTGGCATAAACATGGGCCGGCTGGGATTTCTGTCTGACTACCAGGCAGAAGACATAGCATCTGCCATCGACCACATCTACAACAACACATACCGCATTGAGGAGCGCACGGTGCTGATGGTGGAAAAGGACGGTGATGACATACAGGGCTATCCCTACGCTCTGAACGAAGTAGCGGTGCTGAAGCACGACATCTCCTCAATGATCAGCATCGACGTGGAGATAAACGGCGAGTTCCTCACCACCTACCAGGCCGACGGCCTCATCGTGAACACCTCAACAGGAAGTACAGGATATGCTCTGTCCGTAGGCGGTCCCATCATAGTGCCAGGTACAAAAATCATTGGCTTGGTTCCGGTAGCGCCACACTCGCTGACAGTACGCCCCCTGACACTTTCTGCCGATGCCATCGTACGCATGAAGGTGAAAAGCCGTTCGCACAACTTCCTGCTTTCCGTGGACGGACGTAGCGAATCTGCCACCGAGGATACAACCATAACCATACGCAAGGCTCCCTACACCATCAATGTGCTCAAGCGCAGCAAGGGCAGTTTCTTCTCCACACTGAGAGACAAACTCATGTGGGGAGCAGATTCCAGAGAATAGAACACTAATATGGCAACACCCCAACAGATAAGCCACCTGTTTGCCTGGTTCTGGAGAACAAGCCACGGCATCAGAATGAAGTCCATAGTGAATATCGTCCTTGGGCTGATTGTCGTAGCCATGGACTTTGCCTTCATCTGGGCAACAAAGATGACCATAGACACAGCAACCGGCGAAAGCGCACATCCGCTATGGATGGGGTGCGCATTGCTCATTGGCATAGGCCTGACAAACATCTCCATTTCCTTTGCCCGCCAATGGAGCAGCGCCCTGTTGGGTGTAAAGAGCCAGAACCTGATGCAGCTGAGAGCCTTTGCACGACTCATGCACAGCGTGTGGAAGGGCAAGGAGCAGTTCCACTCGGGCGACGTGATGAACCGGTTGATACGCGACGCCAACGAGATAACCTCCGTCATCACCGACACCCTGCCTGCCGCCCTCTGTGTCTGCGTGCGCCTGGTCTTCGCATTCCTCTACCTCTTCCACTTCGACCCCTGGCTGGCACTTATAGTCCTCGTTGTGGCACCGCTCTTCCTGCTGCTCAGCAAGATATACATCAAGAAGATGCGGATACTGACACGTGAGATCCGCAACACCGACAGCCGCATACAAAGCATCCTGCAAGAGAGCATCCAGCACCGCATGGTACTGAAGACCCTGGAACAGACCGATGGCATGGTGGAGCGTCTGTCGCAGACTCAGGGCAGATTGCAGGATCAGGTAAAGCACAAGACTCTGTTTTCCAGTTTCAGCAACCTCACCGTCAACCTCGGTTTCACGGCTGGCTACCTGCTCACCTTCATCTGGGGTGTGTACCGACTGGATGCCGGAGCCATAACATACGGTACCATGCTGGCGTTCATACAGTTGGTTGGCCAGATACAAGGTCCGTTCCGCGAGATGACGCGCTTCGTGCCCACCATCATCGGAGCACTCACAGCAGCCGAGCGCATGGAGCAACTGGAACAGACTCCTATGGAGGAGACCACCCAAAAGCAGCTCTTCCCCCACGGGGCAGGCATACGCCTAAGCAGCGTCACCTACCGCTATCAGGACGGCCACCGCAATATTCTGGACAATTTCTCCTTCGACTTCACTCCGGGCAGCACAACTGCCATCCTGGGCGAGACTGGTGCCGGCAAGACAACGCTCATACGCCTCATCCTGGCTCTGCTCTCCCCCACTCAGGGACGTGTGGAGTTCTACGACGAGAACTCTTCTGCTACGGCATCTCCAGATACCCGTTGCAACCTTGTCTACGTTCCCCAGGGCAACACCCTGCTCAGCGGCACCATCCGCGACAATCTGCTCCTGGGCAATCCTGACGCCACCGAAGAGGATATGCACAGAGCCATCGACATGGCATGTGCCGATTTCATCCTCTCGCTCCCCGATGCCCTGGATACTGTCTGTGGCGAAGGCGGAACTGGTCTGTCGGAAGGACAGGCCCAGCGCATTGCCATAGCACGTGCCCTCCTGCGCCAGGGCAATATCCTCCTTTTGGACGAAGCCACCAGCGCCCTGGATACCGAAACAGAGCGCCAGCTGATAGAAAACATTGCCCTGCAAGCCAAGGAGAAGCACCAGACCATCCTCTTCATCACCCACCGCCCTGCCGTTGTGGAATACTGCGAGAAGACTCTGAGGTTGAAGAGGACAGAATAAAGCAGTCATCATCCCCTGAACTTAAACCCAAATCACCCTTATCTTTATCTCACGCGAAGGAGGCAAAGACTACCTGTCCTATAACGCTATTGCTGAAGACTTGCAGGCTTTGCGCGAAAAGGACGCTGAGATGAGCGGACGAGCGAGGTAGTTTTACCCCCCAATAGTTTTGTCCAATTGTTTTGCTCAAACCCTTTTCAAACATTCTCAGTTTCAGCACATCCGTAAGCGAAGGAGTGCCTATGCTGAAATATTCCTCGTGTTCACGGCTGACAAGAAAAAGAACCTATCCAATAGCGAGTACAGCAAGGCTGTTCGCGAAGTGGATGATGTTGCTATAGGCAGATATGAGCAAGCTCAAAAGCGTGGGAACTCTATGAAGTTGTAACTAAGTGTATGTTAGTAATAATAGTCCCCGTCAGCATCCTATTGAACTGCTGACGGGTCACTTTTATTATTAAGAGCCGACTTTACGCACTATAATAACACAATTATTAGTCATTTATTCCATCAAATAAAGAAATCTTATTATATTTGCAAGCGAAATCGCTTGTAATAAGCAAAAACAAGTCAATGCGCTTGCAATGACAGATAACAAGTAATACCACTTGTAAAATAGAAAAATATGTATGCAACAATATCAGCAGATGTAGTATCATCAACTTCTCTCTCAAAAGAAGCCATGATTGAACTCAATGAGAAGTTGAAAAAATGTCTGAGCACTCTAGAGCTACGTTACCAAGGATTTTGGGGACGTATAGTTAAGGGGGATTCTATAGAGTGTGTTATGGATTGTCCAGAGGATGCTTTCGAAGCAGCACTCATATTAAAGACTCTGGTCAAATCATATGAGCCAAGTGATGTTAATGATTCGAAAAGATTTAACAGATATGGGCTTCGAATAGCTATCGGCATTGGTGAAATGAAGACCATTGACCGTAATTTAGATATGATGGATGGTGATGCCATTTATCGTTCGGGACGTACATTGAGCAAACTGAAAGGAAGAGCCAAGTATTCATTTGCAATCTCAATGGAAAATGAAGAATATGAACAAGCATTGCAGGTGATACTAACCTTGGTTAATCAACTGTTGAATAACGCAACGGCACGTAAATGCGAAACCCTATGTGAAAGAATACTTGCCTCTGATACTAGTAAGACTGCTGAGAAAATGGGGATATCCGTTTCTGGAGTCAACCAAACTTTGAAAGACATCGGTTGGAGTGCAATAGAACAAGCGATTATTTATTACCGTAAAATAACAAAACAACTATGATACACTATTTAATCTTCAATCTTATCGTTGCCCATATCTTGGGAGATTTCTACCTGCAGACAAAGAAATCCTGCGAAAACAAATTCCTCTATTCTGTTAAAGGTAAAAGTTTGTGGTTGCATTCTTTGATTATTGGTATTCTGTCGTGGATTGCCATATGGGATGTCCGCGGATGGTGGCTTGCCCTTGGTATAATGATAATACACTTTTTGACAGATTGTTTAAAGTCTTATGTGCAATCAAAAATGGGAGTTCTTACTACAAATGCCCAAAATGAAGTTATTCCGGGGGAAAACAAACGAAATGATTTGTGGATATTTCTCGCTGACCAAATTGTGCATATTGCTATAATTGTCGTGGGTGCTTACATTTGGTTTTCAGCGTACCTCCATTGGAATAACGATTGGAGCCTTCCTGAATGCTTGCAAGAATTAATCATAAATCATCCTCTAAGATTAAAGACTATGGTAGGTTTATTGTTGGCATTAAAGCCTGCAAATATCTTGATATTGCTTATTCTTGAAACTTGCAAAGTCAATGTAAACCCAACAAAAAATGATGAACACGGAAATTTCCATTCTGGAGAATTGATTGGCTGGTTGGAGCGTGGACTTATACTTGTATTTGTTATTATGTCTCAATATGAGGCCATCGGTTTTTTAATTGCGGCAAAGTCTATTCTTCGTTTTAGCGAAGCATCTAAAGGTGATGAAAAGTCAGAATATGTCCTGACTGGAACTTTGCTTTCATTGGCAATTGCTCTGTGCTTAGGTATACTTGTCCTAAAAATGCATTTATAAATAGGCTTTCAAGTAAATTGAAAGAACGGACCACTTTGGAGGTAAACAGCAAGTCTATCAGGAGTGAGCCAGTAAATGGCGCGAATGAGCTTACTACACAATTTGGCGCGAATCTTGGCGCAAACGAGCATTGTATATTACATATAAAGAATACATAAGTAAGCAAGTGCAAGCCTAAATTACCTCTTCCATTTGCTATTCCGGAAAAAACTTGTACCTTTGCCTCGAATTCCGTCACCACAGCGGTGGTGTGAGGAAGGATCTTACCGAATAAGGTGTTATTGAAATTATCTTCATAAGTGAAATTCTCGCAAAATTCCATTTAGAGTGAAGATGATAGCGATAGCACCACATCGTTGGTATGTACAGCCATTATTGGCTACCTGCATATCCTTTGGTGTGGGCTATTGCTT